>CALLBO010000042.1 GCA_937998875.1 uncultured Granulosicoccaceae bacterium
AAAAGCAAGATGAATTTTAGGCAGGCTTCTACGGTTATATGGATACTTGTTGTGACGGGTTGTTCGCAACAGTTGCCACTGGTTCCAGCTCGTGTACCGTCGCTGCCGGATAACACAGTTTGTAATCATCAGTTTAATGCAAATCAGCGCAGTCTTGCCCCCTCTTTTATAGAGCGGGAAGCCAATTCGATAATTGACGGTAACAATGTAGAAGAGTTGTTGAATTCGATTAGAGTCCAGACAGCACACAATGGCCAGGGTAACACTCGTTGGACAATCAGCTGGTCTTATGATTCACAGCCTGGAGTTGCGGGTTGCAGGTTAACAAATATAGAAACCAACGTTGTAGTGAGCTATCACTTACCACTTTGGCCGGAGCAATTAGTATCGAACAACCGTGCACTTGCAGCGCAATGGACCCAATACAGTGATGCGTTGCGCTCCTATCACTGTCAGCATGGCAAGCTGGGTATAGATGCATCAATAGAAGTTCAGTCCGAATTGCAGGAGCTTGGCGCTTCCGGTGGCTGTAAGTCGTTAATGCAAGAAGCAGACGCGCTTGCGGATAGTATTATTGAAAAATACAGGCAAATTGAGGCTGGATTTGTGCCGCCGAAAATTAACCAATACCTGAGTCAATAAGCATCAGAACTGTTGCATTAATATGAGTTTGAAAGGTGTTATTGCAATTGGTTGATTGGTAATCAAATTGCTCAGCACTCATCGCACGCTGCTTGTCACTCACTACTTATCACTACTCGTCGCCGGGAACGCCATAGCTCGGTGCCTGAGTCGGGTCGAGGGCTCGTTGGGTATAGTCGGCAAGTTGCGGTTTATAAACTTCCCAGGCGACGGTGATGTTGTTTATCGGGCAACTATCAGGCGCCCAGTCACAGCGAAGTTCTGCGACTGGCCAGCTGACGTTATCCACAATCAATAATCCTGCTGAGTGGACTGCACCAGCCTCACCACCGGCGTTAAGGCCCGCCGTGAGTGCGTTAATCAGCCGGTCCCCAAGATGCCCTGATGAAGTTTGAAACGCATCTGTCATTGCTTCCGGCACGGCTGTGTTGTCAAGCAGGTTACCGGCTGATGCTGCGTTGTCACTTGCAAGCTCCGCCACCGTGCCCAGGGCTTTGCTGCCTGAGATTATGTGTGTAGCGCCGTTTTTATCGACTGCCAGTAGCTGACGATAATCTATATGGGGTGTGGTTGAGGCTATCTCTGATAATGCTGCAGAGGCGCTTGCACCGTTTTTCATGAGCGCCAGTGTTGCAGGGCCAAGTGAAGGGTCGGTTACGTTCTGTGAGGCAACTGCACCTACACCGGCTTCTGCCCATGAACATCGTGCTGCCACGGCAGGTGAGGACGATGAGATTGCAATGCCGAACATGCCGCTGTCTTTGCAGCGGGCGACCAGAGAAAATGTCATGTTGAGTATCCGTGAGTTATAACCGTCCTCAACAGAATATCAGTATGTGATTTCCTTTAATACTCGAAGAGCGTCTCCGCCTGTGCGTTTTTGCGTTCGTACAGCCATCTGCCGCCATAGACAGAAAGATGATCCATGTCTGAGTAAAGCAGCTTGTCATCACTGTACAGCTGACTGATATCGTTTATACCTGTATACGGATCAAAAAATTCAGCGCCGAGTGATGTGACTCTTTGCCGGACTGCATCGTTATAGGCCGGATACAGATCATTGATCGGGCTGGCTGGTTTTGGGCAGGGCACACCAAGCCTGTCACAGTTGGCAACTTTCGCAGGGCTGAAGTTCAGTAGTGGTGGCTGTGCCATGACGATGACTTTTTTCGAATCAGCCATAGCAAGTTTTATAATGTTGTCTACTTCGGTCAGATACTCTTCGTTGTCGTAATTCTGATCCCATCTGAATGCAATAATGGAAATTTCGGTACCTTGCTGCAGTTCTTCAATGTAGGCAGACTTTGTGGAGTTACACTTGGCTGACTGCAAGGTGGGTGAACAGCCGCCAGACGCATACATTTTCAATTGCATGTTGTTATCACGGGCGAGCAGTGAAAGCATTTCGAAGTGATGTTCCGCGTGACTATTGCCATATAGAAGAATTTGCTGTTCACTGTTCTCATCACCACCAACGCACCCCAGATTCACCAGTGACGGGCAAGTGTTTTTATTCACGTGGCTGAACTGATAGGCCGTATCAATAGTGTCAGTGCTTAGTCGATCTGGCAGTCCTTTTTTTAGCACCACACCGGCAGCCAGAAGTGCCAGGGCCGCGCTTGGAATAACAAAGTACCAGACCAGTGCTTTGACACCGGTTACATTGAACCGTCGCAGTGGTCTTTCGACGGCATAGTACGACAATATGCTCAGCGCGAAAATGAGTACCAGACAAATTACCTGAACTCCGGGGGACAGGTGTAGATAGCCCTCGGTGGTATTAAGAATGTATCGTGCAAATGCCAGCACAGGCCAGTGAAACAGATAGAGTGAGTAAGACAACAGCCCGATCCAGACAACCACTTTGTTTTCGAGCGCTTTGTTCACCCAGGTATCTTCGCTGTGAATAATCAGTGCGATAGGGATACAGGCGAGCAGGGCCGAGAACCCCGGGAACACGAGTTGTTTGTTAAAAAACAGCAGCGTTGCCGTTAATACGGCGACAGCGATTAAGGCAAGTATGTTGGAGTTACTTTTCTCGAATGTACCCTTGGCATGGAAGATAGCGAGCACTGAACCCACCAGTAGCTCCCCCATGCGTGTAAGTAGAATGTAGTAACTCATACCGGCGAGGTTACTTTTTCCAGACATGTATTCGGCCAGTACGAAACTTGCCAGCGCTACGACGCTCAGAATCATAACCAGGTTTATCTTCTTTAAAAACCGGATGCAAATAATCAGTGCTATTGGCAGTACAAAATAGTATTGCTCTTCCACTGACAATGACCACGTGTGCAACATTGGCCACTCCGAGGAATCGGAGGAGAAGTAGTCGCCTGTTCGCAGTGCAAACTGCATGTTTGAGACAAACAGTATTGCGCCGAGTATCGATATCCCGGTTTTAAAGAAATCGTACGGCAATAGAATGAAGTAACCGGCAATCAGGGTAAGGATCGCCATAAAGTAGAGCGGCGGAAGAATTCGTTTTGAACGTCGAACATAGAAGTTTGTAAACGTATACTTACCGCTCATGACTTCTGTATACACGATGCGAGTAATCAAATAGCCGGAAATCACAAAGAAGATATCCACACCGAGATAGCCAGCACTCAGGTAAGACGGGTCAAGGTGGAACAGCAACACAGCGAGCACGGCCACTGCTCTCAGCCCATCGATATCTTTTCTGTATTTCAAACTATTCATAAGTTTATTCGGGGTGTATTCCGCACTTCAGTTGGTAGCTTTAATTTTCACCCTGCGCCAGTAAGGTGTTTGCTTGCAGAAGCTAGGTTGACCGGGGCTGAGAAGAGCCTTGAGAACACTGATGTCCAATCAACAGCATTTTTGACGCCATCCGGCGAGACATCCGGCAGGCGCGGACGACCCGGGCCTGAAAACGGCATTTTGCGAGTGTCTCAACCGGGGGGAATCTAGCAATTTCGGGCCTCAGGCGGGGTGACTGATTGGCAAGTGGTCGGCTGAAATTCACGGCAGATGTTCCGCAAATTTGCCTTACATTCTGTTTGGCAGCGCCTGTCCGGCGGTACCGATTTTCTCCGGATGAATACGGTCTGGCATCAAAATACAGCTATTGGTCAGTTACTTATGTAATATTGTGGCGAGTAAACGATTGGAATTTCAACGCATGATTAGATTCAGAATTTTCACCATACCCCGGCTGGCACTGCTGGCACTGGTAATGGGAGTAAGTGCCTGCTCAACAAACCCGGTGACTGGTAAAAACGAGCTGAGCTTCGTCGGCGAAGACTGGGAACTCCAGGTCGGACAGCAGCAGTACGCGCCTTCACGTCAGTCTCAGGGCGGCGACTACCTCGCAGACCCTGTGATTCAGCGCTATGTCAACAAAGTCGGGCAACGGGTAGCAGCGGTGAGTGATCGCAAGCTGCCGTACGAATTTAAAGTGATTAACTCAGGCGTACCCAATGCATGGGCACTGCCAGGCGGTAAAATTGCGATCAATCGCGGTTTGCTAACCGAACTTCAGAGTGAGGCCGAGCTCGCAGCAGTACTCGGCCACGAGGTAGTGCACGCAGCGGCTAAACACGGTGCCAAGGGTATGACCCGAGGTGTATTGCTCCAGGGTGGCCTCATGGCGGCAACGATTGCCACCTCCGGTAAAGAGTATTCCAATCTTGCGCAAATGGGCGCGAGCGTAGGGGCGCAGTTAATTAATACCCGCTACGGTCGTGACGCCGAGCGTGAGTCAGACCGATACGGTATCCAGTACATGGTTAAGGCAGGTTACAACCCGCAGGGTGCGGTTGATCTGCAGCGAACTTTTTTAGAGCTGTCCAAGGATCGTCGGCAGGACTTTCTTACCGGCTTGTTTGCCAGTCATCCGCCATCGGCGGAGCGGTTAGCCAACAATCAGAAAATGGTTGCCGCACTGGGTGCAAACGGTGAAAGCGGGCGTGAGACTTATCAGAGAACCATGAGCAGGCTCATTAAAGCAAAGCCCGCCTACGATGCATATGAAGATGCCAAGAAGGCATTTAGTGAAAAAGATACTGCCCGGGCGCGTGCGCTGGTGCAGCGGGCAATCAGTATCGAACCTAATGAAGGGCATTTTCATTCGATGCTTGGTGATCTGGAGTCGGAGTCAAACAACCCCCGTGCAGCATTGGGTCATTACAACAATGCGATAAGAGCGAACGATAACTTCTTTTACTACCACCTGAAGAAGGGATTGGCCAGTGAGGAGCTGCGCGACTACCGAACTGCCAATGCATCATTAACGCGAAGTGTTGAATTACTGCCAACGGCAAATGCCTATAACGCTCTGGGCAACATTGCACGTGTGAGTGGAAATCGGCAACAAGCGGTAGAGCATTATACCAAGGCAGCCGGTCACGACAGTCCCGCCGGGAAGCAGGCACTTGGGTCACTGATCGATCTTGATTTTCCGTCTAATCCCGGTAAGTACATTGCTACCAAGCCACGAGTCGCCACTGACGGAACAGTGAGCATACTCATCAAAAACACGACACCGCGGAATGTTAACGGCGTGATGTTGAAGGTAATTTACCCTGTCAATGGGCGGTTGGTAGAGAAGACAGAAAGAGTGAACGGAACACTGGCCGCTGGTAAGACTGAAAGCGTTAACCTGGGTATTAGGATTGACCCGAGCCTCGCAGGCAATGTCAAAAGTGGCGTGGTTCGGGCAACCGTTCAACAGAGATAACGCTATTCTAAAAGCACACTGGCCATAAGCACTTGTCAAAGCGCAATGACAAGTGCTGGTCAGCAGGCTTTGGTTTCCTGCCTGCGTTTAATTTTTCATGAAGCTGCCTCCGGGTATGGCTGATCCGGTGTCAGGCCGGTAGTCGCAGTTCTGGAAGTATCGCAGTTGTGTCTCTTGTTGATAAGCGCCTATAATCAACCATCGTTAATGGATTAACTAAAGGACTAGTGCCGTGGGTGAAACGGGTATCTCCAGTTCAACTGGATATTGCAAGCGACTTTCCGACCAACTATCGCATTTTCTGTTGTCGGTTTTATGGCTGTTTCGATCGTCCGTTATAAGGCCGGATACATGGCCTGCTCCGCAATGGAGTTTTCGCTCCGGTGCTAAACTCATTACGCTGTTGGCGCTTGTATTGATAGCGCCTGTTCAAGCCCAGAATGAGCCCCCCAATAAGGCCGAAACTTCAGACTCCGATCTTACAATGGCACTTCTCATGGCGGATGTGCTGCGTGCTGCGAGAAGCGAAATTGCCAGCCAGCAGCCCAACATCAATAACGCGTTGGTGGGCAACAAAGGCCTGAGTGGTGCAGTTATTATTGAGCGTATCCTCGCCAGACTTGATGAAGCGGGTAAACCGGACCCGAAGCAATTCTCAGATGGTAGTCGTGAAAACAATATCCTAAATTCGCAGCTTGCAGCTATTGAGGAAATTATTGACGAAAACCAGATTCTGATAAACAAAAAGGGTATTGGCTTTAAGGGGTTTGTACCTGCCGTGTTTGCTCAACTTTCCAATGAACGCTTTAGCGAGAAAATGGATCAGATCGCGGAAATTAAAGTTACCGCACCAATACAGCTTGTTCGCAACAGAAAAGCACGACCGGACAAATGGGAGCGCTCAATAATTGAATCCAAATTTCTGGCGGCTGATTGGAGTCGCGGAGAATTGTATTCGGAGCTAACCACAGATGAAAATAACAACAGTGCTTTCAGGGTAATGGTGCCGGAGTACTACGGAGAGGCCTGTCTTGCCTGCCATGGCAGTCCATCAGGGGAACTGGATGTGACTGGCTATCCGAAGGAGGGTGGTGAGTTGGATGACCTGGGTGGGGCTATTAGTGTCACACTCTACAAGTAACCGCTAAGTTGTCGATCCATTGAATAAGCTATCAATTGTTACCCGGCTCGTTATTTTAAGTGTCTTCTTATTGCTAGCGTTATTCGGATCAAACCTGTATCTCAATCGAGTTATTAGCGAAAGCTCCCAGACGCTTGCAGATGAATCGGTATTGGTAACCAGTCTTACCACTGCCAACGCCGCAAGCAGAGCTTTTGGTGATCTGAAATACTGGCTAACTGATCTTGCTGCAAGTCTGTTAGTGCGTTCCGAGATAGAAGCAGAATCTGCAAGGGAAAATCTGGAAGCAGCGTTAGTCAGGCTTCATCCAATTAAACCGGATATGGTTGATCAGATTCGATCTGAAGTGGAGATGATGGTCGATGTGTCCATGCAGGCTGTGGATTCCTATACTGACAGGCAAAGAGTGATGGGCAACACTCAGATGGCTCAGGCTCGACAACATATTGTTAAGGTGGATGATCTGCTGATGACGGTTGTTGGTGATCTGGAGTCGAACGCACTTGGTCAGATCTCGCAGACAATAACGGATACCAGGCAGTCCGCCAGAAATTCGGTATGGATTCTTGTTGTAAGCAGTTTACTAGGTCTGTTGTTGACAGGGTTTATTATTGATTCCATACGCTCCCCGTTACGTAAATTGGTGAACGCCATGAGCGACGTAACACAGGGCAAGCTGGATACCAAAATTCCCACCGGTGGAAGTGATGAAATTGGTTCAATGTCCAGGACGCTTGCATTATTTAGAGACAGTGTTAAGGAGCGGGATCTATTGCAGCTTGAGCGAAGCAAAGCTGACGATAAATTACGTAGAACCCAGGGGCAGTTAAATGAAGCCCTAAAAGCGATGTCAGACGGGTTCTGTTTGTACGATGATCAAGACAAAATCATATTGTCTAATCAGCAGTACAAAAATAATCTACCCCGGGTTGCGTCAAGTATTTTTACGCCCGGAGCAAGCTTTGAAGAGGTGATTAATGTCAGTTTAGACAACGGTCTAATCCCTGATGCAATCGGAAACAGAGAAGAGTGGGTAAAAGACAGACTGAATAAACACAACAATCCCGGTGAACCGTTTGAACAAAAGCGTCCTGATGGAGGCTGGATCCGTATAGATGAAAAGAAAACCAGTGATGGTGGCACTGTAGCGATTTATACAGACATTACTGAGCTTAAAGCCCGGGAAGAACTACTGCTAGAGGCCAAGTCTGTTACAGACAATGTCCTGAAAGAGTTACAGGTTGTGCTTAGTAATATCAACTATGGTGTGTTGTTTCTTGATAAAGATCTGAACATAAGGCTTTCCAATCAGGCTTATCGTTCGATGTGGAATATACCGGAATCGTTCTACGAAGATCACCCGTCGCTTGTCCAGGAAATGGAATACACAAGAGATCTTGGTCGGTATGGTGACGAAGCCAGTGACTGGGAGGCGTATGTTGATTCTCGCATCAGCGCGATACGTTCTGGCAATCTGCATAGACGGGAGCAGGTTCTTTCCGATGGTCGGGTTATTCAAAATCAATGTATCGTGTTGCCCGATGACGGGCGCATGCTGACCTACTTTGATATTACCGAAATGAAGCAGGCAGAGGAGACCCTGCGTTCCGCGAAGGAAATTGCGGAACAGGCAACTTCAGCCAAGAGTAAATTCCTCGCCACGATGAGCCATGAGATTCGCACACCGATGAATGGCATTATCGGTATGAGTAACCTGCTGCTGAACACCGATTTAAACAAAGAACAAAATGATTTCACCGTGACAATAGTGGATAGCGCGGAATCGTTACTCACAGTTATCAATGATGTGCTGGACTTTTCCAAAATAGAAGCCGGAAAATTTGATCTGGATCCGCAAGTAACAGATCTGCGCGAATGTATAGAAGGTGCACTGGATTTAGTGACTGCCAGTGTTGATGCAAAGCGATTAAATCTGGCCTATCTGATAGAGCGAGATACCCCGGAAGGGGTCGTAGCAGACGGCGGCAGACTGCGACAGATACTGCTCAATTTATTAAACAACGCGATAAAGTTTACCGAGCACGGTGAAATTGTCCTTAAAGTAGCGCTGGCGGATGTTTCTGAAAGCCCCGATCTTACTCAGATGGATTCGTCAGGTAATACAGAGCTAACCGGGCTGCACTTCTCTGTTGCTGACACTGGTATTGGAATACCCGAAGATAAAATTCAATTTCTGTTTGATTCGTTCTCCCAGGTCGATGCCTCAACCACCAGGGTCTATGGGGGAACCGGTCTGGGGTTGGCGATTTCCAAAAATCTTGTGGCCTTGATGGGAGGTAGAATATGGGTAGAAAGTGTACTTGGTGAAGGGGCGACGTTTCACTTCACAACATTCTTTCCAGTGGTGAAAGTCGATCGCAGAGTAGCATTGCATGAAGCAAAACCTGATCTCGCAAACAAGAGGTTACTGATTGTTGACGACAATCAGACCAACAGAAAAATTCTTTCAGCGCAATCGGAAGAATGGTCAATGACTTCCGAGCAAACCGAATCACCTATCGAGGCGTTGAACTGGATAAAAAACGGTAGAAAATTTGATATCGCCATTCTCGACATGAGTATGCCGGTAATGGATGGCATTGATCTGGCCCGATCTATCCGAAAAATTCACTCCCCCACAGAGTTACCGTTGATCCTGCTGAGTTCACTGGCCACCTTGTCTGACGTTCCAAAATCACAGATTGAAGAAGCGGGTTTTTGTGCGAAGTTGGCTAAGCCTATAAAACCCTCCGCATTGTTGGATGTCATGCTCGATACACTGGCAGACACTGCAAAGACTTTTGCCAAGCGCGAGGCAGGATCAGACGAACAATTCGATAAAAGCCTGGCGATTGAGTGTCCGCTTTCAATTCTTTTAGTTGACGATAATAAAACCAATCAAAAGCTTACCTCTCTGGTGCTAAAGCGGCTTGGCTACGACCCGGCCATTGCAGTGAATGGAAAAGATGCGGTCGAGCAACAAGCAGCGGGTGGTTATGATGTGATTCTTATGGATATAGAAATGCCAGTGATGGACGGAGTTGATGCAACCCGGAAGATTCGAGAGCTTGAGACGGCAGATTCTTCTGCAGCCTATATTGTCGCAATGACCGCCAACGCAATGCAGGGAGACAGAGAACGGTATCTCGCCGCGGGAATGGATGCTTACGTGAGCAAACCCATGCGGATAAACGAGCTTGTCAGTGCACTGCGAGCAGCCATGTCAGGTGTATTGAACTCCGGCTAGCAAAAAAGTTAGCGCGATGAGTGAGTTGCCGTTTTAATGTTTGCGGGAAGTTCAGCGGGCTTGTTCTTTGAGTGGCTTTTCAGCGCAATCGGGTCATTCTCTTCCGCTTCATCTTTAGGCCCTACCAGAAGCAATCCTGTTACTAGCAATCCAAGTGCGAACCACGCAATAACCGGAAGGGATTCGCCTAACAGGATAATACTCCACCCGATTCCAGCGAAGGTCACAACAAAGCTGGTCTGGCTTGCAAAGACAGCGCCGGCTGAGCGAATCAACGACACTCGCATAGCAACACCCACTGCAGATATGATGGCGAAAAGGAATATCGCCAAAACCAGACTGGTACCGCCCGGGGAATCTTTGTTGAGGCTCAACATAAAAAAGTCGTCGAATAAAATAACAAACGGAATTAGCATAATGCACGCTGTTGCCGCACAAAGACCATTAGCTGCGAATGGATCCATATCATGAGGAATTTTCACAGTTACCAGCAATGTTCTTAGTGCGTAACCCAGTGGAGCCAGTAATGCTACCAGAGCCCACATCCAGGGGGTAGAAATAGCGGCTGACTCGCTGGTGGAAAATATTGCCAGTGCCACGCCAACCAATCCGACAATAAATCCAGCTAACCGCCGCATCGTGGCTTGTTCTATTTTTATCAGTGATGCGATAGCAAAAACGATAAAGCCTTCAGAAACCAGGATAAGCGCGATTATTGAAGCAGGGAGCTCTTGAGCTACCCAAAGAATAGTGACTTCGGCGATTATCGTAGATAGAAACGCCCAGACTATAAAGACCCAAATCATAGACCGGTCAAGCTTCGGAAAATTACCGCGAAATGTAGCAAAAGAAAGAGAAATTCCCGCCACGATTAAATTGATCCAAAGTGCTATGCCGAACGGGTGCTCGGCTGCCTCGGCGGCAATTCTTGAAAGCACTACCCCTAAACCGGATACCAGGCCAACAGCAAATAAAATACCCGTGCTTCGCAGTGTTCTGATTTGTTGCCGCAGGCGTTTTTCTCTCTCGAAAACCTGTGACGCCATGCTGGTAAAGACACGCGCTAATTGACCCAATGCGTCGGGCCTTTCAGAGATGTCTGCGATTTGTAGTCGTTGCGGGTCGACTACCTGATTTTCCAGAATCGCTGCAGCATCAGTTAGTCTTTCGACCTGCCTCAAGTGCTCCAGCTCGCGGTCACGGTTACGTTTACGTTCCAGTGAGCTTGTCAGTCTGGCTTGCAGCAACACGGGGTCAAAGTTCTTGGGTAGAAAGTCCTGTGCGCCAAACTCTATTGCCTTGACTACAGAATCCATCTCGCGATCAAGTGCAGAAATTACAATCACTGGAATGTCACGCAAATTTGGATCATCTTTCATGAACTCCATTACTTCGAAGCCATCCATCACTGGCATGAGTATGTCCAGGAGAACCAGATCGTAGCTATGGCTTTTAAGCTTAAGGAGTCCGTCAGCGCCACTCTCGGCAGTATCTGACTCATAGCCCAGATTGGCTAGCGCCAGTGACATCTTCTTTCGATGAACTTCCTTGTCATCAACAACCAAAATTCTTTCGGTGCTAACCATGGTTGACGGGTCCGGATATGTATTCGTTCAAGGCGACATCTACCTGTTTGAACGAGTCGGCTATTTTCACAACATGGTTAGCTGCTGACTCAGGCCAGTGATTGCGGCAGCTGGACTCAAGCGCTGCATTCAGTTCTGACAATCGGGTTGCGCCGAAATCCTGTGAGCTTGATTTTAGGGAATGCGCTGAACGCCGCAGTAACTCGAGGTCTTGAGTTTCCAGAGAGGTGTCCATGTCTGAAAGTATGTCTTTGGCTTCTACCAAAAACAATTTGATGAGCTCGTGGAGTTCCTCTACATCACCACCGATCAACTCCTTCAACTGATCGATTACACGTAAATCAAGTATTGCCATGACTTTTCCCTAAGCCGGTTATTTTCCCTGTGTCACCAGGGTCGATAAGATCAGGGTTGATTCAGATCAGGGACCTTGTTACTCGATGCGTCAAGCATCGGAAAATTCATACCCGTGTCGAGAACTATACCTAATCCTTATCGGCGAGTATAGCCACATTCTGTCGCAGGTCTGACGTATAAACGCTCTAGAAAGAGTCCAGTGTAACGGGCTTTGTTGGTATGGCTAATTGTATGGCTAATGCGGGAGCGACGGGTTACTTATAGACTGTAAAATTTCCTCTGGAACTTCTTCTTCTGCTTCATGTTTTGGCTCCACTAATAACAAGCCAAGGAATATTACCCCGAGTGCCACCCAGGTCGTTGTAGCTAAAGACTCATCGAGGAGTAAAACGCTCCAGAATATGCCTGCGAGCGTCATCACATAGGCAGCCTGGCTCCCGAATACAGCACCGGCTGTAGATATCAGTTTAACCAGTGACAACATGCCTATAACGGTCAGCGTTCCCCATAGCAGGATGCCAAGTTCGAATTTTCCGGGAGGATAACTTAAAGCAACGAAGCCATCCTGCTGCCATGCAATAGGAACCATCAGTGCAAGTCCGAACAGGGAGGCGAGTCCCAAAACCGTTGCGGGTTTCATGTCTACTTGTTTGCTGACAGCAATAAGAATATCGATAGCGGCGTAACCCACCGGAACCGCGATTGCGATCAATACCCATATCCATACGTTTGCACCTGCAGATTCCTGCGCATAGACTGCCAGCGTAATACCGAGAAAACCAATGATCAAACCGGAGAGTCGTTTATAGGTAGCCTTCTCTAGTTTGGCAATTGCCGAATAGGCAAATACCAACAAGACCTCCAGTACCAGAATTATTGTCAGGACTGAGGCCTGTAAATGTGTTGCCGCAATCAATAGAAAAACATCTCCCAGTACACAGGTGCAAAAACCCCATAGTAGAAAATATTTAAACAATGACCAGTTAAATGCAGGTATATCTTTCTTGTAGATCGAGTACGGCAAGGTAAGCAGACAGGCTACAACACTTATCCAGATAGACACCCCCAATGGATGGGCATTAAAGTTACTCATGATTTTTGCGATAGGTGCATCCAGCCCGAACAGCAGGCCGCAGATAACCAAAAGGAAAAGCCCTTTTACTGTATTTAACTGTTGCTTTAGCTTTCGCTCACGATCATAGATCTGCTGCGCCATATTGCCAAAGACGCTGGCAAGCGTCGCAATTCCGTCTCCTTTAGCGGCAATGGAGTCCAGGCCAAGCTTTGACGGACTGTAGGTACCTTGCTCCAGCAGGTCGGTAGCGTTCATCAAGCGTTGCAGTGAAGACAATCGTTGCAGCTCCTGATCTCTGTTGTGTTTTTTTCTCAAGCTTGCGTTTACCCGCGCACGCAGTATTTGCGGTGAATAATTCTTTGGCAGAAAATCTACCGCACCAAGTTTTATGGCTTCTACAACGCTAGTGGTGTCACTTTCCAACGCTGAAATCACGATGACGGGAATCTCCTTAAGCAGCCGGTCCTGCTTCAGCTGCTGGATAACTGCGTATCCATCCATACCCGGCATCACCATATCAAGAAGAATGACGTCAACATGTTTTGATCGTGCGATGTCCAGTGCCTCGGGACCATTGCTGACGGCCTCAGCCGTATAGCCCAGATTTCGCAGAGATAAGCTTATTTTTTCACGGAAGAATGCCTGGTCATCAACAATAAGCAAACGGCCCTGTGGTGTGTTTGTTGGGGTATTTGGGGGAGTGCTATTTGCAGGACTTATCATGCTGACCGAGATCCGGTGGCAATCTGATTCCGGTAGGCGGTAATCTGGACACTATGATTGCTTCTGCAGACGTCTTGTCTCATTGTGACTCCATTCGTAACGGCAGCCGCGGATATCTCTCCGGCTTGCTTCGCCACTATACACAATCTAACATTCAGATAGTAATTCAGCAGCAAGCAACTGGTTGACAAAAAATTATGCAAGTAGCAAACAACACCGTCGTCTCGTTTCACTATAAGTTGGAGGAAGTAGGTGGTGACTACAAGGAAGACTCCAGTGATGGCGACCCGATGTTATATCTTCATGGTCACCGGGGTGTGTTACCCGGGCTGGAAGACGCGATGAAGGGCAAGGTTGCAGGAGATAAATTCACCGTCCAGGTGTCACCTGAGAATGCCTACGGTCAGCGTAATGAAGACGGAATTCAGCGGGTACCGATCAAGCATTTGATTGGTCGGAAAAAACCGAATGTCGGCGAATTGGTCACTGTGAACGCCAAATCAGGTAAGGTCAATGCGACCGTGGTAAAAGTAGGTCGACATACCGTGGATGTTGACACCAATCATCCACTGGCCGGTAAAGAGCTTAAGTTTGATATTGAAGTAGTGGATGTGCGTGAAGCGACGATGGAGGAGGTATCGCATCGGCATGCGCATGGGCCTGGGGGGCATCAGCATTAGGTTTTTTTCTTGTTCGTGTTCTTGTTTGTGTTCTTTGTATTTGTATTGAGTGGGTTTGTCGTGAGCGGCATCGCTGCCGCGGGCCTTCATTTTTGAAAAGACCAAAAACGAAGCAAAAAGTCTTTCGCGACCGCTCCGCCCTTCGGGAGCCTGCGGCATTTTGAAACTCATTGTTCCGACAGGCCGCTCAGAAGGCACATCCTTGTGCCCACTTCGCTAACGCGGCGTCCTGCCGCTAATGCCTGTCTCCACAATGAGTTTCAAAACGGATCAAACGCTGTTGAAAAGAAGAAGTGCTCGTGCTTCGCACATTGCTTGTTGTGAGCGGCTTGTTGTCTTGCTTGGCTTATTGTTACGAGCGGTTGTGTTGTTTGTTTTATCCCTTGAAAAGTAGCGTCGCAGTTAGCTTACTGTGAGTAATTATCGTTAGGTACTCAGCCGCAATTGCGTTAGCGAAACTATATTTTTAAGTTGGAAGGGTAACCAGGCCAAGGGTAGGCTTTTCAAAAAATTTAAAATTAATTCCGTGACAACACGAGCTGCACCGGTTATTGCCATCGTAATCCGTGCGATGGGAATCCAAGAGCTGGAGTGAACATTAGGAATAACGTTCTTGTTGAAGAGCTGGTTGACGTGAGGCCGCTCACAACATCAAGTCGCTCAATCAAAAAGCAATGTGCGAAGCACGAGCCCTTCTGCTTTTTACAGCGTTTAATCTGTTTTGAATCTTCTCGTGGAGACAGGCCTTATTTGTCTAAAAGATGGGCGGCAGGACGCCGCGTTAGCGAAGTGGGCACATGGATGTGCCTTCTGAGCGGCCTGTTGGAACGATAAGATTCAAAATGCCGCAGGCACCCGCAGGGCAGATAAAGTCGCGCAAAGACTTTTTGCTTCGTTTTTAGTCTTTTTAAAAATGAAGGCCCGCGGCAGCGATGCCGCTCAAGATAACCAGCCGCTCATTAACAAGCCACTCACATAACAAGCCACACAAAACAACCAAAAAAAGGGCAAGTGCTAAGCACTTGCCCTCTTAAACCACTTACAGCGCTGCTAAAAAGCAGCAGACCACTACTTCAGGAATGAAGTATCAATCACATCGCTGTAGTCAGAACGTGCCGGATTGTCGTCTGTAGCGAATGCGCCACCAACGATACCGAATGCAGTTCCAGCAAGACCACCTTCTGCGAAGTACTCACTTAGCTGATCAGCGTTAGATGGAAATACCATGTCTGCCATTTGGTTAACGGTAGTTTCTGAATCCATGCCTGATTCTTTTTCGATGATGCCAATCTTTGATTGATCAGCGGCGAAAGCTGCATTTGCTTCGTCAGTGACTTGCATGAACGCTTTAACAAGATCAGGATTTTCCTGAGCAAATTTTTCTGTTACAGAAACTACGTCAAACGCGACGATGCCGGCTTCTGCCATAGCGT
Organism: uncultured Granulosicoccaceae bacterium; assembly: GCA_937998875.1. Taxonomy (GTDB): domain Bacteria; phylum Pseudomonadota; class Gammaproteobacteria; order Granulosicoccales; family Granulosicoccaceae. The sequence goes on from CALLBO010000042.1 coordinate 15,587, forward strand.
CATAAGACATGATGTAATCGCCGCTTTCTTCGGCTTTCTTGATTGAATCACCACCAAAAATGCAGGCCATGTCAACGCTGCCATCTGCCAATGATACGACTGCATCAGCAGGTACCTGATCAACAATTGTCATTGTGCTCATGTCAACGTCCAGAGCACGCATCTGCATACGGAAGCTGTAATCAGCCATGGTTGCCAGAGGTACCGCGACCTTCTTACCTTCAAGTTCAGACGCATTGTCAGCGGTAATGCCGAGCTCGCCATTTACCACGCAGGGGTTTGAAGGATAAGTAACGGCGATACCAATCGTTTTAATTGGTGCATTCGCGTTTACCGCAGTAATGAACGGGGCAAGTCCCTGGCTGAAAGAGATATCGATGTCGCCGGAAAGCATGGCTTCGGTCATCTGTGTGCCAGCGTCAAAGTTGGTCCAGTTGACCGGAACGCCCATGGCGTCGTCGTACAGGCCTTCGGCTTTGGCGATCATGTTTGGCGTTGCCCATTCAAGGAAGAACGCAACGTTGACCTCGTCTGCAGCTTGAGCGGGTGCGGTGATACCGGCTGCTACAGCGGCGGCCGTGATGGTTTTAAGGATTGTTTTTACAGATTTCATGTACTAACTCCAGTTGGAAAACCGCCGTTTTCAGCGGGGACGGTAACGTGTGATTTCTGGTGTCGGAATTCACAGTGCGCTGAGTATCGCAGAGATGCGATTTCAAATACAAATGCCGGTTAACCAGTGTGCAAAATTGAGCGTTTCGGAGTGCATTTTTGTCGCATCTGGTACTTTATCCGAGTAGAAATACCACTGTAGCCTAGCAAATTAGTCAGGATACTGGCTGAACAGGCATCACCTAAAACCCGGGTGCGCTAGCTTGTGATCACGAAAAATGTGAATTTGTAGCGGCGACAAGCCTGATGCGCACTGTAGAACACGCTGCAATATTCCCCATTTCTTTGAATAAACAATTAACAGGGACCTACGGTTTGGCAGATCATGATAATCCAGCTTCTCTCTGGGCCGCGAAACAAGGGTCAACTGAGCCCAATCCGCCGTTGGCCGGGAACATCCGCTGCGATGTGACGGTTGTTGGTGCAGGCTTTACGGGTTTGCGCGCGGCGCATAAATTGGCCGAGGCTGGAACCGATGTAGTGGTATTGGATGCAGGTGATGTCGGTTTTGGTGCATCGGGTCGTAACGGTGGCCAGGTCAATCCGATCCTGCCATTCAACGGACCGCAGCAAGTGCGAAAGCACGTCGGCGCTACTCATTTCGAACGACTGGCCGAGGTGTCCCTCGGGTCAGCAGACAGCTTGTTTGGCTATATAGAACAGCACAACATCGACTGCGAAGCGCGTCAAAATGGCTGGTTGCGGGTAGATCATTGTGAGAAGGCAAAAAAGACTTCACGCAAAAACGCTCAGGCATGGAACGATCATGGCGCGGACATAGAATTTGTCGAACGCGAGGCTTTAGAGAAACTCACCGGCTCACGTGCATATCAATCGGGCATCTTTGCGCCGCGAGGTGGTGCGGTGCAACCCCTCGCACTGGCACACGGGATCGCGAGGGTGGCCAAACAAGCAGGTGCTCGAATTTATGGAGGCACCCGCGCAAGCCGTTTAGTTCAGATTTCTGACGGTTGGAAGATTGAAACACCGAATGGATCGGTGACGTCGAAGTGGGTGATTTTTGCAAGCAATGGTTATTCAGATGGTCTGCTGCAAGGTCTTAAGTCGTCGTTGATTCCGTTCGTTTCGGTGCAAATCGCCACACCGAGATTGCCGGCAGATGTGATTGATTCCATTCTGCCAGGTGGGCAGACCTTGTCAGACACTCGCCGTGTCATTATTTACACTCGTCGTGAGCCTGATAATCGGATCGTGATTGGCAGTCACGGCAACCTAAAAAGAGATGGTTCGCTAACGGGCTTTGAATGGTTAAAAAAAGATGCAGTAAGAATATTTCCACAACTCACAGGTGTTGAGTGGGAGTACGCCTGGGGCGGCAAGCTGGCTATCACGGACGATCGTTTGCCGCATTTTTATGAGCCCGCAAATGGATTGATCGCAGGCATGGGCTACAATGGTCGTGGAGTGGCAATGTCCAATGTGATGGGGACCGTGCTCGCGGATCGTGCTCTTGGTGCTGCCCAGGATACCCTGCCGTTTCCGGTTTCGCCCATAAAAAAGATTCCGTTCAGAAACGTCCAGTTGTTGGGTAAAAGTACTGCAGTCTGGTGGATGCAGATGCTCGACACCTGGGAACTTTCATCTAAGCGCTAACGCAATACACATGCATTTATTAAGAGGAACGCAAATGACCCCTGAATTCATTTTGTTTGGCAGCCCGGAAGTTGAAAAGGTGATCAAGCAGGACGCCCATGTATTGGCGGGTAACCCTGAAATGGGTGCGCGGGTGTACGCTAACGATGAACAAACGGGTTCTCGTTGTGGTATCTGGGAGTGTACCGCTGGAGACCATCGTGCAAAGATGGATGGTTTTATGGAGTTTTGTCATATTCTCGAGGGTGAGGCGGAGATTACCGTCACTGCGGATGGGTCAAAACGCACGGTACGTGCTGGTGACAGCTTTGTGATGCAAAACGGTTTGGAACTGGATTGGCATGTACCGAAGTACGTGCGCAAATGTTTTGTAATATCTGATGTTGTCTCAAAATAATTATCTGGAGCGCGTTAGTCATAGGTAAAGATGTTAAAGCAAACGCCTCACAAATATGGCCAAACCTAAATCCAGCGGCTGGAATTTTCATCCTACACTGCCTATCTCAATGTCGCCCGTTTTCGACATACCACCAGATCCAAAGGCGGCTTGGCAGTGGATTGCTAACACCTGGCTGAAGCTGACACCACCGGTTTGTCATTTATTGTGCGCCGTTATTGCCTATTGGTTTTTCTGGCCGTCACTGGCTAGCATGCAGGTAGTTGAAGCGCGCTGGATGTTGCAAGTTTTTGCGGTTAATTTTAGCGCCTTGCTAGTCCTTGCCGGCTCGCTGCATCTCTACCTTTATGTGTTTGCAGCACAAAAGATGCAACTGAAATTTGATGTGCGGGCCATGGAGAGAAGCAAACGCTTTACTTTTGGCTATCAGACGTGGGACAACATTTTCTGGTCACTGGCGTCTGGTGTGCCGATCTGGTCCGCCTGGATGATTGTCTACTTCTATTGTGCTGCGAACGGCTGGGCACCTGCGTTGCAGGGTATTACCGAAGCACCCGTTTGGTTTGTGTTGTTTTTCCTCTTGCTGCGGTTCTGGCAATCCTTTCACTTCTATTGCATTCACCGATTCATCCATCAGCCGTGGTTGTTTAAAAAAGTACATTATCTTCATCACCGTAACATCAATGTCGGGCCATGGTCGGGTTTGTCGATGCATCCGTTTGAGCATCTGTTGTATCACTCATCTATTGTGATTCATTTTGTTGTGCCGTCGCACCCGCTGCATGTGATCTTTCATATGTTTGCTTTAAATCTAGGTGCTGTGTTTTCCCATTCGGGTTTTGCGAAACTGCTGGTTAAGGAAAAACCGGTAATTAACGCCGGTTCTTTTCACCATCAGCTCCATCATCGGTATTTTGAGTGCAACTACGGGTCAGAAGAAATACCGTTGGACGAGTGGTTTGATAGTTTTCACGATGGAACGCAAAAGGCCAATGAGCATATTCGTGCCCGTAAAAAATTAATATTTGCGAAAAAGTAACTGTTACCGCTGCTGCATAGGTGCCTGCTCTATGAAAAATATTTATACTTACGGAGGACAGTTTGCACAACGCAATCTGACTGTGGGTTGCTTATTTAAGAACAAGGCATCGGGTCAGCGGATGACTCAGGTTACTGCGTTTAATGCAGAAGAAGCAGCCGCGGCTGCAGTGCAAAAAATAGACACACTGACAATCGACAGCACGACCATCAGTGAGATTCGTGCAGCGGCACCTCACATATTTATCACCGCTGCACAAACCATGCGTCAGTATGTGACTGAAGATGAAGCGCTCGTGCCGCGATTGCAACGATGGCGGACGGGGCAGACGCTATCTATTCACCGCGAGGACTCAGCACCATTGAACGTATCGCCCGCGAAGGTATCAGTGTGCAGGGTCACACGGGTTTGTTTCCAGCGCGTGCCACCCAGTTCGGTGGAATGCGAACGGTTGGCAAGACTGCAGAAGAAGCACTCGGGTTGTTACAGGATTTTCGACGTCTGGAAGAGGCCGGGGCGTACAGCGCAGAGGTTGAATGTGTGGCCGATGATGCATTGGCGGAGATCAAGAAACACACTCGACTTATTCTGGTAACCATCGGTGCCGGATCATCAGGTGATATCATCTTGTCCTACATGTCTGATCTATGTGGAGATACTGAAGACCCTCCGCGTCATGCAAAAGCGTTCGGTGATGTAGGTACTATCAGAAAGCAGTTAGCTGCAGAGCGCAACAAAGCGCTGTCGAGATATCGGAATGCGGTAATGGATGGGTCTTTTCCCGATGCGGCTACGTCTATTTCTATGTCAGCTGCGGAGCTGGACAAACTTAAAGAAGGTTTGGATAAGTTACAGCCATTGCATTAGCGGCCCGATTATCGGGATCGCATCCCGTGATGCTGCCGACAACGTGAGTCTCAAAACAGGATCTGTTTGCGCGTGTCCAGACAGTTTTTGGATCCTGCATTTCCATGCGGGTGGTATCAGTTGTCCCAACGGATAAAAAGGGTGGGCTATCCGCAAGCGACTTGATCTGTGGCGGGATTGGATAATGACGCGCTGGTATTTCCTGTATTATCGAAGAAGGTCTGTTCGCTGAACTACAGGTGGGCCAGTCTGTGTATTGAAGCCTCCTGCCAGTCATTGTGTCTGAACTGATCTGAATAGCGACAAATTTACCTACTACAATTAATGTAAAACTATTTTTAATTCCAACAGCAGGGTTATGCGATGAGTGATCTCGTTGCCGCCGGTCTCGATATGACGTTTCCGATGCCGGATGGGGATAGCGTGCATGCGCTTAAAGACGTGAGCTTTACCTTAAAACAGGGAGAGCTCCTGTCTGTGCTTGGGCCATCCGGATGTGGCAAGACCACGCTGCTTAATTTGATTGCAGGTTTTTTGTTGCCTACCAGCGGTTCGCTGTCACTCGGTGGCGAAGAGATCAACGGTCCAGGTGTCAATCGTGGCATGGTGTTTCAACAAGGCGCACTGTTCGAGTGGTTGACGGTTGCTGAAAATGTTGACTTTGGTCTGCGAATGAAAGGCATTAAAAAAAAGCAAACCCGGGGCAAAGTGGAAGAGTGGCTTGAAATTGTTGGCTTGCAGGGTTTTGGAGATACACCCACTTATCAACTCTCTGGTGGGATGCAACAAAGAGTCGCGCTTGCACGATGCCTGATCAATGACCCCGATCTCATCCTGATGGATGAGCCCCTCGGTGCGCTCGATGCACTAACAAGGGAAAAGATGCAGTCGCTGGTGCTCAAGATCTGGAAAGAAACTGGTAAGACCATCATGATTATCACGCACTCGGTTGAAGAGGCATTGCTACTCGGTGAAAGGCTCTTTGTGATGGCGCCAAGGCCCGGTCGTCTACATAAGGAATACCATCTGCCGTTCGCAGAGTGGGGGCTGCAACAGGATCTGCGCGATGTAAAAGCTGAGGCTGAGTTTGGCACTAATCGCGACGAAATTCTCTCTATGATCTGGAACATGGAAGAGGAAATTATGGGAGGCAACGCCTAATGTCACCTGAAACGGTTCGTTACATAGTTGGTGCGCTGTTCATACTGTTGGTTTTTTCTTTTATCGGGTCAATTGTTTATGGCCGCAGGGTTGTTCGTACTGAAGTCACTGATGCTGTTTTTGGTAATCCGGTACGAGCGCTTGGTGGTTGGTATTGGGTCATCACAGGTGTCTGCAGTATCCTGTTGTTGTGGTTTTATTTTTCATGGGATGCCGCGCGTGCCTATTTCCCGAATAGCGCGAATGAAATGTGTCAGGTTGCCAGAGTAGATTCAGAGCTCAATGCTTTACGTTCTTCTTTCCCGATGCAGTCACGTTTGCTCAAGAGCACCTCTTTTCTTGCTCGCGAAGGGACACAGATAGAAAAAGCCAGACGCCTGATTAGTAAAAGTGGTATCGATCCCGCATTGCGTGATCAATATCTAAGTGCCGCTGACACTGTTGAAGCAATGTTGTTTACACGAGCATCTGCTGACTCACTTTCTGCTGAAAACAAAATAGCGATTGACGAATTAGCCCTGAGGATTGATGAAGCGACAGCAATGCTTGCTGATCCCTCTTTTCCTGGCCCCGCGACAGAGGCTGAGATTAAAGCTGCCGCAGAGCAGCCAGCCTGGGGCGAAGGATTAAAGAAAGAAATTCCTGACATCCCGAACACGGATCGTGGTCGCAAGTTTTTTCAGATTAGCCAGGAGATGTCTGCAATCACTGCGGACTTTACCAAGATTCGTAATCTTGATGATGGCTTCATCGCAGAAGTTAAAACTCTGAGTGATGAGCTAAAAGGTCTGCAAACTTCGGGTGATGATGCTGAGGAAACCAAAGCGCTGACCAAATCGCTCGATAAAATTCTCAAGCGTGTTGATGATGGCAACATATTTCCACCGACAGCACTAGATCCAATTGAAAACGCGATGAAGCTGTTTAACGCGGAGCAAAACGTGCAGAAGGGTAACCTTAAGTTGCTAGATGCGTTAGCGTTTCCCGGTGGCGAAATACGCGCTGGATCAACCGCGTGCACAGAGCAGGGCTCAGGTCGGTGGTTGCCAAAGCCTTCAGATACATTGACATCCTTGATTGAGATCTCTGATCCCACTGTTGGTTTTAAGACCGTGCCGTTGTTGTGGTACGAGTGGAAGCCAGTTGGTGAAATGCTGGCCTTCTTTATACCAGACTGGGTTGCAGACCTTGTGCCTGGTGAGTATCCCCGGCATACAGCAAGTGGTGTTATTGATGCCAACCTGAAGACAAAGGTCCTCAACTTTGCCACAGGTAACTATCCATCGTTTTCGGTTCCAGTGCCAGCCGGGCACCTTTGGGATTCGATCATGCGCGTGTTGGCGGGCTTGTTCCTCGGCATCGTGCTAGGTGTGCCGCTAGGGCTCTTTATGGGGCTGTCGCGATTTGCGAAAGGCTTCTTTGATCCGCTGATAGAATTGTACCGACCAGTGCCACCACTGGCGTGGGCGCCATTGATATTGACAATCTTTGGCATAAATGACGACGGTAAGATCTTCCTGTTGTTCATGGTTGCCTTTGCGATAATGGTGATATCTGCCCGTACCGGTGCTACTGGTACACAGCTATCAAAGATTCATGCGGCTCACTCGTTGGGTGCGACGAACAGACAGATCATACGTAGGGTCATACTGCCTAACTCTCTGCCGGAAATTCTAACCGGCATACGCATCGCGATCGGGGTTTGTTGGGGCACATTGGTAGCTGCAGAAATGTTGGCAGGCACCACAGGTATTGGGTTTATCGAAAACGTTGCGCGTAAGCAGTCTAACTACGAAATTATATGGGTAACCATTATACTGCTTGGCTTGCTGGGTCTGTTGTTCGACCTGATCATGCGTTGGATAATTAACAGGACCATTCCATGGCGCGGCAAAGGCTAGCAGTCATAAAAAAAGCCCGCTTATAAAGCGGGCTTTTTTATATGGTGCAGGCGTCTTGTATGAATTAGATGCTCGGGCCCATTTTGCTTTCAAGCTGCTTCACGCTTTTGGTTGCACCGACGTTCTGCGGAGATATATCCAGAACACGTTCAAACGCGTGCAATGCTTTATCGGTTTCGCCGAGCTTAAGCATGATCATGCCGATACCGGAAATAGCA
>CALLBO010000043.1 GCA_937998875.1 uncultured Granulosicoccaceae bacterium
TTCACCCTCAATGGGCAATTGCAACTGACCGCTCGTGTCTGCTTTAACAACTCGACGTTTTATCCCCATCTGAATTGCTCTTTATTGCCTCAAGCAATAATCGCAAAAATTCAGACCTTTGGCGACACCCTCTTTGGGAGGGTCCGAGTCTAAGCTCGGGGGAGGGTTGTGTCGTACTTTGAGATTCACTTTTGCTTTAGCGACAGCCCCCTACGTAGGGATGGGTAATGAAACCTGTGTGGAAAGTATCCCGTATTAACCGGCGATAACCCTTGTATCACGCGGTAACTCGGAAAATATCTCCGGGCCATCTGCACGCATGATCACTATGTCTTCTAAACGCAAGCCGAAACGACCCGGTAGATAAATGCCAGGTTCGATCGAAAAGACCATGCCTTCATCAAGGATTGATTGTGATGATGCCGATAAATAGGGTGGTTCATGGACTTCGACGCCCATGCCGTGCCCGAGACGGTGCATAAAGTACTTTCCGTAACCTGCATCGGTAATAACACCCCGCGCTGCATCGTCCAGTTCGTGTGCACGCACACCGGGGCGTGCAACTTTTATTGCAGCCTGCACTGCGGCTTCCACTACTGCGTGTACCTTGTTGTATTCTTCCGGTGCTTCGCCTAATACTGCCATTCGCGTGATGTCTGAGCTAAAACCATCGCGTGCACCGCCAATATCCATAACAACCGCATCACCGGTTTTAAGCACAGTGTCACCGGTGTGGTGGTGTGGCATCGCGCCGTTACCGCCGGTGCCAATGATCGAGAAGATTGGTTTAGCACCGAGTTCTGTAAATTTTTCACGCGCTACTTCGGCGACTTCAAGCTCAGTCATACCGGGGCGCATTGCGGCCCATGCAGCTTGCATGGCAGCGTCAGCGATCTTTGCATTGGCCTTCAACGCGGTATATTCATCCTGCGTTTTACGCGCACGCAAGGCACCTATTGTTGATTCGCAGAAATGCCGGCTTGCATTCATCAGGCGGTCCTGAATCAGCGCTGCATGATCAGCTCGCATAGTCTCATCAAGTACAATGGAGCGTACCGGTTTGCCGCCTTGTGCTTCGATCAACTGTTCCAGTGCGTCTGCCGGACCATCAGCATCAGACCATTCAAAAAACGGCAGGTCAGTTTGCATCCGAGCGCTTTCAGCCTCGAGTGATGGCATCAATAAGCCTGCGTGGTCAGCAGTGAGGCAGTAGATAAGCGGTCGCTCATCGGCATGCGGTTTCATGCCGGTGAGCCATTGCAGATGTGCACCGGGTCCCAGTGCGATCAGATCAACACCTTCTTCTGCCATTTTTGCACGTAGCGCTTCAGTTTTATTCATTTCAGGCACCTGTATCGATTACGACTTTGCCGTGTGTTTCGCGTGGTTTTTCAAGATAACGCCACGCCTCTATATATTGTTCCATCGGGTATATCTTGTCTATTAGTGGTTTAAGGGTACCGTCAGACAGTCCGGCATAGACATAGTCTGTTCCGCGTTTTTTTGCAGCAGGATCTTCGACATAGTTGAATAGTGAGTACATGTGTAACCAGGCATTGTTCTGCCACATGTCTATGTGTGGTATATCCGGTAGTTTCTCGGTTAAGGATCCATAGAGCATCAGTTTGGCATCACGAGCCAGTGCCGGACTGTAGCGTGACGGGAAGTCTGCACCGATTGGATCAAACACACCATGTACACCAACATCGTTAGTTACTTCTTTAAGGTAGGCTGCAAGGTCACTGCCGTCGTCGACGTAAACATGGTTAGCACCTGATTCTTTCAAATAATCAACACTGCCTGCAGAGCGAGTGGTAGCGATCATGGTGGCGCCGGCGGCACGGCCGATTTGCAGTGCTGCATTGCCCGCGGTGCCGGTGGCAGCGGTCACCAGTATGTTGACTCCAGGTTTAGCTTTAGACATTTCAACGACCGGGTAATAAGCAGTCATGAACTGCATCCACACAGAGCTTGCGTCAACCGCACTCATACCTTCGGGGGCTTTGGTTACATATTGATGGTCAATGATCAATGTGTCGGCACTTGCGCCTTTGTTGTAATAGAAGTAGGGCAGCGTGCAGTAACGCTCGCCAATGTTGATACCTTTTACGTTTGAACTGATCGCTTCAACAACGCCCGCAGCCTCCATGCCTATCCGCGCCGGGAAGGACTCAAAACTGAACGAGTACTGATCGTTCATCAGATTCATATCACCCCAGTTCAGCGCAAAAGCTTCTATGTGCAGACGCACTTCATCGCGGCCAGGCTTAACAGCATCGCAATCCTGCAACCGCAGTCCCTCGTAACCGTTGTACTCATCAATAACCCACTCTCTAGGCATTATTCCTACTTCCCATAGATGCTTGCAGCTCTGTCTGGCGTAATCAGCCCGGCTTTAATATCTGCAGCCACGGATTTACGGTCGCGTTTTTTCGGATCACCGTACCCGGCACCACTGGAGGTGACTACTCTCACTACATCATCTGTAGTGAGTGGCAGCCCCGATACAAAGTTATAGGTCTCGGTGCCCTCTGGTTTAATCACTTCAACATAGTTACCGGAACCATCTAGCCCACCTTCCATGCCCCAGGGTTTTTCTGTAAAGCGGGTAAACCCCATGGTTAAAAAACCCTGTTCGGTGCGAATGCGATACTCAAGGATCAAGCCGCGCCCACCGGTAAACTGGCCTTCGCCTCCCGGTGAATCATTTAACGCCATGCGATCAACATATAAGCCGTTGCGTGCCTCTGATACTTCCGCAGGTGTGTTGTAGGTTTCACCATGAAAGTTGCAGAACATGCAGGCATTGCCATCGTGATCCTGCCCGGCTCCCCAGCCACCGAGCTGCGGTTCAATAATGGTGTATTGTCGACCTGTGTCCGGATGTGTGCCGCCAATAAAGGTGCCACAGATCGAGCTGAAATGTCCGGCAGGTAGTACATCCGGAATATGCGGGGCCAGGCAACGCCAGATCAAGTCGTTGGAACGGATTTCGGTTTCATAGTAAAAGCCTACTGCCGCAGGTTCCTTTGCGTGAAAAATTGATCCTTCGCGTGTCAGTACCTTTAGGGGTCGGAAGCTGCCATCATTAGCTGGAGTATCCGGTCCGGTCAAAGCTTTGAAAATCATTTGTGCACAGATGACTGTACCGTCGCGAGTGGCGTTACCGGGGCCTGCCATCTGATCCGGGTTGTCGCGAAAATCGACGACAAACTCATCATCGGAGATGGTCACCTTAACATTAAAGATCTGACCATCGTCCTGTTTCTCATCAAGCTCAAACGTGCCCTTTGGCAGTTTCTTAAGTTCTGCACGTGCTGCTTTTTCACCAAAGTCCATAAAGCTTTCCATGGCTCGGAGAAACGTAAGCGCGCCATACTTTTCTGCAATCCCTTCAAGACGACGAGCACCAACACGTACACCTGCAATCGCTGCCCAGACATCGCCTTTTAAGAAGTCGGGCATGCGGCTGTTACAGGTAATGATATCCATCACTGCCTGATCAGTAACACCTTCGTTAATGATCTTTACCGCCGGTAGCCGCAAGCCCTCATGAAAGATTTCAGTCGCATCCCCCGATAATGATCCCGGTGCCATGCCACCGATATCGGAGTTGTGCGCAATGATCGCAGTCCATGCAAGCAAGGTGTCTCCCTGGAACACTGGCATTGCCAGTACGATATCGTTGAGATGTGTGACACCACCATGCCACGGGTCATTGGTTATAAAGACGTCACCGGGACGGATGTCTTCGTGTTTCGAAAGAATAAACTGCACTGATTTATCGAGCACACCGATAAATGCCGGTATGCCAGCGCCGCTTGAAGCAATACGACCTTCGGCATCGGTAATGCCACTGCCCATGTCGAGCACTTCGTAAATAATCGAAGACATGGCGGTCTTGCCCATCGCAGCAAACATTTCATCAGCGGCAGCAGTCAATGAGTTCTGGATAATCTCAAGCGTTATTAGATCGTTACTCATCATTAAGCCTCCAGTACGATGTGGATGTTGCTGTAGGCATCGACCGACACCGTGTTACCCGGATGTATTACCACCGTTGATCCGCTGTCTTCTATCACAGCAGGGCCTGTGAATGACATACCGGCTTGCAACTGGTCACCATCGTAGATGTCGGCCTCGTGTACCCCTTCGAGTGCATAATCAACAGAGCGTGTGGTTTTGATAGCAGCGGAGGCATCTGCAGGTCCGAGGCTTGCCGGTGTCATCGTGAGCTTACCCACCTCGGCGCGTGCCACCAGATGAATGCCGACCATCTCGACCGGTGCATCTAGTCGATACGTGTATTCCTTTTCGTACAAGGCATGAAACGATTCTGCAATCGCTTCCAGTGATGTATCGGTAATAGCGCCGGTAAGTGGTACCTCGGTGGTGTGTTCCTGATTCTGGTAACGGAATTTTCCGTAGCGCAGGAAGCTGATTTTATCTGTTGCCACACCTTCGGCTTCGAAGGTTGCTCGCGCCTCGGCTTCCGTATCGTCAAAGACCTTTTCAATACGTGCACCTGCACCTTCACCCAGGTCCATCAACTGTGTGGCGAAGTAGTCGCGGCGCAGGTCACTCATCATCATGCCCCAGGCAGAGAATACAGATGCCGCAGTCGGTACAATAACTTTCCCAATCTGAAGTTCTTGCGCGAGCGCTACCGCATGCATCGCACCGCCGCCGCCAAAAGCGAGCAGGGTGAAGTCGCGAGTATCATGGCCACGGTTTAAGCTCACAAGCTTTAACGCATTGACCATGTTGTCGTTGGCGATACGCACAATGCCGCGTGCCGCCTCATCAATAGATACTGAAAGTCTGCCCGCCAGTTCTTTCAATGCAGTCTCGGTTGCTTGCATATCTGCATTGATAGCACCGCCACAGAAGTAGTCGCGATTAATACGACCGAGCCACAGGTTGGCATCGGTAGTGGTCGCTTGGGTGCCGCCTTTGCCATAAGCTGCCGGGCCGGGGACGGCACCTGCCGACTGAGGTCCGACATGCAGCTTGCCAAAGTCATCAACACGCGCAATTGAACCACCACCGTTACCGATTTCAACCAGATCAACCACCGGCACCATGATCGGGTAACCGGCTGACTTGCGACTGCGCTCTATCCAGTAGTCGGTCATGATTCTGACCTCGCCACCTTCAATCAATGAGCATTTGGCAGTGGTGCCGCCGATATCGAGCGCCAGTATGTTCGGTTCATCGATCAGCTTGCCCAGTTCTGCCGCCCCCCAGAAACCCGAAGCCGGACCACTTTCGACCATAGTGATCGGAATGGCGGATGTGGCCTCTAAACTGTCGACCCCACAATTTGATTGCATAATGTATGGGGAGTTTTTTAAGCCGCGTGATTTCAACCCTTCATTAAGTTGACTCAGATAACGTGCTGCTACCGGCTGCACATAGGCCGATAGCACTGCTGTGTTTGTACGTTCGTATTCACGCCATTCACGTGTGATCTGGTGTGATGCTACAACAGATACTTCGGGCCAGTGGTTTTGCACAGCCGTGAGTACGGCTTTTTCATGTGCGGGGTTGGCATAGCCATGCAACAAACAAATAGCCACAGCTTCAACACTTTCATTGCGGAAGTAATCCAGAATAGCCGGCAGGCCAGACAAGTCCAGTGCCGCTCTTTCATTGCCCTGATAAGTCATTCGGCCAGGCACTTCAGCGCGTAAATGACGTGGTACAAACGGCTCAGGCTTGATGTAGTGAAGGTTAAAAAAGTCCGGGCGGTTGCCTCGTGCTATTTCCAGTACGTCGCGAAAACCTTCAGTGGTGATTAAACCCACCGACACACCTTTGCGTTCGGTTAGCGCGTTAATAACTACCGTCGTTCCATGGGCCATAAAGTCGACAGAAGCCGGGTCGACACCGCCTTTCTCCAGCACATTAAGCACGCCGACTTCGAAGTTTGGTGGTGTGGTATCAGACTTTGCAGTGGTGACTTTTAAACTGCCGTCAGCGTTGGTTTCAAACGCCACGAGATCAGTAAACGTACCGCCGACATCTGTGGCGACACGGCGCGTTGTGTTACTCATTTAATTTGTTCCCATCGATGTTGCCGTTTGCCAGCAGAAAGGTGGCCGCAGCAGGTACAGTCAGTTGGTTCGCAGCGGTTACTCTTGCAGGTGTAAAGTGCCCGGCTACGTTAAGACAATTTAATGTGCCGATCACTTTATTACCCACGATAACAGGCAGGTTTAAACAGCTTTCAAGACCGAGTGATTGAATCTTTTCCCAATCCGGAAAAACTGCGGCGAGATCTTCGATGGAGTTTCCAACAAAAGTTTGATGACGTAACAACACGGTTTCGGTCCAGCTGTTTTTCAGTATTGGTTTTTCACCGCCAACGGGGTAGGCGTCAGTGTCATCCGTGAAAATGCGTTGCGCGACACCGCGCTCCTGATCGAAGGTCATCATCGTAAACTGCTTTAGATCAAGAGCATCGTAGGCCATTTGTCGAAGTGCCTGACAGCTCGCCTCCATCGGGTTGCTTGATGCCAGTGCTGCCGCAAAGGAAGCCATATCAGTCATGTTGTTCACCTTCACGTTCCTCACCAAATAGCTCCATCGTGTTAACGATAAGTACTGTTACCGTCTTACCGGTTTCATTGAGTACAGAATGCGGACGCATGCTGGCAAAATGAATCGAATCGCCAGTGCCTAGAACAGTACGCACCCCATCCACCACGATCGTTAATGCACCGTTAAGTACGTAGTAGAACTCTTCCCCGTCGTGCACCATTTCTTCAATCTCAAAACCCGGTGGATGATGTACAAGCACACCGTTTAGCGTGCTGCCCGGGAAGGTGGTCGATAACCGTTCAAACTCAAAACCACCACCGGGGGAGGCATAAATTTTTCGCATCTCGGCACGGCTGGTTTGATCAGGCTTTGGTGGTGTATCGAAGAACTCGGTGATGTGCGCATCCAGCGCCTCTGCCAGTGCCGTCAATGACAACAGCGACGGCGACGTGATATTTCGCTCGACCTGACTGACAAATCCGGTCGTCACCCGAGCCTTTTTTGCCACAGCTTCCAGTGTGAGGCCGAGTTCTCTGCGCCTGGCGCGCAGCTTAGCACCCAGGTCGGCAGACAAATCTGAAGGCATTGAGGAATTATTTGTTAGCATGGCTAAAATAATGTTGACAAATGGGGGTGTTTGTCAAGATGATTACAGCTGTACTAAAAAATTAAATACAGCCGGCTGTGCATTCCGGCTGCCATTGCGCAATCAACCCGGGGGATACTTATGACACTAACTTCCAGAACATCAGTTCTAGGCAGCACAGTATTAGGGCTGTTACTGGCAACAGCACCGGCTTCGGCGGAACGAATTCTACGCGCCGACGAAGTGGCTGTTGGTGAGATCGATCCTGCCAAAGGCACGGATTACGCCGATACTGTTTTGGCAATAAACCTTTATGACACGCTGGTTTACCCGAATCAAGGCGGCGCTGGTGTGCAGCCACATCTGGCCACCGACTGGACCGTGGATGGTGCGACCTATACGTTTAACCTGCGCGACGATGTGAAGTTTAACTCGGGCAATCCACTGACTGCCGCCGATGTTGCCTACAGCTTCGAGCGAATGATGGCGATGGGGCAGGGCAACAGCAGCCTGTTTGCCGATGTCGTCGATAGTGTTGAAGCTACCGGTGATCACTCCGTGGTATTCGCGCTTTCAAAGCCGTTTGCACCATTCCTTGCCACACTGATTCGTATGCCGATTGTCGATATGGCGACGGTTAAAGCAAATGAAAAAGACGGTGACTGGGCATCTACCTGGATGTCGCAAAACAGTGCAGGCTCTGGTCCTTACGTGATCGCCAGTCATGATCCGCAGACGGAAACAGTACTGTCTTATGAAGCGGATTACTTTATTGACCCGGTAGATAGTCACCCGGAAACCGTACGTTTTCGCTATGGCCTTGAAGCTGCCACAGTACGTGCTTTGATGGGTCGCGGTGAACACGATATTTCAAGTCAGTGGCTGCCACCTGAAGTTTATGCAGGCCTGGCTGAAGACGGTGCGACACTGGTAACCGAGGCAGGTCTCACCGGTGAATACTTTAAGCTTAATACTCAGCGTGCACCGCTTGATGACGTGCACTGCCGCAGAGCATTGGCTTATGCGTTTGATTACGCGACGATGGGCCAGCTGACACAGATTAATGACAGCACTTCAACCGGCACGCCGATGACCGGTGCAATTCCACAAGGTCTAACGGGCTATGATGCATCGCTTCCTGTGTTCGAACAGGATATGGCGTTAGCGCAAGAGGAGCTTGGCAAGTGTCAGTACGATCCCAAAGATCATCCGCTTGATGTCGTCTTTATTGCTGAAACTCCGGCCCGTGAGCGAGGGGCGTTGATGATGCAGGCGATCTACAGCACGCTTGGTTTTAATGTTGAAATCACTCGCACACCGTGGGCTCTTTTAACAGAGCAGGTGACAGCACCGGCAACCGCACCTCACGTGGTAGAAATTGCGATCTCCGCTGCATCACCAGATACTGATTCGCTGCTCTATGCGATGTATCACTCTTCGCAACCACCCACGTGGATATCTTCGTCATACTTCAAGAATGCGGGTCTTGACGCATTACTGGACAAGGGCCGTGTTGAAGCAGATCAGGATGCACGCCAGGCAATCTATGCACAAGCCAATGCAATTCTTGCTGAAGAAGTGCCGGATATTTACGCTTATGAACTACTCAGTCCGTTTGCGGTACGTGATGGCGTGACTTATCACAACCTCGCAGACCCGGCGCGCACTTATCCGGTATCTGGATTTAATATGCGCTTTGCGGATATCTCTGTTCCTGAATAACGTTAAGAGTAAATGTCGCGGATGGTATGGCTACGGTCATGCCATCCGATGATTAAGAATTGCCGAGACATAGCGTGACAATATTTCGCAGACTGTTGTTGCGCCTCGGTACATCGCTGATCGTATTGATCGGTGTATCGATGCTTATCTTTAGCATCGCCCGTGTGATCCCCGGAGACCCGGCGCGTATTGCACTCGGCCCCAGAGCTACCATAGAACAAGTTGAGCAGATGCGTGAAGCGCTGCATCTCAATGAACCTCTCGTTGTACAGTACGGCTTGTTTATGCGTGACCTTGCAAAGGGTGATCTCGGTATCTCGCTGTATTCCAAACGCCCGGTGATGACGGATCTTGCTGAGTATCTGCCCGCTACACTTGAGCTGGTGCTGCTGGCCGGATTGATGATGGTGGTATTCGGACTGCCGCTTGGGGCATTGTCTGCGCGCTATCGTGGTCGCTGGCCCGATCACCTGATACGCGTGTTTTCATTGTTGACGGTGTCGGCACCGGCCTTTGTATGGGCGGTCGCTTTAGTACTGGTATTTGCTTACTTTCTACCTCTGTTTCCGATTACGGGTCGCATAGCCGATACCCTGGATATTCCGCGCCTGACCGGTTTTATGTTGATCGATACACTGGCGGCTGGTCGGCTCGATGGCTTTGTCTCAGCGTTGCATCATTTGATTCTGCCTGCCTTTGCATTGGCATTATCCGGTATAGGACAAGCATCGCGTTTAACACGCGGCAACATGATCGTAACCTATGAACAGCCTTCTATCGAGATGGCGCAGGCTTATGGTTTTTCCGAGGCACGTATTGCAAGACGTTATGCGTTTAAGCCATCACTGATACCATCGCTTACGATCATCGGTCTCGATTTCGCTGCCTTGCTCGGCAATGCGTTTCTGGTTGAAATCATTTTCGCCTGGCCGGGACTGTCGCGCTACGGTGTTGGCGTGATACTGCAAAAAGATTTGAACGCTATTGTCGGTACGGTGTTAATTATTTCTGCAACCTTCCTGATCGCCAATATCATTGTAGATTTTCTAGTCTCAGTGATTAACCCGCGCATTCGTTTATCAGAGGGCGGCAAATGAAGCGTGCTCTTTATATTCTACTGACCAATCCATTGTCGATCATTGGATTTTTGTTGGTAGGTACGGTGTTCTTTTGTGCAGCCTTTGCAGACTTTGTTGCACCACACCCTGAGCACGCCGGTGCAGTCATTAACTTTGCGTTTGCTAACAAGCCGCCTTCATCTGAATACTTGCTCGGCACCGATGTGGTCGGGCGCGATATTCTTTCACGCATTATCTATGCGTATCGCATTGCACTTGGCATGGGTTTGGTGGTGTTGCTAATAGCACCACCGATCGGTGTTGCTATAGGGTTAATTGCCGGATACATCGGCGGACGCACTGATTTTATACTGATGCGACTCACCGATATATTCTTGTCTATACCGCCTCTTGTTCTGGCACTGGCTATTATGGGGGTATTGGAACCGACGCTGTTGAATGCTATGTTTGCGGTAACCGCAATGTGGTGGCCCTGGTATGCACGACTGGTTTATAACATCACTCGCGGTGAGAAAGTCGAGGGCTATGTGCTGGCTGCTGAAGTGATTGGTGCATCGAAAAAACACATTATGTTTCGTGAGATTCTGCCCAACTGTATACCTGCCATAGTAACCAAGATGACGCTCGACTTCGGCTTCGTTATATTAATCGCATCTTCTTTAAGTTTTCTCGGTCTCGGTGTGCAGGCACCGACACCAGACCTTGGCTCAATGGTCTCAGAGGGTACACGCTATCTGCCGGACAGCTGGTGGATGACGGTATTTCCGGGACTTGCCATAGTGGTTGCCGTGTTCGGTTTTAATCTGATAGGCGATGCATTGCGTGACGTGCTGGAGCCGGATTGATGTCTGCACCGTTAACACTCGAAATACAAGACCTTCGCCTGTCCTTTAAGAGCTGGTCTGGCACAACAGAAGTGCTGCACGGCATTGATCTAAGCGTGGCAAGCGGTGAACGAGTGGCACTGGTTGGTGAAAGCGGATCTGGCAAGTCTGTGACATCACGAATCGTCCTTGGCACCATGCAGGATGTACGCAGCGCCCGAGTCAGCGGCAGGATCAATTTTGATGGCCGTGACTTGTCGTCAATGACTGTGGCCGAACGCCGTGCACTGCGTGGGCGGGATATTTCAATGATCTTTCAGGACCCGACTTCTGCACTGAACCCGGTGTTTCGTATTGGCGCGTTGTTTCATGAAGTCCTGCAGCGTCGTGACCGGCGAATCACAAAAGCGGAGGCGCGTCGGCGCGCTGTAAAGTTATTGCAGGAGGTATCAATAGAAGATGCAGATCGTGTACTCGACAGTTATTCTTTTCAACTGTCCGGTGGCATGAATCAACGCGTCATGATTGCGATGGCGCTGATCAACGAACCACGGTTGTTACTTGCCGATGAACCCGGTACTGCACTGGATGTGACAGTACAGGCTCAATCACTGGAACTGATGCGCAATATGGTGGATCGATTGGGTACGTCGGTTTTATTTATCTCACATAACCTGGGTGTGGTACGTGAATTTGCAGACCGCATCTATGTGATATACCGCGGCAATATTGTTGAGCGCGGACCGACAGCATCGATCTTTGATTCTCCAAAGCACCCATATACCAAAGCCTTATTATCTGCGATTCCGCGTTTGACCGGTGGCGGTGTGCCTGAGATTGAAGAACACTCACCTGCGTTTAGCGATCCCCTGGTGACGCATAATATGACGCATGACAATATGACACACGGGAGCGGCCGTTAATGCCGCAAACCATCCTGTCACTTGCATCAGTCAGTAAAGAATTTCGTGTTGGTAAAACACGCGTTAAGGCGGTTGATAACGTTTCTCTTGATGTGTTTGAAGGTGAGTGCCTGGCGATTGTTGGTGAGAGCGGGTCGGGTAAAAGCACAGTAGCCAACATGATTCTCGGTCTGTATCCACCGAGTCAGGGTGAAATTCTTTATCGCGGTAAGGTGTTCCCGGAGCGCCGCAATCTGGAGCATCGCCGTGAAATACAGTTAGTGCAACAGAATCCGCTGTCGGCATTAAACCCGAGACGTTCCGTTGCTGCATCGCTGCGGCTTGCACTGGATGTGCACAACCATGGCGTGGCTTCTGAACGACCCGCCATGGTGGCAGCACTGTTAGAGGAGGTAGGACTGGAACCCGAGCTCGCCAGGCGTGCACCATCCGGTCTTTCCGGCGGGCAACGACAACGGATCGCCATTGCCCGTGCTCTGGCCTGTCAGTCGAAAGTGGTGGTGCTGGATGAACCCACTTCCGCACTCGATGTATTGGTGCAGGCTCGAGTGTTGAGACTACTTCAGGCACTGCGTGAGAAGCGTGGACTGACCTATGTCTTTATTACTCATGATTTATCTGTCGTGCGTAACATAGCCGACCGAGTGGCTGTCTTTCAACGCGGCAAGTTGGTTGAACTTGAACAAACAGAAACTCTGTTTGCACATCCCGCCACTGCTTATACCCGTGCATTGATTTCTGCGGTGCCAGTAGTCTCTACAGAGGAAATCGCGTTACGTGACAAGCTTGCTGCCGGGAACCCCTAGCAGTGAGTGCCGGACTTAAGAATACGTTTGACCCCTTTACTCTGTCGGTCATTCAGTCCGCACTTGATAGCGCGGCCGAAGAGATGTTTACGGTACTCCGTAAAACGGCAATGAGCCCGATCATCTACGAAGTACTGGACGTTGGAACCGGAGTCACTGATGCAAAGGGACGACTGGTTAGCTCAGGTGCAGGCATACCGACTTTTGTTGGTGTACTCGATAAAGCGGTAAAGGTAATTGTTGAGCGCCATGGCGATAGCTTAAAAGCCGGTGATATTTTTATTGCCAACGATCCCAATCATGGTGGTGTTACTCACCTTAATGATGTGGTTATCGCAAAACCTGTTTTCTTTGATGATCAATGTGTAGCGTGGACGGCGTCGATCGCGCACTGGGGAGATATAGGCGGTAAGGTTCCAGGTTCCATTGCCAGTGATGTTACCGAGATCTTTGCCGAAGGACTGCGGCTGCCGCCGGTACGACTGTTCAGTGCAGGTAACCGCAATGCCGCAGTGTTTGACATTATCGAGGTCAACTCAAGATTGCCGGATTTTGTTAAAGGTGATTTGTGGGCACAGGTGGCGGCGAGTAACCGTGCCGAGGTCCAGTTGCTTAGCTTGTTCGATAAATATGGAGCCGCTACAGTCAACGAGGCGATATCAGAGGCTTTTAACTCTGGTCGTAGTCGTGCACTGGCGGGGCTTGCCACCTTACCGCAAGGTGAGTTTAGTATCGAAGAGGAGCAGGACAACGGCAAGCTGTGGCGCGCGACAATAACAATTACATCTGATGCTTTCATCGTTGATCTCACCGGTAATCCTAAAGACGATGGGGGACCTTACAACACCAGTCGTGATGGTGCAGTGATCGCCTGCCAAATGATATTCAAGGCCCTGTGCGATCCGGAACCCGTTGCCAACTTTGGGTCTTTTTCACCGCTTAAGGTGATCACTGAAGAGGGAACCGTATTTCACGCCGGCGCCACCGCACCACAGGGTTTCTATTTTGAAAACCGTATCCGGTTACTGGATATGCTGTGGCAATGCATGGCGAAGGTTTGTCCGGGTCGATTGCCTGCCGGTTCTTTTGCATCAATTTTTGGTACCGTGATCTCCGGCATTCACCCTGATACAAAGCGTAAGTTTGCCATGGTCGAACCACAGATGGGTGGCTGGGGTGCTACCAACGAGCGCGATGGGATAGATGCGATGTTCTCCACCAATCATGGCAATACCTTTAACTGTCCGGTGGAAATTTGTGAGGCGAGATACGGTCTCGATGTAGTGCACAAACAGCTGGGTGAGAAGCCACGCAATCAAACGGGTTTCAACGGTGGTGCCGGAGTCAGTGTGATGTATGAAGCTCGTGCTCCGGCAAGTCTTTCGGTGGGTTACACGAGAGCGAAGGTTCCTGTGTGGTCGTTAAATAACCAGCCTCCCGGTGGCATCAATTCAATGACCATTCAACGCAGCTCTGGTGAACAGGAGTATCATCAGTTTGCCAGTGGTATCACCCTTGAGGCTGGGGATCGTGTGTTGATAGAAACGGCAAGTGGTGGCAGTGCAAAGCGTGCAATACGGGAAGGTCGGTAATGAATCTCACGGTAACAGTCGTGGAGCCAGGCTGAAAAATGCTAAGTAAGTCGATTCGACTGTGGGCTCTCATCCATCTGAGCGGTCAGGCGATGATTCAATCGCTCAGACAGTTCCAGCCGTATGCCATGGTAGGATTGATCCAGAGATTATTTGATTCCTGCGGGTCTTGCTCCAGATCATAAAGTTCGCACCAGTCCTGATCCAGGTAAATTGAATGGGTGACTGTTGTGCAGTCAGATACGATCACCGGGGTCAACGTAGCTCTGTGTCAGTTCTTTAGGCATATCGTTTTCATCCCATGCACCCAGTACGATACCGCGCCTGCCGGAACGTTGTTTTTCGGTAAGTACATCTGCAGCACTCATGGTGGTTCTTTGTGAGAGGCGCCGTGCCCATTCGCTTAGCCGGTTAAACATCAGAGTGCGAATTTCTTCATGCTCTGTTGAGGTGCCAAGATCGTTTAACTCTCTCGGATCGTTGTTAAGATCGAATAGCATAGGTCTGTGATTCTCGGCATAGATATACTTCCAGTTCTTGTCTGCCACCATATACTGGCGCGGGTCTCTCTGGTTTTTGGCGTAATCTGCCATCGCAGGTGCCATGCCATAGTCATTTTCACTGATGGCATACTCACGCCACTCATCGGGCGTGCGTCCTTCGAGAAACGGTAACAGTGATCTGCCTTCGAGAATATGTGGTAGCGCATCCCCTCCTGCCGCTTGCAGGAACGTCGGCGCCAGATCTATTGCTTCGACCAGCTCATCGCATGTGGTACCGCGGGTTTTGTCTGCAACAGCGCGCGGGTCACGGATTATTAATGGCACTTTGACAGAACAATCGTGAAAGAGGTCTTTCTCTGCCATCCAGTGATCGCCGAGGTAGTCACCATGATCAGAGGTAACGACGATCATGGTGTCGTCCCAGCGCCCGGATTTTTTTAAGTACTCAAACAAGCGGCCCATTTGATCGTCACACTGCTTGATAAGCCCCATGTATGACGGAATAACTGTCTCACGCACTTCATTACGCCAGAAGGTTTTACTGACCCGACCGTTGGCGTAGGCTGCGAACACGGGATGTTGACCAACCTTTTCTTTTTCACTTCGGTTGACAGGCAGTATGTGTTCCTTTCCATACATGCTGTTGTACGGCGCCGGTACGATATAGGGCCAGTGTGGTTTAATGTAGCTTAAGTGCATGCACCAGGGTGTATCACCTGCTTGCTGCATAAATTCAATACCACGACTTGTCATATAAGGGGTTTCGCTATCTTCCTCGCTTATGTGGGCTGCTTTGCGGGCGTTTTTCAGAAACCAGCCTGAGAGTATTTTGCCATCTTCATCACGTGATGAATTTGCGTAGTCATGCCAGGGGTTATCGCCGTCGTAGCCTTTCTCGCGCAGCCATTCGTTGTAACTAGCCGCGCCATCGTCATCATAAAAGCCGTCGGGTCCTTCGGGGCGCATGCCGTCATCGCGTTCAAAAACATCAAAGCCGCACTCGGCTTGTCTTACACCAATAACGCTGTCGCGGGGTATGCCCAGGCGGACCATGCCTTCATCATCTGCCAGCATATGGGTCTTGCCCACAAGGTAACAATCCATGCCTGTGTCACGCAGGTGTTCACCCATGGTGCGTTCGCCTACTTTTAATGGAACGCGGTTCCAGGTTGAACCATGACTGTGAACATATCGGCCGGTATAAAAACTCATTCGGCTTGAGCCACATACCGGTGACTGTACATACGCGCGGGTAAATCGCACACCGTCGGCGGCAAGTGAATCGATGTTCGGAGTATGCAGGTGAGGGTGACCGGCACAGCTAAGATAGTCCCATCGCAACTGATCGAACATGATGAATAGGATATTTTTAATTTTTTTTGTCATTCTTTAAGTGTAAGTATCTTTGGTTGATTCTGGCCTGAAGCAGGCGTCTATTCTAATAATGACAGCGCGTCTAAACCGAGCAGTTCACTTACAGCACTTGATCCCATACCACCATCAACCGGAATATCAATTCCTTTTAGCCAAATGCTTTCAGTTGAGAGTAGAAATACAGCGACTTTTGCGACATCTTCTACCGTAGCCGGGCGCCCGGCGCGTGCAACGTTTTTAGTCATTTTATCACCGAACGCTTTGGCAAAATCATCGAGAATAGCGGTTGATACAGCACCGGGACTAATCGAGTTCATTCTCAGTTTGCGTTTTATTAGTGTTTCGGTTTCAGACATGGTCCAGAGAATAATCGCTTCTTTGGACAAGTTGTACGCGCGGGTGGGTTCTATGCTGTGTTTCCCGATAAACGCCTTGAGTGCTTCTGCCGATGCTACCGTGCCGAGTTCCAGTACCTGATCCAGACTGTCACGCCATTGATGACCTGCGCGGGATGCCATGTTGGTGATGGGGCTGTCTGGCTTTAAGTGTTTGAGTACTGCTTTGGTGAATTGTCTCTGTCCAATAAAATTGATCTGCAGTATCAGCGCTGGATCACTGTTTTCTTTTGGTGGGATGCCTGCGTTGTTGCACAGCCCGTCTAATGGCTCGTCCAGAGTGGACGCGGCCTGTCTAATTGAGTCGGAGTTGGCGAGATCCAGAGCGATGAGCCGGTCTACGTTTTCGGCGTGCTCTGCGATATCAAAACCGATAACACGGTGACCTGCGGACTTCAATCGACGGGCGATTTCAGCACCAATGCCAGAGGCTACACCGGTAATGCCAAAAGTCTTGCTCATTAGAAAGTATCCCCGTCAGCGCACAAGATGTGTGCCGTTAAATTTATAGTACTGAGCATGCCACAAGGTCAGTTTTATTTCTTCTATTCGCCGCTAATCATTGCTTTTGAGGTGGTCGTTTTGACGGAGCGTTTGCACGCAAGAGGCGATTGAAGGGACGTTTATCCGGATAGATACTCTGTAAGCTTATCCATGAATGTAAGTCCCTGATCCAGTTCTTCCACTGTTATGTATTCGTCGGGTTTGTGGGCCCGGTCGATACTTCCTGGGCCGTACAATACAGTTGAGAATCCTGCATCACTGAAGTAGCCGGCGTCGCTGCCAAATGAGACGACATCACGGCGATTAACGCCGGTAAGCTTGCTTATCAGTGCAGCAGCCTCGTCTGCATGGCGATCATCTAAAGGTGGAACGGGCGCCTCTATAACTATTTTTATCGCAGTGTCTTTGTGTACAGCTCGCATAGCAGGTAGCAACACGTCGTTGGCATAAGTAATTATTTCGGTAATGATCTGCTCACCATCCTGACCCGGCATCTGTCGCAGTTCCCAATTGAAGTTGCATTGTCCGGCAGTGGCATTGCGTGCCATACCACCCTCTATGGTACCGATGTTAAACGTGGCGTAGGGTGGCTGAAAAGGTGAATCTGGCACCGGGTTATCGGAGAATCTACGGCCGACTTCCTCAATCTTGCTAATCAATCTGGCGGCCAACGAAATAGCGTTGACACCTTTACCTGGGTCGCAGGAGTGCACTGTATGGCCAGTGATTTCAGTGCGCATTTCAAAGCCACCTTTGTGGCCTGTGATCAGCTTGCACTCTGTAGGTTCACCGACGATGACAGCCTCTGGTCTTATTTGCCTTTCTTTCATATTGCGAAGTAACACGGGCATCCCGAAACCACCGATCTCTTCATCGAAGGTAAATGCGAGGTGGACCGGTTTTGAGAGGTTGGCCCTTTTCCACACGGGTGCGGTTGCGATCAAGCATGCAAGAAAGCCCTTCATATCGACAGCACCGCGGCCGACTAGCTTGTTGTTCTGACGGGTAAGGGTGAAAGGATCGGTTGCCCATTGTTGTCCTTCCACTGGTACAACATCTGTGTGGCCGTTGAGAAGAACACCACCACTGGTCAGAGGTCCTACAGTGGCAAAGAGATTAGCTTTTTCGCCGCTGTCATCAAAGCTTAAAGTGCAATCAATGTTATGTTGACTTAACTCGGATTCGATATAGCCGACAATCCCCCCGGTCGGTTGGCCCGGCAGGCTTTTGAAGCCAACCAGTCGTTCCAGAATACCGATGGTTTGTGGTTGGCGACTGTGCATTTGGGGGCCTGGTCTGTTCGTTTCGACTTGCGCTTTATTTTTCAGTATAAGCAAATAGCAGTATTGCATGACTCACCGCTGTTGTGCGTGCAGAATTTGGTGTCAGGCCTCGATCGGGCTATATCAATGTCGTGGCCTTGTATGTTCCGCTAAGTACCATTGGCGCTATGATGGTGATACCGAGTTGTGGTTGATAGAGCAGGCTGGAAAAATGGCGATTTCAAGCGATAACGCAGCAAATCTGATACGTGGTGGGTCTTTACTCGCCCGTGCTCTACAAACCAAAGGCGTCGATCACGTTTTTACACTTGCCGGTGGTTTCTGTAATCCTGCGCTGGAAGGTTTTATGGAATGCCAGATGCCGGTGATCAACTGTCCGCACGAGCAGGTAGCTGGGCACCTTGCGGATGGTCATACGCGTATTACCAGAAAGCCATCGGTTTGTCTGGTGGGTCCGGAAGGGTTTGCCAATGCCGTGCCGGCAATGCTTGAAGCAGCGGGCGAGAGATCACCTGTGATATTTGTCACCGGCTCTTCCACGTTAAAACGACAGGGTGCCGGCGGGTTCAAAGAGATAGATGATGTCGCTATTGCAGCACCTCTGGTTAAGTATTCAGTGCAGATAACAGACGGCGAACGTATTCCGGAGTTTGTCGACCGTGCATGGAATGCAGCCACCACCGGATATCCGGGGCCGGTACATTTAAGTTTGCCGGTGGATATTATGTTTTCATCGTTCAATGAACTTTCTGCCAGTAGTGAAAGACCCTGGAGCAGATTACCCAAACCAACGCCGAGGGCCTGGCCGGAGCCTGCAGCGCTTGAACGAGTGTTAGCTATTATCAAATCCTCCCAATCACCGGTGATCATCGGTGGCCATGGGATATGGTGGTCCGGTGCCGAGGGTACACTGGAGCAAGCGGGCCGGACACTGCGAATACCGGTGTTCAACGTGCCGTATCACACAAAGTTACTAGGTGAGGAATGTGAGGCCTATATGGGTCTGGCTGACTTTCACCAATATCATCCCTCTAAAGAGGCAATACATGAGGCGGATGTGGTTGTCATGGTCGGTGGTCGTCTTGATAACCAGATGAACTTTGGTAACCCACCATTTATAAAAAAAGAAACCAGGCTGATTTGCATTAACGGCAGTGCTGAAGAACTGGAATATAACTTTGCCGCAGATGAGGTGTTGTTGTCTGATCCGGGTGCGTTTCTGAATGCGCTTCTCAATAATTCCGCGGGACAAACCTGGGCCGACTGGTTCGATCTACAAAAACAAAGAAGAGATCAATGGGTAGGAGAGTGGGAATCGCATATCGCTTCAGAAGCGGTAACGGATTTAGAATCCGGTAACAAGATGCATCCGCTGCAACTCGGGCTTGATGTGATCAGTGAATTGCAAGACGAAGATTGGCTGGTATTCGATGGCGGCAACACACACTTCTGGAACGAGATTGCTGTCAATATGCTCGGCTGGCGCGGCAAGAAACTAGCAGGCATTATGCATCCGGGTAACTATTCATTATTGGGCGTTGGGGTGAGCTTTGGCATCTCAGCCAAAGCAACGCATCCCGAGAGCAATGTGGTCGTCATATCCGGTGATGGTGCATTTATGTCTGGCGGGCTATCAATTGAAGCGGCGTTTCAGGAAGATTTACCGATTACTGTCGTGATTGATAATAATGGTGGTCTTGATTGTATCAGTCAGCAGCAGGAACGACTTTTTGAGAATGGACAACACTTTGCCACAGACTTTCGCGATATCCCCTTTCATTCGATGTTCGAAGGTCTGGGAGGCCACGGAGAACTGGTCACAACGCGTGAAGAGTTAAAACCTGCGCTGCAGCGGGCAATGGCTTCGGGTAAAACTGCTTGTGTGAATGTTAAATGTCGCGGAGTGATCTCACCCATTGTCGCTGCCACTTCAGATAAGCGTGACAAGGCATCTATAGAATAATGGCGACGATTTCTTCACATGTCTTAAATGGCTTAGACGGTACACATGCAGCTTCCATCGCAATGAAGCTGGTCAATGTTGACACTGGTGTTACGCTGCTTGAATCACGCACGGATGATGGCGGGCGATTCAGTCAGGCAGTAGATATTGAAAATGCTGTTGCTGAACATCGGTATGAACTGATCATCTCAACCGCGGAATACTGGTTAAATAGGGATGTTGAGTCTGATCAATTTATCGATGAGATTGTTCTTCGGTTCAGAATGCCTGATCCAGATGCTCGATATCATAAACCGTTAATAATCGCACCAAACAGCTACTCCACCTGGTCGTCAGTGGCTGAATAATATGGCGGACGGGCTGAACTTTTCCCGCCGTCTGAGGCGAACACCGTACACCGACAGTGTTGAAGTGGCAGGTGTTCGTGGCTTCTCTGTTGTAAACCACATGCTGTTGCCCAAGGCTTTCCAAACAACTGTAGAACAAGACTACTGGCATCTGCGCGAGCATGTTCAACTCTGGGATGTATCTTGCCAGCGTCAGGTACAGTTAGAAGGGGCAGATGCTGAAAAACTGGTGCAATGGATGACGCCGAGAGATATCAGCAAGGCAAACATTGGTGATTGCCTTTACGTTCCTATTGTCGATGACGCTGCAGGATTAATTAATGACCCTGTGTTGTTAAAACTAGCAGATGACAAGTTCTGGTTGTCCATTGCCGACAGCGATGTGTTGCTCTATGCAAAAGGCCTTTCTCTTGCGGCAAAGCTGAATGTTACTGTGACAGAACCCGATGTGTCACCACTGGCAGTGCAAGGACCTAAAGCGGAAGCCTTGCTTTGCAAGTTGTTTGGCAACCATATTGGAGATATCGATTTCTTCAAGTACGACTGGATCGATGTTGCAGGCACGAAACAGCTGATAGCCCGATCCGGCTATTCAAGGCAGGGTGGTTTTGAAATTTACCTGCAAGGCGGGCATCTTGGCAAGGCGCTTTGGGATAGCATCTGGAGTGCAGGTGAGACTTACAACATCGCACCCGGCTGCCCGAATCTGATAGAACGTATTGAAGGTGGGTTGCTGTCTTATGGCAACGAGATGACGCGTGAAAACAACCCGCTTGAGATCGGGCTTGAGCAATTTTGTGCACTTGAGAATCCAGTTGAATGCATAGGAATGGATGCTTTGCTGGCAATTCATCAGGCAGGGGTAGATCGTCAGATTCGGGGTGTCCTGTTTGGTGATGATCCCTGTCCCACTTGCTCAACACCCTGGCCGGTGATATCTGATGGGAATCAGGTTGGACAAATTACTTCAGCTATCTGGTCGCCCAGGCTTAAGAGGAATGTTGGCCTCTCACTGATCGAGAATTCACACTGGGACGAAGGCCAGTCTGTTAGTGTTAATCTGCCCGATGGAGGGGTGGATAAAGGGATGGTCAGTAGTCTGCCGTTTGCCTGAAACGTGTTGTGCTCGTATGAGCGTTATGCTTTGTTAAGTATTTTATGCTTTAACTGGCTCTTGGTTGCCGTATCGCGCTATGAGAAAATCTGCGTTAACCTGAGCGACTCAGCGATTTACTCTAATAGCGTAATGTTTTACGATAGCTCTATGCTGAGAGTGAATCAGAATCACAGCACGCCAAAGAGCTGGGAAATACAACTCAAATCGTCATTTCTGTTAATAGTGGCCCGAATAGGAAAAACTAATGAATAACTTATCACGACGACAACTGCTAAAACTAATCGGTGGGTCGGTAGCTGTTGCCTCACTGGGTTCACCTGCAATTGCAGCCAACAAAAAGATTCGAGTGGGTGCGTTACGATTCACGTCGCATTCTGCAAGCTTCATAGCAGTGGAACAAGGATTGTTTAAAGAAGCCGGGTTGGATGTTGAGTTGGTTTTCTTTCAGGCCGCCCAACCGATGGCAGTAGCGATTGCGTCAGGTGATATCGACTATGCTGTTACCGCTATCTCTGGTGGATTGATTTCTCTTGCACAGAAGGGAGCTATCAAAGTTATAGGGGGTGCATTAACAGAAGAAGCAGGTATCGATGGACAGGAAATTCTTGTATCAGATGCCGCATTTCAGGCGGGAGTTACCGCTCCAGGAATGCTCGATGGAAAGAGTTTTGGAATTACACAGGCCGGCTCTTCCTTTCACTACATGGGTTCTCAAATTGCTGCGAGTGAAGGAATCGAAATATCCTTCAAACCTTTGCAGAAAGTAGGCGCTATAATTGGTGCGCTAAAATCTGGTCAGATTGACGCATGGAGTATCGTGCCACACATTGCAAAGCCGTTGGCAGGATCCGGAGCAGTGCACAGTATTGGTGCAGTTAAAGATTATGTGTCTGACTATCAAATCACCACAGTATTCACGTCAGCGAAAAACGCCGCTAATGAAAAAGAAATGACTCAAAATTTCATTCGTGCGTTTTCTGCTGGTGCATCTGCCTATGCTGACGTGATGATTGATAAAAAGGATGGTGATGACGGCATGAATGAGATGGTTGATTTGATACACAAGTATGTTTATACAGATCGACCGCGTGAGAAAGCAGCCCCTTCCATCATCAACGGCACTATGCGAATCAGTACAGGTGCTGCGTTGAACCTTGGGTCGGTCAAGCATCAGTTGGCCTGGTTCCAGTCAGAAGATCTGGTCGACAAAAGCATCACTATTGATGATCTGGTCGATCAGTCCTACGTGGATATTATCTGATCACTGTTTCTGCTCAGCCGGGGCCCTTGACGGTTCCCGGTCTTAATTAGCTTGCGTTCAATGGATATTCGCCTGGAGAATATCTCGCATTCCTACGATAGTGTGGAGGTGATGCGTGATCTGTCACTGACAATCCGCAGTGGTGAAATCGTTTGTATTGTCGGCCCTTCCGGCTGTGGCAAATCAACACTACTAAGATTTATCGGCGGCCTTGAGCAACCGGCGTCTGGCCGGGTATTGCAAATCGGTGTTCCGCCGGAAGATAGTTTGAATCCTTTAACTTACGTTTTTCAGGATTTTGCGCTGTTACCCTGGCGAACCGTTGAAGGAAATATCTCTCTGGTTCTGGAGGATCACAAACTTTCAAAGCAACGCGTTAGTGAAATTATTGATGATGTCCTGCATCGCACCAAGCTGGCTGACTTTGCAAAAGCGTTACCGAAACAACTCTCTGGCGGGATGAAGCAACGAGTCGCGATTGCCCGTGCCATGGCAGTAAATCCAGCGGTGATGCTAATGGACGAGCCATTGTCCGCACTTGACAGTCAAACCCGTGAGTTACTTATTGATGATCTCGTCTCTCTGTGGGTGAGAGAGCCGTTCACCGCGGTCTACGTTACGCATAATCTATCTGAAGCGGTGCGGTTAGGGCATCGCATTGTTGTATTGTCTCGTCGGCCCGGGCAAATACGCGACATAGTAGAAATTGACGTACCTCTGGCAGAAAGAGCTGCCGGGCAATCTGCTATAGAGGCGCAACAGAATAAACTCTGGGAGCTGCTTCGGGATGAGGCTCGTGCCGCAGACAGTGAGTTAATCGATGCGTGATTCCAGCCGTGCTTTTGGTGACAACGATAGTGGCAGTAACGGAACCATTAGCACCGATTCTGATTCAATAAACACAAGGCCTATTCGATTTCGAGGTGGCGGGTTTAAGCCCACCTCCAATCGATGGGCTGGTTTCATTGTGTTTGCGTTACTTATTGCATTGGCGGAGTGGGGAACCAGAACTGGTTGGATATCGCCGTTGACCTTACCCAAACCCTCGGATGTGGTGCAGACCTTCGTCGAGTTGTTTGAATCGGGACTTTTGTTTAAGCACGTAGTGCCTTCACTGACGCGCTTGCTCATGGGATCTTTGATTGGAGTCAGTATTGGTATTGTTGTGGGTGTTGCTATCGGGTTGTTTTCCCATGTTCGCTCTGGATTAGTGCCGTTGGTAGCAGCTATATTTCCGATTCCAAAAATAGCATTGTTGCCATTGTTTGTTATCTGGTTCGGTATTGACGAGGGATCCAAGTACGCCTTGATTGCTTTTGGCACGTTTACGCCAACCGTGGTTGCAACTTACGGTGCGGTTGATAATGTTGATCGAACACTGATACGAATGGGACAGAGTTTTGGTCTTAGCTGGTTTTCTATAGTCCGTAAAATCGTGTTACCGGGTGCTCTGCCAGGTATCTTGTCAGGTCTAAGAATTTCGCTCGCCATTGCAATTATTCTGCTGGTTGCGGCCGAAATGTTGGGGGCGGAGTACGGTATCGGTGCCTATATTCTCGAGGCGGGATCACTCTATGATCTGGAGAGGCTGTTTGCCGGTGTTGTGATCTTGTCGTTGCTGGGTGTCTGCGTGAGTTTTGTTATCGGTGTGCTTGAGCGTCGCATGCTTGCGTGGCGGGTATAACTGCTGATTGAGCAAAGCGGTTCTCAGGTGAGCTATTTTTTTTATCCAAGGTTGATTGAAAATACCACGCAACAGAAAATATACTCTTGACCCATTTCCTATTCTGTATTTCTTTATGTGCTGTGTCGAAGCATTGCTATTTACACAGATTTAACGGCTACACTCTTTTTGATAATACTGTCGAGTTCACCGCGACAACTACCGCAATTGGTTCCCGCATGCGTTAACTCGCCAATACGAGTGATCGTCCCTGCATTGTCTTTGCTTATCGCATTAACAATCTGTTTTTCGCCGATGCCAAAACAGGAGCATATGAGCTTACCGTTGTTTTCGGCAATATCCTGTTGAACTCCTGATAGCAAAGAGTGACGAACGTATTTACTATTGTGTTGGCGCGTAAATATACTGACAAGCCAGTCTCGAGAGGCGGCTACAGGTTGGTCAGCGGTAAAGCATGCAGAATGCAGTTTTGGTCCGTCGAAGACTACGTAGTTGAAGCGATTTAGAAATTTGTCTTCGTATTCGAGTGCTTCGAAACGCTTCTGCCCTGAGAAATGAGATTTAACCAGGGCTTTTATACTGGTAGCTGCATCTACCGCAAATTCCGTTCTCCAGCCCCCCTCACACCTTGCTCTGGCAACATAGACAAAATCTTTTGATGTAACTCTTTCACGTGTAATAGCGAATCCATATTGTAGTTTTTCATAGCGTGCTACTTTAACTCTGCTGTGTTTTAACGCGGGCTGCCCTGATACCGGATCTACGTCTTGTTCTGTCAGGGAATCTATTCTTCCGGAGTTTGAAAACGGTGAGCACCAGTGTATTGGAACGAACACAGACCCTTGCGCGACTCTGTCAGTAATTATGACTCTGAGTACACATCTACCGCGCTCATTACTTACAATAGCCAGATCTGCATCTTTGAGCTTTGTCAGCGCCGCATCGTGCGGATTGAT
Source organism: uncultured Granulosicoccaceae bacterium (assembly GCA_937998875.1). GTDB lineage: Bacteria > Pseudomonadota > Gammaproteobacteria > Granulosicoccales > Granulosicoccaceae. The sequence goes on from CALLBO010000043.1 coordinate 25,463, forward strand.
TTCAATAAACGGCTCTGGCGTATGTGCTGACAGAGTAGGTGAGTGACCGGTGCGTGTCATGGTATGCCAGTGATCGCGCGTGCGACCAGTGTTTAGCAGCAGCTCGCCGCTATTGGTTGGTAGCTGTTTAGATTCAAAGTGTTGTTCGGTTGCATTGGTAACGATAAAACGTGCACGTCGATCCGGTGTATAGAAATCACCTTTAGCAAAAAACCGAATCGGTTTTTGATCTGCGGACTCTCGGGCCGGCCAGTAGAACGGTTCCATTTTATTGTAGCGTTGCTTGTCTACATCCTTATAAAAACTGATATCAAAGTCACGGTTGTCGTTTTGGTTGTTTAGCCCTGACAACTCTGCAAACTCCCGAAATATCTGATTCGGATCTGAGTATTGAAACCCTTCGCTAAAGCCAAGTTGCTGTGCAACTTTGGCCACAGCCCACCAATCCGGACGTGTTTGACCCGGTGGGACACGGAATCTTCGTTGACGTGAAATACAGCGTTCGCTATTCGTGACGGTGCCGCTTTTTTCACCCCATGCCTGCGCTGGTAACTGCACGTGTGCATAAGGTGATGTGTCGTTGTTATGAACCACATCAGACTGAACAACAAACTCGCAACGACTTAATGCGGAGGCGACAAAGTTTGCATCCGGCATTGATGCAGCCGGATTTGTCGCCATAATCCAGACGGCTTTTATGTCACCTTTGTCTATGCCGTTAAAAAGGTCTACCGCTTTTAGACCCGTTTTTTTCGCCATTACCGGAGCATTCCAGAACTGCTTTACGGTGTGCCGGTGAAACTCGTTTTCAATATCCATGTGGCAGGTCAGCATGTTAGCAAGCCCACCAGTTTCACGGCCACCCATAGCGTTCGGCTGTCCAGTGATTGAAAAAGGGCCGCACCCTTGCTTGCCGATTCTGCCCGTTAGTAAATGACAATTGATAATCGCATTGACCTTGTCAGTGCCAATGCTTGACTGGTTAACCCCCTGGCTATAAACCGTCACCACTTTTTTGGTGGCGGCGTAACTGTTATAGAAACTAAGCACTTCTGCTTCTGTCAGGCCGGTAAGCCCTGCAACGGTAGTCACATTGTATTGTTGTGTTGACTTGAGTAATTCGTTAAGACCAACAGTAGCGTTATAGATATAACGCTTATCTAGTATTCCGTGTTCGTAGAGATATCTGACCAGTCCATTAAATAGTATTGCATCAGTATCCGCGTTTATTCGCAGGTGGCGATCGGCGAGTTCAGTGGTTGCAGTACTGCGGGTGTCGATCGTTACAATTTTCAGGCGCGACTTTTTATCCTGCGCCTCTGTTAGACGACGATGCAATACCGGATGACACCATGCGAGGTTAGAGCCGACCAGAATGACCAGATCAGCGAGTTCAAGATCTTCATAGCATCCGGGTACTGTATCTGCACCGAAGGCGCGCTTGTGCCCAGCAACACTTGACGCCATGCAAAGCCGTGAGTTGGTATCGATGTTGGCAGTGCCCAGATAGCCTTTTACGAATTTGTTAACGACATAATAGTCTTCAGTTAAAAGTTGACCGGAAACGTAGAAAGCAATCGATTCAGGACCATGAGTATCAATACACTGCCTGAATTTGTCGGATATTCGCTCTAGTGCCGTACTCCACTCAACGGTTTCGCCATCGACGACCGGATAGAGTAGCCGATCTGTCAGAGACAGGGTCTCAGCCAGGGTTTGTCCCTTAAGGCAAAGCCTGCCATGATTGGCAGGATGTGTTTCGTCACCGGCGATGGTGGTGCTTCCATTCGCATGCGTGCTCGCAGTGACACCGCAACCGACACCGCAATAAGGGCAGGTCGTCTTTGTTGTTACAGTCGCACTAAGCTGATTCTTCATGGAGCTTTGATACACCTAGAAAAATTCGGTGGTTTGCAATCTTGATGGGAAAGCTCCTAACACAGCCTTTGTCAGCACCCTGTGCTTCGCCGCTCTCCAGGCTAATTACCCAGTTGTGAAGCGGGCAGGTCACGCAGTTGTCGTGCACAATTCCTTCACTGAGCGGTCCGCCCAGATGCGGGCATTTATCTTCGATGGCAAAGATTTTGTCAGATGCGGTGCGGAAAAGACCGATTTTCATCTTATCCAGTTCGATGCGCCGTGAGCCGAGCTTTGGTATGTCGTCAAACGCACCTAGCTCAAGCCATTTGATGCGCTGCTCTGTCATCGTACCACCTCCAGGTGGGTTACCTTTGCAGGGCTTACGACCGTAAGTGGCATGAACTCATGCCTGTCTTTACCCGCTACTCTCTCTGTCCATGGGTCGACCTGAGCTATCTTCTGCGATGCAACAAAGCGATCAAAGTACCTCTTTCGCTTATCTTTGTTTTCCATAATTTGTTGCTTGATCTCTTCGTGTCCAACCCTGCTTGACCATTTATACATGCGTTCCAGGTAGTGGCCTTGTTCACGATACATCTGTACCACGGCAACAATGATCTCCAGCGCTTCATCCTCTGTATTTGCGTGACCTAGCACCTGAGTGCCTTTGATGTCCAGACCTGCAGCACCGGCGTAGTGCACTTCGAATCCGGAATCAACGCAAATCACACCTACATCTTTACAGGTGGCCTCGGAGCAGTTGCGTGGACAGCCCGATACAGCCATCTTTACCTTGGCAGGTGTCCATGAGCCCCACATAAATTTCTCTATTCGAACGCCCAGGCCGGTTGAGTCTTGTGTGCCAAAGCGACACCAGTCGGTGCCTACACAGGTTTTAACAGTCCGCAGCCCCTTGGCGTATGCATGACCGGAGACAAACCCGGCTTCACCCAGGTCTCGCCAAATCGGAACCAGGTCTTCCTTTTGTATACCAAGCATATCGATGCGTTGACCACCCGTGACCTTTACAGTTGGAATACGAAATTTATCGACAACGTCTGCGATAGCTCTGAGTTGTTTGGATGAGGTCTGTCCACCCCACATGCGCGGCACTATTGAATACGTGCCATCTTTTTGGATGTTGGCATGCACCCGTTCGTTGATAAAGCGCGATTGATAGTCGTCTTTATAGTCGGCCGGGTACTCACAGACCAGATAATAGTTTAAAGCCGGTCTGCATTTCGCACATCCGCAGGAGGTTTTCCATTCAAGCTCCTGCATTACCTGCGGTATCGTACGGAGTGATTTGGCTCTTATTAAATGCCTGACTTCATCATGTCCGTAATGTGTGCAACCACAAACAGGAGTGATTGCCGCGGCTTCATACTCGTCTCCGAGTTTCCAGGTAAGGATTTGTTCTACCAGCCCGGTACAGGTACCACACGAAGACGATGCTTTAGTTTGTGCGCGAACTGCGTCGAGCGTTGTATGCCCGCTTTCAATCGCACTGACAATAGTGCCTTTGCATATGCCGTTGCAGCCACAGATTTCGGAATCATCCGTTAAGGCTGCAACGGCCTCCGAGGGGTTTAGTTGGGCACCTCCCTGATACGCCTGTCCAAAAATGAGTGTTTCACGAAACTCTGAAATATCAGCGTCTTTTTTCAGAAGATCGAAAAACCAGGGCCCGTCTGAGGCCTCACCATAGAGAACCGCGCCAATCAGCTTGTTGTCCTTTAGCACCAGTCGTTTGTAAACACCTGCTGATGCGTCCCTTAGAACGATCTCCTGACGATCAGCTCCGTCGTTGAAATCGCCAGCGGAGTAGAGGTCTATGCCGTTAACTTTTAAGCGCGTCGCGGTGACCGAACCGGTATAGCTTGATTCAGTACCACACAGATTGTCAGCGAGTGTTTTTGCCATTTCAAATAATGGGGCTACCAACCCGTAACAGGTGTCACGATGTTGTACACATTCACCTAATGCATAAACATCCAGAATATTCGTCTGCATCTGATCATCGACTACTATGCCGCGTTCTACCTCTATTCCGGAATCTTTGGCCAGTGTTGTTGAGGGTCTTATACCCACCGCCATTACTACAATATCGGCTGGTATTTTCCGGCCATCTTTTAAGATGACCCCACTGACCGCACCATCTCCGCGATCGACAATTTTCTCGGTATCTGCGTTAGTAAGAACTGCTACGTCGCGGTGTTTAAACGCTTCACTCAGCAACCAGGAAGCAGATGGATCGAGTTGCTTTTCCATCAGCGTGTCCATCAAGTGCAACACGGTGACTTGCATTCCCTGTTCTGCAAGACCTGCAGCGGCTTCGAGACCCAGTAATCCTCCACCGATAACCACGGCTTTGAGAGGCTCTTTGGATGCTCTTGAAGCTGCAGCGACAGTTAACATACGATCGACATCATCGAGATCCCGGTAAGTCATAACGCCATCAAGCTGGTGCCCTGGCAGTGGGATAATGATGGGTGATGAGCCAGTCGCAATCACCAGCTTGTCATAGCTTACGACCTTGCCATTCTTTGATGTGACGGTTTTATTTTCCGTTGAAATCGATGCAATCGGCTCGGCTTTATGCAGATTTATGTCATTTTTCTTATACCAATCATCGTCGTGAGTGATGATATCTTCATATGTCTTTTCACCTGATAGTACCGGAGATAACATCAATCTATTGTAGTTAACGCGTGGCTCTGCATTAAATATAGTAATATCATATGAAAGATTATTGTCCAGAAGATGCTCCAGCATACGCCCGGGAGCCATGCCGTTGCCGACAATAACAAGGGATTCTTTTTTCATAGCTCAGTTTTCATAGCTCAGTGGCTTTCCTCAACAATGGATCGTTGTTCCAAACAACCATCAGGCGGTTATCTTTTCTGGTTGTGGTGCTGCTGTTGACTGGCTGCGCCGCAGCCGCTTTTGTTTTATCTCCTGCAGCAGTTGCGGATCAGGATTAGCACCGCCTTCGTAGGCTTCCAGAAAATCGAGTAGCTCTTCGCGGTAGTGGTAGTAGTCACGATGATCGAGTAGATTTTGTCTTGTGCGCGGTCTTTCCAGTGCCACATCCATCACATTGCCCACCCGTGCATTGGGTCCGTTTGACATCATCACCACACGATCGGCGAGGAGGATAGCCTCATCAACGTCATGAGTGACACAGATAGTCGTAACGCGGGTTCTCTCCCACACATCCATAAGCACATCCTGTAGCTGCCAGCGCGTTAAGCTGTCGAGCATGCCAAAAGGTTCGTCGAGCAACAGCAGCTTTGGCGATAACGCAAAGGCACGCGCGATGCCGACTCGCTGCTGCATACCGTTAGACAGGTCAGCAGCAGGTTTGTGCATCGCATCGGCAAGACCAACCTGTTCAAGGTAGTACGCAACAATGTCACGTCGTTCCTGTTTACTTGCTTTTGGATAAATACGGTCAACACCAAGATAGACATTTTCGAAAGCTGTTAGCCACGGCATTAGTGAAGGAGACTGAAATACAACTGCTCTGTCGGGTCCTGCGCTTTCCACATGGTAGCCGTCAAGAACAATACCACCACTGGTGATCGGGTTAAGGCCAGCTGTCATGGACAGTACGGTAGATTTGCCGCAACCAGAGTGTCCGATAAGGGTGATGAACTCACCCTTATCAAGCTTGAGTTCGAAATCTTCCACCACGGTGAGTGGCCCTGCAGGTGTTGGATATACTTTGCTCACCTGACTGAACTCAAGGTAATTCTCCTTGAGCCTTGTTTTTGCCTCTTCTTTGATAGCTTTGGTTACATCGAGACGAATAGGGACTACATTAGGAAGCTCGGTGCCTTGTTTTTGATTGTCTGCATTGTTTCGAAGTTCAATGAGATATTGTGTGACAGAAGCTCTCAGGTTAATAAAATTCTGATTGTTGTTAATCGCCGCTCTGTCTCTCGGGCGTGGCAGATCAACGATGAAATCCGGGCCAAGCGTTGCGTTTGGTGCAGTGGTCAGTGGAATAATGCGATCAGCCAATAGTATTGCTTCATCGACGTCATTGGTGATCAGCACAATTGTCTTTTTTTCCTGCTCGCAGATAGCGGCTAGCTCATCCTGGAGCTTTGCGCGTGTCAACGCATCGAGCGCAGATAATGGCTCATCAAGCAACAGTACGTCCGGTTGCATTGCCAAAGCGCGTGCGACGGCGACGCGTTGCCGCATACCACCGGAGAGTTCTGCCGGCTTGCGGGTGCTGGCGTGACTGAGACCAACCATGTCGATGTAACGGTTTGTCAGTGCACGCCTTTCTTTTCGTCGCTTGCCTTTGTGGGCGCAGTCCACCGCCATTTGAATGTTTGAACTGACACTCATCCAGGGCATCAGGGAGTAAGACTGAAAAACGATACCGCGATCAAGCCCGGGGCCGTCGATTTCAGCGTCATTGCACAAGACGACACCCTCGTCAGGACTTATTAAGCCGGCAATCGTGTTGATTAGTGTCGTCTTACCACTACCGGAGTAGCCGACGATTGCAACGAACTCTCCCTGTTCGACCTTCAGGTTGATGTCTTTCAGGACTTCAACTGTTTCATTGTCGCTTTGATAGCTTTTGCTTACAGCACTTAGCTCAATGGTATTCATAAACTACCCTTATCGGTTGGTACTGAAAGTAAAAGCGCGCTGCAGTGCATACATCACTCTGTCCAGCATGAAACCGATCAGCCCGATGGTTAGTACCGCAACGATAATTTTCGCCAGTGACTGCGATGACCCATTTTGGAACTCATCCCAGACAAACTTTCCAAGACCCGGGTTTTGGGCAAGCATTTCTGCCGCAATCAGTACCATCCAGCCGACCCCAAGCGAGAGTCGTAATCCGGTGAAAATCAAAGGCAGGGCAGAGGGTAGTACCAGTTTGGTTATTGTTTTCCAGGTGGACAGACGCAAAACCTTGCTCACGTTCATTAAATCTGTATTCACTGATGACACGCCTAGTGCCGTATTGATTAAGGTTGGCCACATCGAGCACAAGGTGACAGTGACAGCAGAGATCAGAAGCGACTTGGGCAATGCGTCGTTCACATCCACGTACAACGCCGACACAATCATGGTGACGATCGGCAACCACGCCAAGGGTGATACGGGTTTAAACAGCTGTACCAACGGATTGATTGCAGCGTTAAATGTTTTAGAGAGACCTGACGCGATACCAAGCGGTATCGCAATTATTGTCGCGATAATGAAACCCAACCCGACTGTCACTATGCTCGTGAATATTTGGTCGAGATAGGTTGGTTTACCCGTATAGCTGCGTTGCTTGACCTTGTCGGAGTTACCGTCTGCAATCAGCTTGGCGTTGCGAGCGTCCTGTCGTTCGTAAAATGCAGCTGCTTTTTCACGTTCACGCTGATGATCTGCCCAGAGGTTGCCTGCTTGCTCGACCACTTGAACCGGCCCTGGTATAGCACCCAGAGAAGTGATTATTCGGGGTGCTAGTAGTGCCCATATCAGTAGAAAGGTAGAGATGCCAAGTAACGGTATAATCAGTACCTGACGCAGCACCTTTAGCTGAGTGGCGCGATCATCACCAGCGGCCATTTTTAAGAGTGGTACTAAAAAACCCAGGCCGATTGCGTCGAGCACACCAGCGGTTTTATTGATCCATACAAAGATTTTTTTATCACTACTCCCGGACTCTGCCGGGAGTGTTGTTGCAGAAGTAGTCATAGCCTCGGCTCAGTAGTTATTTTCGGTTCTGCTAAAATGTCGCATTGGATTCGTTCATTTCATCAACATCGAAACATCGGTATCGTCTACTCTCTGCTTCGCTTTTAAGCCGATTTTTAACGAGTCGATGTAGGCGTTCGGTCTTTTACCGTCGTACGTAATGCCGTCTATGAACTCGTTGGTTGGAGCACGATATCCGTCTGTATCCCAGGGAAAGTCTTCTTCCGCCACATAGCCTTCTGCCACCAGTAGCTTTGCCGCTTCAAGGTATATCTCCGGTTGATAGACCGATTTGGCTACTTCGTCGAACCACGCATCGTCCTTGTGCTCCGCAATTTGTCCCCAGCGTCGCATCTGAGTGAGGTACCAAACCGCGTCAGAGTAATACGGGTAGGTTGCGTAGTAGCGATAAAATACATTGAAATCAGGGACGTCGCGCTTATCACCTTTTTCATACTCAAACGTTCCTGTCATTGAGTTGGCGATCACTTCTGCATCTGCGCCGACATACTCAGAGCGCGACAGTATTTCAACCGCCTCTAAACGATTGGCGTTGTCGTTTTCATCAAGCCATTTAGCAGCGCGGATCATGGCTTTGACAATTGCAATTGTTGTATTGGGATTCTCTTCAGTGAATGCTTTGGTCAGACCGAAAACTTTCTCCGGGTTATCTTTCCAGATCTCATAGTCGGTAATAACCGGTACGCCGATTCCTTTGAACACCGCTTGTTGATTCCACGGTTCACCAACGCAGTAGCCGTGAATCGTTCCAGCTTCAAGGGTTGAGGGCATCTGAGGAGGTGGAGTGACTGACAGTAATGCTTCGGCTTTTATCTGGCCGGATACGTCTGTAGGCGAGTAGTAGCCTGGATGAATACCACCTGACGCTAGCCAATAGCGCAGCTCATAATTATGAGTGGATACCGGAAATACCATTCCCATATTGAATGGCTTGCCTTCATCCATGAATTTATCAACCACAGGTTTAAGCGCGTCAGCCTTGATCGGATGCACTGGTTTGCCGTTTTCGTGCGGGATGTTTTCTTTCATCATCTCCCAGACTTCGTTCGAGACAGTAATACCGTTGCCGTTCAGATCCATCGAAATGGGAGTAACGATGTGAGCTTCAGTACCAAAACCTATGGTCGCTGCCAGTGGCTGACCGGCGAGCATGTGTGCGCCATCAAGCTCGCCTGTGATAACCCGGTCAAGCAATACTTTCCAGTTAGCCTGTGGTTCTAATGTGACGAACAGACCTTCGTCCTCGAAGTAGCCCATCTCGTAGGCTATCGCCAGTGGCGCCATGTCGGTGAGTTTGATGAATCCAAACTTGAGCTCATCTTTTTCAACATCGAGCATCTCGGTTTCGGCAGCAATTGAGAATGAGCAGCTAATTAGTAATAGGGAGGCATATATATTTTTGCGGGTTTTTTGGAGGCAGTTCTTTAATGTCATTGTCGTTCCGTTTTCCAGATGGCGTTTTAGACGCTCGAAATGGTAGGGAACGTGAGTGGTGTTGTATGCTGCCGATTTTGCAGGTAAGTGGTGCAATAAAAGCCGCATGCATTGAGAGCAAATACTGCAACAAACGCGGAAATATTACTCTAAGGTTATGAATATAATAGAATAAGCAGGATTATCAGCTTCGAAGGCAGAGGGCTTTAAAAAGAATGTGGCAATGCAACGCTGCGACTGTAGAGCCCGATCGATGTGGCAGGCGACAAGTGGGGTTGGGTGTCAAACCAGGATACGTTGGTGTTGGCACACCATCACATCTGTAGAAAACAAGTGTCTTTTTTGTATGACTACTGGCACAACATCGCGTTGATTGGTGCATGGTTCACGTGTAGCCCTGCGCCATTGCCTTTGGTATTGGATAGAGTTGCTTACTCACTCTAAACCAGCGCTTCTATGATTCCTCCTGATAAATGTGAATAAATCATGTGTGTTTACACCTTTACGAACACACTCTCACCAGGTGGGCATCCGCTGTGGTCATTCAGGCCAGTTGGGAAAGTTCAAATTTACTCACCACCCAGCCCCAGCTCACGTCGGAAAAACTGTGCCTCTTCAGGCGATTTATCCAGTGTGCGAGCGTACTCATGACCTGAATATACTGCAATCGCCATAGTCGCAGGTGCATGACAGTCACCAATTGCTTTGACGCTTTGGATGCCATGCTGTTTCCATTGCTCCTGTTGGGCAATAAGGTTGGTATAGAGTGAATCGATTGGCTTGCGCGATGTCACAGGTATGACTACATCTGCAGTGTGTTCTGTTGGAGTCTCTATGTATACGCAGGCAAGCGTGACTTTGCCTTTGCTTACACTTTGCACCTGCTTGTTACAGAATATCTCAACACCGAGTTCGCGCAGCCTTACCTGTATATGTTCATGCTCAAGTGTGTTGTGAGTAAAACCTGCGATGTCGGTAGCGGGAGTTACCAGTGAGACTGTTGTACCTTCACTCGCCAGTTGTTCCGCAATAACACTCGCCATATAGTAGTGATCGTCATCGTAGATCAGCACATGGTCCTTCGGCCTTGCGCCATCAAGAATATCGTCAACGCTTACTATCGTTGCATCATGGCTGACTTCAACCTGCGTATGATGTTGCAGACCGGTAAAATCGGTTTTCCATTGTGATCCGGTTGCAATTGCAATATGTGCCGCACCCGATTCAAAAATATCTTCGACGGTGAGCATTGAGTCGGTATAGGTTTGCACGTTTGCACGCTGACTTAACATGTAGGTACGGTGGTCTGCTACGCGTCGCCAGTCTGACAATGGCTGCAATGTAGTTTCTTTAATAGCGCGACCACCGAGTTCTGACCGGGCATCAGAAAGAATAACGTCGTAGCCTCCGTCTGATAGGGCGAGTGCTGCTTCAAGCCCGCAAGGACCACCACCAACAACAATACTGTTGATTTTGATGGCGCTTTATCAATAGTTACCGGGTGCCAGCCGCGACGCCACTCTTCACCCATGGTTGGGTTCTGGGTACAACGCATCGGGTAGGCGAGGTAGTCTCCGGATGTGCACATATTACAGCCTATGCACTCACGAATCTCATCTTCGCGACCTTGTTCGATTTTTTTGGGTAGAAACGGATCTGCAATAGACGGTCTGGCAGCACCGATAAGATCAAGTACACCACGATTTATCTGGCTGACCATGGTATCCGGTGACGTAAACCGACCAACACCCACAACGGGTTTGGTTGTGAGTTTTTTTACAAAATCTATATACGGTTCCTGACCGCCTTCATTGCCGAAGCGTGAAGGCATTGAATCGTTATGCCATGCAGCGACATTCACATCCCAAAGGTCTGGCAGCTCTGCAAGAGAGCCGACAATATCTTCAGCCTCTGAGGTTTGCATTCCCTCCTTGCCCAGTAGTTCATCCACAGCAAATCTAAATGCTATGGCGCAATCGTGCCCTACGGCATCTTTTAAATCTTCAAGTACCTCGCGTGTGAGACGTATACGATTCTCCAGGCTGCCGCCATATTCGTCTGTGCGTTTGTTGTAGCGGCTCAACATAAACTGGAACAGCAAGGTCATGGTGCCGTGTGCAGCATAGGCATAGATAATATCGTAACCCGCTTTCCTCGATCTCAAAGCAGCGTCGACATACATTCGCCTGAAATCTTTGATATCTGCTTTGGTCATTGCCCGTGCATGCACATGTGGGAAGTTTTCAGTTGGCATATCACTGGGTGACATCGAAGGCAGGCGGGTAACATAATTCGCTACTTCAAAACCGTTATGTACCAGCTGAATGCCAGCCAGTGAGTTGTGCTCGTGTACCTTTTCTACCATCAGTTCATGTACTGGTAAATCACTGTCATCCCATAGTCGCATAAGCGTTGCGGGTGAGAGATCGCTTGACGGATGGATAGAGCACTCTTCGGTACAGACTACACCCCAGCCACCCTCAGCTTTAACACCTCGCATTTCGGCCATGGCTCTCGGGTATCGGTGGCCCATGCCATTGCAGTGAGGTACCTGATAGAAGCGGTTTCTGGTGGTTTTCGGCCCTATCTGCATGGGCTCAAAAAGGATATCGAATCTGGGATCGCGGGCCATTGTTATATGCTTTTGTTGGTTTCAGACAGCATACGTGATAGGCACCGGGGATTGTAGGTTGGCGAGATTGTGTTATTTGCAACCTATTGTTTTGAGGTCTTTTTGGAGTCGGTGTAATTGAGAGTACTGATTGTCCCTCTATGAAAATATGGCATCATCACTACGCGTTTGTCGCCTGAATGTTGATCATGGGTATCTCGCATATCTGTTTGGTACAGAACGTTCCCATAGGGGGGGGCGTTAAAGTCATTGTTGAAACTCTATTCGACTATACTTTAAATACACCTACCCAATGCTAAGTCCCTCTCCCTTTGGGAGAGGGATGCTTTGGCAATAATTCAAAGTTTAAGGTCGAAGTTTTTTTGAAAAACTAACCAGACACACCCCTCTTCCGGCGCAAACTACACGCCGGATTCTCCCCAGGGTGAATGACAAAAGCGGCGCTGGGTAAGGTCGTGTGATAGCACTGGACGCCTTTAACGACACCCTCCGTAGGGGGGATAAGCTTGCGCATCCACCAATGTGTAGCACGTCAGATACTTATTTTACCCGATCAATTTGGCGATTTTGTTCGCTGGAAATTAGTAGCGTTCGCTGCGGCACTTTGGTGGATGCGCTGACGCTTATCCCCCTACGAAAATATGGCGTCATCACTACGTGTACACCGATAAACGGTTTTCTATTGCTCGTATATTTACCGCCAGCGTGAAAGAGTTGTTAGAAGACTCTATTTCTGAGTACTGAAAATCGAATATCGATCAATAGGTGATAGACTTAGCCTCATGTAATTGATTTAGATTTTTATAACTTCAGGGCGAGTGGGCATGCGTATTGGAAGTATATTCAATCAGGGCCTGTGTGTGGCTGTGGTGCTGGTATTGTCCGCTTGCACCGGAACCTCAGACATCGTCGCCGAGGACAGTTCAACGCTGATAGGCAGTGCAGGTTATGAGAAAAAACTTTCCGATAGAGGTGCTGTCGAGGCCCGCTATCTGGTCACCAGGGGATCTGCCAGCGAAAACTCTACCGTGATTCAGGTTGATGGTGAACGTTTTAGCGGGCTTGGCGGTAAAAATGTATTTGGACTGCAAACACTTTCCGCGCACTATCGGTATAACATCGTGAACGGCGAGAAATTCAAATTAACTATCGCACCTGGTGTGCAGGTAAGTCACCTCAGAATAGATACCGATCTGCCAGAGGTGAGCTTGTCACCGAGACGCACAGATTTTGGTGTTGGTCTAAAGTTGGGTATGGGATACTCAATTTCAGAAAAGCTGTCATTTGAGCCGGAGATCGCAATGGCTGGCCAAAGTCGAGAAGATCGATTCACATCGATCGGTGCCTGGTTGAATTATGACTTTGATAAAAACAAGCGTTTACGAATCGGGTATAGCACTGAGAGTTTTGGTGACCAGTTTCTTTCGCTCGCCGGTGGAAATAATGATGGCTGTCTGGAGTTAGAGGTGCCTGAAGGTGGGGTGTGTGCGGATTCCGACCTGAAAGCCAGCGCGTCGGGATTGCACGTCGGGTTTCAATATCGCCACTAGACCGACTCTACAGATAATAACCAGTACCAGATTTCCAGCGGCAAGTTCCAGCGAGTCCGGGTAAAGTGCATCTTATTCCAACTATAGCCATTGCCGGGCTCGGCGGTACCATTGCTGCATTGGTGCACGCGCCTATACCGTGGCTGCTCGGCAGCCTGGTGTTAACTGCGGTAGTAACCGGTCTCGGTGTCAGGCTACAACAACCCTCCTCATCTGTTGAAAACTGGATGCGTGTACTGGTGGGTACCGCTCTCGGGCCGTCAGTCGCGAATAGTCTCGGAAGTTTCGGCGCTCCCACAGTGCTCTCGGTGATCGCCTCGATTGCATCGATTCTGGTGTTGGTATTCACCGGGTCATGGTTTTTTAAACGTTATTTGAACATGACGCGAGGCGAAGCGTTTCTATGTTCTCTGCCGGGAGGATTGTCTTTTATGATGGCACTCGCGAGTGATGCGCGCGTTGCGACAGAAGGCAGCCGACCCCGTATTGCACTTGTGCACACAGTGCGAGTTGTATCACTGGTGTTATTTGTCTCTCTGATTGCGTTTATACTCGGAACGGAAAAGCCACAGGAGTCTTTTGCAGACTGGTTTATAGACGGGTTGGTTTTAGACTGGCGATTACTACTGATTTTCTTAACTGCGCTCGTCAGTGGATTCATTGCCAATTACTTATCAATAGCTGGTGGTCACGTTACTATTCCTATGCTGATTTCCAGCATGGTATACCTCACTGGCCTGATCGATATTCAATTACCACAAATAGTAATTACACTGGCCATGCTGACATTTGGTTGTATTATTGGCTGTGAACTTGGCAATGGTCCGCTCAACGAATACCCACGTCTTGCCAGTGGGTCGATAGTATATACGGCTGCGGCATTTTTACTTGGAGCATTGTTTGCGCAATTGTTCGGTAAGGTAACCGGCTACGGATTTCTGACCCTGTTTCTTGCGCTGGCACCCGGTGGAATCGCGGAGGTGTCATTGATTGCTTTGTCACTCGGTCTCAATGTTGGATTAATAGCATTGGTTCATCTATGCCGGTTCATGTTTATTATGCTGGCAGGTCCTGTCGGGTTACGGGTTATTGGAGGAGCGTCGAGAGCTAAGAATCAGAGGTCTGATAGTTAGACTATGGTAATTTTCATGATCTTATCGGTTAGTCCAATACTACATAGGAGGGTGCTTCTCCAGTGACTGTTGCAATCATGAGTGCGATGCGTGAAGAGAATGCATCTATTATTGAGGCCATGGATGTTGAAGATGAGCACACCATTGGCTCACGTACCTACTACAGCGGTAAGCTGCTGGGCAAGTCCGTGGTGGTTGTGTTTTCGCATTGGGGGAAAGTTGCGGCCTCAATAACGGCAACCACGCTGATTAACTGCTTTGATGTTAAAGAAATTATCTTTACCGGCGTGGCGGGTGCCATAGACAGTCGCCTCCGTGTCGGTGATATCGTGGTTGGAACTGATCTCTATCAACATGATATGGACGCAAGCCCGATCATCCCGCGCCATGAGATTCCGTTGCTTGGCAGGGCAGCCATTGCAACGGGGGAGTCCATTCGATCAAAGCTTGCTAAAGCTGCAGGTGATTTCGTTAGCGAAGATTTCTCACAACATGTGTCACTGGATGTGGTTAAAGCTTTTAAGCTCGAGGCTGCTGCGGTGCATCAATCGGCCATTGCCAGTGGTGATCAATTTGTTTCGGTGTCTGCATTGGCTGAGGAAATTGGAAAACGGTTACCCGGGGTGGCGTGTGTGGAAATGGAGGGAGCTGCCGTCGCTCAGGTTTGTGAGTCTTTCAACATTCCTTTCGGCGTGATCCGGACCATATCCGACGGCGCAGATGAATCTTCGGAGATAGATTTTCAGTCTTTTATTTCTGAAGTCGCGCGCGTGTACTCGCTCGGTATCGTGAAACGGTATCTTATGCAGTAACCTGACGCCGGAGTCGGTGCTTTAATTCACGGCTCTATAAAAATATCTGGATTCGTTGTAGTGGTTGCAAGATACTGCTACTCCGTTTAAGCAATCGGCAATTGGGGGAATCATGGCTGCCAAAAAGAAGGCTCGTGCAAAAAAGCCCGGCTCAGCGGTGGCGCTGCAAAAAAAGCTCGAATCCAGTGGAGTGAAGTATGCGCTGGCCTCGTATGTCGATATTCATGGTGTGTGTAAATCCAAGATGGTTCCTATCTCGCATCTGCCGCGAATGATGGGTGGGTCCGAGTTATGTACCGGTGCAGCGCTTGATGGCGTACCGCAGGATGTCAGCGATGAAGAGATATCACCACATCCCGATCCAAACAGCGTCATCGTGTGCCCGTGGCAACCGGATGTTGCGTGGTTTGCCAGTGATCTGTTCTGTGAGGGTGAAGCGTTTGAGCCTTGCTCGCGACAGATTTTTAAACGCGTCCTGGCTGATGCTAAAGAACAGGGCTACCAGTTTAATTTCGGCATAGAGCCGGAGTTATTTCTGCTGCGGGAAGATGAGTCAGGAAACATCGTTCCCATTGGTGAGCGCGATGATCTTGCCAAACCCGCCTATGATGTAAGAAGTACGCTGGATAGTCTGCCCATGCTGGATGACATCGTAACTCAGTTGAAGGAAGCAGGGTTTGACGTCTACTCGTTCGATCATGAAGACGGCAATGGCCAGTTTGAAATTGACTTCAACTACTTCGAGGGGCTGGAGATGGCAGACCGGTTTGCGTTTTTCCGCCTGCTGGTAAACGAAGTGGCAAACCAGCATGGCTGTTTTGCTTCTTTCATGCCCAAGCCTTTTGCAGATCGTGCCGGTAGTGGTGCTCACTACAATATGTCACTGGCTGATATCAAAACAGGTAAAAACCTGTTTGACTCATCTAAAGATCCACGAGGCTGCAATCTTTCTGAGCTGGGTTACTATTTCATCGGTGGAATACTAAAACACTTACCGGCGCTCTGTGCTGTGGTCACACCCACAGTGAACAGTTATAAACGATTGATCAAGGAAGGCAGTATGTCCGGCTTCACCTGGGCGCCGGTATTTGCCTGCTTTGGCAATAACAATCGTACCAATGCGGTACGCGTGCCGCTTGGAGGCGGGCGTGTAGAGTTGAGAGCAGCCGATATTTCCAATAATCCCTACCTTGGTGGTGCGCTGGTCTTAGCAGCAGGGCTGGAAGGTATCCGCGAGAAGATTGATCCGGGTGCGCCGCATACCGAAAATATGTACCTTAAAACACCGAAGGAGCTGGCAAAGCTCAAAGTCAGTTATCTGCCGAGAACGCTTGAAGAAGCACTTGATGCGTTTGATAAAGATCCACTGACCGAACAGGTGTTTGGCAAGCTGATGAAAGATACCTATCTGCAATTTAAACGGGAAGAGTGGGACAGCTATACGTACCATGTTTCTGACTGGGAAATTAACAAGTATATGAAGTTTTACTAGCAGTTGATGGGTGCAGGCATCGATTTTCATGCGGGAGATTTAGAGCTGCAGTGTGGACAGACGCTTTTTGATGCCAGATTGCACTATGTCACTTACGGCAAGTTAAATGAGTCCGGTGACAATGCGGTTCTGTTTCCAACATACTATACCGGGACTCATAGCAGTAACGAGGCCTACTTCGGTCCAGGTCGGGCAATAGATACAGACAAATACTTTGTCGTTGTCCCCAATATGTTTGGTAATGGATTATCGTCATCGCCAAGTAATTGCCCCGACCCGCAATCAGCTGCCGGTTTTCCGGTGGTATCGATTTACGACAATGTTGAGTGTCAACATCGATTGTTGACAGCAGAACTGGGTGTTAAGCGTATTCGACTGGCTGCCGGTTGGTCTATGGCGGCAATACAGGTGTACCATTTTGCCGCTTTGTATCCGGACATGGTGGATTCACTACTGCCTTTTTGCGGGTCTGCACGCTGCTCACCACATAATGATGTTTTTCTACAGGGTGTAGCTGCAGCACTTAAGGCAGATAGTGGTTATTGCGCGGGGCGATACACTACGCCACCAGTGGGAGGGTTGAAAGCCTTTGCCAGAGTTTACTGCGGCTGGGCCTACTCGCAGGCATTCTTCCGTGATCATTTGTATCGTGATCTTGGATTCACTGATGTTGAAAGCCTGTTGCAGGATTGGGAACAGGATCATCTTCACTGGGATGCAAATGATCTTCTGGCAAAAATAGCCACGTGGAGATCTGCTGATATTGGTAGTCATTCAAGATTCGCAAGCTTTGAAGCTGCGATGAAAGCCATAACCGCTCGAACCATTGTAATGCCTTGTCGAACGGATCTTTATTTTCCGCCTGCGGACAGCGCCATAGAAGTGGAGTTGATGAACAACGCTGAACTTCGGGTGATAGAATCTGACTGGGGGCATTGTTGTGCGTCACCCGGGCGTAACCCCGAGACTATGCGTATGCTTGAAGACGTGTTTTCTGAATTGCTCGGTTAAATACGGGTATTAGTTTACAACTTTATAAACCCAGTAGTGTGCATCTCCATCATCACGATAGGGCGCGTTCATGTATTGTTGCACTAAATCTACTTTCCTATTCCGCACTAGCTGATCACTGACTTGCTGAAAGTCTGTGGTGTCGTAGTACGGAATACGTGTACTCAATACAACCAGCCCGTCTACCTTCGTTAACGCGATCATTTGATGTAGTGCTTCCGGCTGAACATGACCGGGCGTGAATGTGCCAATACATATGGTAGCGTTGTATTGCTTGTGTAATTCTTCAGGCACCGAATGGTTGAGGTTAATTTCGCTATATAGCTGCTGGTAGTGGCCTGTCTGCCTGGCCTTCTCTGTCATTTCAGGTGACAGGTCGATGCCGTCGAGTTGACTGTAGCCAAGCGCACGAAGCGGTTTGCCGAGCAGACCAGTGCCACAACCAATATCTGCAATTTTTGCCGATGCAGCTTTTAAAGACAGATTCCGTAAATGCTCATCCAGAATCTGGCAGATATAGTCAATGCCGTAGTAATTCTCGATGACGTCTTGATCGTATGATTTTGACCACTTTGCGTAGTAATCAAGAATGACATCCGGATTCCCGTCGAGCTGCAGTGCATCATGAATGTTTACGTGCGGTACTTTCTTATCCATACGAGCCATGTGAGGCTGATTACCCTAATTTTGGTCGGGTATTGCCTGTTTCATCATATATGTTCATAGTATACCGACTGACCCTGGAGAGTGGTAATTGACTAACAACACTGAAGCATTGGCTGTTGCTGAGAAGTATCTCGATGAAATGATTGCAGCAGATGCTGCTAATGATTATGAAGCTTTCATCAGGCCGTTTATTGTCAACGAAGATTTCACAAAAGAGAAATTCGAAGCGGATGTTGCCGAGATGCAGCCTGTCATGGGCGAATACGTAAGTCGCGAATACCTTGGATCATTGAAGGGGAACGACGATGATCACAAGGACAGTATCCGCTTTGTCTGGAAGGGTATCTACGAGAAGCAAGAAACTGTGATTGTGGTGGGCATTGTCCAGAAAGAAGGCAAGTGGTTTGCGATTGAAGGTATGTGGCACTAGCCCGGTTTATTCGTGAGAATGACGGCATCCCGCTTGATCCTTGATTCCACAGCGAATTTTTTCTCTTGCAAATATTAGTAAGCCAAGTAAGTTAAAACATGGGACGCGAGAAGAAAATACCCTGTGAAACCAATGCTCTGCGCGCTATGCTCGCCATTTCACGAATAAACCGGGCTAGGAGCTTGTCCGAGAACCAGGTCGTAGCGAGCTTGTAAGAATTTAGGTCAGTTATTTTGATCGCTAGAGGCGAACAGTCATTCTTCTTTAACGATAGGAATCGAAATAGCTGGCCAAAATATCGCGGCCGCAGTAGATGCCAGTGGGCTGTGCGGAGAGTTCGGTAATAAACTTTTCACAGCCACAGAGGGCTGAGCTTGCGCGAAAAAATGCAGGCATAGCAGGGCCTAGTGCAAAGGTAACTATTGGCAGCATTTATGGTGTTCCATGACGGGGACCTTGCGGAGCTACCCTTATAAGGTTAAGGCCTGTGAGATACCGAGGGGCAAGTTGGTAGACATTCCAGAGCGCGTGTAGCTCCTCAAGTAAAATCCGTAAATACCGCAAGCGTGCCAGTTAGGAGCGTATGCGATTCGTCGAATCTCCCAGGTAAATCCGCCAAAAAACCCCCAATCCTTGACTTCGTACATGTGATGGGAATATTATCCCATCATTGATTGCCTGGTTATTTCGTATTTTGATCGAAGGAAAAGGGAAATCGGTATAAATGTATCGACCCTTCGGTAAGCTCTGGCGAACTTAAAAGCATATAGAGAATTTTTCATGAATGCATTAGTAGCAGTTATTTTCACAATCTCGTTTCTGGTACAGACGTCTGCTGCTAATGCTGAAATGGTCGGTTCGTGCCTTATTAAAGACAAAAAAGATGAGGAGGCGGTCGCTATTTGTGAAACTCTTTTTACTGATGAAAGTGAAAAGATATTGTTTGGAGAAGATGATGCAAAAACAGATGAAGAATGGGCTCGGTCCTGTGGTGGTTTCCTGAACCCGAAGGGCAGGTTATGGAACTCAAAGAAAGAGTGTCCGGCAGAAAATCTGATGGGTGTGTGTCACGATGAATCAGGGGCCTCAGTGATAGGCAGAGGTTCTTTATACTACTATGAAAGCTACCTGGAATCTGGTCGGCAAAGCCTGAGTGACCTTGAAGATGAATGTATCAGCAGGGGAAAAATATTTACCAAAACAAATTTACGAACCGAATATGAAGAATCTATTGAAGCCATACCTTCGGACTTAAAAACGCATGAGGTTTTAGCCAGTTGTTTAATGCCATCACCGACTAATCCGGAATATATGCCGAAGTGTAAGCAGTACCATTTATACACAGATACCGGATCTTTTGAGAAGAGAAAGAGCGATTGTATCGGTGATCCGGACCAAAGAAAATCTAAGTACCAGAAAGTAAACATATGGTCCACAACAGAGACTAACTGCCCTTCAAAATTTGCTTTTGCAGTGTGTAAAAGTGCCGTTGTCAGCGAATATTTCTACGAAGATGAATCAAGTGTTGGCAAAGAATTAATGGAGAAAATTATACTTGCCAGCAAGGTAGAGTGTGAGAGCAGTGGTCGACGATACATTCCTGTCGAGTAGGGTGGGGAGTATTTACGAGGTTGTGGGGTACGGGGAAAATCAATGATTCGCATATTTTCGTAGGGGCACATAAGGTCGCCGAGGTGACCGGGTAATTACACAACTGATGTGCTGTACATTGGTGGATGCGCAAGCTTATCCCCCCTACGCGATGCTCTAAAGCAAACAGTTATGTGTAGAACACAGTTATGTGTAGAAGTTCAGACTTAATCTGACACTTTACTTTAAAACAGAGGCTGGAAACAGTCTTTAAAAAGTGAGGGTTACCGGTTTTAATGGAAGTGCAAACTTTCAATTAAAACTTAAGAGGCAACCCTCATGATTAATAGTACAGAGAAAGTCATTTCCCATAAAGTGGGCCTGTTGAATCTGGCAGAAGAACTTCAGAACATTTCTCAAGCCTGTAAAGTAATGGGTTTTTCCCGCGATACATTCTATCGTTACAAAGGGGCTGTAGAAGAAGGTGGTGTGGAGGCTTTGTTGGAGAAAAGCCGTCGGAAACCGAATCTGAGAAATCGTGTGGATCCGGTGGTTGAAGATGCCGTACTCAAGCACGCCATCGAACAACCTGCTCATGGACAAACCAGAACGAGCAATGAGTTGCGCAAGCTGGGTGTGTTTGTATCTCCCTCCGGTGTACGCAGCATCTGGTTACGTCACGATTTGGCGTGTTTTAAGGGCAGGTTGAAGGCTCTGGAGAAGCATGTAGCACAGACCGGCGAGGTACTCACAGAATCACAGCTGCAAGCGCTGGAACGCAAGAAAGAAGAGGAGCAAGCGCACGGCGAAATCGAGACGGAACACCCCGGTTATCTTGGCTCTCAGGACACTTTCTATGTCGGCACCCTTAAAGGCGTTGGCAGGGTATACCAGCAGACCTATGTCGACACCTACTGCAAAGTGGCACATGCAAAGCTGTATACGAGCAAGACGCCGATTACAGCCGCAGATCTACTCAACGAACGCGTTCTGCCGTTCTATGAAGAGCACGAACTGCCTGTGCTGAGAATACTGACAGATCGAGGCACTGAGTATTGTGGCAAGCCAGAGCATCACGACTATCAACTGTACCTGGCGCTAAACGATATCGACCACACTCGCACTAAAGCACGTCACCCACAAACCAACGGAATCGTCGAGAGGTTTCATAAAACCATTCTCAATGAGTTCTACCAGGTGACTTTTAGAAAACATGTCTATCAAAGTATTGAACAACTTCAAAGTGATCTTGACGATTGGCTGGAGACGTACAATACTGAACGCACACATCAGGGTAAGATGTGCTGCGGTAGAACGCCATTGGATACTATGATCGATGGTAAGAAAATCTGGCAGCAGAAGAATGTAGCTTAAACTTCATCTGACAGCCACTCCGTTAAACTCGGTAACTGTCAGATCAAGACGCTTCTACACATTATATCAACTTCTACAGCTTACATAATAATGTAACCTTCAATTAAAATTGAAACCAAATTAGGCAACTCTCCTCATACCACAAACGATACATCAAGAAGCAGATCTGAAACCATGATGACGTAATAATGCTACTTGTTTCGCTTCATCTAGATCAGCAGCTACCATTTCCGCACACATCTCCCTAACACCAATTTTGGGCTCCCAACCCAGCTCGTCCTTCGCTTTTGTCGGATCTCC
>CALLBO010000044.1 GCA_937998875.1 uncultured Granulosicoccaceae bacterium
CGTTGGCAGTCTAAATGTAGGCAATTGCTGATAAATGTTTAGTGGTTCACATCACCTTGTAGGATTAATCCTACAAATCCAAAATTCATAAGACTTTCATCTCACTCATAAGGTCAATGCTGTCGTGTATCGAGCGCTTACTGATGATTCTCCACGCACCGCATCGGCAGTGACACTGGAAAAAACCGAGATCATCTCTATCTCGAAAAGTAACTTTTTCGAGATAGTCAAAGAAAACCCCGATATAGCATTCAATATTATCAGTGCACTGACAC
This sequence comes from uncultured Granulosicoccaceae bacterium, assembly GCA_937998875.1. Lineage (GTDB taxonomy): Bacteria > Pseudomonadota > Gammaproteobacteria > Granulosicoccales > Granulosicoccaceae. The sequence goes on from CALLBO010000044.1 coordinate 276, forward strand.
AAAAATTACGCCGCTCCACTGAAACGATTAGATCATTAGCCCTCAAAAACGTATATCAACGGTTGGTGCTCAAGTTACTGGAGCTGTCGGAAGAGGAAGACAATGACCGATTTATCGCAACAAAGTATTCACACCTCGAACTTGGAAAAATGATTGGCGCTTCCCGCGAGATGGTTGGCAAAGTCATGGCCGAACTGGTAAGAGGAGAGTACATTGAACAGCGGGATAGCAAGCTATACCTGCTGAAAGATTTTCCACACGATTGGTAATTCACAACGCAATATAAAGTGATTGTGCAAAAGCCTGCCCCCTCATTGCCGGCTTAACTGCAATGCCAGCCAATTACTCACCTCGCTTTTTGTATAGCCTTTTTTAAGGATGCTGGTATGGCCGCCATAACGACCGACATCAAGATCTAATTCCGGGCACATTAAGCGCAAACTCTCGCTTCGAGTTGACGGCACTATTCGATCCCGGGAAGAGTGCATAAGTTTCACAGATGCCCCAAAGCTCAGCAGTCTGTTAGTTTCATCGTTTGAAGCGAAGCTTAACCCTGTGTCTGACTCAACACTCCTGGTAACTCCATCGATTATTGAGGCAGGAATTCCGATCGACAGTGCACTTTCGCGAAATTGCTGGTAAACACCAACCAGCGGCGATATCAATACATGCGGCACCGGGCATGAAGCAAAAGCATTCAGACTGGCGGTGCCGCCTACAGAGTGCCCAACCACCGCTGTAACGGGTTCGCCCTGATGCTCCATGAACCCACGTACCAGATTAGTGGCTTTAATAAAAAGCAGATAATTACTGTCAACGCCGGTACTTTTGCCGTGCCGAAACTGATCAAACGAGACAGCTTTGAAGCCTTTAGCAGCCACACCCCGCATCAGTGAATCAAACTGACATGCGTTGCCTGACCATCCGTGCACGAAGAGCACAACCGGACCTTCTCCAAGACTATAGATTTGCAAGACACCCGAATCATGTACCAGGGTTTCTCGTTGATAGTCATCAGACACGACCCCTCGATGCGACGAAGAAGTGGGCTTTGACAACAATGTTCGTGCAAAACGGACTGACAAATCAGGAAACACTCGATTGGCAACCTGTCCAACAACATGCAGCATACCGGCAGCGGAACAAGCAGCGGGTTTGCTGCGCCGTGCTTCATGAGAAAAATACACATCAACAGCCATAAACTCAGTCCCTGTAATATTCTCAAACCGGAAGGGCCGATCAACAATTCCGCCCTGTGTTCGTGGACACACCGCTTCTCCAGACACGCCGCATCACAACCGAAATAGTAGCGAGCCCAATCAGAACACAGCAGGAAATACTCACAGGACAAACCGGTAAAATTACCGGACAATATTTAGCTGGCCCTGGTAGTTGCGGAATTCCGGAATTTATCCAGTAACCTATCGATTCACCTTAAACCCACTTTGATGAGCTGTAGCTGGGGATGTTGGCATGGCAGGCCGTAACCACCCGGGACTCTGACAACGGCACATCACGACACGTGTTAAACCAGCCGTCCTGAATCAACTGACAAAGGTACTCCGTTGAAAGCAACGTTGGCCACTTGCAGTAGCTGCCTGCCAGCGTTGTAGCAAAGCTTCTGGTAGCTCGAACATGACATCTACCGGTATACAAGTATCGGTCACACGGTTCAGACCAGCCTGCAACAATGAAAGATCATCCTCCATCGAAAGGTAACCCCACTGACGTGCATCAACAGGTTCAATTCAGGTCTGCTCCGCCCGTATTTTTCCTGCCTATGCAGTCAGCGGTGGCCGCAAGGTATTTGTTACCGAACTTCCGGAAGGACCCGCTGGTGTTTGATTAAGACAAACGAATTTGAGTTCGCTGTTAAGAGTGACCACATCACCCACTCCCCCCAGATCACAGACAGACCGGCCGGTATTAGCATCGATTTCCCGATTGATAAAAGTTCCGCGCCAATCCGCCAGATTAAAATGTCGATGACAAACCCGTACAAGCTCCTGCCAGTCCACCTGATCACAGCTATAAGCATCAATCCGGATATGTGGAAATTTACCGGGCTTTTCAAAATAGTGTGCACTGATATGGCTGGTGGTAATCGGCTGGATAAAAGACCAGCCCGGTGCTCGATCATCAACTGCCGGGTAAATACCCAGCGGCCCGAGCTCCTCCAGACCCAGCACAGTTAAAAAATCATCGATAAATTTTCTCGTAATAGTGTCTTGTGCCGCGCACTCCAAAGGTTTCTCAAGATGCGCATCTAACACGAATATCTGATGCACGAGTGTGAAGTCTGAGTTTTGAGTTTTCATTTCAAGGTTCCCTTTTGGCATTTGTTTGTGTCAAGCAGGTTGTTTATCGTTTAATTTAGAATGGTCGACACTGAAGTCAGGCACAAAACCGAGGCGAGTATCTTTATGGATATACCTGATGTCTGGAGCGTCAGTGTTTTCTGGATATCAACAGATACGATTGGCGTATAACGATTAAGCCCGACCACAACTAAACTGATCGATATAATGAACAGTGGTAGTAAACACTCTATCAATGTCACCAGCGAAACAGACGGGCCCAGCTGTGTTGCACGTTGCGAACTTAACAGCGCCAGGATAACCAACACCTCGCAACCGACCAGAACGGCAGGAAAACTACTGAACAAACTCACTATACGGCGTCTTAAGGTGGCCTTACCAATTAGCAAAACAGCAGCGCACAGAAAACAGGTACCGTTGAATGCAATGGCTGATACCACAAAGCCATGTGTATGAAGCGACTGCGCCTGCAATACCGTCGATACAGAAATTGCCATCATGGAAGCAGTCAGATTGATCAATATCATCCGACCCATGGATTTGATGGCTGGCAAACACTGTAGGAATATGCCGATGGCAGCCACCAGAAATGCCAGGTAAAAGTGTGTAGGCAGTACCTCGCCGAGTATTGCCCAGGCAAGAAATGGCACAACCAATACACTCAGTAGCATAAACGTTTCCGTTCCCGAAGCATCATTAAGACGAAACAGGATACGAAAGTAGAAAATCATATGGACGGTATAAGCCAGGCCCGCAACTACAGCTGATATTGGAAAGTCGTCGGGTTGCCAGTCGGCAGTCGGTATTGAATTGTGACTGGTTGTTTCCAACAAGGTGAACACCAAAAACACAAACGGCACCAGGCAGAAAAACTGCGAAACGATCACTCCTTCAATTGGCGAGTGGTAGATTCTATTCCCAATCAGGCAACTATCTACCAGACAGGCAATTGCCCACAAAGCGGGTGGTATTAGTGCCAGTAGCAACCAATTCTGCAAATATTCCATATTGGCAGCCCGTACTGCTGTGCGTCGTGAAAGAGGACGTACAGAATAGATGCAGTAGATATCGGCTTCTGGTAGTGAACCACTTTCAAGAAGGGTAATAATACCAATACGCACTTATGGATTTATGAGCCCGACTGCCTATGCAGCTATAGCGATGCCGCGACCAGGCCGAAAGAGATTTCTCTAATCGGAATTAGGTACGGCAGTTAACCGCACCTAAATCGATATTCAGGCGCAGCAACCGGCAATCCGTTATAGAATTTAGAGACCGCGCTTTAGATCGGCAAAGATATCTTCGGGCGATTCCAGCCCGACTGCAATGCGTAACAATCCATCCTCAATTCCGGCAGACGCACGCTCTTCGTCTGATATTCGTCCATGTGTGGTGGTTGCCGGGTGGGTAATAGTGGTTTTGGTATCACCGAGATTGGCAGTAATAGACAAAAGTTCAGTCGAGTCGATTACCTTCCATGCGGCCTCTTTGCCACCTTCGACTTCTATAGACACAATGCCACCAAAGTTACTCTGCTGTGTTTTACAGAGCTCATGTTGCGGATGATCTATAAGTCCCGGGTAATGCACACGTTTAACTGCAGATTCCTGACGCAGCCAACCGGCAAGCGTCGCTGCACTTTCACAGTGACGCTGCATTCTGATTTCAAGTGTTTCCAGCCCCTTCAGAAATACCCACGCATTAAACGGACTCATAGTTGGACCGGCAGTGCGTAAGTAGGCAAAGATCTCCTCACCTACCCGCTGCTTATCGCCAACGACAGCACCACCAACACAACGCCCCTGCCCATCTATAAATTTTGTAGCTGAGTGAATAACGATATCTGCACCCAGTTCCAACGGCTTTTGCAACACAGGGGTGCAGAAACAGTTGTCTACTACCAATAGCGCATTATTTTCTTTGGCGACCTTTGCAAGGGCTGCGATATCTGCTAATTGAGTTAATGGATTGGTCGGTGTTTCAAGAAACAGCATTCTTGTTTGTGGTGTTATTTTTTCACACCAGTCATCAATGCTGTCTATCTGCGCAAAATCAACCGGATTACCCATTCGTGTCAGGTACTTCTTAAATAACTGGGTAGTAGATCCAAACATGCCCGACGCTGCGACAATGTGATCTCCCGGCTCAAGTAGTGCAACACAGGTACCCATAATCGCGGCCATTCCTGAAGACGTTGCAACACAGCATTCACCCCCTTCCAGTGCTGCGAGCCTATGCTCAAAAGTGCGCACCGTCGGATTGGTAAACCGGGAATAGACATTGCCGGGGAGTTTGTTTTGAAAGCGCGCCGCCGCTTCAGCAGCGCTTTGAAAAACAAAACTCGATGTACTGAAAATAGCTTCGGAATGTTCACCCTCGTGGGTGCGCACATGCCCTGCCCTTACTGCTGTTGTGGCAAAGTCAAATTCGTTCCAGTCTGGATTGCTCATTGCTAGTCCGCATCGCTAATAGAAAGTAGCGGCGAGTTGAGCTTAGCGGGAAATCCTGATCGGTTGTAAAATCAGAGAAAACAGGCAGACTAAAATGCAAGCGTTGCGTTATAGGAGAACGCAGGCGTTCGATTTAGCTGTATTTTTCAAGCGCCCGCAAGCTGAATCAAATCGGCGCACCACAATTATGCATCTGGTGATCACAGTGTCAAGAACTGGATAGGCCTCACTACACTGTTACTGCACACCTACATCTACCAGCTCTTCGTCGGTACTGTTGTCTTTATTGGCATCAGCCCGTGCGGTTTGCAATTTATCAAGATACGTCGCATCGACATCACCGGTTATATAAATACCGTTAAAACAACTGGTTTCAAATTCTTCCATCGAAGGACGTGACTCTCTTACACACTCGATCAGATCATCGAGATCCTGATAGATCAACCCGTCAGCACCGATTGCCAGTCGTATTTCCTCAACGGTTTTATCGTGGGCGATGAGCTCATTCGCGGCTGGCATGTCTATGCCATAAACATTCGGATAACTCACCGGCGGAGCGGCTGATGCCATATAGACCTTATTGGCGCCAACTTCACGCGCCATCTCTACAATCTGTTCTGAGGTTGTACCGCGCACAATCGAGTCATCGACCAGTAAAACATTTAAGCCCTTAAACTCAGACCCTATCGGATTGAGCTTCTGACGCACCGCATTACGGCGCATAGTCTGGCCAGGCATAATAAAAGTACGGCCGATATACCTGTTCTTAACAAACCCTTCGCGATACTTAACACCCAGACGCATAGCAAGCTCAAGCGCTGATGTATTGCTGGTATCCGGTATCGGGATCACCACATCGATATCGTTTTGCGGCCATTGCCGTTGAATTTTCTCCGCAAGCTTGCGACCCATGGCTAGGCGTGAACTGTAAACGGAGACTTTATCGATGATGGAATCCGGTCTGGCAAAGTAGACATACTCAAAAATACACGGACTGAGCTGTGTTTTCTCCGCACACTGTTGAGAGAAAAGTTCGCCCTGCTGGGTAATATATACAGCCTCCCCCGGCTCGAGATCACGCACCACTTCAAAGCCAAGACCGGTCAATGCTACGCTTTCAGAAGCAAGAATATATTCTGTACCTTTTTCAGATTCACGTTTACCCAGTATCACCGGGCGGATGCCGTACGGATCTCTGAACCCCAGTACACCGCGCCCTACCAACATGGCAATAACCGCATAACCACCCGCGCAGCGTTTATGTACTGCGGTAACTGCCTGAAAGAGATGGTCCGGTTGTAGCTTGTCCGATCCTGCCGCGCGCTGCAGTTCATGGGCAAAGACATTAAGTAACACTTCGCTATCAGAACTGGTATTAATGTGGCGACGGTCAGTGCGGTAAAGCTCGCTCTGCAATACCTCAGCGTTGGTTAAGTTGCCGTTGTGTGCAAGCACAATACCGAAAGGGGAATTGACATAAAACGGCTGGGCTTCCGCGGAGATGCGCGAGCCACCGGCAGTCGGGTAGCGCAGATGGCCGATTCCCATGGACCCCTGCAGTCGCATCATATGAGAGGTGCGGAAAACTTCTCTGACCAAACCGGGTGCTTTGCGAACAAACAACTTGCGCTCGTCGCAGGTGGCCATGCCAGCGGCGTCCTGCCCTCTGTGCTGCAGTAGCGTCAGTCCGTCATAAATCTGTTGATTAACCGCTTCGTGGCCGACAATGCCAATGATGCCGCACATGAACGCTGCCTGTGATTCGCGAGTACGAATTGTAAACGCTTAGCGAAGTCCAATGGGAATTGTTTGGTGTGTTTTTACCTGCCTGGCAATACGCTCAGACAACAGCCCCGCAGGTGGTCATATGACTGATTGCATGGCTTGTTAACCGCAAGAAATTACTTGAGCGGATTCAAAACGAACAGACCTGCCAGACTATCCGGCATCTGCGCGCGGATTACTTTTGAGATTTTCAGTACCGACGGCAGGAGTTGGGAATCATTCCAGAATTTCTCTTTCGGCAGCGTCGAGCTATGAGTAGCGAACATGGCTGCCAGTGCAACAATAAGAACGCCTCTAATTACACCGAGAACCACTCCCAGAAACCGGTCTCCAAAACCCAGGCCGGTGACACCGATCAGCTTACGTAACAACCAGCTCATCAGGCTTAGCATGATAAACGCACCAAAAAACAGACACGCCGCGGAGACAATGGCACGCGCAGTCGGACTCTCTACCGAGGCCGGCAAAAACATACTGAATTCCTGCGTAAACCGGAATGGCAACCACAATGCTACCAACCAGGTAAACAACGATAAGACCGAAGAAGTGAACCCACGCAACAGACCGAACAGTCCAGAGAGCGCGATTACGCCGAGAATACACAGGTCAAGTGTGCTAAAAGTCATTGATACTGTCTCTGCTTATTAACATTATTGTAGCAGGTGTGTGACAAGGCCTGGCAAATCTACCTACCCCGTACCATCAGGCTCTCAACTCGATAGTCTTTATCGATATCATTCTGCAATGCCAGTGCATCGATTTGATTAGCGTAGGGCCCAACCAGGACCCGAATCAGAGTTCGGCTGCTGCCGGTAACGCGGTTGGCGTAGGCCGGCAGATCGCGGCCACGCAATTGATTGATCAGTTTTATCGCATTGGCATCGCGAACAAAGCTCGCTACCTGAATATTCCAGCCAGGCTGCAGAGGAAGCGATTCTATTGTGCTGCCAGGATTTGCAACCGGTGTGTTAATCGTAGGGCCCTGCACCCCGCTTGCAGCATTGGCGACGTCATTTGTCAGCTCTGCGGTGCTTCTAATTATGGTACCGGGTTTCGCTGAACCGGCCGCTGCAGGCGCGCGCAGACTTACCGTTGAAGATGTAGCTGGTGGGGTAACCTGCACTTCTTCTTTGCGCGGAGCTCGCTGATTTTCCAGTGCAATTTGCCGTGACGAGAAAGACTTCTCGACCACGTCCGGCCGCGCAGGTTCAACAGGCAGCGTTTCAGCGTATTCATACTCCCGCTGGGACCCGGAGCCATCGAGCACAAAGGGCAGAACTATTACCGCTAGCGCTAAAAGAACAGCCGCGCCAATAAGTCGCGCAAAAAGCTGCTCGTCTTTTAGTTCTTTACGACCCTGCGCCACGTGTCCGGCCTTTGATGGTTCGATTGTGAGAGTATCTTTCAAGACACAGCGCTCTTGTCGAAAACTAATGTAACGGTTTAATTCTGTGTATCACGATCATCCCAAAGGACTACGCGAAATCTTACGAAGACAACCTGAAGCACCTATTCACGGGCAAATCGGCCTTACTACCGACCCATTGAATGATATGAAAACCCGGGCTTCACAGGCCAATCGAGCATTTACTCGAACCGCCCGCCAGGCAGTTCCAAAGGCTGCTCGTCCAGAAGCTCCAGTGCCGGCCCGATTACATGGAACGACCCAAGCACCACGACTCTGTCTTCAGGACCTGATTGTGCAACAGCTGCGTTAACAGCATGAATTACCGAAGCGAAAATCTGACTGTTTACAACCCCGTGAAGACGCAATTCATCTGAAATCTCACTGCCTGCCATCGCTCGTGGATAGTCAATTTCCGCAACAAACCATTTATCAACAGACGCCGCTAATGAGGAGATAATTCCACCGGCATCCTTATCGTGCATGCAGCCAAACACAGCCCGTGTATCACCACTCACCGGCTCCGCCTGTAAATATTGTTCCAGCTTCTCTGCTGCTGCCTGATTATGTGCAACATCCAGAATTACCCAAGTATTGGCTGCTTGCAGCATTTGCATGCGCCCGGGTATCACAACATTCTGCAGCGCTTTTTCGACAACATTCAACGGCGGTGGACTGGCAAGAAACTGACTGACAGCGCAGATAGATACCGCCGCGTTGTCACAAGCCCACTGACCAATGATCGAAGGAGCCGGCAATTGCAGATCAGACATTGCATCCCGATACTGCCAAGATCCATCAGTTTGTCGCTCAACGGTGAAGTCACGCCCTCGCTGCAATAGCCTGGCACCAGTCTCTGAGGCAACTCTTTCAATACTCGCCGGGGGATCTGTGTCGCCACAAACCAACGGACAGCGGTATCGAGCTACACCGGCTTTTTCCGCACCGATCGATTCCCGGTCATCACCCAGCCAGTCAATATGATCGATACCTATTGAGCTGATGCACGCAACCTCGCTGTCCCATGCATTAGTCGCATCCAGTCTCCCACCAAGCCCGACTTCAAGGATCACGACATCAATACCTGCATCCTTAAAACACCAGATCGCAGCGAGTGTTGTGAATTCAAAGTAAGTTAAAGGAACGTCACCGCGGGCACTTTCAATTGCAGTAAACGCACGACACAAAACAGATTCATCCGCGCGTTTGCCATTGACCACAATGCGCTCGTTAAAGTGAATGAAGTGCGGTGAAGTATAAACACCGGTTGTATAACCAAGCTCTGCCAGCATGGAGTTTATATACGCTACAGTAGAACCTTTGCCATTGGTACCTGCAACGGTGATGATTCTAAAACCCGGTTGATCTACTTTAAGGTTTACCGCCACCTGCTTTATGCGATCAAGGCCAAGTTCAATTCTGTCGGGTTGCAATTGCTCCAGGTGCTCGAGCCAGTCTTGCAGGTTCTTATACATCCCGACACCCCCCAAAAGATAACAAATCAAAATCCGGACAAACATTCTGGCACGGGAGACACCAGAGCATCCATTGTTGCAAATAAACAGGCTTTGCAAGAGGTGGCGAAGGTTCAGCGTAATTTAAACCAGAGCGCTTACACACCGACCCTCCCGCAAGCTGGAGGGTGTCGTTATTTGTTACGGATAAATGCACTGAAGCTCGATTTGATAGAGCAGTGCCTACTCTTCTTCAGCAGCCTGCTCTTCTACCGGTTCTTCCACCAATGTTTCGTCGGCACCCAGATCAGGGGATTGTCTGCCGGTTAACTGCGATAGCATCGTGGCAAACTTTGCACGCATCTCACGCCTGTCGATAATCATATCGATGGCACCGTGTTCAAGTAAAAATTCAGAACGCTGAAAACCATTTGGCAGTTTCTCTCGCACTGTTTGTTCAATTACCCGGGGACCGGCAAAACCAATCAATGCACGTGGCTCGGCAACGATAAGATCGCCCAGCATAGCAAAGCTTGCAGAAACACCACCCATAGTCGGGTCAGTGAGTACAGAAATGTACGGCACACCGCGGTTAGACAACTGCGCAAGTGCGGAACTGGTTTTACCCATTTGAAACAGCGACACCAATGCTTCCTGCATACGCGCACCGCCCGAGGCGGAAAAACAGATGAATGGTGCGTTGTGTTGCAGAGCAGTATCCGCCGCACGAACAAATTTCTCACCGACCACCGACCCCATCGAACCCGCCATAAACTGAAATTCAAAGGCCGCAGCAACCACCGGCACGCCATGAATAGCACCATACATTGCTACCAGCGCGTCCTTCTCTTTGCTGGTATCAGCAGCCTGACTCAATCGCTCACTGTATTTGCGACTGTCTTTAAATTTAAGGTAATCAACCGGCTCAAGGTTTGCTGCAATTTCACTGCGTGGCTCAACATCTAACAAAGCTTCGAGCCTGCTACGTGCAGCTATCCGACGATGATGACCGCAACGTGGACAGACGCTTTGGTTGCGTTCCAGATCGGCTGAGTACAATACATTGGCACAACTTTCACATTTAACCCAAAGCCCTTCAGGCACCGAGCCGCGATTACGGCTGTCGGTTCTTACCCGTGAGGGCATCAGTTTGTCAAACCAACTCATTTGTCACCTTGCCTGATTTTCGACGCTGCAATTGCGTTATCAGCAGCGTGCACACATTGTATAAACTCTTTCATCAAGGCGTGGTCTTTAACGCCTTTTGCAGATTCAACACCGCTACTTACATCTACCGCATCCGGTCTGACATGCACTACAGCGTCAGACACATTGCCACAATCCAGCCCGCCTGCCAGTACCAGTGGTGCCTGAAATTCTGTAGGCACACGATCCCAGTCAAATTGTTTACCACTGCCACCCGCTCCACCGGCAATATTGCTATCGAGCAGAAAGCCACGGGCACTTTCAAACTGTGATGCATATGTGTTTACATCTGTCACGGATTTCATCGCGATTGACTTAATGTAGGGACGATTAAACGACTGACAATATTCTGCTGACTCGGTGCCGTGGAACTGCAACAGCGACAGTGGGATTTTATCCAGTACCTGATCAACAACAGATTTATCTTCGTTTAAAAACAAGCCAGTCACCGTCACAAATGCAGGCAACGCCTGAACGATTTCTGCTGCCAGTTCCAGAGTAATATGTCGGCTGCTCGGAGGATAGAACACCAGACCCAGCGCATCCACTCCGAAGTCGCATGCAGCGACTGCATCCTCTACGCGCGTAAATCCGCAAATCTTTATCCGGGTCTTGCGACCACTGACTTTGTGACCCTGATTTTGTGACCCTGGGGCATTGATGGCTACCATCGGTGTGCATCTGAATTCATTGGGGCAACGATACCACAACTGCACTATTTCTGGCGTCGCTACAGGGACCAGCGACAACGCTGTGACCGGCATCCATTAGGGCATACCACTGACAGACAGCAAGCTCTCTCGCCAGTCTGGAATTCCAAAAGCCGGATCGTAGTGTGGTCCCATAAAGTAAAGTCCATAAGGCACGGCAGTCGCACCTGCCATGGTCCGATCACGCGCCGCGAGTATAGAAGCCAGCCAGTCAACCGGGCGCTCACCGCTGCCGACCTCAATCAGACTGCCGACAATAATGCGCACCATATTATGCAGAAATGCGTTGCCTTCAATCTGTACCATCACATGCCGTTTGTATCGACAAACTGTGATGCCAGTGATCTCCCGCCGCGCATGTTTTGCCTGGCAACCCGCGGCCCGAAAACTGGTGAAGTCATGCTCACCGACTAACACCTGCGCGGCATCATGCATCGCCGTCTCATTGAGTTCGCGATACACCACCGCAACCCGCTGATGCTGTAACGCTGAGCGTGCCGTATGATTGAGAATCCAGTAACGATAAGTTCTGCCAAGTGTTGAATACCGGGCATGGAAATCATCATTCACTCTGGTGACATGACGCACCGCCACATCATTTGGCAGGTTCGCGTTTACCCCCATCACCCAGGCTTTCAAGTCGCGTGACTGTTCAGACTCAAAGTGCACACATTGCTGCCATGCATGTACGCCCGTATCAGTGCGCCCGGAGGCAGATACAACGATTTCTTCATTTGCAACTCTGCACAGCGCCTCTTCAAGCACCTGTTGCACAGAAGCACTGTGGCTCTGCCTCTGCCATCCGCAATAGGCGCTGCCGTCATATTCAATTCCGAGCGCATACCTGGCCATTAGAACGTAGTTTCTCCGTAGTAGCAGCTAAAGGGTGCTGTTAAACCGAAGTAGCTGAACGCTGTAGCAACGGCATAATGGATGGTGCGGGAATCGGAAGACATTCTCATTCACCCATTGTAACTGCTCGATCCGTAGCACAATAACAAATCACTGGATCGCCAGAAATTTAAAACAAATCAAAGACAAAAAAAAGGCGCCTTGATAAAGGCGCCTTTCAATTGATGTGCGTGATTATATTTTTATTATGATAGTTTTTTTAGTAACTCAGCGGCTTCAGTCTGCTGCAGCGGATTACCTCTTGCAGCAATATCCTTCAACGCTTTGGACGCATTGTCGTTATCGCCCATATCGATGTAGGCTTTAGCAAGATCGAGCATTGTCTCCATCTCATCCGTTCCACCAGCAACAGGGTTTTGGCTCGCCGTATCAAAACTATCGGTAACGTCACCCGGCGTGCTGAGATCTGCATCTTCAAATGTGAGGTCGTCAAGCGAAGGTTCGAAACCCGGATTTGTCAGGTCGAGAGTGCCGAGATCTCCACCAGACATCTGACTACCGGCTATCTCTTCAAGATTCATCGTGCCATCATCATCAAGAGCCGCCAGATCCACTTCATCTAAAGCCATACCCCCCTGATCAGCAAAGTCGCTATCGTCTGCGAATGCACTCAGATTTCCAGTCGCTTGCAGTTCATCAACGCTGAACTCCGATCCGGGGTCAATCGTCTGATCAAGCAAGTCATCAGCAGAGCCAGTTAGAGACTCTATGCCATCTGATGCAGCATCTTTGGCATTTGCCGCCGCGCCGGTTGCCATCGCTGCGGCACCAGCAGCACCAGCAGCTACTGTTCCCGCTACACCGGCACCTACTCCGGATGATCCGGTTGACGTTTTCAGTTCTGCTGCCATTTCGGCAATGCGAGCCTGGTGACCGGAGTTGGGAAACTTGGCTTTAAAAGTTTCTGCAAGTCCACTGAAGTTATCATCGTTTTTCTGGTCGTGATAATTTTCCAGCAACTTAAAGTGGTACTCCTCATTGTTCGGAGAACGTTCAATGGCAGTTTTCAATAAATCTTCTGCCTGACCGTGCAAACCGTAGCGCAAATAGACTTCTGCCTCGGTAATGGTGTCATCCAGCGCTTTCTCTTCGAGCTCCGAATCCACAGACGCCTGGGCATCACTTGTGGTTTGCCCGCTAACCGCAGGTGCCGGTTGAGCCGGCTCGACTGGCGATCTTGCTGCTTCACCAGCGGCTACCGGTGCCGCCGTTTCCGGAGCAGCAGACTTCGGTGCTAATGGTTTCTCTGCATCGTTTGTCTCATTACCGCTGCGAGTCGTGGCAACTGCGGCAGTGCCCGTTACTGCAGCGGCTGCGGCTGCGGCTGCGGCGGCAGCAGAGCTACTGCTTCGACGTTGCGGCTGGACACTCTGATCCGAATCACCATACATCGCTCTTTCCTGTTCATAGTTCGGCTGGGCTGGAGATACAACCGGCCGACCTTCACCGCGCGGACGAAGACCCTTGCCTTTCACTTCAGCAGAAGGTGTTTTACGTCTTCTTAAACCCCATGCTCCGAGCAACCCGAGCAGTGACAAACCAGCACCTGCAGCAAGTATTGTTTTGCGATTACCGATGACATCCTGCAGTGGTGCAAAACCAAGCAACCCACCAACTGCCGCGGTACCACCTGCTGCCAGCTTCCCACCAGCGTCGGTCATGGTCTTACCGGCATCAGTCATGGTTTCAGCTGCACCAGCAACGATCCCTTCAGCATCAGTGTCAGCCACGGCATTTTCCGGTGCTACCTGCTCAACAGCAGATGCGACGTTTTCCTGCACATTGCCCGCCACCTCATTGCCTTCTTCCTTCAGCTGAGCCAATCGATCTTTAACCCGTGAAGGCTCATCGCTATCTGTAGCTGCCATTTGCGTCTGCGCTTCCACAGCTTCAGCCGTTTCCGACTTTTCGAGCATGTCGCTTTCCATTTCTGCAAGCTTTGCTTCCATTTGCTCTTTGTCTGCAGCGACTTTGTCGCGCTCTGCCTGCGCTTCGCTTAGAAGACGCTGATTTTCCAATTCGGCTTCGCCCCGAATTCGTGCAATTTCTATTTCAGCTTCACTGGTGATGCGAGCTTTTTCCGCTTCAAGTTCAGCCAGAATATTTTCACGTTCAGCTTTTGCCTGTGCCAGTAAGCGGGTCTTTTCTGCCTCAGACTCGCGTACAAGTGCTGCTTTTTCTAATTGCGAGGATGCTTCAAGATCGCGTTTTTCAACTTCAAGTGCTGACAGCTGGGCACGCAGAGAATCCTCTTCCGAAGACAACAATATCGATTGCGCTTCAGCTTCTGCAGTGGCGAGGTTTTTATCAGCATCGGCTTTCTCTGCGATTGCGTTCTGCGCCTCAATAAGCTCTTGGCTCAAACCTTCCTGAACCTGGGCCGCACCCGCAGACGCATTGGAAAGCTGACTGATCTGGGCATCAATTGCTGCGGCGTTTGACTCAGCCACTGCAACTTCATTCTGTAGTTGATTGAGTTCGCTCTCACGAACAGTAATCAAGCCTTTCATCTCCTCCATGTTGTTGGTAAGACTTTCAACACGGCCCTGAAGCTCGTCACGCTGCAATGTACTGGAAGAGATTTCTGATTGAACGGTTTCAAGCTGCTCGGTAACCGCATTCAGATTGGAGGAGTTGTCGACAACAGTCTCGGCATCTTCAACAGTGATCGCTGGCTCAACACGGGCTTCACGACGCACTGGAGCGCGGTTATCACGGGTCCAGGATTCCACGATTGAAAGGGCATTACGTGCCGATACCGATCGCTGCCCTGACTCAGAAGGTATCTGCAGAACTGCCCCGGTGCGCATACGATTCATGTTGCCACCGATGAACGCTTCAGGATTTGCATCAAGCAAGGCAACCATCATCTGATGAGGTGTTACACCACGAGCTTTTTGCGCATTCGAAATACTCCACAGAGTGTCCTGTCTGCTTATGCGATAGCTATCACCGGATAACTCAATGCTGCCAGGGTTTCTTCCAGTCTCTACAACGAAAGCTGTTGAACCTTCATCAGTACCAGCCGCGCTGGATTCGTCAAACACACCAGACAGATCAATCAGATTTCCCGCATCACTCTGGGCATCGGTATCTCCCGAAGCGAGCTGCGCACCGGTATTAAATTCGTTGCCAAAGATCGCGTTGTCGGTATTCTCCTGCACGCTGACCTGGCTGTCAGACTGGCTACCGAGATTGTCCAGTGCGATGGCCTGTCCATTACCGTTCCCAGATGTGCTGTTAACAGATGGCTCATTGAACTGCGGCGTTGTGACGATTTCCTGAGTCAGTGAAATTACCTGACCATTGCTGTCAACAACCGTGTTACCACCACTGGAATTACTGACACTATTGGTATTGTTGATAACCTGATCATCCGGAATAAACAGGCTTTCAGGCCCTGCGTCGTCAACCGATGCAACCGTTGTGCTTTCAGATGTATTCGATTGTGAAACCATACCAACCGTGGTTTCAGTAAAAGTAACCTCAGAACCAATATCGTTATTTTCAAAACCACTTAAGGTGGTACCTGACAGATCAATCGCCACGCCATTTCCACTGCTGCCAAGCTCGTTGCCGGCTGCCTCACTGGTGGAAGCCAAAGGCAATGCTTCCGTAATTGCCGGGGCATTGACCGGTGTAACAGTGACTGGTTCAACACTGTCGGAAACCGCGAGTGTAGAAGGATTCAGCAGTACGGTATATTCTCTCACCAGCTTCACACTGCCGGGAGACTCAACCTCCAGCAAAAAGTTCAGGAATGGTTCAAGCACAGGTGAGTCACTTGTCACCTTGACCACCGCTTTACCATCTGGTCGGCGATCAACCGTAAAGCCAACTGATGCCAGCACTGGCGACATTTGAAGCCCTGCACGAGCAAAAGCACCCGCTGACGCGAGCCCTACCTTCATATCCCGCAGTTCATCTTCAGTGGCGGACAGAATTGCTATCTCGGCATCCAGCGACTGATTCAGCGCTGAATACATTTCGATCTCACCGAGTCCGAGTGCATGAGTGACACCGGTAACGCCCGAGAGGCTCAAACTTACCGCGGCTGCTATGGCTATTTTTCGCACAGTTATACGATCTCTTTATTGTCTAATCTAAAGCGGTTTGTAGTTGAGTTTACGCAATCAGTCTTTGCAAACCGGTTTTTGTAAATCCCACCGGCTCCCGCCGCTACTACCGTTTTTTATGGTTTTATTATTCGAGAGATTTTCAGCGTTGGGACGTAAAATTCCTTTCGGAAATCCACCACCGAAAAACCTGTCCCATTGATATAGTACGGGACTGCCAATTAGGCAAACTGAACCGGAACAATTTTTGTTCCAGCAAAGTTGAAAGGTCAATTCCAGCTAATCGAGGCCACTGAGCATTGCCCCGGTGACAATTGCGGTAATACCGACGCTGGAATCTTACAAACTATCCGGCAAACTAATCCGGTACCGACAAACACAATAAGCCGGAACCTCTACGCTGCACAACATACCATTAAAACACTGGCCGGCAACGCAGTTTGCAATACGATTGCCATTGGATTGTCCGCATCCACGCAGTTGACGTATCGGCTCAATACCAGGATGTAAGCGCCCTGATACAAACTCAGATCCAACTCGACCAAAGCATGCGGTCAACCGAGCAAGCGCAACATCCGGCGGATCGGCTCTGCTGCACCCCACAACAACTGATCACCTACCGTGAATGCGCTAAGGTACTCAGCGCCGAAACTCATTTTGCGCAATCTTCCCACCGGAACAGTAAGGTTGCCGCTAACGAACGCTGGTGACAGTTTCGCGGTTGATGCCTCTTTGGAATTGGGTACGAGTTCAGTCCACTCATTGGCTGCGCCAATAAGTGACTCAATTTCGGCCATTGGCAGGTCCTTGCGCAATTTGATCGTCAAGGCCTGAGAGTGACACCGCATTGCACCGATCCGCACACACAAGCCATCTACCGGAATTATGGAATCACCCGTACGGTTAAGAATTTTGTTGGTTTCCGCTTCAGCCTTCCA
Organism: uncultured Granulosicoccaceae bacterium; assembly: GCA_937998875.1. Classification (GTDB taxonomy): domain Bacteria; phylum Pseudomonadota; class Gammaproteobacteria; order Granulosicoccales; family Granulosicoccaceae. The sequence goes on from CALLBO010000044.1 coordinate 17,530, forward strand.
CTCTTCTCTACTCTGGCCGTTTCCGAGGTCGCTATCGATCCACGGAATTAAACTGCCAGCCAGCGCAGCACCACACTCCTGCGTAGGAAATGCGGCACTATGAAAGGATTGGTTGATTCCACTGTCCACATCAATAATAGAGCTGTCTTTATCAATCAGCAGATCTGCGACAGAGCCATGCAGGGTGCCCATCTGCGATATCAACTCACGCATCGCCCGCGCACCTGCACCTGACGCTGCCTGGTAGGTCATTGAGCTACACCACTCAATAAGATCTTCGCGAAACAATCCGGCAAGCCCCATCATCATCAGGCTGACCGTGCAGTTGCCGCCTATAAAGTCTTTCTTGCCTTCACTAACGGCTGCAGCAATGACTTTGTCGTTAACTGGATCAAGTACGATGGTGCTGTCTGCTTCCATGCGTAGCGCGGATGCGGCATCTATCCAGTAACCGGACCAGCCGGCAGCACGCAATGCAGGATGCATCTTTTTGGTGTAGTCACCTCCCTGGCAGGTAAGAATCGCATCCATAGCACTCAGTGCTTCGATGTCGTGTGCATCGAGCAAGGTGGAAGTCTTGCCGTTTACCTCGGGAGCTGCCAAACCCGTTTGTGAGGTAGAGAAAAAGCTTGCTTCAATCCGGTCGAAGTCTTTCTCCTCGACCATACGTTGCATCAGAACCGAACCGACCATACCACGCCAGCCAATCATGCCAACTTTCATTACTATTCCTATCTGAAATACAAAAACCGTAGGTATACGGTAAAAAATGCTTATTTTTTAACGATTTAATTTAAAAAGGCCGCAGCAGCAATTCTGTTGTGGCACTATTAGACTAAGCCTAAATGCTACCAAGAAATGACAGAGCCTGCGCGTTAATGGAGAGACGCAGTCAACGACGTAATCCTGGTTGCTACACGGAAGTACTCACAGGTCCCGGGAAACGTTAATGGACATTAACAACCTTAAAGCATTTATAGAAGTCGCAGACAAAAAATCGTTCTCCCGATCGGCGGAATCTCTCAAGCTCACTCAGCCGGCCGTCAGCAAACGGGTCGCGGCGCTTGAGTCGGAGCTTTCAGCCAAACTCTTCGATCGCGCTGGCAGAAATATCCATCTCACCGAGGCCGGTAGAATGCTACTGCCATCAGCACGTCAAATCAGTGCTGAATTGTCACGCATTGAAGACGTTATTTGCAACCTCGGCAAAGAAGTCAGCGGGGTTTTGAGTATTGGCACTACCGAACAAATCGGTATTCACCACTTGCCCCGGGCACTGAAGCCATTCAGAGAAAAATACCCGGGTGTCAATATCGAACTGCGTTTTGCAAGCTCTCCGGAAATACTCAAGCAGGTTGAGGACGGACAACTTGAACTGGCACTGTGTTCATTCCCGGGCAGCCGCAATCTTTCACCCAGGCTTCTAAGCAGCGATGTATGGTCCGGTAATATTGTTGTAGTGGTCGATAAAAGTCATCCGCTTGCTGCAGAAAAAACAGTTTCGCTGCAGCAACTTTTGAAGCATCCATCAATCCTTCCACCGGAGACTACCGCGACGCGTCGTGCAATAAACGATGTGCTCACCGCAAATAATCTACGCGTGCTCGATTTCACTGAAGCGCACGACATTGTAACCATGAAGACCATGGCATCACTGGGGCTTGGCTGGACGTGTCTGCCGGAATTTCAGGTTGATGATTCCCTGGCTGTGTTAGCTATTGAAGAGATGAAACTTACCTTCTCTATTGCCTTCGTGACAAAACAGGATCGCACGCTTTCCCGCGCCGCCGAAGCGTTCATTGAAACTACTAAACAAAAGCCGGAATTTCCGGACTAGGTTACGGCGCAGTACGGAGTTAACGTTGCGCGTCCGGGTTCTGGGCCCGATCTCGCAGACAGTGATCAATCAGTACCAGCGCCATCATTGCTTCGGCAATCGGTGTTGCGCGAATTCCCACACAAGGGTCATGTCTACCGGTAGTAATAACCTCTTGAGCTTCGTTTTTAATATCAACGGTCTTACCGGGTAGCCTTAAGCTTGACGTCGGCTTCAGGGCAATCGACGCCAATATATCCTGCCCGGAACTAATACCACCTAACACACCACCTGCATTGTTAGATAAAAATCCCTGCGGGGTAATTTCATCCCGATGCTCGCTGCCTTTTTGCGACACACTCTGAAAACCCGCTCCGATTTCAACTCCTTTAACTGCACCGATACTCATCATGGCATGGGCAATATCTGCATCGAGCCGGTCAAAGATGGGCTCGCCCCACCCGACCGGCACGCCCGTGGCAACAACGTTGACCTTCGCCCCGGCAGAGTCACCGTCTTTAGTCAATTTTTGCATAAACGCTTCAAGCTCATCAATCTGTTTCGCGTTTGGCCAGAAAAAGGCGTTGTTTTCTATCTCATTCGAATCGAACTGCGCGTCATCAAGCGTCACTGTACCAAGTTGAGATAGAAAGCCTTTAATCTCCACACCAAATTTTGTCTGTAAATATTTTTTCGCTATACCGCCTGCCGCTACCCGCATAGCAGTCTCGCGCGCAGAGGACCGGCCACCCCCCCGGTAATCACGAATACCGTACTTTTTCTGGTAGGTCAGATCAGCGTGAGCCGGGCGATACAAATCTTTTATCTTGCTGTAGTCCTTGGAACGTTGATCGGTGTTCTCTATCAACAACCCTATGGGAGTGCCGGTCGTTTTACCTTCGAACACACCGGACAGAATCTTTACAACATCGTCTTCTTTTCGCTGAGTGGTATAACGAGACTGACCAGGCTTACGGCGATCAAGGTCGCGCTGCAAATCGGCCTCTGCCAAAGGCAACCCCGGTGGGCACCCGTCTACCACCGCGCCGATCGCAGGACCGTGGCTCTCACCGAAGGTTGTCAATGTAAACAGCTTGCCGAATGTATTGCCGGACATCTATTAGTGGTCCCGAAATCGCGGATTATGTGGTACCCGGTATTGTATCTGCTTTGGGTAATGCGGTGGGCCGTTTCCCACCTGGCTGCCCGATGCCGCTATCTCAAGTAACGAAAACCAGGCAGGCCCCATGCAGTAGACTGGTCACCAACAAACTTTACGCATAGAACGATTTAAATCTCGCACTGGTGAGCGAGGCTGAAAGGGCTCAAAACGCTGAATAAC
>CALLBO010000045.1 GCA_937998875.1 uncultured Granulosicoccaceae bacterium
TACTATTAATCATGAGGGTTGCCTCTTAAGTTTTAATTGAAAGTTTGCACTTCCATTAAAACCGGTAACCCTCACTTTTTAAAGACTGTTTCCAGCCTCTGTTTTAAAGTAAAGTGTCAGATTAAGTCTGAACTTCTACAAATTAAGCATGCAACGTATTGTCTATTGACCACTGGTATTGACTCACCTTTTTGCATGCCTGCCCCGCTAAGGCCTCGGTCATTTATTAAGCCAACGCAAGTGAATGATCGCTCGCAAAGGGAATGCGAATCATTTCGTGGTACGTGCATTGCCATTCAGTAGATCTTTCAGGATACTTGACTCTTACGTCATGACGTAAGAGTGTCGGGCTGTTCACCACGGCAAGCTCACGCAGCTAATAAATTGCTGCCCTTGCCATTCTGTTTATATTGGAGATCGGCAGTGTTTACACGTAGAGGGGTTTTACCCATAGACTCATTCGTTCTTTTTACAACACTATTAATGTATTCACTTACAGTTCACTCTCAGAATAACTCTGAGTATCGACTGTCCGATCCAGTGAACGATACTTTTATCGGAAACGGTAATTTTGATGAGGATCGGTTTGGCGAGGGCTTTTATTGTTGCGATATTTCAGATGTGCATGTTGATTTTAACGATTCAAATATGAACATATCGATCACCGTTCTGCCTGATTTCAACGAAAGTACCTATGTTTTTATACCTTTGGATCTCAATAACGCAACCTCTGGTTTAGTTAACAACTTCTGGCCGGAACAAACCCTGATGGATTTAGATGCCTCGATTGAGTCGGACCACGGTCCGGATGGATTTCGTTTTATTTTCCATTACCTGGCCTCTGGTGAGCGAGGTAGCGGGTTGGAGTTGGAGTATGAAGTTTTCCCTGAAAAAGTAGTTGTTTCGGTTCCAACTTCCTTATTTGGTAATACCGATATTATATTGGCGAGGTTTATGGTTGGAATTGATGTACCCAATACCGCCGGTGTCATTGGCGTGCGTGACAATGTACCGGATGTGCGGCTTCAACTGAGTGGTGGTGGGAGTATTTGGGCCACAAGAACTCTACCGCCTCTCGAAATCGCTTTGCCCGAACAAACCACCGGCTGCATTGATACGGATGGTGATGGCTGGGGTTGGGATGGACGCCAAAGTTGTCAGATAGTGACAGGTGAGTGTATTGACAGCGATGGCGACGGGTGGGGCTGGAATGGGATTGCTACTTGTGCACCAACGTCAAGAGAGTGTGTGGACACAGATGGTGATGGCTGGGGTTGGAATGGTTTCCAGACTTGCCAACCTCTTGTTGAAACTACTCTGCAGGATGACTCGGTTTATGATGTGTTACCTTGTATTGACACCGACGGCGATGGTTGGGGCTGGAAAGAACCTCCGGGTCGACCTGATCTTGGGCGGTCTTGTGTGGCTACATAGATAACTCATAAGCAGAGCACCAAAGCAGTTTGGGGCTACTGCCGACTTACGTATGTGACGCCGAAAATTACTAGGACAGTCACTGTAAAAAAGGAGCAATTTTGCAGTGCCTGTCCAATTTCGACAACTTTATCGAACGCTTAGATATTTAGATAAAATCCTAGCCGATCAGAAATAAAATCAAACACCCGCCGCACGCGCAGACTGGTTCTGAGCTCCTGGTGACACACCAGCCATACGGGCAGGGTCATCAGGGGTTCTTGCTGTTCGAAGGCGCGAACCAGGTCTGCATCGTTATCCCCCATATCTTCCGGATAAACAATTAATCCCATGCCTTGCTTGCATAGGTTTAGCTGCAACAGTTGGAATGATGTTAGCAGCGGAAAGTTTTCTTCGTTAAGGCCCCAGCCCTGCTTTTTGAACATATCGATTAGTCTGCTACTTTGATCGAAGCCGATAATTTTTAAGCCATCCGGTTCCTCCATGGTGCAGTTCGCTGGAATAGTTTGCACATAATCGGGTGTTCCGTAGAACCTGATTCGTTCCTCGCCTAGCTTCTTTGCAATTAAATCGTTTTGCTTTGGGTGAAAACTACGAATGGCGATATCTGCTTCTCTACGTAGCAAATCACTTGCTTCGTTGGTTACGATCACCTCTATGGTAATACGGGGCTCTTCGCGGCATAAATCGGCAATTATTTTTGGTAAGCGCATAGCTGCATCGAGCTGACTGGCTGAGATAACAACCGATCCCTCCAATTCCTGAGACTGACCAGTGGCTGCAAGTGAAAACTGCAGTGCTGCCTGGCTCATTGAATTGACATGCTCCACCAGCATGGCGCCGCTATCAGTCAATACCAGTCGTTGTCCTACTCGCTCGAACAAAGTCACCTTAAGTTCTGCTTCAAGAGCGGCTACCTGGCGACTAAGTGTCGGCTGCGTCATCCCAAGGGCTTTTGCCGCTGCGGAGAGGCTACCTTCTTGAACTGTGGCGTGAAAAGCGCGTATATGATTCCAGTCAAAATTAATAGATTCCCAGTTCATATAAATACGCATACCCACAATACGGTTTTGGCCAATATATCTATAAACTCTGCATCGGTATAGTAGTTGAACTAAATTATCTGCCGGAGTGCAAATATGACTATTCTTGTTGTCGGGGCCAGTGGTGCTACGGGTCGACTCTTACTCGAGCAATTACTCGATCAGGGTCAGACGGTCAGAGCGATTGTCCGCTCACCGCAGACATTGCCTGCGCATCTTGTAGAAAACGAAAGGCTTCAGATCACGCAGGCCAGTTTGCTGGAAATGACAGACTCTGAACTGGATGCGCAGGTGTCTGGATGTTGTGCAATAGCCTCCTGCCTCGGTCACAACCTGACCTTTAAAGGCCTATTCGGTCATCCCCGTCGGCTGGTGACAGATAGTGTAAAACGGCTATGTCGGTCAGTAGAGATTATTAACCCGGAAAAGCCCGTCAAATTCGTTTTGATGAACACCACCGGTAACCAAAACAAGCAAGCTGGTGAGAAAATCTCTTTGAGCCAAAACATAGTGATTTTTCTGCTGCGGCACCTCCTGCCGCCTCATGCTGACAACGAAGAAGCAGCTGCGTACCTGCAGCTCAACCATAGTGCCGGCGACAGCCGTATTGAATGGACAGCAGTAAGACCCGATGGTCTCATTGACGAAGAATCAACAACGCCTTACGAGTTACATCAGTCCCCGACACGCAACCCGATTTTTGACGCGGGTAAAACCAGTAGAATTAATGTTGCCCACTTTATGATGCGGCTAATCACAAGTAGTGATTTATGGGGCAAGTGGAGCGGGCAGATGCCTGTTATATATAATATTGATCTGGTCACAAAATAAATTGGTTGTTCTAATAGTGACAGTAGCCTGTAATTTGTTAATCCAGAATGTGTTTTGGTGAGTAATAATGCACGGGAGTTTTCGCGCTTAAAAGACTTGATACTTGAGGACTGGGTTTGAGCCAGCAACTAACAAGGACAGTCACAGTTAGTTTTATGCCTGTCCCAATGCAACTTGTCCCAATGCAACTCTTAAGTCGATAACAGTAATCGTCCGCTATTGTTAATGTTGATTGAGCACATTCTCTGCGGCAATTCGACTGCCAAGTACGCACGCCACTGTTCCAAGGCCTGGCCATGTGGAATCACCAACTAAGTGAAATCCGTCGACCCCGATGTCATGTGGAATGGCATGCTGGTTACTGTTCATTAGGGTTTGTCTAACTCCACCCACAGCACCGTTGGGTCGACGTGCAAATCGCGCATAGGCCTTCGGTGTACCCGATTCAAACACGGTTGGGTCTGCAGCCAGGTTCGGGTAGACGCGACGTGCATTCTCCAGCAATTGTCTGGTTATGCTTTCTTTGCGGAATGAGTACTCTTTCTTATCAAGCCCATTCCAATCATCGAGTTCGCAGTGCGTTGACAACATCACTGCCCGGTGACCAGCTGGCGCACTCGTGTCATCCCCATCTGCACTGACAGATACAAACATATTGTTACCTGAACCCAATGGTTCGTCATAGTTCATCAGTATCTGATGGTGAGTCCACTCATGTTCTTTTACTTCTTGCTCAGGTATACCTAGAAACACAACCAGGCCCCCACCCATCGCCTGTGCATCGCGTTTTAGATAGCGTTGCAGTTTGTTCGACACCGAATCAGATGAGATTTTCGCGACGTTCTCCGTTGGAATGGCAGACACCACCTGATTTGATTTTATCCATCCTCTGGTGGTTTCAGTCATATAGCGTCCACGATCCCCAGTTATTTTCAGCGCTTCGTGTTTTGTCATTAGACGTCCACCTAAATGCTCGTAATGCCTGGTAAGCGCTGTCACAAATCCTCTCATGCCACCTACGGCACGTGTTAATCCAGCACCTCGCATGGTGATACCCATTGCTGCATTTATCAACGGAGCTTCATCGATCTTTGCGTGTACCGTGTCCTCGACAATCATCGAAAGCAAGCCCGTTAGCGGTTTCTCGTTTCGAAGTCCGTGACGTTGAAGTGCATCACCAAGGGTTGAGCGTAGGTGCCTGGACATTAACCAATGACGTGGTGACACAATGCCTGCTGCGCGGATAACGTCGGCAGGATTTTGCAGTGGTAATGCAATGCCTCGTCTGCTTGCATCCCAAAACACATGAGCGACAGAGTCAATCAGATGCCAGAATTTCCGGTGTGCATTCGTGTTGCCCAACCGTGCTAGTCGTTCCTTATGCCAGAGACTTTTTTCACGAAAGAGATTAATCGTTCTGTCGGGAAGCCAGGCGTGGTAGCCAGGGATAACCTCACTGGTAAACGGTTGCATAGCAATGCTATCAAGAAACTCCCCACCAACCCCGCCAGGTTCAAAGTCTACGAGTGTGGTTGCTCCAACGTCGAAAGAAAACCCTTTGCGACGAAAAAAAAACCGCACAGCCACCGGGTGTTGAGTGTGCCTCAATAACGACTGTAGACAAGCCAGCTGCTTGCAACCGTGCTGCAGTAGCCAGACCACTCAACCCTCCGCCGACGACAGTAACATCGTAAGACTCAGAGTTCAGTTTTGTCCTCCCGTTGCATTATCAAGGGTATGGGGTGAGCACAGCTTAAAAGTTCAAGTTTACGATACACGAGAAACAGCGAGAGCGTAAATAGAGTTAAGACGTCTGTATCAGATGTTGTGGTATTAGTATGCCCTCCTGTCCCCCTAAGTTCTCATTCGAGGTGTGATCGGGTTACTGAACTATGTTGCGATTCAGGCTGCTAGCCCGGCAGACACAATTTTTGCCACTGTCTTTGGCTTTATACATAGCGAGATCAGCCAGTCTGCCCAGTCCCTGCAGGCTATCTGCGTCAACCGGATAGGCAGCAACTCCAGCTGACACGGTTACTGTAGGTAATGGTTGATTCAGATAGCGGAAGTCATGTGTTCTTATAAGGTGTATAAGTTCTGCTGCCTTTTTCTCGGCTTCTGCTGCTGTTGTGTGCGGAAGCAAAATAGAAAATTCCTCGCCACCGGTGCGGCAACAAACTTCATCATTGTTGAAAAAACGCAACATTATGTCACTTATAGAACATAGCAGGAAGTCTCCAGCTTCATGCCCATAGTAATCGTTATAGCTTTTAAAATTATCTGCATCGAAAGATATGAGTGACACGGATCCTTGTTTTTTATCGAGCAGCGAGATGACGGAGCGACAGCGCTCATTGAAGTAACGCCTGTTAAAAAGTCCGGTTAACGGATCTCTGGTTGACTGTTCATGTAGCTCGTCCCGGAGTTTTACATTGGCGATAGCAATACTAATTTGTTCAGCACATCGTTGTGCAAAGCTGGTGGTATCTTCGTTTATCGGCGATATGTCTTCAGGACGGTCCTCAGACCCGTGAAAACATATGTGCAGCATACCGACGGTATCACCCTGAGCAATGATCGGAAGACACAAGTAGTGGTCAATACCCAGATCATCATCTTGTGCAGTAAAATGATTACATGGAAATCGTACAACACCTGCACCATACCGAAATGTTCTGCCTCGCCTCAAACCCCAACAATCCTGTGGCTGTATGGAGTGGGTTAGTTCCACTCCTCCCCAGCTTACAGCTCCGTCCAATACATCTCTGGAATTGCTGTAGATGAATAGCTGGCCGGAAGAGTACGGAAACATTCCGGCCATTGCCTGGTGCACGATCTCATAGAGTTCATCGATTGATTTGCAACATTGTAACCAGTCTGATAAATCGGCAATCGAATTGGTTTCTGCCTGCCTTTCCTTTTCCTGTTGTAAAGACTGACGGGCTTTTTTCTCCGCTTTTTCAGCACGTTCAATAGTTTGCGACAGCATTTTTTGATTGGTCTTGGTAGCGGTGATATCGGTATATGTCACCACATGTCCACCTGATTCGATCGGACGTATATAGACGGCGATTTCACCACCACCGTATATTTTCCTTTCTATGTTAAACGGTTGACGTTTTGCCAGGTCTGCTTCGAGACGTTCGGCCATTAAGTTGTCAATGTCTCCCCGCTTGATCATATTTTGAAAATAGTCATCACGGCTCATGCCGATAAACAGGTAGTCTTTTCCCTGATTGAGTAGTTCGTAATACCGTGCGTTGACGAACTCGCAAATGCCATTGTCAGACCAGACAATTATTCCCTGTTCCATGGACTCGACAATTTCGGCGTGAATTGTTTTTTTGTCACGCAGGTCAGAGTTCAATGCGGACGCCGGAAACGCTACAGTTGCTGACTCGGTCGGTTGTTTTTTTACCGCAGAACCGTTGGCCAATTTTTGCCTCAGTGCTGGAAGCCTGACAAATAGGATTTACCACAGACAGAAAATACTGCCGCTACCTCGTTCTATCGACATTGCGGTCACAGACTTGATCTTTCTAAAACAGGTCGTATGAACATCAGTTATGAAAGGCCAGACAATTGGACTGATCTCGGCGTCTTGCGTACCTCTCTGAATCGAGTGAACTCCCGGATTATCCAGGGAAAATCGTGATGTTTACGTGGTGTTGTGCATCTAATTCATGCATTGCAAACAGGTGTGAATTAGATCGATGCTTTGGTAATGTCGACGTGGAAATCCACATACGGGAACACAAAAATTGCAAGGAATTGCAAGGACAGTCACTATAAAAAATAGCGAAGACACTTAATCAAAAGCTGTAGGTGTAGAAAATTTCGTTTAGAGCGGAAGACGTTTACGTATATCCAAATATTATCGGTGTTTTCATCGATAACAATGAAGAAAATACGCAGACAATTTTCAAGCGGGCAGGGTAGTGGGTTCCCGCACGGGAAAATCAAAGTTAGAGCGCATTGATTTGTAGCTAGCCGTAGAGTACTTCGCTATTACTCCGGTTGATTTGTCTGGTCAGTCCAAAGTGTGCACTCAGTGCTTTAATAGATTGTGCGCTGCCGGCAATACCTTTGAAACGGGATTCGAACTTGGTGGAAAGCTCAATCCAGTGATCTGTTGAAATATCTAGTCTTTTCAGAATGGGTGGAGTAGATGCGTTTATTGCACCCTGTTTGTCATTTCTGATGATTCTGCCCGTCCATTCGACCAGCTTGATGTAATCGATGAGATTGAAGCGCAGCCCTTTTGGCAATGGTTGACGCAGGTTTCCTTTAAACGGCATCAGTGATTTGGGTTGAAACGGTTCGTTTTCATCATCCATCTTTTGATTAGCTTTGTTCTTCCAATACTCGATACGCAATTTAATGCTGGTGTGATCAGAGGTTTCGGGGGTTGTCGCCATAGCTGCCCGTATGGGATGGAGATCGACGTACGCCATCGCGCTGAGAACGGATTTTTCATCGAGTAAGGCTTGTGATTTGTATCTTGCCTCCCAAAAGTGACCGCTGCATTCGTCTTCTTTGTTTGCGCGTCTGGCGATATTTTCATTGAGCACTTTCATAAACCAGCTAATGTCGTAAAGCCGTTTGCGCCAGGTATCGATGAGAACGTCGATCTGGCTACATTCGTGCGGCTCCAGATGTTCGTCATCAATAAACTTCCGAGAGACTTCTTTGGGCTTGTATAGTTGATGCCAACGTCGAACGATCTCTTTTGCATCCCCCTCTTTGGCACTATCCCGGTCGACATGCAGAACAACATGATAGTGATTCGAAAGCACGGCGAATGCCGCCACATCGATGTAGAAAATGGAAGCTAGCCTCAGGAGATCATGTTCGATCTGATGTCTGCGGTGTTCATAGGAGCGGCCAGTGACTGAATCTTTGCCACATAGGAAAGCCCGCCTGACACAACGAGAAACG
>CALLBO010000046.1 GCA_937998875.1 uncultured Granulosicoccaceae bacterium
TCAAAATTTAAGGTCGAAGTCTTTTTGAATAACTAACCCAGACACACCCCTCTTCCGGCGCAAACTACACGCCGGATTCTCCCCAGGGAGAATGACAAAAGCGGCACTAGACGCCTTTGACGACACCCTCTTGTTAGAATACAAGCTATTTTTGTGTTCCCAGACGGAGAATGCCGCGACAACGTCCCGGCCGCACCTACGAGTCTGCATTAAAAAGCCGGTGTGCGCCTGTAACGCAAAAATTTCTGGTAGTTAGAGCGTTATGTTGGATAGAAAAGCCGACAATAAATAGGTATATTTTGTAGATGAACGGAGGGAAAAACAGATATGGGGCTATATTCGTATTTAACATTTCAATCAACGCGTGGCCAATCGGGTATTGAAAGTGGGGTAATCGATCAAATCGAATCTAGAACCGTTCCTATTGCGTGGGTAGTTCTTTTCAATTCAAGTCAAATTATTCCGGGTGAATTTCTAGCGGTCTCTTCTACAGTGGAGGCACGAGAGACAATAAGCGAACGAAGCCCGAATTTATGCGCCGCCTTGGGGCGAGAATGGCAGGATGGTATTGAGCAGTTTATGAATCGTCTGAATGCATCTAAGTATGTAGAGATGAATTTGCAGGATTGGTTTGGTGAGCCGACTGACTTTGAAGAGTACTTTCGCCTACAGCTATCAACTTTCTCTGAGCTACTCCATACGGGTAAAAAACATCTATTTAGCCGCAAACCTAAAGTGAGTAAAGTTTGGCGCGAGAATGTACTCGATCTATATTCAAGTGGTGGAATATTTAGTTAGCGTATAACCAATCGATGGGCTCTGACAATTTTATGCGGTGTGTGAGTCCGCAGGAGTTGTTCCAGAACACCGGCATCAGCGAAGCTGTTACTATCAGTTCTTGTTACTATCTACCCGTTTTATTTAATCCGCCCCAATAAGGTCACTATGCGAGATCTGGAATTCCCGGGTCGCTCCCCGGTATTAGCCACCAACGGAATGGCTGCAACCTCCCATCCGCTTGCCACTGAGGCAGCAATAGCTATTCTTAAGCGAGGTGGAAATGCACTGGATGCAGCAATTGGTGCTTGTGCTGTGCAGTGTGTAGTTGAGCCTCACTCAACCGGTATCGGTGGTGACTGTTTTTGTCTCTATGCACCAGGTGGCGACATCAGCGCTATGGCTTCATTCAACGGCTCCGGAAAAGCACCTGCGGCAGCCACTGCTGACTGGTACTTATCGCAGGGCATCCACTCAATAGAACGGCAATCACCTCATTCGGTTACCGTACCCGGTGCGGTAGACGCGTGGTGCAGGCTGAACGCTGAACACGGATGCTTGTCACTTGAGGAAATATTGCAGCCTGCAATTGACTTTGCCTCGGAAGGTTATCCGATATCGCCACGAGTAAGCTACGACCACGCAAAACAATTAGCACTGCTTCAAAATGACGCCAATGCGGGTGAAGTGTTTTTGCGTAATGGCAAGACACTGGCTGTAGGGCAGCTGCATCATCAACCCAGGCTGTCAGCGACCCTGAAAAAGATCGGTGCCAATGGTCGTGATGCGTTTTATACAGGAGAAATTGCCGAAGACATTGTCGGGTACCTGCAATCCCTTGGTGGCCTGCACACCATGGAAGACTTTGAGAATGCGAGCGGTGAATATGTAGCGCCGATAAGCACTGACTACAAAGGCCACCACGTATATCAGATACCGCCGAACGGACAGGGCGTTATAGCGCTGCAACTGTTGAATATTGTGAATGGCTTTGACGTGACAAACGTAGATCCGATGTCTGCTGAAAGAATGCATCTTGAGATTGAGGCCGGCCGCCTGGCTTACAATGACAGAAATCTATATGTTGCCGATATGGAGCACAGCAATGTACCGGTGGACTGGTTGTTATCAGCGGAGCATGCATCTGAGCTACGAAATTCTATACGCCCTGATGCAGCGATGCAGCAACTGCCGAAGTTCAGCGCCAAACCGCACCAGAGTACGGTGACTATCAGCGTGGTTGATAGAGACCGCAATTGCTGCAGTTTTATCAATTCCATCTTTCATAGCTTTGGCAGTGTGCAGATGGCCCCGAAGTCCGGTGTGATGCTGCACAATCGCGGTGAGAGTTTTGTGGTTGATCCGTCGCATCCAAACTGTATTGCGCCCGGTAAACGCCCGATGCATACCATTATTCCCGGTATGCTGGCGAATAACGGGAGGGTCGTGATGCCGTACGGAGTCATGGGAGGGCACTATCAATCTTACGGTCATATGCAGTTTCTGACTCGAATGATTGATTTTGGTAAAGATATTCAAGAGGCGCAGGATATGCCGAGAATATTTCCAGAGCCAGGTGAAGACACTGTTGAGTATGAAAGCTCAATGCCGGATGCGACCGTTGCAGCCTTAAAAGCATTAGGTCACAAGATGGTGCCTGCCGCTGCACCGATCGGTGGTTCACAAGCGGTATCTATAGACTGGCAAGAGGGTGTGCTTACCGGTGGCTCGGATCCCCGTAAGGACGGATGTGCCATTGGTTATTAACGCAAGTAGATCCGTGATACAAAGCCAAAAAACACTGTAACAATTTAGAGTATAAAGAGCATAAAAAACGTCATCAAAAATATAAATGCCAAAAATAATATAAAGGGAATTGTCTTTGACAAAGACGGCACCTTGTTTGACTTCCACGCAGTCTGGTCAGTCTGGTGTGAGCGGGTGACAACCGAGTTATCAGCCGGGGATGAGGAGCTTGCCAACAGACTGGCGAATGCCATTGGTTATAACAGGAAGTCGAAAACATTTGTTTCCGGATCTTTAGTTGTCAGCGCCGGGGCTGACGATGTAGCCGACGCTTTGGTAAAGGTACTGTCCGGGTACAGTTCGTCGAAGGTAATGAACGTATGCAACCGGTTAACAGTTGGTCTGCCTCTGGTGCCGGTAAAGGGTCTGGAAAACACGCTGAGTAAACTCAAAAACTCGGGTTTAAAACTTGGTGTTGCAACCAACGATTCACAAACCTCAGCGCATGAGCAGTTGGCAGAAAGTGATATTGCCCGATATTTCGATTTTGTCTGTGGTTACGACTCGGGCTATGGTGGCAATCCCAATCCGGGTATGTTGCTGGCGTTCAGTGAGGTAACCGACTTACGTGTCAGTGAGATTGCAATGGTTGGTGACAGTTTACACGATATAGATGCCGGAACTGCGGCAGGAGCAGGGTTGACAGTCGGGGTGCTTACCGGACCTGCCAGCGAAGCTGATCTGGCTGATCATGCAGATGTTGTTATGCCCGACATTCGGGGCTTAACAGACTTGTTGCTATAGCGCTGGATGAGAATGGCAGTAGTAGGTACGGCAATCGGGTATGCTTTTTTATAAAGCGTTACCGCACGCATAGCCGGATGACCAGGCCCATTGAAAGTTAAACCCGCCAAGGTGACCGGTAACATCAACCACCTCACCCACAAAGTACAGCCCCGGCTGTGTCGTGGCCTCCATGGTTTTTGAAGACAGGTAGTCTGTATCTACACCACCTAACGTTACTTCGGCGGTTTTGTAACCTTCGGTGCCTGCGGGAATAAGGTTCCAGGCATTAAACGTAGCACCAATGTTTGCGAGCTGCTCGTTGCTGTATTCGGCAACTGGTTTGTCTTTAACATCCTGCCACCACAAAGATTCAAGTTCGAGCACCAGATTTCGCGGGAAATACTCATTCATTATTGTGCGCAGGATTGATTTTGGTCTTGATCCTTTGGCTTCAATTAAAAGGCCAGCCACATCAACGCCGGGCAGGAGATCGACCGTGATGGCCTGCCCCGGTGTCCAGTAGTTGGAAATTTGCAGAACTACCGGGCCGCTCAATCCTCGATGTGTGAATAGCATAGCTTCCTCGAATGAAGTGCTGCCAAAAGTTATCCGGGTATCGATGGCATTGCCGGATAAGCGGGAAAACATTTGCTTATGTTCGCCATCAAAAGTATATGGCACCAGGCTTGCGCGTAGTGGTGTGGTTGGCAAGCCAAACTGTTTGGCTATTTCATAGCCGAACGGTGTGGTTCCCATACTCGGGATAGATAAACCACCGGTTGCAACGACCACTGATGAGGCGAGAAGTACCTCGCCATTTGTTGTTACCTCAAATTGCTTTTCACCTACTGATTCAATACCGGTGATATCACATTGAGTTGAGATTTCCGTACCGACCGCCGCGCACTCATCGAGTAGCATGTTGAGAATATCTTTAGCCTTGTTATCGCAAAAAAGTTGACCGTGTGATCGTTCGTGATAGGGAATGTTGTGTTCAATGACCTTGCCGATGAAATCCCATGCGGTATATCTTTTCAGTGCGGATTTTACGAAATGAGGGTTGCCGCAAAGGAAGTCGCTTTCGGTGGTATGCAGATTGGTAAAGTTGCATCGTCCTCCACCGGACATCAGGATTTTACGTCCAACCTTTTTGCTGCGTTCCAGTATCCTTACCTTCCTGCCTTGCAGTCCTGCCTGCCACGCTGTCATCAAGCCGGCAGCACCACCTCCAAGTACGATGGCGTCATAATATTTGGTCAACAGTAGTCCGGTTTGTCAGCGCAATCGCTCGGGACTATAGCAAAAACCTGCGCTGGCAGTTGGTGCTTTGTTTCTGCTGTGGTAACTCAGTGTATGTCGCACCAACTTTGAGTGGCTCGACGAATTCATCTCAAACAATGTGCCCGGTATCGGTATTATTTTTCTCGATAAAACCCGTGTCATCGTGTTGCGCCACTTTGCGAAATACTGAGGGGAGTGATTTGCAACGCAAAAAAATCTGCCGCAATGCGTGGCGGCGCATATTTTCGTTCTGCCAATGTGACGATTTTTGTGCGACCCTTTAGACAGGTCGTGTGCTTGCGAGATGCTGTACCAGATACCCGGTAGTGGTTGGCAGCCGCTGTTTCACTGTGCGTAACGAGAGAATTTGTGTGTAATGACTCTCAACTCTCCGGTGCAGAAGAGGGATACGCGACCGGAGACTGAAAAACTGTTTGACTTTAACTCTATAATGGGAAATTATTCCCGTCGTGGGTCCGTGTTGTTCCCGTCACAATCAAGAGGAATCAGAATGAACTTAATGAGTCGCAGAGTTAATCTGCACAGGTGGGTTTGCGTTGTAGCAGCTATAGGCATGTTGATTAGCGGATGCGGCGGCAGTGCCGAACAGGCAATCACGGATTTACTCGAACTGCCAGAAGAAACAGAAACGCAAACTGATCCGGTTGACCCGATTGTTGTGACTGAAACTGAAACAACTGAAACGGAAACAACTGAAACCGAGACCCCGGTTCTGAATTCAAGTTTGAGCGGACGTGTTTTAGATGCTGTCAGTGGTTCGCCGCTTGCCGGCGCAACTGTCTCTGTGTCCATTCCCGGTGTTGCAGACCCGGTTACCGGCGTTACAAATACTGATGGCACATACGTGATAAGTAGTGTTGCCGGCGCAGGTTCGTCTGTGAGTTTTACGATTGACGGATATCGAGTCGAAAACTACGCGGCGATTGATCTGATAGCTGACAACGAGTTGAACCTGGGCACTGTCAGACTGGTTAGCGAAGAAAATGCAGGTTTAGGTACACTGACCGGGAGAATCTCTAATGCGGTCGATGGTACTGGTGTTGCGGGATTAACGCTGCGCTTCCGGCAGGGCATCAATGCAACGTCCGGTGATGTTGTCGCCACGACGACGACTGATGCGAATGGAGACTATACCGTTACTGATCTGCCTTATGGAAACCTGACCTGCGAGATCGTTGGTGTGGGTTTTAATACTTCGTTTGCAAATGTGATTTCATTGGGCAATATCGTGCAGTCAGATCAGAATACTGCGGTGTCGCCTAACTTAAGCTCCGGTGAACTTCGTATTGTACTGACCTGGGGGGCAACTCCATCAGATCTTGATAGTCATCTTACCGGTCCGCAGGAAAACAGTGATAGTCCGTTCCATGTGTATTTTTTCGCGCGCTTTAGTGATCTTGTCAATCTGGACGTTGATGATACTTCGTCATTTGGTCCTGAAACAGTAACCATAGAACGTCAAATTAACGGTGTGTATCGATACACGGTGTACAACTATTCAAATAACAACGATACAGAGCTTGCCGCTTCCGGTGCACGTGTTCAAGTCTTTGATGCAGGCGGGCTCATTCGGGATTACCAGGTGCCGGATGGCAGGGGAGACCTCTGGACGGTTTTTGATCTTGAGGGTGGCAACATAACGACGGTAAATACCATTAGTGATCGCACGAGTGACGCGCAGCACTTTCCGCCTTCCGAACAGGCTAAGGTAGTGGCGGACAGTACGACGCAGATGATTAAGTAGATTACCTGTAAAGTCCGGTATTCGATTGACAGGGATGTCAGACCGAATCTGCTCGTTGGGCAAGGTTGTCAGACTGCCGGTAGCTCGTATATTAAAACGTTCTGGTTATAACTAAAAAGCCCACAATTTGTGGGCTTTTTTGATTTAAAGACTCCAGTAATCTGGAGATACCTGGACTTGATGTGCAGCTCCACCGTAAAGGCCTATGAACAAATTTTCGTAGGGGGGGGGGCATAAGCGTAAGCGCATCCACCGAACTGCACAAACGAACGCTACAAAGTTACAGCATCGGTGGATGCGCAGGCTTATCCCCCCTACGGTACCTCTGTACCACCAAAACCTAGCTGTGATCAGTGTCCCTGTCTTTTGTTTCTACTTTCTGCAATTTGGGTTCTGCGGGCTTTGGAGCAGAGGTACTTGC
Source organism: uncultured Granulosicoccaceae bacterium (assembly GCA_937998875.1). Taxonomy (GTDB): domain Bacteria; phylum Pseudomonadota; class Gammaproteobacteria; order Granulosicoccales; family Granulosicoccaceae. The sequence goes on from CALLBO010000046.1 coordinate 6,777, forward strand.
AGTGTCAGTGGTCTCTTTAGACGCCAGTGACCGTACTGTGCTTTTCAGCTGACTTGGCTGTAGCGGTGACACATTCTGCCCCGTTTCCGAACGTGTAGCCGGCCGCGATTCCGGCTGGATGGATCGCTTCTCAGAAGTTTCCACTTGTTGCAAACCACCACTTTTAACCGGAGACTTTGCCGGCGCTGCAGTTGGTTTTGTATGCGAATGGTCTTTTACCGTCGGCGCTAACCCAGGGCCGGTTTTACGCTGTGGTGCAGAAGACTTCGGTTCAACGTGTGCAGGCTTAGATGCCGGTCTGTCGGTGCTTTTGTCAGTTGTTGTTATATCTGTAGGTTGGTGCGCCGATGTTGCCCTGGTGCTGTCAGAAACAACTTTCATTGCCGGTGTGTTTGTCTTGCTGCCTTCACCCTGCTGTGTGTTAGCCTGAGTTGCGGCTGCGTTGGTATCAGTGTCCTGTTGTTTCTGATGTCTTCTGCCGCGACGGTTGTATCTGCTGCGCGGTGCACGATTACCGGATGACTGATTACGCTGACTTTTGTCGTCGCTCTGATTTTCAACCTTGTTATCTGTTGAAGTTTCGTTAGCCGAAGCCTCACTAGCTGAAGCCTTGTTGGTTGAGGGCTGACTGGTTGAAGGCTGGCTAGTCGAACTTCGAGATGTACTGTCGCTCTTCTGATCGGCGTCGGTCGTCGGAGATTGGCTATTTGTTGTTTGTGAGGCTTGTGTCACCTGGCCTTCGGTGTAGGTTGCCAATACCCTGGCCCGTGGCCTGTTGTCAGTCCCTGACTTGTTATCAGCTGAAGACTTGTTATCAGTACCACTTTCATTGGTTGTACCGGATCGCTCAGCAGATTGACGTGGAGAATCACCTGAAGACTGACTCGTCGTGTTACGAGTGTCAGAAGTGGTGCTTTGGCTGCTTGCAACGTTGCTACTACTGTTGCCTGAGGTCTTGTTACCGGAGCTGTTAACGCTAGTGTCAGTAGCACCGGGAGCAGCAGTATCGACAGCCTGCTTTGTTTCAGCCTGACTGTTGCGACCTTGATTTGATCGGCGATCGTTATCGCTTTTTACGTTGGTTGCATTTTGTGTGCGTTGAGTCCGGGTGTCTTGCTTCTGTTCATCAGAAGATGACGTGTTGTTTTGTTGCTTATCGGCAGAATCCGCAGTATCCCGCTGATTTGCTGAGGCGTTGCGTTGATTGTTGTTGCGATTCCGGTTTCTGTTGTTCCGGTTGCCGGATTGTTGCGACTTCTGGTTGCGGTTTTCCGTTTTCGCGTTGTTGTCAGTGCCGGTTTGAGCCTCAGTGTTCTGTGACTGGTTGCTATTCTGGTTTCGGCGTTGGTTACGCTGTTGCCCCTGTTTATTTTGTTGCTTGGCATCAGTGTTATTGGCAGAACCTGGCTTTCTGTTGTTTTGGTTATTGCCCTGGTTGTTGCCTTGGCTATTACTCTGGTTATTGCCGTTCTGGTTGTTGCGGCGCTTGTCATCCTGTTGATTGCGCTGGTTGTTATTACGTCCACCACGCTTGGGTCGCTGGTTGCGATTGTTATTGCGCCGTGGCTTGTTGGTGGCAGCCGGCTTTTCCTCTTCAACCGGAGCGCTGCTGTTACCAGTAAAGATAGAGGCAATTCGGCTTATTATTCCCACTTTAACCGGTGCCTCGGCAACCGGTGCTGCCGGTTGCGGGATTGGTGATGGAGGAGCCACGGTTTGTACGGCAGCTACTTCGGATTCAAGAATCTCGGCCTTATCCGCAGCAGGGGTATATGTGGTGGTGGTTGCTGTCGCAATCTCATGGCTCTTTAGTGCGCTGACCTGATGATCAGAGTCATTGGATTTTATACGCTCGATTTCATAGTGCGGTGTGTCGAGATTGGTATCCGGTACAAGTAGCGCCTGTGCATTGTTGCGTTCCTCAATGTCACGAATTGCTTCACGCTTCTCATTAAGCAGATAAGTTGCAACCGGTACCGGCATCTTGATTAGTACCCGGCCGGTGTTTTCTTTCAGTGATTCTTCTTCGAATAACCGGACCAGCTGAAGCGCCAGTGATTCCACGGTTCTGATCGTGCCCTGGCCAATACATCGCGGACAGACTATCTCGCTGCTTTCACCCAGTGAAGGGCGCAAACGCTGACGCGACATTTCCATCAGACCAAAGCGTGAGATGCGGCCAATCTGCACTCGCGCGCGATCAATCTTTGCAACATCACGCAGACGGTTTTCAACCTGTCGCTGATTCTTTTGCACCATCATGTCAATGAAATCGATAACTACCAGACCGCCCAGATCACGAAGTCTCAGCTGGCGGCCAATCTCGTCGCAAGCTTCCAGGTTAGTATTGGTTGCGGTCTCTTCGATATCGCTACCTTTGGTAGCGCGTGCTGAGTTGATGTCGATTGAGATCAGTGCTTCTGTGTGATCAATAACTATTGCACCACCAGACGGCAGTCTGACTTCGCGTTGGAATGCAGACTCTATCTGCCCCTCGATCTGGTAGCGGTTAAACAGCGGTACATCTTCGTTGTAGAGTTTCAGCTTACGCAGGTTCTGTGGCATGTACTGCGACATGAACGTCTGTGCCTGTGTATAGACTTCCGGCTCGTCGACCAGAATCTCGCCGATGTCACTGCGAAAGTAGTCACGCAGAGCACGAACGATGACGTTGCTTTCCTGGTAAATAAGCGTAGACGGTGGTGATTTATCACCGGCAGTCTGGATCGCTTCCCAGATTTTCGCCTGGTAGTCGAGATCCCATTGCAGTTCCTCTGTGCTGCGACCAACACCTGCAGTGCGCACGATAATGCCCATACCGTCAGGGATGACGAGGTCATTCATAGCTGCTTTCAGATCAGAACGTTCTTCGCCTTCGATACGGCGTGAAACACCACCCGCTCGCGGGTTATTAGGCATTAAGACCAGGAATCGACCGGCAAGGCTTGCAAAGGTAGTGAGGGCTGCACCTTTGTTGCCGCGTTCTTCTTTTTCAATTTGAACCAGGATTTCCTGGCCTTCCTTGATACCGGCTTTTACATTCGGTCTGCCGCCGTCTTTGCGTGCAGACTCCGCTATATACTCTTTTGCTACTTCTTTAAATGGCAGGAAACCGTGGCGATCCGCGCCGTAGTCAACAAATGCTGCCTCAAGGCTCGGTTCAATCCGTGTGATTTTAGCCTTGTATATATTTGATTTCTTTTGTTCTCTTGTCTTGTGCTCTATGTCGAGGTTGTCAAGTTTTTGCCCATCCACTATGGCAACCCGGAGTTCTTCCGGTTGCGTAGCGTTTACAAGCATTCGTTTCATTGAAATTATCGTCCAGGTTAACGGGACGACACGTTCAACAGAAACTGCTGATCAGTTTTTTATCTCGCGTTTATAAGTTATTGAGAATGTTCCTTTAGGGATGTTTTCCGCTGTCAGCAGTGTTGAATCTGGTTGTTCGTGTCGAACCTTTTAGGTATTACAGGCCGCCCAGCAGCAGAGGTATCAGCAGGGAATCCAGGATGTGCGAGGCACAGGTTTGGACTTTGGATTGGTCGCCGGCAATTGCCAGGACGTTGATCCTTCCCGAAACTAAAAAACCAGAAAAACCCGAAATGGTAATCAGGTGGTGCAGGTCAGAGCGGAAGATACCCGGGATTGTTGACCCGGGTAGTAAAATTCATTTGGTATTACAATAAGGTGTAGCAGGTGAATCCGACCGCGGCGCTTTGTTGATATAGGATCATTGGCCAACGGCTTCCTGTAATATAGCAGTCAAAAGTCATACCTTCAATCCGGCTTACTACTTTTTCACCTGCGTCAGCCGTGGTTTTCGGCTTCCCCGACAACTTAATGCAAGCATTGAGCAAATCCTCTCGAAAAAATCGGAAAACCGCGGTTCCGCCAGACAGTAGTCCGGTCAACGCTGCGGCCGCTAGGGAAGCAGCTGACGATAACCAGCCTCAAACCCGGACATCAGTCAGAAATGTCGAGGTCGATAGCGATCATGATGGTCAACGAATTGACAATTTTCTGATCTCTACTTTTAAAACGGTACCGAGAAGCCTTGTCTATCGAATTCTGCGCACCGGTCAGGTCCGAGTGAATAAGGGCAGGATCAAGCCGTCATTCAAATTATCTGCAGGGGATATTGTCCGAATTCCCCCTGTGACGGTGCCGACTCAGCAGCAGGCCAGAGTGCCAAAGTCTGTGTTGGCAGCGGTCGAGGCATCCGTGCTGACAGAGGACAAAAACTGGATCGTCATTGACAAGCCCGCAGGCCTGGCAGTGCACGCCGGGACCGGGATCGCGTTCGGTGTTATCGACGCCATTAAGTCAGTGTTTGACGATCAGGCAATCAGTCTGGTGCATCGGCTCGACAGATCTACCAGTGGGGTGATGGTGCTGGCGCGAAATCGCACTGCTTCAGTTCATTTTCATGACGCGCTGATCAGTGGATCCGTCAACAAGCACTATGCAGCGATACTTTGCGGTGTTTTACAGTCGCCGAAGACGGTTACCGCAAAGTTGCGCAAGACCCACCCGACGCCGAATGAAAATCAGGTTCTGATTGATCCGAAGGAGGGTAAAGAAGCGATATCTCATTTCAGTTGTCGCACGGCGGGCAAACGATTCTGTCTCGCGGACATTGAAATTGAAACCGGTCGTACCCATCAAATCAGGGTGCATGCAGCGTCGCTCGATCATCCGGTGCTCGGAGATGAACGCTACGGCGATGAGCGGCTCAACAAAGCTGTCCGGCAAACCGGTGTGACGCGAATGTTTTTGCATGCCCGGCAGCTGTCTTTTCCCGATATCGGG
>CALLBO010000047.1 GCA_937998875.1 uncultured Granulosicoccaceae bacterium
GTGACTCGGTTAGCGTGATATTCATCTGTTGATCATCAAACAACTCCCATGGGTTGTTGTAGTTCGGACCAACAATGTAGGCGAGTCCCCAGTGCGCCATCGCGAATTCCGGATCAAACTCGAGCGCTTTGGCAAAGCAGACTCCGGCTTCTTCATGATTGTAGGCGAACGTCCAGTTCAGGCCTCTGTCAAACCAGCGCTGGGCGTCTGCGGAACCTGTGCTCACCGGCCAACTATAACTGCCAAGATCGTAGCTGTAGTCGTTCATCGTTGTTCCTCCGTCCTGGTAAGATGTTCTCGTAGTGAACAGTCTTGAGAGCAAGTACTATTTTGTCAATGAATCATTTGGCTAAGTTTCACCGGGGATGATGGGATGATTGTTCGGGAGGAGAACGATGCGTTCCGCTGGCATTACCCCACGGTTCAATAACTTGATTGCTGATATTTCTTCGAAAGATTCACGCAGGATGCGGCATTTAGTAAGATAGATAAATGAAATCGACTATTGGCTTGTTACAAACCAGCCCGCAACCCACCATGGAATCTGCACTGCATGAGATGCGTACCCTTGCGCAGGCAGCCTGTGAGTCTGGAGCGCGTTTTCTGGCAACACCGGAATATTGCGGCGGTCTGGTATCTGACGGCCCTAAGTTGGTCCCACCACATGCTTTGGAAGAAGATCATGATTATCTCAACGGCGTAAAAATATTTGCAGCTGAACAGGAAGTCTGGATTCTCGTTGGTTCTGTAGCGATAACAGGCCCGGAGGGCAGAATTTTTAACCGCAGCTTTCTTATTGATAGTGCCGGACGGGTGAGATCACGCTATACCAAAATTCACATGTTTGACATACAGCTGTCTGAAACGGAAGTTTATCGTGAGAGCGCATCTGTAGAAGCGGGTTCGCAAGCTGTAGTGGTGGATTCGCCGATTGGCTCAATCGGCCATACAATTTGTTATGACCTTCGATTTCCCGGTTTATACAGAGATCTTGCACAAGCTGGTGCACAAATACTCGTGGTACCAGCTGCGTTTACCAAAAAAACAGGTGAGGTGCACTGGCACGTGTTGAATCGTGCGCGTGCAATTGAAAACAGTGCCTATGTGATTGCACCCTGTGCTGTAGGCAGTGTGCCGGGTGGCGGTGAGGCATACGGACACTCTTTGGTGGTTGATCCATGGGGTTCGATAGTAGCGGATGGCGGCGCTGATACGGGCGTAGTTTTGGCCGAAATTGATCTTGCTGGTTGTGATCGGGCCAGTACACGTATTCCCTCTTTAACGCATGATCGAAAGTATTCGTTTTGAGCCTGCCTTTGCACCGCCTGCCAATGCACTGGCAGAGCGCCAGACACTTCAGTCTGGATCCGAAAGATCCATTGTTTTATGAGAACCCGTATGCAGCGTATAGAGAAATGCAAAAGCGATCGGGTCCGGTGTATTGGGAAGAATACGGCATGTGGTGCCTCACCGGGTTTGATGAGGTCAATCGTTGCTTGCGAGACAAAAGATTTGCACGGCTACCGCCATCGGGCTTTGAGCGGAAGCCCTATGCGGCGCACTTAAAAGAGTTTGCAGAAACAGAGCGGTATTCATTATTGGCGCTTGAGCCACCCGAACATACCAGGCTCCGGCGTTTGGTGAATCGTGCGTTTGTATCCCGCCAGGTTGAGTCCATGGAGGCAGAGATTGTGAACCTTGCACATGCTTGCATAGATAGTTTTGAAGGCAAAGGAGAGGCCGAGCTACTGTCACAGTATGCAACGCCGATTCCGGTTACCGTGATAGCCCGATTGCTCGGTATTCCGGAGTCATCAACTGACAACCTGCTAGCCTGGTCTCACTCCATGGTAAAAGTCTACACCATGACTCAGAGCCACAAGGATGAACTTGAGGCCAACAATGCCAGCATCGAGTTCATGGAGTTTCTAAAAGAACAAATTGAATCTCGTCGAAGAACCCCTGATGACAAGCTACTTTCGCAGTTAATCAGTTTACAGTCAGAACGGGACGGTCCGTCAGATGCCGAGATCATATCCGTCGTCATCCTGCTGCTAAATGCAGGGCATGAGGCGACAGTTCACCAGATAGGTAATGCTGTTGCCAGCATCATTCGGCATCCGCCTGATAATCCGCAATGGTGGCAAAACAAAAAAGAAGCAGAAAAGGTTGTAGCAGAATGTCTTCGGTATGACGCACCGCTGCATCTCTTCACCCGCTACGCGCAGGAAGACGTACAACTAGGCACTGAGGTAAAGATTACTACGGGAACCGAGATTGCGCTCTTACTCGGCGCTGCCAATCACTGCCCTATGGGTTTTGACTCAGCCGATACTTTCAATGTGACCCGGGCGGATGCAAATCATGTTTCCCTGGGGGCAGGAACTCACTTCTGCATCGGGGCACCGCTTGCGAAGCTGGAACTTCGAATCGCTTTGAGTGAGTTGTTTGAGCGACTGCCGACGATTGAGCTGGCAAGCGAGCCGCGTTATCGGGACAGTTTTCATTTTCACGGACTTGAATCACTCCATGTTAAGTGGTCATAAGCGGCACTAATTTAAATCGGGCACCAACACTACGCAAGTGATCATATACAGGGCTTTTATCCGCTTTGCCTGCCGGTTACACTGCCTTCATGCAGACTAAGTTACAAAAACGATGGTAGAAAAAACAGAGACGCTAGTGGTGGGTGCAGGTCAGGCAGGGCTTGCCGCTAGCGAACACCTGAGCAACAACGGTGTTGAACATATAGTGCTTGAGAAGGATCGTATTGCAGAGAAATGGCGTACCGGCAGATGGGACTCTCTGGTAGCAAACGGGCCTGCCTGGCATGACGCGTTTCCTTCTATGGACTTTAAAACACACCCTGATGCGTTTGCCAGTAAAGATGAGGTGACTGAGTACTTTGAGGACTTTGCGAAACAAATCAAAGCTCCGGTCAGATGTGGCGTTGAAGTAACGAAAGTTAAAAAAAAGAAGGATGGCGCCGGGTTTGAAATTTTAACTTCAGATGGAAGCTTTGAGGCGAACAATATTGTTTCCGCTACCGGGCCGTTTCAGCATCCGGTAATTCCCCCGGTTATACCAGTTGATGCACCAGTTCAACAGCTGCACTCGAATAGTTATTTCAATCCCGAACAACTACCGGACGGTGCTGTGCTTGTTGTTGGGTCAGGGTCTTCCGGTTCACAGATAGCGGATGAATTGCTACGCCAAGGCAGGGAGGTTTATCTTTCTGTCGGTCCGCATGAAAGACCACCGAGAAGTTATCGCGATCGGGACTTTGTCTGGTGGCTGGGGGTATTGGGCAAATGGGATCTGGCCACTGTAGATCCGGACACTGCACATGTAACTATCGCAGTCAGCGGTGCTTATGGTGGCAAGACTATAGACTTCCGTGAGTTTGCGGCTCGAGGTATGCAGCTTGTTGGTATGACTCAACAGTATGACAACGGAGTGCTGCATTTTGCTGATGATCTGGCGGGTAACATCACACACGGTGATAACAGCTTGTTAAATATGCTTAGAGAGGCTGATGAGTATGTGCAACGCAATGGGCTGGATCTGCCATTGGAAGAAGAGTCTAAAGTCATCATCGCGGACCCCGAGTGCGTCGTAAACCCAGTTCGCCAACTCGATCTTGAGGAATCAGGCATCAAATCAGTAATCTGGGCAACCGGTTATCGCAGTGACTTCGGCTGGTTGAAGGCCGATGTGTTTGATACAGACGGTAAGCCTGTTCATCATCGTGGTGTCACTGAAGAGCAGGGCATCTACTTTCTGGGTCTGCCGTGGTTGTCACGGCGAGGAAGCTCCTTTATTTGGGGTGTCTGGCACGACGCTAAATACATTGCAGACCATATAGCTACTCAGCAGCGTTATAGATTTTATCAGCCCGGTAGATCCTATTGATACTCTTTGATACAGCTTGCCTTCCCGGTGCCATGACGATTGTAGATCGTTGCTTTGATATTTTTTTGGGAACCTGAAGATTCGTGAAGTCTAGCTTTGAAGTCTGGCCACTGCTGTCGCTATTTTCGCGAGTCCAAGCTTCAGGTTTTCATCAGAGTTGGCTGTAGAGAGCCTGATATATGGCGACATATCATAAGCACTTCCAGGCACACTGGCTACTCCTGCATCATTTAGCAGATAGGCCGCGAGATCTGTGTCTGTTTCGATGACTTTTCCCGCTTCTGTCTTACTGCCAATTAAGTCACCGCAATCAATATAGGCATAAAAGGCGCCGCCTGGCTTTCTTAAATTTAGCCCTTCAATTTTTTTGATTTCAGCTACGACAAGATCTCGTCGTCTTTCGAAGGCCTCGCGAAACTGCGTGACAGTTTTCTGTGATCCGGTGAGTGCTTCAGTTGCGGCTGCCTGTGCGATTGAACACGGCGCGGATGACACTTGAGCCTGTACTTTAATCATTACGTCTATTAACTCTTGCGGGCCGCCGCAGTAACCTATCCGCCAGCCTGTCATAGCGTAGGCTTTGGACACACCATTAACAGTCAGTATGCGGTCTGCAAGATGCGGCAGCGCACGTGCTGTAGAGATGAACTGTTGATTGTCAAAAATAATGTGTTCATAGATTTCATCTGACAGTAGCAAGACATTCGGGTGTTCCAGCAGCACCTGACCAAGGTCTTGCAATTGTGCTTTATTGTAAACTGCTCCGGCAGGGTTAGAAGGCAGGTTAAGCAGCACCCAACGCGTGCTATCGGTAATTGCTGCACGCAGTGTTTCCGGTGTTAGTCTGAAGCCATCCTGCTCATGGCACGGCAGGGTTATTGGAATACCACCAACAGCCAGTACAGTGTCACGGTAGCAGCCGAAGTAGGGTGCGCATAACAAAACTTCATCACCTGGATTCAGTGTTGCCAGCATTGCACTGAATATGACTTGCTTGGCGCCATTGGAAACAAACACCTGATCAGGTGAGTAAGTGAGGTTGTTGTCGCGATGAAACTTATCGCTTATGGCTTGTTTTAACTCAGCGGTACCCGCCATGGCTGTATACCGAGTCTGGCCTGCAAGCGCTGCCCGGTGAGCTGCTTCTATAATGTTTTCGGGTGTGTTGAAGTCTGGCTCACCAATGCCAAGATCAATAATATCTTTGCCTTCAGCTTTGAGTTTGCGTGCGGCCTGGCTGACTACAACTGAGGCAGAAGGTTTGACCTGCTGCATGCTGCGCGAAGCGAAAATTGATGCTGAAACCACCAGGTTTAAGTCTTCTTTGAGTCGTCGATGATATTCATAGTAGCGATACCACTGTTACCAAGTTCAATCGCTGCAAATGGACCGCCGTGGTACATGTGCGCCGCATCACTGGTATCTGCAGGCTCCGCTTCTGCCAATACTTCTTTGGCGAATTGTTCAGCGTTGTCTTTTGGCTTGTAGCCAAGGAAACTGGCGTTGGCATTGTCAACTGGTGCGCGGTCATTGTTTGATATGCCATAAACTACAGTAAAACGTGTTGTCGGTGTATCGATAGCACGTTCTACCATCTGAATAAGATCGTCGTAACTCAGCCAGGTACCTAGTGCACGAGTGTTATTTACCTGGGCACAGGAAAGTATTCGCATGCACACAGATTCAAGCCCGCGCTTGTCCCAGTACATACTGGCAAGATCTTCGGCAAAACACTTTGCAAGACCGTAGTAGGTGTCCGGGCGATGTGGTGCATCAGTGCCGATAAAATCCTGCCGCTTGTGCATGCCTACTGCGTGAATAGAGCTCGCATACACGACGCGCCTTAAGCCGTGCTGATGTGCTGCCTCCCAGATGTTGTAAGCGCCAACTATATTCGGGCCGAGGATCTTTTCAAACGGTGCTTCATCGCCGATGGCGCCAAAATGCACAACCATGTCTGCGCCTTCAAGCAAAGCATGGATTTCATCATATTGCGCAAGATCCGCTTTTTGATAGCGTTCACCTGGATAAAGTTTACCGATATCATCGATAAGATCGGATGAAACCAGCTCATCACACATTTTTGACATTGTTTCTCGAAGATAAGAGCCAAGTCTGCCAGCGGCGCCGGTAAGAACGAGTTTTTTCATGGGAATCCTGTTAGACCATTCACTGCTGCGTCGCGCACCTGAAATTTAGTGAGTGATTTAAATAATGGCTTTTTCAATAATCGGGTTGTTGTTTACGATTCGTTCAAAGTTAAATGGCGTCATATCAAGACTTCGGTACTCGCCATAAGTCAGGTACTCCGCAGTACCCCGACCCATGGCTGGAGACTGTTGCAAGCCATGACCAGAGAAGCCATTTAAGAATACGAAGTTTTCAACTTCTGTATGCGGCCCCATAATCGCGTTATGATCAAACGTGTTCATGGCGTAGTGGCCACCCCATTCGTTGGTTAATCGAATAGATTCAAATTGTGGGATGCGTGTGGCAAGAACGGGCCAGACATGGTTTTCCCACAGGGAATGGTCCATCGCGAAGTCGTCGTACTCTACTGCAGGATCCACATCTGAATGGCCGCCACACTGATATGTGCCACCACCGTTTTCTCTCACGTGTACACCGGATGGATCAATGGTTAACGGCAGGTCCTGATCGAGTGGCTGTTCTGCCTTAAAAATCCATGAAAACCGCTTGCGTGGTTCAACCGGTAACTCGATGCCTGCCATTGCCGCCGTGCGTGAGGCACGTGGGCCGGATGCGTTTAGTACCTGACCGCAGGAGATGACTTCACCACTGGCGAGCGTCACGCTCTCTACGCGAGTGCCATTGGTATTCTTTTGCATAGAGACTACTTCATTTTCTATATATTCGACCCCGCGCTCGCGCGCCTGACGACGCCACCATTCAAATACTGCAGCGCCATCCCAATATCCTTCGTTAACCAGATTAATGGAACCGAGAACTATATCGTCGACGTTGTAGAACGGGTATTTCGCCTTGATTTCTTCTGGCGTCAATACCTGGGTTGCTGCACCGGCTGCAAGCTGGACCCGCTGGCTCTCACGCAGCACATCAGCAAAGGCATTGTTGTCTGCCAGATACATATAGCCGAAGGATTGCACGGCTAACTCCGGTACACGTTCATCTCCACCCATACGCTCGCGTACGTTGTTAACGAAGTCGGCTGCAAATTGTGAGATACGAACGTTGAGTTCCGTACTGAATTGTTGTCTCATGCAGGAATTAGTGTGCGAAGTTGAACAACTCTCATAGGTGGAGTCACGCTCGACCACTAAAACAGAGCCGTTGAAGTCATCGTTGTCGGTAAGAAACCAGGCCGTGGAGGAGCCCATGATTGCCCCGCCAACTATCACCAGGTCATAGGCGCTTCTGGTGGGCGTTGTATCAATGCCGATAGCTGCCATTACAAATTCTCTCCGAGCTTGGTTTTCTCTAGAACGTCTGAAATTTCTGCAGCAGCCAGACCATAGTGTTCTGCGGCATGTTCGGGGGTGATATAGCCCAGGGCGATATCACGTTTGATTTTATCAGGATCACGTTTAGATGGTTTTCCGTATCCTGCACCACCGGGAAAAGCCATCACAACATGAGTGCCGTGAGGTACAAACTGTTTGCCCTTGGCGGTCATGTTTTCGCCATCACTGCGGACAATGCTGGTAGCGCCACCGGGCTTACCACCGTGGCGTCCAAGTGCTGGATGATCCACCCGATCAAACATGGCTGAAATATCAAACTCGTGCCCCTCACGAGCACCCACATCCATGTATTGACCAAGGCCGCCCCGAAACTGACCGGCACCACCTGAGTCTGGTCGTAACTCTTTACGCCAAATGATGACAGGGCCGACTTGCTCGGTGGCTTCGACAGGCATGGTCATTACACCGGACGGGAATGCTGTTGCACTCATGCCGTCAAGTGAGGGTCTGGCTCCTGAGCCTCCTGAATTAAACGTCAGTACTTCGGAGCGCACTGCATCTTGCGGTGCGGGTTCATCGGTGCGTGGTCTGAGTGATACCTGGAAGTTACATAGGCACCCCGCGCCTTCAGCAGGGACTACGCCCGGCAGTAATTTATCCAGTGCGTTATAGACAGTGTCCGGTACCATGTGGCCGATTACGTGTCTGAGGGCCACCGGTGCCGGTGGCAAAGCGTTAACGATAGAGTTTTCAGGGGCAACAATTTCAAACGGTGCGAGTGAGGCGGCATTGTTTGGAATGTCGGGGGCAATGGCGCATTTAAGCGCATAGCATGCGTAGGCTTTGGTATAGACCAGTGGTACGTTGATGCCTTTCTTATCCAATCCGCTGGTGCCTTCCCAGTCACTGACAATACGATCCTTCTCAATAGTCAGCTTAACCTTAAGATCGATTGGATTGGAGTAGCCATCGATGCGCATCTGACCTTCAGCGACCCCGGGCTTCAAGGCGTTGATTCGTTCGAGGGTGGCCCGGCGGGAGCTGGTCAAAATAAACTCGGAAATACTGCCAAGGTCAGTCAGCCCGAACTCGGTAATCATTTCTATCAAACGACGGTGACCAATCTCGTTGCAGGTGGCAAGTGCATAAATGTCACCGACAAGCTGATCAGGCTCACGTACGTTACCGCGTATTATTGATACCAGCGTTTCATCTACCGCGCCGGCATCGGCAAACTTCATGATCGGAATGTACAAGCCTTCTTCGTGAATGTCATTGGCATCGGCACCGAAGCCGCGACCTCCTATGTCGGTAATATGCGCGGTGCAGGCAAAAAAACCGATAAGTTTGGCATTATGAAAAGAAGGTGTAACTACCGTGATGTCATGCTTATGGCCTGTGCCTTCCCACGGATCATTAGTGATATAGACATCGCCTTCGAGCATGTTGTCTTTACCAATGCGGCGAATAAAATGCCCCACCGCATCTGCCATAGCATTTACATGACCCGGGGTACCAGTGACTGCTTGAGCAAGAATATCACCTGCGCTGTTATAAACACCTGCTGATAAATCTCCGGCTTCACGTACTGAAGTTGAGAAAGCGGTTCTGACCAGTGCCTGGGCTTGTTCTTCAACCACCGAGATTAATCGGTTCCACATTACCTGATGTGCCACCTGACCGACGTCTTGTGCCGCTACTTTATTTGCGGCAGAAGGTTTCTCGCGTACATCAAGTGTACCGTCTGCGTGGGAGATGACTTCGCGGTTGCCAAACACCACAACAGTTGTTTCGTTCTCTGTAATTACCGCAGGGCCTTGCACAGAGTCCCCTGAGTTTAAGTTATCTCGCTCGACAACGGTGGCTTTGATTTTCTTGCTGACACCCGGGTCGAATAGTTCACGGGAGTTGTCACCGGTAATTTGGTTGAGTGACTCAGGTGCTGCTATTTGTTTTGCTTTTTTGATCTGCGTATAGGCGTTGACAGACCAGACAGTAACCTCGACTTCCATTGATTCGACGTTTCGGCCAAACAGATTCTCATATTCTTTTTCAAATAAAGACAGATACGTTTCAGCATCTGGTGCTGCTGCCTGCGCCGGTGTGAGATCAACCGGTATTTCCCACCCCTGACCTGAATAACGCATGTAGACTTTATGGTCTGCCAGAATCTTTGCATCAGCATCGCATTGACGAACAAAGCGGGTAGCTTCCTGTTCCATTTCAGAAAACAGCTTGGTCACGGTTGCAGGATCAAACTCCGACATTCGCATAAACACCGAACGATTTTCCTCAAAGCTAAACGGTGCACGTAGAAACCCTATGGCAGAACCAACGCCTGCACCGGTTGGAACCAGGCATCTGGTGACACCCAGCTTGTCGCATAATCTGGAAGCATGTAACGGTGCGGCGCCTCCAAAAGCGATCATGGTGTATTCGCTTAAATCTTCACCGTTCTCTACTGCGTGTACGCGGGCTGCATTCGCCATGTTTTCATCGACGACTTCTGCAAGGCCCCAGGCGGCTTCTGTGTCATTCATTTGAAGTGTTGAACCGATGACAGAGTTCAGGGCTTCACTGGACTTACCTGCATAAAGAGGTATGGAGCCACCGGCAAAGTTATCGGGATCTAACTTTCCGAGTACCAGATCCGCATCCGTGACCGCAGGCTTCCTGCCGTCGCGGCCGTAACATGCCGGGCCGGGTTCTGAGCCTGCGCTCTCCGGGCCTACCCGTATCTGGCCCATGGCATCGACGTGGGCAAGAGAACCCCCACCTGCACCGATCTCTACCATATCGATTACCGGGATCGAGATAGGCATACCGGAACCTTTTTTAAATCGATAGGTTCTGGCAACTTCAAACACGCGTGCTGTTTTTGGTGTTTCGTTTTTAATTAAGCAAATCTTGGCTGTTGTGCCACCCATATCAAAACTAAGGACTTTATCGAGCCCGTGGCGGGCTGCGATATCAGCGGCGAAGATGGCGCCACCTGCAGGGCCTGACTCCACGAGTCTGACCGGAAACTCTGCGGCGTTTTCAATTGACATAATGCCACCGCCGGAGTGCATTAAAAATACCGGGCAGTTTGCACCTTCAGAGGCGAGTCGTTGCTTAAGCCTGCCTAGATAAGACTTCATTAGTGGTTTAATGTAGGCGTTGGCAATAGTGGTGTTGAAGCGTTCGTACTCACGCATTTGTGGAGAGACTTCAGATGACAGTGAGACCATTGCATCAGGAAGTGTTTTTGTCAGTACCTCCGCGATCATCCGCTCATGTTTGTCATTCACATACGAGTGCAACAAACCAACTGCAATACTTTCATAGTTTGCGGCTTTAAGGTCTTTTGCGAGTGAGGCTATCGCTGCATGGTTTAGCGGCTTTAAAGTGTTGCCGTTTGCGTCGATCCGTTCCTCGATCACATAACGGCGATTGCGCGGCAGCAGCGGGTCGGGAAGGGTAAGGTTCAGGTCGTATTGTTCAAAGCGGCTTTCGGTTCGCATCTCGATAACATCGCGAAAACCCTCGGTAGTTATAAATGCTGTCTTGGCACCGCGGCGTTCAATCAGTGCATTGGTCGCCAGAGTTGTGCCGTGAATAATCTGGCTGATGACCGAAGCTTGCACACCCGCCTTTTTACAAACCTGGTGCATACCATCGATAATGGCATTCTCCGGAGCCGCGTAGGTGGTGAGTACTTTGGTTGAAAAACTGCCGCTACCTGTTTCCAGAACGACGTCTGTGAAAGTACCGCCGATATCGACGCCGAGTCGGGCTGATTGAGTCATAAAAAATCCTGTATTTCCTTAATTTTACTGCCACAGATGTTGAATGTATACCTGATTCAGGAAGTGCTAGCCTCGTTTGTTATCACGATGAAATTTGGCAGGGTGTTGGCTCCTATAGTCGAGCTGGTGTGGTTCCACCTGTGGTGGTTGTGGCTGCTGTGCTGGACACGATTCGACCATTGCTGACGGGTTGATTCCGCTGTGTATGCAGGATGTAGCGCGTTTTTTTAAGAGGATATCAAGTGGCGGCGTAGAGCAGCGAAATCGAGATGAGAGCACAGGCAAAGCTAATAGCCGTAAGATAGCTGCAATCGTTCCCGAAAGACGACAATGGCTGTGACTGTTGACAGCAAAACAATACCAAAATTATTTAGCGGATAAACAATTGAGCTTTCCCATTCAGGCTGAGAAAGGGCTTTTAACAGAAAGTACACCGTACCGAGGTTTGCCAGTCCCAATGCAACTCCGCTCATAAGAGACTTTGGAAAACCAAGCATGTCACCTTGCCTTGCCTTGCCTTGGCGGTCGTGGCGGTGAAAGGTTTGTTCAAGGACGTTCGGGACGACCCACTGGCGAAAGTAGCGAGCTGCTGGTGGCTTGCCGTCGTGGTTAAGTTTATGCTGCTGTAGAGAGACTATTGTCAACACAGGAGGATTCAATGCCAATGCCTAATATCTTGTTAGTGATGGTTGATCAGCTAACTTCTTTTGTGCTTAACAGCTATGGCGGTTCTGTTTGCAAGACACCTAATATCGATGCGCTGGCGGCACGTGGCACAGTGTTTGAGAATGCTTATTGTCCATACCCGCTTTGTGCACCATCGCGTTTCGGGATGATGTCAGGTCGGCTACCGTCCAGTATTGGCGCTTATGACAATGGAGCCGAGTTTCCTGCCGCGACGCCCACATTTGCACACTATCTGCGGTTACACGGCTACTACACCTGCATCTCCGGCAAAATGCATTTTGTCGGTCCTGATCAATACCACGGATATGAAGAGCGTTTAACCACGGAGATATATCCAGCGGATATGTCGTGGACACCCACTCCTGACTTCAGAGGTTTTAATAAAGATGAGGAACGTGAATATACCTTTGGTGTGTCTACCATTGATACTGTGAAGGATGCGGGGCCGGTTGCGCGGTCTATGCAAATTGACTACGACGATGATGTTATACACCATGCGATTCGTGAGCTTTATACCCGTGCCAGAAGTCAGGATGAACGGCCATTTATGATGACCGTGTCGCTGACGCAGCCACACGATCCCTATGTGACCACAAGAGAGTTCTGGGACCTGTATGCAGATGAAGATATCGATCAGCCACAAGTGCCATTTGTGCCAGTAGAACAGCGAGACGCTCATAGTCAATCGCTGTACTACCACTACGGACAAGACAAATGCGAGTTAAGTGACAGAGAGTACCGAAATGCCCGCAGAGGCTACTATGGCATGATTTCATTTATTGATGATCTCTTCGGCCGTTTAATGAAAGCGCTGGGAGACAGTGGTTACGCAAAAAATACGGTAGTGATGTTCTCGTCCGATCACGGAGACATGATCGGCGAGCGAGGTATGTGGTTTAAGAAAACGTTGTTTAATCCTGCTATTCAGGTACCAATGATCATATCACATCCTTATTTATCGACCGATGATGTGCCTGATCGCGTTAGCGCGCCTGTATCATTGCTGGATATTTTTCCAACCATGCTGGATCTGGCGCAGATTAACCTTGAAAAAGTGTCAACCGCTTTCGATGGCAGAAGCCTGTTACCTGTTTTGCGCGGCGAGGATGTAGAGGGCCCTGTGTTTGCGGAGCATATTGATGGTGGTACTGAAGCACCACGTGTTTGTGTGCGTGATGGTGATTATAAGCTGGTGCTATCCCGTGCGTACCCGACGCAGCTTTTCAACCTTGCGGCAGATCCACTGGAACTCAGTAATCTGGCAGGTGAAAATCATCCTGAAGAAATGCGGCTTGGCAAGATTGCAGAAAACACATGGCCATTGGATACCCTGCTTGATGATGTTATTCGATCACAATCAGAGCGCAAGCTTGTAGATGCGGCCTTATCGGTTGGCCGGCCTGAGCAGTGGGATTTTGTACCAAGAGCATTGCAGCAGAATACCAATTATGTTCGCCGTGGTGATGCTTTTCCGGCTGTTGAGCGGCGGGGCTATTTGGCTTGCAGTGACGAGGAGTGAGTGCCTGCAAAGTAACGTGGGTATGTAAGTAACACTAACCCGACGCATCAGCCTTTTCGTGAGGGAGTGAAAAGATCACTAGACCCGCAATAGTGCCATATAAAGACTGCAAACCCGCTTTAGGAACGTGATCGTTACGACACCACAAATTCTATCTTTGAGTGTATGCCAAATGAGTCTCTGACTCAGGCAGATCTATACCAAGGCCGGCACAATCTGATAGCTCAAACCATCCAGTGCTCTTTTTAACAGGCTGTAGCTTAAGATCGTCAAAGAACACCTGGTGCAGGTAGTGATACTCTACATGCACAACCTCATTGCACACTGCAGAATAGTGAGCTGCTGCCAGTAAAGCAACAGCGGTAGATGAAACCTCCAGTGAAAGATGTATATTCGGGTTACCGGTCTGTGTTATTTGTTCGCTCAGTTGCATCAAACGACTTAGTCCGCCACAGGCAATGGGGGCTGTCTGCAGATATTTAACTGCACCTGTATGAATGAGCTGCTGATGTATTTCTGAGCGGTACTCCGCTTCGGTCGCCATAACCGGCACTCCGGCATCGCGCAGTGTTTTCATACCAGGGAGATCATCCGCACTGACTGGTGACTGAAAAGCTTCTATACGATCAGCGGGCAGTGCGTTGTACAGCTGCAGTGCCTCCGATACTGTATAACTATAGACGCCATCAATAATAAGTTTAAAGGACTGTTCCAGGTTGGAGAGTACTGCATTGATGCGCTCCAGATCTTTCTCAATTGATAGTCCACCAGTTTTCATCTTAACGATTTCAAAGCCGGCTGAATTCATTGATGTCATTTCAGCGACAAGATCATCCGTTGTTTTGGTTTCCCCGTAAAGGCCGCCGCTTGCGTAAAGATAAACGCTGCTGCTTGACTTTGAGGCTTGTGGTACGTGTTTTTGTAGATACTTCCATAACGGTAAGCCTGCCTCGCGGCTGCGTAAATCCCACAGAGCGATATCAACACCGGACCAGGCGCTCGCAAGCAACCCGTGCCTTGCTGTTAGTGTGGCTCTGGACAGAAGGCCTTTGTACAGAGCTCCACAATCATTGGTAGTTAAGCCGACAATATGTGGAAATATTTCTGTCTTGAGGAATGCTACTAATACGTCAGGCGTGGTATCAAAACACCAGCATTCACCCAGGCCGGTAATGCCATCCGGGTTTTCAATGGTGATAAATACCGCATACTTTTTTGTCCATGTGATTGCTGGGTTCCAGACCTTGCCACCCAGATCGTTGCAGTGGGTATGCACACTGATGGCCGTTATCAATGACATGGGTTATTCGCTAGAGGGCTGTGCGGGAAATTCGGTAACAAACTTTTCACAACCACAGTCGGCTGAGCTTGCGCAAAAAAATGCAGGCATAGCAGGGTCTACGTCGAATCCAAGCTTTAGTAACAATGGTAACGCAGCTATGGCGGCTGTGGCTTCGAGGCGTGTTACCGGACTTTCCCAACACCCCACTAGTGCTGAAGTATCTGGCTAAGAAACAGGTGGGTGCGTTCATTGATCGGGTTGTCGAAGAATTCCTGCGGGGTATTCTGTTCGACAATCTCACCTTCGTCCATGAATATCACCCGGTCTGCTACTCGTCTTGCAAACCCCATTTCATGTGTCACGCAGACCATGGTCATGCCCTCTTCGGCAAGAGCAACCATGACATCCAGTACTTCTGAAATCATCTCTGGGTCAAGTGCTGAAGTTGGCTCATCAAACAAAAGAATCTTTGGGTTCATGCAGAGCGAACGTGCGATGGCGACGCGCTGTTGCTGGCCACCTGATAACTCTCCAGGATATTTGACTGCTTGCTCGGGTATACGAACCTTTTCCAGAAACTGCATAGCAATGGCTTCCGCTTTCCTACGCGATTTTTTTCGTACCAGTGTTAAAGCCAGTGTACAGTTCTCAAGCACTGTCATATGCGGGAATAAATTGAACTGTTGAAACACCATGCCGACTTCACGTCTGATCTCGTCAATGTTGGCCACTTTATCGTTAAGTTCTGTGCCAAGCACATTGATTGTACCGCGCTGATGATCTTCCAGTTTACAGATGCATCGGATTAAGGTTGACTTGCCAGAACCGGACGGACCGCAAACCACCACCTTTTCACCATCATCTACTTGTAGATTAATGTCTTTAAGCACGTGAAAGTCGTCAAACCACTTGTTTACTGCAGTCATGGTTACTGCCGGGGTGCCGGATGCCATTCCATTCTCCGTGTCAAATTTCTCAACCATGTCCTACTCTCAACTTTCTTTCCAGGTATGCGCCGTATCTGGACAGGGAAAATACAAATATAAAATAGATAGCACCAATAAATACGTAGACTTCAATGTAGTGCACGGTCCATTTGCCAGTGCCAAATGCTGCCGAACCCGATGCCAGGATCTCGAAAAACCCGACTATCGTAACAATAGAGGTCTCTTTGAAAGTTATAACAAACTGATTAACGATCGCAGGGAGGGAGTTACGAAATGCCTGCGGTAGCTGTATTCGTGCAACTCGATGCCAGTATTTCAAACCCAGCGTTAACCCTGCTTCATCCTGCCCCGGTGGTATGGCCTGTAAGCCGGCTCTGATGTTTTCAGCCTGATAGGCTGCAAAGAAAAGCGCAAAGCCAAAAATCACCCTGTACAGCTTGTCTCCCTGCAGCCACCCGGGAAGTACAAACGGCGTAATGACGGCCGCGGTGAACAGGATAGTTAACAACGGCAATGATCTAAAAAAATCGATAAACAATCCGAACAATTTGGCGATAACCGGCAACTTGGATCTTCGCCCCAGTGCCAAAAGGATGGATAATGGCATGCCAATGATTGATACGGCTGCGAAGATAAAGATGGTTAACGCCAGTCCACCCCAGCGTTCAGGTGTAATAACACTAAGGCCAAACAATCCACCGTGCATCAATATATAAAATATAGAAAACCCGATAAGCCATAGTGCACTGAGTCTAATAGCTGTCCAGAACCAGGGGACGCATGAAGCAACGATAGTTGCTATCATTACCGCGCAGGCGAGCGTTGATCGCCAATGTTCCTCAAAAGGGAATAAGCCGAAGAATATTATTCGATGCCTCGCATCTATCACTGACCAGCAAGCACCGCTGGCTTCTTTACAGAGGGGTTCATCCTCTGCGCGCCAGATACTGGATAAAAACGCCCAGTCGATAAACCAATAGATTAAGAGGGCAAACAGAGCCGCACAAATCAACGTCAGAACGAAGTCAAACGGTGTAGCAAATAGACTGTTTTTCAGTCTCTGAGAGAATGAAATCTGCGGTGGTAATTGATAGGTGGTCTTGGTATTGGTCATGAGATCAACTTTTCACCTCATAACCTTTCAGCGCTATTTTTTTATTGATTGAGTTCATTACAAACGCAATCGATAAATTTATCAGCAAAAAGCCGCCCATCAGTATTGCGAGTAATTCCAGTGTCTGGCCGCTTTGGTTGATCGATGTAGAGATAATCATGAAAAGGTCAGAAAATCCGACAACTATGCCAATGGTTGTCGCTTTCATTAACTGAACATACTGATTGGTAAGAGACGGCAAAACCGCTCTAATAGCCAAAGGTAATCGGATTCGGGAGAAAATATGCCGCGGTTTGAGCCCGTTGACAAAGCCCGCCTCTATTTGACCTTTAGGCACAGACATAAGGCCTGATCTGACAACTTCTCCGATATACGCACCACCGTACAGTGCTATCGCAATCACCAGCGCCGAAAGCTCAGGTGGCATTCGCATACCGCCTCTAAAGTTTAAGCCTTTGAGTGCTGGCATATTTAGCAACGGTGTGTCCGGTGTTCGTGCCAGGTAGCCGATAACTACCATGATTACCGGCAACAGTATCCAGCCAATTCGTTTAATAACGTGGTAGTTAGTCGAGTGATTCATGCGCTCTCGTAGCCAGGGTAGAAAAAAAAGCCAGGCTACAAAAAGCAAAATCATTAAGGCGACCGACCACAGCGCAATATTCAGGACCGGAAAATACAAACCCCGGCCGCTTAGAAATACAGTATCTCCTAGTGACAGTGCTGCTTTTGGTCTGGGTAAGTGTGAAACAATTGCGTACCAGAAGATGCCTTGAAGTATCAGTGGTACGTTTCTGAATATTTCGACGTACACGGTGCCCAATAATGAGAACAATGCGTTCTTTGATGTTCTTATGAGACCGATAACGATGCCAATAATGGTTGCGAGAGAAATACCCAGAAAGCCCAGTAGCAGGGTATTCAGGAAACCAATCAGAATGGTTTTTTTATAAGGGTCACTGATGGAGTAGGGCAATACCGAAAAAGAGAAGTCCCAACCGGTAGCGCGCTCTAGAAAACCGAAGCCAGTGGTCAGGCTTTGTGCCTCAAGTGACGCGCGGGTGTTCATCACCATTGTGACAAGCAGCGCTGCAACTACGGATAACACGAGGGCCTGAAAAAAAATTTCCCTGAACTTTTGGCTGCCTAAAATGCTACCCATTGTGTGTGTTGCCCGGGGGTGTACTGCCCAGGTATGTGTTCGTTTCGGGCATTTGTTCGAATTGTGTTGTAAAGAGAATTGTTGTAATTATTATTGAGATATCTAAAATTATGCGAACTTCCGGGGGAGACTGTCCGGTGCTACGACTGGACAGCTTCCGACAGCGCGAATTAGCTCTGGTGTTGATTAATCGAGAATCATTGGAACGATCACACCACCGTCGCTCCACAGAGCATTCAAACCTCGGTCAAGCTTGTACACAGAACCGGCTCCGATATTCCGATCAAAGATTTCAGCGGAGTTACCAACCTGTTTAATGACGTTATAAGCCCAGTCATCGCTTAAGCCCAGCCGCTCACCAATACCTGGAGAAACACCTAAGAGTGTTTCAACCGTGCTATCAGCAGGATTGGCTTTGTGTTCATCAACATTGGCAGACGTAATGCCGTTTGCTTCAGCAATCCAGGTGGCAGCAAACATCCAGTTAACGATATCAACCCAGTTATCATCACCTTGTCGCATTGCGGCAGACTCAGGTTCAAGTGCAAGTGCGACATCCATCATGGCATGATCATCCGGATTCTCTGCGCTCTGACGTGTCACTGCAAGGTTAGGGCCCCAGCCAACGAGGCTGTCACAACGACCGGCAAAGTAAGCTTCGCGGGTTTCTTCACTCTTCTCAAAGGTGATCATCTCGATGTTGATGCCACGGCTTTTGAAAAAGTTCGCCGCGAGACGTTCTGTTGATGTACCGGCGTTTGCGCATAGTGATCCACCCTCAAGAGTTTCCGGCGCGGTACTGCCTAACTCTTTAGGCATCATCACATTGGTTGCTCCAACAAAGTAAGGGACTGAAAACTGAATGCCCAACTCTGTGTCACGACCCATTGTCCAGCCGGTAGCTTTAATAATGACGTCTACGTCACCAGACTGAAGCGATGGGAAGCGTTGTGCCCAGCTGATCGGTACAACCTTGAGGTTTTCATCTGAACCCAGGACAGCTACTGCTAGTGCACGGCAGTAGTCGATATCGTAGCCACTCCACTTATTGTCATCTGTTACCTGTACAAATGGTGGAAAACTACCGTTGTGACCGGAGCACAGTAAACTGCCACGATCCGTTACGGCTTTCAGTGTGTCTCCATTTTCGGCTGATGCGGAAGTTGAAGCGAGAGTTAGTGCGGCAAAACAGCCGGCAATAACGGTTGGAATAAAGCGGTTTTTTAAGTTGGACATTAACGTTCCTCTCTTTGTGCAGATGGTGGTACAGATGGTTTTACGCGTTTTTTATATTAATTCAAATGTGTCTGGAATAGAGCCTAAATTTAATTGAATCAAAATACCGAAATATAAGGCTACGGTATATCTGTATGATATTGTTGCATAAAAGACAACTCGATTAGTCTTCACAAGATTCCTGTCTGCGACAATGCGCTCCACTCTGACATCTGCATCGGCATCGGCTTGATATCGTCGCGTTGACAGTGCGTGCGCAAGCCCGGCAGTTTAGTATCCTGCAAATGGAGTGCACAGAATTCACCGGCGGCGCAGATGCCATTGCCGAAACCGGACATCGCACTTTCCACATGTGCACGTTCAATATTGCTCGACCCAACCAATGCTCCGGTTCTCCTTATTCAAGGCGCAACAGGAGTTTATATGCAACAGGAGCCATAGTGGTGCATGGAGGCGGCTATTGAGCTCTTGCTTCACGTATCTCTTAACGTATTTCTTAAAGTATCGGTGGTTTAATCAAGGGTCACCGGCCCGGTTGAAGTATTAAACGTAAACGAAAGTCCTATCTCTCCTTTGGTTACAGTGGCAAGATTATCAACGTGCAACTGTTTTAACTGCTCTTGCAGTTTTTCCGGTTCAGGATGCGACAGGTTCACGGAGCTAAGTGTTATGCCAAGATCTTGCTGGCCGGTACTTGGATGTGGTCCGGGAGACCATTCGATAAAAGCCGGTATAAGACCCGCTTCCGGCAAGTGTCCGTCTGCGGGTACGGTCAATCTCCATGACCGATCCCCGCGGGTGAAAGTGACGATCTCACCCAGGTCTATCGCACTTGCGGTAACTAATGTATCGAGATCATCTGTGTTAACTACCCAGCACAGTGCGCGTGGCCGTTCAGCTAAGCGCTTCAAGGTGTTTGGGTCATCTAGCGTGAACCAGCGAGCTCTGTTCGGTGCGGGTGCTTCGGGATCCTGAGCGATCAACTCAAAGAAACTTTCATTGCCAGCTTGCATGACTTTGTTATGGGTGCTCATTAAATCGTGTTTGCTGCCTTGAGAGAGTGTGACACCAAGGTTTGCCTGCATGGCAACTACACCATTTTCAAGTGTATCCGTGCCGATAGCTACATGATCAATTTTGTTTTTCATTGTCAGCGGTTTTGAGTTGGTTGTTCTGATGTTTGATTGGAGTTGTTAGCCAGACACTTTTATCCAGAGGTGTAAACAGCAAATCGCCTGATCCAGATCAGAGTGCATGGTGGCAATATCGATAAAAGCCGATGCTAAATTGAACCATCGATTTACTTCTTTCTACTCAGATGCTGTGCGGTCGGGTGAGATGTTGCACCAGAATTTCAGGAATCTGCAGCTATATACCAATGCCCAAGTGCTCCGGTGCTGCAAAGACCAAGCGGTCGCTGATTTGAGCGCATTGATCTGTAAGAATGACACTCTGGATATTTTGTGTCAATATTTGGAATCTGTGTTCTATATAGCGAAACAATTGATGGCTGCACGTTCAGGACGGCTCACATCAAATCACTGGGGTTTAGGGATCGTAGAATCTCATCAAGGTCAGTTGCTTGGTGTGTCAGGGCATCCCCAGGATCCACAACCGTCGCCTATTAATGAAAATATCGCTAGCAGTCTCAATGGCTCCGCGCGTGTGCTTAAGCCAACAGTCCGTACCGGCTGGCTGAATGCCCGAACAGGCCAAAGTGATGGCAATAACATCGCGCCGGATGGCAAACGTGGCAAGGATGGCTTTACCGAGGTCAGTTGGGAGGTTGCGCTTAAGTTAATTGCCGATGAGTTGCAAAGGCTCAAAACGGACCACTGTAACGAAAGTATTTTTGCGGGTTCATACGGCTGGTCAAGTGCCGGACGCTTTCATCATGCGCAGAGTCAGCTGAAGCGCTTTCTCAATACCATTGGAGGTTTTGTTGCCTCAGATGGAAACTACAGTTACAACGCAGCGCTGGTACTGATGCCGCATATAGTTGGTCACTATCGGCAGCATGTGGCTGAATCAACCCGATGGAATGTGATAGCAGAGCACACTAAGCTGGTTGTGATGTTTGGTGGGATTGCAGAGCGCAATACGCAAGTCTGCGATGGCGGAATATCGCGCCACCGCACACCGGATAACATGGCTGCCTGTGCCAAGGCTGGAGTGCAGTTTGTTAACTTTAGTCCGTTAAGACAAGACGCAGCAGATTCACTGAATGCCAGGTGGTTGCCACCACTACCGGGATCTGACACCGCGATCATGTTGGGGCTTGCACACACATTAATCACCGAAGGCTTGCATGATACTGATTTTCTTACTCAATATACCGTGGGCTTTGAAATAGTATCTGCCTACATTAAAGGTGTTAAAGATAATCAACCTAAAAGTGCTGACTGGGCATCTGAATTGTCCGGTATAGATGCCGATGTCATTCGTCAACTTGCCAGGGATATGGCTGCTGGCAGGACCATGATCTGCACGGCTGCGGGTGTGCAACGTGGAGATTATGGTGAGCAGCCATTGTGGATGACAGTAACACTGGCAGCCATGCTCGGACAGATTGGCTTGCCTGGTGGTGGTTACACAATCGGTTATGGGGTAAACGGCAACATAGGTAGTGTGGAGCGATTGTTTCCGTGGGCCGCACTTCCGCAAGGTAACAACCCGGTTTCGACCGTTATCCCGGTTGCAATGATAACGGAGCTGCTAACCGGGCCGAATGAGGCATATCAATACAACGGCCAAACCCACATCTTTCCCGATACCAGACTGGTCTGGTGGGCAGGTGGCAATCCCTTTCATCATCATCAGGATCTAAACCGGTTACGTGCCGCGTTTCAGAAGCCTGAAACGATCATCGTCAATGAAATCAACTGGACGTCAACAGCGCGGCATGCCGATATCATATTGCCGGTAGCCTCATCATTAGAAAGGCAGGACTTCGGCGGGGGAAAGTCAGATGATGCGCTGGTGCCAATGCCTGCACATGCCACACCGGCCGGAGATGCCCGAACCGAGTACGCTATTTATACGGAGCTTTCAAAGCTCATGAATACTGAACAGCAATTCACTGAAGGCAGAACAGAGGAGCAGTGGCTCAGGACACTATGGCAGCGAACACAGGAAAACGGCAGGCAGGCATCGGTAGAACTTCCGGACTGGGAAGAATTCATCAGCGGTGATGTTATTAATGTACCCGACCCGTCACCGAATCAGGTGTTTTTGGCAGACTATCGGCGGGATCCGGTTGAGCATAAGTTATCCACTCCCAGTGGCAGGATTGAACTTTTCTCAGAAACAATAGAAAGCTTTAATTTACCTGATTGTCGTGGTCACGCTCACTGGTACCCGATGCGTGATGTCGCTGAAGGTGAGCAGTTAGACTATCCGATATATCTATTGTCAGGTCAGCCAAAGACGCGCTTGCATAGCCAGTACGACAATGGTGACTACAGTATGGAGTATAAGATTAAGGGCAGGGAACCTGTGCTGATAAACCCGCTCGATGCAGCGGCGCGTGGTATCGCAGACGCAGACGTTATAGAAATATTTAATAAGCGAGGCAGGTGCCTTGCCGGCGCTAAAGTAACGGAGGATATTCGGCAGGGCTGCATATTCTTATGGACGGGCGCGTGGTACGACCCGGACGATAATGCAACGCAAAACCGCGACCGTCACGGAAATCCCAATGTGCTCACGCACGATCTACGAACATCCAGTCTGTCTCAAAGCCCGGCGGCCCACTCTGCATTAGTACAGATACGAAAATTCAGTGGTGAAATACCACCTATAACTGTTCATGTTGCACCTCTGGCCGTTACTGACAATGGAGGTATCGGTGGCTGAAGAAATTACTACACCCAAGGTTGATTCAACACTCTCCAAGGGACTGGCGATACTGGAAAAACTGGCGGCCGCCAGTGAAGGCAGAGGTGTGACAGAGCTATCACGTGAACTCGCATTGACCAAGTCAAATACGTTTCGCCTGTTACAGACTCTGAAGGCACTGGGGTATGTGAAGCACGGTAGTGACAAACGCTACTCTGCCACTTTAAAAACATGGCAGGTAGGCCGGCAGTCGATTGAGAATCTGAACCTGCGTGAAATAGCCATGCCGGAAATGACTCAACTTTCAGAACAGACTGGAGAAGCGATCTATCTTGCCGTGCCGGAAAATATGTCTGTAATTTATGTACATAAGATCGATGGATTAAAACCCATAAGATCCTGGAATCGGATTGGAGGCAGTGCACCGATTCATTGTGTTGGTACCGGTAAGGCATTACTGGCCGCTAATTACGATCAACTGCGGGACACTGTGAAACACACTCTTACTAAACACACCGATAAAACCCATATATCGATCGAAGCACTTGATGCAGACATGGAGTTGACGATTAAGCGGGGTTACGCCATTGACACAGGAGAGTTTAGAGATCGTATTCTGAGTTTTGGTGCGGTGATTCGATTGCCAGATAAAGCAGCCATAGCGGCATTGGGTATCTCATTGCCAGATGTGAATTTGGCGGCTAATGGTGAACGAGAGTTGGGTGAGTTAGTCCTTAAGGCAGCAGATAGCGTGTCTGAAAAACTGTTACGCCGGTGAAAAACAGTTAATGATATTTGTGCTGTTATATGAAACGGGTATAACGTGTTTTGACACGTCAGTAGATCGAGTGACACAATGTTTATATGCCGTTTATTCCCGTTGTTAATAAAGGTACTTGTATCAAGTGACTGCTAACCCGGTATCGCTGTGGAATGTATCAGCGGAAGAAAAGGACTACAGCAACACCTTTGTCGCCAGCGGTAAGGTAGACGTTGCCATTGTCGGGGGCGGCTTCACTGGTCTTTCTACCGCACTCCACAGTGCAGAACGCGGTCTGTCAGCTCACGTACTTGAGGCCAGACAGATTGGCTATGGCGGATCCGGGCGTAACTGTGGCCTGGTCAATGCAGCGCTCTGGTTACCACCGCAGGATGTCCGAAAACAACTGGGGGAAACTTATGGGCCGCGTTTTATAGAACAGTTTGGCAAAGGTCCCGAATATGTTTTCTCCCTAATTGAAAAACACCAGATGCGTTGTGAGGTAACACGCACCGGGACTATCCATGCAGCACACTCACCGGGCGGCTATCGCGAATTAAAAGGACGTGCAGAAGAGTGGAAGCGCCTTGGCGAGCCGGTAGACCTCATTGAACGCGATGCGGTATCTGAGTTGATTGGTACCGATGTCTTTCATGGAGGCTTGCTTGATCATCGTGCAGGAACGATCAACCCGATGGGCTATTGTCGCGGTTTAGCACGCGCTGCAATGGGTGCGGGGGCTTCTATCAGTACGGGTGTCAAAGCAACCAGACTCACCAGAAACAATGATGAATGGCTGATCGAGACTGATCAGGGGGAACTCCGTGCAAACGCCGTGATACTTGGCACCAACGCTTACACAGATGAATTATGGCCTGACCTTAAAAAAGCTTTTACCATAATTCACTATTTTCAATTGGCAACCACGCCATTAGGAAAAAACGCATCACACATACTGCCGGGTAAGCAGGGATTGTGGGATACCGCGCAAATCATGTTTAACTATCGCCGTGACGCATTTGATCGATTGTTAATCGGCAGCATGGGAACCATTGTTGGCGGTAAAGACAAAGGCTTGTCACAGCGCTGGGCAAGAAAACAGATAAAGAGAATTTTTCCGGACCTCGGCGAAGTCGAGTTTGAAGAAGCCTGGTATGGTCAAATTGCGATGACGCCAGATCATCTGCCACGGATCTATGAACTCGATAATAATCTCTACACGCCAATTGGTTATAACGGGCGTGGCATTACTACAGGTACGGTTTTTGGCAAAGCGATGGCAGAACTGCTAACGGGGGCTGACAAAGCCGACCTGCCGCTGCCTATTACTCCGCTGACTACTGTTCCGAGTGCGCCGTTTTACAAACGGCTGTATCAAACTGCTTTTACAGCGAATCAGCTTATCAGAAGTATCTGAACATGATTGATCGCTTCTTATAAATTAGTAAACAGGGTAATTTCAAATGTCTAAAAAGCCATTGGCTTTAGTTACAGGTGGCGCTCAGGGTATCGGTTTTGCGTGTGCTGAAGCATTGGCGCAGGATGGCGCACAAATAGTGCTTTGTGACATCAATGAAGAAGGGGTTAAATCTGCTTCTGAAAAACTGGGTAGCAACACTGTTGCAATCACCTGCGATATGGGAGATGCGGATCAGATATCTGCCATGTTTGATCAAATAGAATCAGACTACGGCATAGTGGAGATACTGGTTAATAATGCCGGTATTGCAATGCCGGGAGATTTTCTGGAAACCTCGCTTGAGCAGTTCAAAAAAGTTATTGATATCAATTTGATTGGCACCTACGTAGCTCTTCAGCGAGCCGCTAAAAGTATGGTGGCTCATAAGGTTGAAGGATCAATTATCAATATGTCGTCCATCAACGCTGTGGTAGCGATACCTTCTATTGCTGCCTACTGCGCATCCAAGGGTGGCGTTACACAGTTAACCAAGTCAGCCTCATTAGCGCTGGCACCTCATAATATTCGTGTTAATGCT
This sequence comes from uncultured Granulosicoccaceae bacterium, assembly GCA_937998875.1. Taxonomy (GTDB): domain Bacteria; phylum Pseudomonadota; class Gammaproteobacteria; order Granulosicoccales; family Granulosicoccaceae. The sequence continues at coordinate 25,685 of CALLBO010000047.1, forward strand.
GTTGGGCCGGGTTCTATAGATACCGAGATGCTTGCGGGTGTTAATGCAAATCCGGACGCAATGAAAATGGTGATGTCCCGCACCCCGCTACAGCGAATTGGTGATGCGAGTGAAATTGGAAATGTTGTGGCTTTTCTGGCGAGTAAAAAGGCAAGTTATATCACTGGCGAGACCATATATGTTGATGGTGGTCGTTTGGGCATGAATTACACCTGTTAGCCTGGATTATTCACGAAATCGACGGCATCTCATTTGATCTTTGATTCCGCAGCAAATATTTTGCTTTTGCAAATATCAATAAGTATTCGACGCGAGAATAATCCGGGCTAGATAGATTAACTAAACAACACAGTCAAATTGTAGAGACTAACCAAAATCAACAAGGGAGAGCTTATGCAAGCCTATGCACTGGATCAATACATTGCAGACATTCGTCAAATTGTCTCCGAAGAAACAGACAATTATGCTATTACCAACAGGATCAAACCGCTGGCAGAAAAAATCACGGCCGAACGTAGTTGGTTTAAAAATCAGTATCGTGAAGTTGATGAGGAGCAGGGTTTCGGGCTGCATTTGCTACACGAAGAAGAGAATCATGATCTCGCGGTGTTTGTTATCGCCTGGGCACCCGGTAGAGGGTTGGCGGCACACAATCACAAAACGTGGGCTGTGGTTTCCGGTATTGATGGGCAAGAGCACGAGACCAATTATGCCCGACGTGATGACGGATCAAAGCAGGGTTTTGCTGACCTTGAGGTCACAGCGGAAGAGACACTATATCCGGGTAAGGCAGTCTGTTGTATGCCGGAAGACATCCACAGTGTCTGGAATAATGGCGAAGAGGTTGCCGTATCTCTACATACATACGGCAGACACCTTAACCACACCGGTCGGTCTGTGTTCGATGTGAGTGCCCAAACCGAATCTCCCTGTGTTGTTAAAGTTAAAGATGAATAAATAATGAGTGAAGCGTCTTTGCCACTGAATGGTATCCGTGTACTTGAGTTCGGTCAGATTGCGGCGGGGCCTTTTGCGGGTTCGTTGTTGGCAGATCTGGGCGCTGATGTGGTCAAGGTTGAACGGCCCGACGGCGGTGATGGTATGCGTTCATGGCCACCTTTGTCTGAGAATAACAAAGGTGAAGTCTTCAGTGAAAATTTTGCGTCACTAAATCGCAACAAGCGCTCAATTACGGCCAACCTGAAAGATCCTGAAGATGTACAACGCCTATTGGGACTTGCAAAGGTGTGTGATGTTGTTGTTGAGAATTTCCGGCCAGGTGTACTTGACAAGCTCGGGCTGGGCTACGAACAACTTTCGGAGGTTAATGACAATATAATCTACTGCTCCATTTCGGGCTATGGACAGACCGGCCCGTATGCCAGTAAAGGTGCATTCGACGTCACCGTACAGGCCATGAGTGGTTTGATGAGCGTGACAGGTGAACAGGAGGGTAATCCGGTCAAGTGTGGGGTACCGGTGGGTGATTTTTGCGCAGGGCTTTATTCAGCCTATACCATACTGGCGCGAACACTACAGGTTAGAGCGGGCGGCAAGGGTGGATATATAGACTGCTCGATGCTCGGTAGTCTGATTGGCGTTGCTGCATTGCAGACGTCCGAATATTTCGGGAGCGGTGCGACACCACAAGCGCTTGGTTCGGCGCACCCGCGCAACGCCCCTTATAGAGCATTTAAAGCATCTGATGACTATTTTGTTGTTGCAGCAGGTAACGACAAGCTCTGGTCAGAGGTTGCCGATGCTGTTGGCCTGCCAGAGCTAACCGAAGATGCGCGTTTCATCACCCAGCAACAGCGCGCTATTAATCAGGATGAAATGCTGGCGCTGCTGCAACCGAAGTTTTCACAGCAAACAGCAGACTATTGGCTAAAAGAACTTGACCGCAGAGGTGTGCCTTGCTCACCTATCAATGACTATCCGCAGATTCTGAACAATGAACATGTAAAACATCTGCAGCTTGTACAGCCATTGAAACTTCCAAACGGTGTGGAAACGCTCACAACTGCGTTTCCGGTTGCGATGTCTGATATGGAATTCTCGATTCGCAAGCCTCCGCCGGATCTGGGGTCACACAATACCGAGGTTCAAGATGAATGGCTAGCCAGGGAACTGCAATCGTGAGTTCTTTGGTGAGATATTCGATTTCTGGCGATGTAGCCAGAATAACGCTTAACGATCCTGACCGGCTCAACTGTTTCAGCGAACAGTTGGTGAATGAACTACACAAAGCGTTAGACAGTGCTGAATCTGACTTTGCCAACTCTGAATCAGTTGGGCATCTTGTGTTCAATGCGGAAGGCAAAGGGTTTTCAGGCGGTCTGGATCTCAGCGGCCTTGATAATGAGAGTGATGCAGACTTGCTGCTTCGTCTTGTACGTGTAGAGCAGTTGTTGCAGCGCGTGCGGTACCACAGTGGTGCCACTATGGCATTGGTGCACGGTGCTTGCTACGGTGCGGCTGCAGATCTGGTGCTGGCTTGCCGGACTCGAATTGCAACTGAAGATGCTCGATTCCTGATGCCCGGCATGCGCTTCGGTATTGTTTTGGGCACGCAACGGCTTCGCGACACCTTAGGTGAGACAACAGCATACCGATTGCTTGACCGAATAAAGCCTTTCACCGCAGAGGAAGGTTTAGCAGCCGGGTTCGTTACGGCACTGGCTGAGCCGCCTGAGTGGGATAATGTAATTGCAAACAACGTAACTCTGGCGCGGCAATACACCTGCGAGGCCTATGCTACCCGTATGAGAGTGCTCACCCCGGATTCTCGCGACAGTGACATGGCAGCACTGGTTCGTTCTGTAACAGATAGGTCGATCAAACAACGTTTGTCTGCCTATGTGAGTTCAATGAAAGAGCAAAAACGTAAATCAAAGTCGGCATGAGAATTAATTCACATGAATGATCTGGTTTTACATGAATATCTGGTGCCGGTGTGAGTAAACAAGTCCATAGGACTGCCATTGATTTATGTGCTACCGGTATGGGTCAAATGGGTCGGTTTCAAGCGGATGCTATGCAATATATTGATTCATCGATAAAAGCAGATGAAAACTATTGCCTGCCGCTAGTCGTAAAAGCCAGCATGCTGACCGGTGCAAACGATGCACGTTTCAGTGGCGAAATAACACAGCTTTTGCAGAGGGCTGAAAATCTATTGCCAGTTAATGCAAACATGGAATCGGGCCTGTTAGAAGCGATAAGCGCTGCCAGTAGCGGTCACGGCATAGAAGCGGCAACGCACTATGATCGAATGCTACGGGCATCGCCCGACAATCTCTTTCTGCACGTACTAGCTCAGGAGCAGACCTTCTGGGTGGGTGAGGCTCAGTGGATGCGTGATATTGTAGAGCGCGCGGCACCGCACTGGAGTAAAACTCATAAAGATTACGGACCGCTGTTGTCATTGAGATCTTTTGCCAATGAGGAAGCGGGATATTTCTCTGAGGCGGAGTATTATGGTCGTGCAGCAGTCGAGATCGACGCTACTGATGTTTGGGGTGCACATTCTGTAGCTCATGTATTGTTAATGAAAGGTCAGATTCAAGAGGGCATCGATTGGTTGCGCGGGTTGTGTAAAAATTGGGGTCACGCCAACCAGATGCGACATCATCTGTGGTGGCATTTTTGTTTGTTCCTGCTTGAGTTTGATGAATATGATCGAATAATCGAATTGCTCGACACAGAGATCAGAAACCTTGATTCGGCACTGGTTAAAGAATCACCGGCAGCGACTATCGACATCAACAACTACTCATCATTGCTAATGCGATTAGAGCTTTATGGTGTGGATGTTTCGACGCACTGGCTAAAACTTGAGGCTATCTGTGCAAATCGGGTTACCAACCATGGCAGTGCCTTCAGTAATATTCATGACATGATGGTACTCAGCGGTAGCGGAGAGCTCGCCAAAGCCAACGAACTGCTGCGGAGCATGAAAATGCAATTCGCACCCACAGGTAAAACCGGTTCCCAGGCAAGTGAGCAGCTGGGCTCCCAGGCCCGGTCTTCCCAGGCCCGGTCTTCCCAGGCCCGATCTTATAGCGAAGTGGGAATACCGGTCTGTGAGGCAATACTTGCTCACCGGCAGAAAGATCACGCTCAGGTACTTGTCAAGTTAGGAGACATCCGTCATCAACTACACTTGATGGGTGCCAGTCATGCTCAGCGCGATGTGTTTTATCATTTGTTGGTCCATGCAGCTCAGCGGTTACAAAGGGATGATCTACGTCAAATATTTATTCGTGATATCGAACAGTTGGGCTTTTGTGACGTACCAGCTCGCGCTGCGTACAAGCAGAACATCCACTAGCTGATGGCAGGGTCAGATGCAAAATCTGCTGTATTGATCCAGCACGGTACCTCATTTGAATTACCACTGGAATACCAGCAAGACTACCTGACACCCGTTGACAAGTTCTTTGTTTGCAATAGTGGTTCATCACCTGAAATTTCCACAGCAGACTATGCGTTGCGTGTTTGGGGAGACGGGGTAGATCGCGAAGTTACGCTTAGCTACGCTGATCTTCTAGCGATGCAACAATATGAAGTGGCTGCCGTCATCGAATGTGCCGGTAATCATCGATCGTTGTTTCAGCAGGTGGATGACAAGCGTATTCAAACTCCTGAGGGTACAGCCGAGCTGATATGGTCAACCGGTGCCGTAGGAATGGCTCACTGGAAAGGTGTTCGGTTAGCTGATGTGCTGCAAAAAACAGGAGTAAAAAGGCAGGCTGGATATGTGTGCTCAACCGGGTCAGAGCAGGATTCGGTAGAGGGCAGAGTCCGAATGGCAATGCCCATCGACAAGGCGCTCGATCAACACACTTTGCTGGCTATGCAAATGAATTCAAAACCGTTGACAGCTGACCACGGACACCCTGTGAGGGTGTTGGTGCCTGGCTGGATCGGTGCTTACAGCGTCAAGTGGGTTCAGGATATTGAAGTCAGTTGCAACCCGATCCGGGTAAGACGCAACACCGAATCGTACGTGATGATGGGTGATTCCTGGCCGGCAGAACAGTATGCCCCCGCAAAAGGAAAACCGATAACTCGATTAAACATTAAAAGCGCCTTGGCATTGCCGCATCCCGTACAACTCACGCAAGGTACGCATCGCCTTTTTGGCTATGCACGTTCACCCGGGCAACGGATCGCATCAGTCCTTTGGAGTGATGATCTCGGTCAAAGCTGGTCAGAAGCTGTGCTGGTCGGTGATAACGAGATATATGGCTGGGTTAGATTTGAATTTGACTGGCATGCAAAATCAGGGCAGCAAAGCATAATGACTAAAGCTATCGATGAATCGGGTGATAGGCAACCGGACAAAGTTCCATTTAATACGGCGGGTTACTTATACAATGCTGTTTATCCTCACCCGGTTTTTGTTAGTGAGTAGGGCTGTTCACGACGAGCAATGATTATTGCCCACAAACCTGTAAATCTGAAACTAAAATATTGGACGCCGTTTTCATCCGAACAGTAGAGATCGCATACCCTTTCCGCCGCGGTCGATAGCGGTATCCATGCATAGGGGTACGGCAAGGGCCGCAGACGAAGTTGAGATCAGAAATAGAGCTACTATTGTAATTATTAACTCATTAGTGGTAGCTATTACCTCATCTTCTATCAACGAACAGTCGCAGTTTGGTTCCATCACCCGTGATATTTTCATTATTCAAAGTTGTTTAAACCATGGGGTCAAGTTGTACCACGGGAACTGCGCCCGGCACTTTAATGCCACCCCGGACGCTACCAACATCAATACTACCCCACCGTTCGCGGAGAAACTCCGGCAAACGTCGTCCGTTCTGTGCAGACAACCATAGTCTGATCAGGTAACGGCGTTGATTAATGTCATCGTGATCAACGAATGACTCACGTGCGTGCACAGCGATAAGGTTGTTAACCAGCTGAATATCGCCGCGTTGCAGTGACATACGTAAGCAAAGCTTGCGTGCTGCCTCCTGAAAACTGTTTAGAGCTGACAATTGCTGCTCTGTAAGCGGCTGAACGCCTTCTAATCGTTGAGCTGAGCGTATGTCGGGGTCCATACCACAACAAACCAGGTGCTGATCAATGTTGTTAAAGACCCTGACCGGGTAAAACGGTAATTTCCCCTCAGGAATCTCTCCATAGCGATCACATTGGAATTCACCGTATAGTTGTTTCAGGGCACCCGGAGCGGTTTCAAGCAAACGGTTGTGGATAGCAGCGCTACTGGCGATGGAACTCTCGCCGCCTTGTTTGGCGGTCCGTAGGCAAAGCAAACCGACTATATCGCATGAGTCTGAGTGGAAAGGTTGTGCCTGGTTTGTTTGATAAATGCGCGTGTCACCGGATTTTACTGTTCTTTGATCAATGACATGGCCAAGCAGGTGTGCTTTAGCGTATCTGTGATACCGGGTCACCAATCCAGGTACCAATTCCCCAATACGCACGGACTAATTCTTCATCGCTCCACTCATTGGCTGGCAGACCATGCAGCAGAGTAAATCCTTTACCGTTGAGAATGTCTTCTTTAAGGCTTAGTAAACGCTCACCAAAATCCTTAAACGCAAAGTCGTCTCTAGTTAATCGGCCGATGGGCTTGCCAGATTGAACGCTGGCCTTGACGGTGCGATAGATCTCCCTGATCTCTTGTTCATTGAGTTCAACCATCCAATCACCATTCCGCGTGAAGGTCTTATCGCTCCATACCTGATTGCCAGTCCACGGGTTCGTGCGAAAGTTGCTCATCTTACGTAGTCAGCACCAGTGATATCGATCGTGCAACCGTTAGCGTGACGTGCACGGCCCGAGGCGAGAAACACAACTGTCTCGGCAACATCGGAAGCAGGGGTGATCTCGCGCATGGGCAGGTTTGCAATAATCGTATCTTCACCTACCTTTGCTATATGAGCTTCTGCCATTTCGGTGCGAACCCAGGCGGGTGCAATTGCATAAGCGAGTGTGCCCCTGGCAGCGAAACTGCGTGCGATACCTTTGGTTAGTGCAAGCAAACCACCTTTTGCCGCACCATAGGCCAGGTGTTCTGCATCGTCACCACGATGTGAAGACCGACTTGCCATATTGATAATGATACCTTCACCGGTTTGCTCAAAATGTTGAATAGCATGGCGACAAAGATTAGCAGGTGCAGTTAGGTTTATAGCCAGATTTGATGCCCAACCTGCATCCCAGTCATCTTGCGGCGTTGTTGGAGACGAGGTATAGACACCGGCGTTATTTACTAAAACATCAATCCGGTTTTGCTGTGCAATTGCATCTGCCCATAATTGATCAGCACCGGATGCAGCAGATAGATCACTGGTGATCTGTAGCACCTGATCTGCGCTAAATTTATTGAATGCAGGGCGATTGCCTGTATCTCTTCCGACATGGGCTATTACTGTGGCGCCTTCACGTATCGCTGACTCTACAATCGCAAAACCAATACCTCGTCCGGCACCAGTGACCAAAACCGTTTTGTCTTTAAGCAGCATTTCTAGTCCAAATCATCCAGTGTTACATCAGCGTAAAATCTCGCGGTAACATCCGGATGAGAACGCATTCTGGTCTTCAGTGTATTAACACCGAAAGTGGGGTAGACCGGGTTTTCGGAATCGGCATTCTGCCCACCCCTTGCAACAGCAGCTAATGGTTCCGGTAGCGTTAATGGTTCAAAGCGAGCATCGAGTCGGGGATTAACGAAGTAGGCAATGGAGATACGTTGTTGCCCCGGCGGGGGGCTGACAACCTGATGCGCAGTTGCCCGCAGGTAGCCGTTAGTCGCCGCCTGCAACATCTCCCCGAGATTTACAACAAGCGTGCCCGGACGAGACTCAACATCGACGAGTGTTCCCTCGCTCATCACTTGCAATCCGGGAATAGAGTCCTGAAGAATCATGGTGATGATTCCGGAGTCATTATGCAAACCCAGTCCCTGGCCACTGCCACCTTGCTCGGGTTGTGCCGGGTAACGAATTATTTTCACGCGTGTGTAAGGTTCAGGGGTCATTCTGCTGTCAAAGAAGTCTGCATCCTGTCCCAGGCCAACTGCCAGCGCTCGCATTAATGCGAGACCGACTGGCTGCATCTGGAGCATCCAGTTGTTTATCGTTCCAGACATTGCGGGCAGGCTGGCTGGCCACTGATTAGGACCGCGTAGTCTTGTCCATGGTTGATCATTAAGCGTATATTCCGGAGCGGACTCTTCCGGACCGATATCCAGTTGATCCCGCCAGTCTACCTGACCATTAGTACGTTCACTTTTAAGCAGAGTGTATCCACGAAATCCTGCTGATCCGCCAATGGCAATAGCTTCGCGTTCTGTAGAGGGCAGTGCGAAAAACTGGTTGGCAATATCGAGTGCGTCATGATTAAGATCATCGGAGACACCGTGACCTTTCAAATAGAAGAATCCCGGCCCGTGGCAGGTTTCAAGCAGTAGATCAATGAACTGAGTTGCGTTCGTACTGGTTGGGTTAGCCAGATATTCTGAAATATCCAGTTCAGGCAGCATAAAGCGGCACCATCATTATCAAGTGTGTGAAGACTCTACCTTTTTTTAAAGACTGCGCCAACTAAAGGGGCGTAATACACACTGCCGAGGAGCGTGTTTATGGCGGGTACTTGTAAGCAAACACAAAGTACAGATGCTATCCTAAGTGGTAAGTACTTGCAGAGCGTGCACGTAAATTTTGACTACCCGACATAAAACACAGGTAGCGATAATTGGTGGCGGACCGTCCGGTTTGCTGTTGTCGCAACTATTAAACCTGGCTGGCATAGACACGCTTATTCTTGAGCGATCCAGCCGTGAACATGTGCTGTCCAGAATCAGGGCTGGAGTGCTTGAATCCGGTACTGTTAAAATGTTACGACAGGCCGGTGTCTATGAGCGCATGGCACAACACGGTATTCCGCACAACGGGTGCTACCTGACAGATAACGATTTAATGGTGCACATTAACTTTAAGGAGCTGACTGGCAAGCAAGTGCTGGTGTTCGGACAAACAGAAGTCACAGCAGATTTGTACGCAGCACAAGACGCGATGGGCACTGAGATTGTTCATGGCGTGACAGATGTCTTGATTAATGATCTGGATCAGACCCGCTCAACAGTTGAATACTCGGTAGAAGGAACACGAAAAAGTATTGAGTGTCGATACGTTGCTGGCTGTGATGGTTTTCATGGGGTAAGCAGGAATACAATTCCGGCTGATGTCAGACAGGAGTATGAGCGAATCTATCCATTTGGCTGGTTGGGTGTTCTATCTCAAACGCCACCCGCCAATGATGAACTTATTTACGCCAACTCAGAGCGCGGCTTTGCACTTGCTTCAATGCGTAATGAAAATCTCAGTCGGTACTACATTCAGGTACCAATGACTGACAAAGTAGACGAGTGGAGTGATGAACGTTTCTGGGCGGCACTTAAGCAAAGGCTGCCATCCGCTACAGCAGAATCAATGATGACCGGGCCATCTATAGAAAAATCCATTGCACCTTTGCGTTCTTTTGCAACAGAACCACTTCGATGGGGAAATTTATTTCTGGTAGGAGATGCGGCACATATAGTTCCGCCAACCGGTGCTAAAGGTTTAAATCTTGCGGTATCCGATGTTTTCTATCTACACGGCGCTTTAATTGATGCTGTGAAAAATAATTCTAAAACCGGTATTGACGCTTATAGCGACAGGGCGCTCGCCAGAATATGGAAAAGTATGCGCTTTAGCTGGCAAATGACAACCATGCTGCACCGGTTCGATGACGAGGATAGTTTTGCAGGCCAGATGCGCAGGGCGACGCTTAGTCATTTGGAAAAATCAGAAACTGCCCGGCGTGATCTTGCGGAAAATTATGTCGGGTTGCCTTACTGATGGTGCCGATACTAATAAAATCTGTTACCGGCTTCTGAAAAGATGCGGAGTTCCGCTATGCCTTACAGATGATTCGGTAACTTTCTATTGTGTTCTTTGAGCTCCTGCTCGTCATAGAATCCGATCAGTATCCCGGGCGGTTCTTTGTCAGCTGTCTTACGCTCTACTGCTTCAGCACTTATTGTAATTCGATTGTGATGCCTGCGCGTCCAATCAAAATAACACTGACCCAATCTATGTAGCTGGTCTGCATGATCCGGGTCTTTAGCGAGATCTGTTACTTCATAAGGGTCTGTTTGCAGGTCAAACAGCATCGGCCGCATGGTTTCCACGTGAATGTATTTATACCTGCCATCGAATATCATCGCGAGTCGTGCATCGGCCTGATCTACACCAATTTCCAGGCGTGCGTCACGGGTCGAGTAGTCGTACTCGGATACACAGTACGGTCTGAAGTCGTTTTGCAGATTATGCAGCAACGGCTGCAGGGATTGCCCCTCCAAAATATGCGGCTTGGTATCACCGCCGAAGAACTCCATAAACGTGGGCGCGAGATCAATGCCTTCAACTAACTCTGCTGAGACGCTACCGCGTGTTGTATCTGCCTGGGGTCTGGGGTCGTAAACAATCATAGGGACTCGAGCCGAGGAGTCATAGAAGAGATCTTTTTCGCCCATCCAGTGATCACCCATGTTATCACCGTGGTCAGAACAGAAAACAATCATGGTGTCCTTCATTCTGCCGCTATCTTCAAGAAACTTAAGCAGCCGACCGATTTGATCATCAAGTTCCTTGATCAGACCCATGTAAACCGGTGCGACAATATCCCTGACTTCATCGCGCGAAAATGTTTTGCTGACCCGCATGTTCATCCATGCTTGCATTAGTGGATGATCAGTTTGCAGCTCCGCCTCGGTACGATTGACGGGTGGAACGTCTGCGGCGCCGTACATGTTGTTATAGGGTGCGGGTACCAGATAGGGCCAGTGCGGCTTGATGTAGCTCAGGTGGCATAGCCAGGGTTTGCCTTTGTTTTGACCACTATCCTGTGCTTCGATATATTGCATGCCTCTTGTCGTCAGCCACGCGGTTTCTGAATGCTCTTTCGGTACTCGTGCTGCATATGGCGAATTCTCCAACAACCATCCGGATCGTAAATCACCCTCAGGGCCTATCGCTGTATTGGCCCATTCTTCCCAGGGGTTATCACCATCCATTCCATGCTCGCGCAGGTATTGATCGTAGTCTTCGCCATGTCGGTTAGGATAGTTAGTGGGATTGGTACCGTCATCTCGTACGAAAACATCAAAACCGCACTCACTGACCAGTGCACCTATGGTGCTTTCAGGATCAATGCCGAGGCGTTTCATGCCTTCAATATCAGGTTCCATGTGGGTTTTCCCAACAAGTGAACATTTGACATCAATTTCGCGCAAATGCTCACCCAACGTTGGTTCTCCCACTCTTAATGGGAAGCCGTTCCAGGTTGAGCCATGACTGCGAACATAGCGGCCGGTATAAAAACTCATTCGGCTCGGACCGCATATGGGCGACTGAACATAACAGCGGTTGAATTGCACACCGAGTGAAGCAAGGCGATCTATGTTTGGTGTATGTATGTGTTTTGCGCCATAGCAGCTGAGGTAATCCCACCGCAACTGATCCGCCATTATCCAGAGTACATTCATCGGGCACTTTCTGTGGTTGATGTAGTAACGGCTTTGTTGCCGATGAAGTGAATACCAAGTATTACAAGCGCCGCAAAGACCGCCGGTATGTGAATCTCCATCGGCTTGAACATAATCATTAGCGCTATGCCGAGTCTCAATACGATCTCCAGGCCAGATAAGGACTTTCGGTCATAGGCGGCAAGCGCACTTGCCAGAAGATATAGCGCTATCGAAAGTCTTACCAGCAGCCAAAGCAACATCCCTAAATGAAGCTGTCCGTCGTACCCGGGCAGGTATTGTGCGGCAGACGGCAGTGAGCCGGGGTCCAGTACTGCTGCTTCAATTAACAGCAGCTCCGGGTATATAGCGAATACAAATGGAATCACAAACATGACAATGCCTGAACGGACTGCAGAGAACGCTGTCGACATCGGTTCGGCTTTGGTGATAGTGGCGGCAGTGAATGCAGCAATTGCTACCGGTGGTGTAATGGCAGAGGCTACCGCAAAGTAAAAAATAAACATATGCGCCGTAAATGTCGCGAGGCCAAGGCCTGCGAGTACCGGGCCCATTAGCAATGCAACATTAATATACGCGGGTACTGCTGGCATACCCATGCCTAGCAGAACTGCCAGTGCCATGGTTGTAAGTAAGGCAATAAACTGGAAAAGGCCTGAGCCACTGTTGGCAAGATCCAGTGAACGCAGCCAGCCGAGCACATCCAGTGCGATAAAATCAGAAAGGCCGGTAAAGTTAAGACAGAAGTCGATTATCGATACCGCCAGGAACATTAAGTAAAGTGTAGAGATTAATATGCCCGCACCTGACAATGCGTCGAGCAGTCTTTTGGGCTGACGACGCATATCACGATCGAGAAACAACAGAAAACATAAAAGAATTACTGCCCACCAACCGGCACTGCCTGCATCACCAGCGGAATTTTGGATCAGTTCAAAGAACCAGGGCAGGTCTGTTGCGAGGCAGCTGCCATTACTAACGGTTGACTGAACGCCAAATAATGATCCTAGAAATCCGCATCCGATTGCTTCTTTTGGGGTAAGCAGCAGAAAAAGAATCAATAGTATCGGTCCGAAGATCATCACGAGATTGAGCTTGTCTGTACCCGATAACCTCATGTCTTCGGTAACTTCACCTATTGCCTCTATGCCTTGTTTACGGGACTGAAAAATAGCGGATAAGAACATACAGAAAAAGTAGGCGACTGCAGGTATTGCGGCGGCAATAATCACTTCGCGATAAGGTACGGCAGTCAGTGCTGCAAGGACGAAGGCAGCGACGCCCATTACCGGTGGCATGATTGATCCGCCTGAGGATGCTGCTGCTTCCATGCCTCCTGCAAAAACCTTGGAAAAGCCGCGTTTTATCATCATCGGTATGGTTAACACACCGGTAGACAATACATTAACGACAGGTCCCCCGGAGATGGTTCCGAACATAGCGGAAGACACAATGGCAGCGTGGGCAGGGCCACCACGGAGTTTTCTTGTCCACAGGAATGCGAGCTTTATTAAAGATCGGCCACCTGCAGAAGCACCAAAGAGCCCGCCAAGTACGATGTACGGGAAGACAGTGTTAAGGATAATGTCCATAAACCTGCCGAGCAGCCCGGAAGAATTATTCACCAGCGCATCATGTAAGCGCGGCCTGCCATCGGCTAACAATCTCGGTTCTCCTCCGAGTTTTGTCATCAGGTATTTGTTTATGTCGTCCGGGCCGTGGAAGTACCAGACCACTACTGTGGCAACTGTGTATGCAGCAACAGCGATTGCTACCAATACTAATGGCAGTCCCCAAACTTTTACGTTGTAGGCGAGAAACACAACAACGCTTAAAAATATAATTGCTGCGAGCCATGCACCGGTGGTATCGATACACTGCGGATCTTCTACAGAATCAGGAACCGGCAGGCCGAAATCTTCAGCAAACTGGATTTCGGCAGCCAGGCTTTTGGCGATAAGTTCTGCACGTTTGCCGGTAACCTGATCAACAAGGCACACTGCTTCAATTTCAATCATGTACGTTAATGAGATCGCAACTGCAGCAACTACAAGTGCGATATCAAGGAACAGGCCCATACGCCGCGTTCCTGGTGATCTATCGATAAAACTACGCCAAAGCGAGTGCTTTAGTGCGACGATGATCATCATCAGTGCGAAAGCAATTGGGTAAAAATACTCGTAAGGGTATTTCCGGATGACGAAATTCTTAAAGCCGAGAAAGTTGGCAAACAGATCATCAACGCCCGGTATACCAGGCATGGCGTTCAATAATCCGACGATGACGAGGAGTAACGCCAGCCAGTAGACGAGTCGCTCACCCGCGTCTATACCCTGCGCGCTCTTAGTTCCTGAATCCAGCGGGGAACTTTTGGTTTTATTCGCCATAGGTAACCTGAACTGTCTTAACCGAAAACGGCCGTCCTTTTTAAGGGACGACCGTTTGTTTCGTGCCGTTAATTAATAAAGTAACAGCTTATGGTTTGGCGCAATCATCGATGGCATAACCGGCTTCTTCCCACGCCGCAACCGCACCTTCGTGATACTTAAGCGGGTTGGGGCCACACATTCCCGACTTGACCGTGTCAACGACACCGTAGCCTGCGTAGCGAGCAAACGGTGCTTTGGCTTTCAGGCGATCAAGTGTGTCAATGTGTGCTTTGGTGAGTGCTTTAGCCAGATCGAAAGACATATTCTTGTTAACGATGTCACCACCGATTGTGGCAAGGCCGCGAAACGTACCGTCTTCAGTTACCAGTGTCACGCCGCCTTCACCGAGTGTTGCGTCGGACGCTGGCAGGGTAAACGGAGCACTGCCCGGTGCACGCAGGTACTTTTGAAATGGTTCAGAGTCCCATTTGTCTTTAGGGACAGACCAGACTGTCATATTACCCGAGGCGACTGCCTGTGTGATTCGGCTGTCTGGAAATAGTATAGGTAGTACGATTGCATCTGCTGAACCATCCGTAATCGTCTTAACTGCCTGTCCCCAGTTTACCTGCACACCTTTATAACCTTCTCCCTCCTTAAGGCCTGTAGCCAGTTGGATAATTGCTCTTGCGTTAGTTAGAGCAGCGCCACGGGGCGGGCCGTTGTATATGGTTTTACCTTCGAGATCATTCCAGCCATTCAAACCTTTAGAGTCATAGGCATACAATGCAAAGATACCCAGTGTCACCGGATACAATGCTCGTAGATTGTCGGCCAGCTCCGCGCCTTTTTCTTCACCCAGCTTGGAGTAGGGGCCTCGGCCTTTAGAAAGCAGGAATGGCAGGATGTAAGGCGTACCTGCAATATCGGTTTTGCCTTCTGCAACGTTTTGAATTGAGTTAGTTAGTGTTTGACCATCAGCTACCTGAATGTTTGCGACACCGGCCTCCGCTGCAACTTCGGCGAGGTGTGCCATCGAAAGGTGAATAGAACCTCCCGGTGATGCGGTCTCTGCGGTCAGGTTTTCAGCCGCCTGAGCAGTGCATGACAGCACGGCTGCAACGCCAACGGCGACTAGGGATTGGGTTAAAGTGCGAAAGGTTTTCAAATTAATTCCTCCGGTTATCGATGCTTTGGTACACATCATTAAGCGATGAGTATTGTCGTGTCTATATTAGCTCAGGTGCTGCGCACAATACCTGAACCGGTTGGAACACGATACTCTTCAGAGCCAAATTATACTTGATATGTTAATTAACTGGATGGATATCATACGCATTTCCACTGGCGCTAAATTTTGATTGATTGCGCCGAGAGCTTAATATCGAGCTGAAAGCTCCCTTCATTTACCAGCCAGCGACGAATTGTGTACTCACGTGTACCGGTCAAGTGCATCGGGTCCGCATCAGCCAAAGCCCGCGCGGCGTCCAGTGACCCGGCTCGATAAATGATCATGCCGCTGCCTTCCATCAAGTCTCCGGTGAGATCTGACAGCGGGCCAGCCATAACCAGGTTGCCCTGCTGCTCCATTTGCCGCTGATACTCGAGATGCGCAGGCAGGTTTGCCTGCAGATTTTCAGGTTCTACGGGTGTGGTGATGATTGCGTACATCTCACACGCGAGAGAACCGCGCTCTTGTGCTGCATTTTTATATTCCGACCAGGCTGGCATTTGCGGCTCTGTGTAATTCTGCTGGCGCGGATGTTATCTGTAAAAAAGTTGGCAGTAAATAAATTCTGGCTGGATGTTGGTGCTTTATGCATGACGAATGCGTTCCGTAAAAAATATCGATATTACTTGACAATTTCTCAAATAATCGTCATAAAATGCTGAAAGGTTGACTTATAGAGCAAGGTTGAATGGCACTGACAGGTGATGCACTCGAAACAGCGCGTGCAGAGGCACAATCGCATTATCGGGAGCTGCGCGCCAGAAAGCCCAATCTGGACAATGACTCTATTGAATTGATTCTTAGCGGTGCGCGCTCGCACTACGCATGGCGTTCTGACCCCGTTCCTGAGGACACTTTAAGAGCACTCTACGATATAACCGCATCTGGTCCTACCAGTATGAACACATGCCCGGCGCGGTATGTATTTGTGACGTCGAAGGAAGGGAAAGAGCGTCTTGCAAAATCTTTAAAAGATAAAAACATAGACAAAATGATGTCAGCCCCGGTGACTGCAATTATTGCCTATGATCTCGATTTCTGGACACAGCTGCCTTTTCTGTTTCCTCATGAAGACCGACGCCCGTTTTTTGAGGGCAAAACAGCCTACATAGAAGATACTGCGTTCCGCAACTCAACGCTGCAAGGCGGGTATTTCATGATTGCTGCACGTGCACTCGGACTCGATGTGGGGGCTATGTCTGGTTTCTCAAATCAAATCGTTGACGAAGAGTTTTTCGCAGATAAGAACTGGAAGTCTAATTTTTTGTGCAATCTCGGCTATGCCGATGAATCAGCGCTGTTTCAGAAACTACCTCGATTCGCGTTTGAAGATGTCTGCAGTTTTCTCTAACTGATTACCTAAATATCAAGCACCGGAGATATTGTGAGTTCACCCAAAGCAATTCTTAAAGCGTCAGCCGAGTGTCCTTCGCATTCGCTTGCAAATGTCTCAGTGCGTGATCTTTCTTTTTGCATTGATGAGCCAGTTGAGCGAGGTGGCACAAACTCAGGGCCTACGCCTACAGATACAGTGTTGTCCGCTTTGATCGGATGCACAAATGTCATCGGCCATAAGTGCGCAAATTCGCTCGGTATAGACATTGGTCACTTATCAATTGATGCTAAGTGCTATTTTAATCGCGCTGGTGTGACACTGGCCGAGGAGGTTGAGGTGCCGTTTGAAAGAATCTTATTGACAGTCACTTCAGCCGGTGGACAGGCGACACAGGATCAACTGGAGCAGGTTGCCAGTGAGACGGGCAAATACTGCCCATTGGCGAAGTTGTTTGTAAATGCCGGCACCACAATTGAACAAACATGGCAACTTGCCTGATGTGATTGTTGCTGGCTTTGAGGTTGTGCGTAATGCTTTGCCGGAGAGTTAAACAGGGAATGGATTAGTAACATGGCCGAAGATCCACGGTCAGAGAACCAAGATTAAGTAACAATCAAACTGGAGAAAATGAATGAAATTAAATCAACTGGCTAAGTGTATAGCGGCAACTGTGGTGGCCGGTACAGTTGCGATGATTTCCATGCCTGTGTACTCGGCTGAGAAAATCAAAGCTGTCGTTATTGATGGTTATCCTGCCAAGGCGATGTGGGTAAAAGAATTTACAAACTTCTTTATCCCCGAAGTAGATAAGCGTCTGGCTGAAGCTGGCAATTATGAAATGGACTGGCAGGAAAGTTACGGTGGTTCTATTGTTAAGCCAAAGGGTGTGCTTGAAGGCATTAAGCTGGGGCTTGGTGACATAGGTATCGTTACTACAATCTTCCATAACTCTAAATTACCGAGTCAGGCGTTATCGGCTGTGACGCCTTTCATCGCCGCTGATGCCAGAGTAGTTGCTAAAGCAGTTGATGAGATTGCCAAAGAATTTCCGACTATGCAGAAGGAATTTGAAAAACAGAACCAGGTGTACCTGGCGACTGGTGTAGTACTTGACACTTACCAGGTATTCAGTACCCAGCCCGTGACTTCTATAAAGGATATAGAGGGCGGTAAGGTTGCCGGTGCAGGCATGAATATGCGCTACGTTGAAGGTATACAAGGTGCGGCAGGTGTACGTGGTGGTCTGACTGATTTCTACAACATGCTGCAAACCGGTATGGTTGAGCATGCAATGCTTTGGCCGGAAGCTGCGAAAACATTCAAAATCGCTGAAGTTGCTCCGCATATGCTGAAAGCTGATCTTGGTGCCGTAAATTCTAAGACGGTTACTGTCAATGCTGACTACTGGAAAAAGTTGCCGGAGGAAGTGCAGGGCGTGTTGTTGGAAGTTGCTGTAGCGTATCGAGACCACGTGGCGTCTGTTGCCATGGACAGAGCGGCTGCAAGCCGCGATGCCTACGTTGCCGCAGGTGGCACCATTGTGGAAGTTTCTGCTGAGGATCGTGCGGCGTGGGCGCAAGCGATGCCTAACATTGCTGCGGAATGGGCTAAAGGGCTTGACGAGAAAGGTGAGCCGGGTTCGGATATGCTCAAAGCGTATATGGCAAAGCTTGCCGAAGCAGGCCATACACCCACACGTGACTGGGCATCAGAACTGTAGATTTACCTGCAAGTTGCAAACACAGGGTGATGCTATTGGCGTCACCTTGATCTCCCTCCTTCCCGAATATCCCCGTAAATGATCGGTCTACTCAGACAAATCGAGAGTGTCGTCAGCCGAATTGCGATGGTAGCCAATGCTGTCGGTACGCTGGTGGTTCTGGCGCTAGTGATGGTGGTGAACTATGACGTTGTGGCACGTGGCTTTTTTAATAAGCCATTTCATGGAGCGGTAGAGCTGGTGCAATTTTCGATGGTATTGATTGTATTTTTACAGTTACCGGATGTTGTCAGGGTGAATCGTTTAACCCGCTCCGATGGTTTTTTGTCAATTGCCGGTAACCGATGGCCAGCGGTACGGAAATACCTCAACAACATAATCAACGCGGTTGCTTGCATTTTTATGGTGTTAATCTCGATCGCCATCTGGCCTGAGTTTGTCGAGATGTTTGAAACGAAAGATTACTTCGGTGTGCCTGGGGTTTTTACCGCGCCGTGGTGGCCCATCAAGCTGGTTATTTTTGTTAGTGCCGTGATGTGCAGTATGTTGTTCGGGCTCAAAGTCCTGTTGCCGGAGGCTGATCATGGATCAACTACGGCGGCTTCCGTCCTTGCTGACAGAAGGGGCGATGTAACATGAGTCCAATTGAAATAGGGCTGCTTTCGGTAGCGGCCATTGTGACACTAATCTATCTTGGTGTGTACATTCCAATAGCGCTGGGTGTGGTGTCTTTTGTTTCGATCTGGTTGATGAGAGACAACTTTGATCTTGCAATGAATCTGCTGAAAATAGCACTCAGCGACAGCGTGATGGAATACACCTTTGCAACGGTGCCGCTCTTTACGTTTATGGGGATAGTGGTATCCAAAGCCGGGCTCGGTAGTGACATTTACGATGTCATGAATGCTGGCTTTCGTAAGATTAAGGGCGGAATCGGCATGGCGACTGTGGGCGCTAATGCCGTGTTTGCCGCGGTTACCGGCTCTTCTATTGCGTCAGCATCGGTGTTTTCAACCGTCGCGGTGCCTCAGATGCAGCGCTATGAATACAACCCGCGGTTCGCAGTCGGTGTCGTCGCAGGTTCTTCGGTGCTGGGTATGATCATTCCACCCTCTGCGATGTTAATTATTTACTCGTTTGTTGCCGAGCAGTCTGTGGGAGATATGTTTTTGGCCG
This sequence comes from uncultured Granulosicoccaceae bacterium, assembly GCA_937998875.1. Taxonomy (GTDB): domain Bacteria; phylum Pseudomonadota; class Gammaproteobacteria; order Granulosicoccales; family Granulosicoccaceae. Next base: position 45,089 of record CALLBO010000047.1, read on the forward strand.
GTATTGTTCCTGGCCTCATGTTGGCTATTGCGTATATTGGCGCAATAGCATTTGCAGGAAAGTTTTTTCCAAACTTTGTCGGTGGCAAACCCGCTGAAGACTACGAGCCAATGGGCTGGGGCACGGTAGCTATCAAAACACTGCCACTCGTGTTTCTTATACTTGTTGTGCTCGGTGGTATTTATACAGGTTGGCTATCGCCGGTTGAGGCTGGTGCTGCCGGCGCTACCGTGGGTTTGCTGATCGCTTTCCTGCGCGGTCGTATGACGCTAAAAACATTCTGGCAGGCGTTGATAGAAACCGGTCATATTACTGCAGCAATTCTTTTTCTTATAACGGCTGCATCAATTTATAGCCGGATGCTTGGGCTGGCGGCATTGCCGAATGAACTTGGAGATATTATCGCGAGCAACGAATTCAGCTTCGCGATGATTATGGTTATTTATGTCTGCCTGATGCTGTTCCTGGGTACGTTGCTGGATACCGCATCGATTATTCTGATTGTTGTACCGCTGTTTTTACCGATAATCGAATCACTGGGGCTTAGTCCGGTATGGTTCGGCATTGTCACTGTGGTGGGAGCTGAAATTGGGCTACTTACACCGCCGCTGGGCATCAGTTGCTTTGTGATCAAGTCAACGTTGAATGATGATCGAATCAAACTGAAAGATGTATTTCTCGGTGCATTGCCGTTTGCATTTGTAATGCTGCTGGTACTGATACTTTTAATTAAATTTCCATCGTTAAGCACCGGTATATTAAATTAGGATTTACCCATGCGCACTGTAACTAAAGACAATATCACCGATGTTTTTGCAGGTTACCTTGGTGAGGATACAGATCCAAGGGTAAAAGAGATACTTGCCAGTCTGGCGCGTCATCTGCACGATTTTGCAAAAGAAACACAGTTGACTCACGATGAGTGGCGCAAAGGGCTGGAGCTTCTGGAATGGGCCGGCAACATCACTACTCCTGAGCGCAATGAGTTTGTGCTGTTATCTGATGTAATGGGCTTGTCCTCATTGGTTGATATGATCCACTCTGTTCCGGAAGCCACAAGTTCATCTGTTTTGGGTCCGTTTCATGTATCTAATCCTCCACCGCTTGCGATCGGTGCAGATATGAAGGGGGAGTATGACGGGGATGTGTTGCTGGTTGAAGGCACAGTCTATGACACTGACAACAACCCGATAGAAGGTGCAACACTTGATATCTGGCAAACAGCACCCAACGGTCTGTATTCAAGCCAGGATGAAGAACAGGACATACATTCGTTTCATGCGCTAATGACCACCGATAAGAACGGTCGTTACGCGTTTACAACCGTTAAGCCGGTAAGCTATACCGTGCCAAGTGATGGCCCAGTTGGAAAAATACTTGATGCTGCCGGCCGGCATCCATGGCGACCATCGCATCTGCATTTTATTGCTCATGCTAAAGGTTGCAAGTCTTTGGTAACCGAGGTTTTCCCTGATGATGACCCCTACCTGGATCAGGACACAGTGTTTGGCGTGCGGGATGATCTTGTTATGCGTTACGAAAAACACGCTGCCGGCTCGTTTCCCGATGGGTTTGAGCTATCAGGGAAAGTCGCTGGTGAGTACCTGCGAGTTGACTTTGATTTCAGGTTGTTAAGAGATAGAGAGTAAGTCGACCAGATAATTCCCGGTGGTGCGGTAGTGTGAGGCAAGAAGTTCAGATGCCCGATCAGCATCACGGTCTATTGCTGCATTAAAGATGTCATTGTGTTCTTCGGCGACATCACGTTTGGAATAACCCTTGGATTTACCTGCGAGGTTTCTGTAGCGAACGTTAAGCGAGTATAGTTGGTCGCAAAAGCGTAAAAGAATCGGAGAGTCACAAGCAGAGATAAGTGACATATGGAAAGACTTATGATGTTCTTCAAAGATGCTCGCAGGTCCATCGTAAACACGGCACATATGGTGGTGAGTTAGAACAAGATCATCTTCCCACTGCTTTGTGCCTTTCTCAAGGCTGGTGCGTAGAGCCAGATCCTCGAGTTTGCAGCGAAGGTTAAGAATCTCTTCAAACTGATCTTTGCTTGCCTGTGCAACGCGAAATCCGCGCTGATCGCGCCGCTCGACAAGTTGATCAGAAGTAAGCAGACTTAATGCTTCGCGTACCGGTGACGCCCCGGTTGAATAAGTGGTTTTGAGTGTTTCAACTTTAAGTTTTTCACCGGGAGCTATCTCACCGGAAAGAATAGCATCCCGCAAAGCCAGGTAGGCTCGCTGCGTCGTTGATTGAGCTGCGGAGGTATCGTTATCTTTTTTGTTGTTCATTGTAGCCATCGGTTTATCACTGACATATAGGCAGAACGCAAAGCTATAATATCGTTATTTTATTGAGAAGTGGGAAAATCTATGATAAAAACAACACAGGTTCTATACATATTTAACGGAGGCACTCCCAATGCGTGAAACACATTCAGTCGATGGTAAGTGGTGGGTTAGCCCTTACAACTTCAAAGCCGAGGTGAGGGGTGAACTGGCTCTGCCACCGAAGGTGGAAATTCACGATGCCACTCTGCGTGACGGAGAGCAGACACCCGGTGTTGTGTTTTCAATCGATGACAAAATAAAAATCGCCAGCAAGCTAAGTGAGGTTGGTGTTGAGCGTATAGAGGCTGGTATGCCGGCAGTATCTCCTCAGGATGCCGAGGCCATTAAAGAGATTTCAAAGCTTGGTTTGGAGTCTCGCATATTCACCTTTGCAAGGGCCATGAAGCAGGATATCGATATGGCACTGGAGTGCGGAGCCCATGGGGTAATTATTGAAGTGCCAATTGGTTATCCTAAACTGGTCACCCAGTTTGGCTGGACCTGGGAAGATGTTTTCAAGAAGAGTAAAGAGGTCATCAACTACGCGAAAGAGCAGGGGTTGTATACCGTTTACTTTCCGTATGATACCACCAGAGCCAGAGAAGAAGATCTAACCAATCTTTGTAAAGGCATCACCAATGAAGCGATGCCGGACTCCATCGGAATAGTTGACACGATGGGTTGTGCAACACCGGAAGCGATTAAGTATATGGTGCGCTGGGTTAAAGACATGACCGGACTGCCCATTGAAATTCATACCCACAACGACTTCGGTATGGGTGTTGCCACAGAGCTTGCTGCCGTGACTGCAGGGGCTGAGTGTGTGCACAGTTGCGGTAACGGTCTCGGTGAGCGTACCGGCAATGCCGCACTTGAAGAGTTGATGCTTGGTCTCGATTTGCTGTATGGATATGAGACGGGCTACAAACTCGATAAGTTGCCTGAGCTGGGTGAGTTGTTATCATCGCTGTCCAATATACCTATCGCACGTAACAAGCCCATACTGGGTCACGGGAATTTTATTCGTGAGTCAGGTATTGGTATTCAGTATGTGATGGAGGATCCACTGGTAATGTTCGGTACTCACCCTGAGTTAACTGGCCGTAGCGGTGAGGTAGTTCTGGGTAAAAAGAGTGGTAAGGCGTCTATTGTTTATAAGCTCGGTGAGCTTGGTCTTGGTGAGGCGGAAGATGATCTTGTGACAGAAATGCTTACCCGTGTAAAGCAGAAAGGTATTGAAAAGCGAGATATTCTCGATGATGACGAGTTCAAGTCAATTGTAAACGAAGTCAGAGACGCTGCTGCCTAGTGACAGTAAAATTTATTTGAGTTCGCGAGCATGTTTATAGCACCCTCCCATACGGGAGGGGGGCAGACGCGGTAAGCTATCGGTACAGGGAGCCCCGACATAGCCATGCTCCGTCTGGGAGAATACAAAGTGTCATGTCCTTTGCAGGATGGATCGACAATTCAAAAACAGTTACCGTCTGTTGAGAACCATAAGATTGGCAGCACCTTCAGCGACACCTAAAGGGTGTTCAAACCGGGTATATCTGTGACAGTCCCATTCAACTTCCATGATGTAGTAAAAGCACCGGTATCACCGGATTCAGCCCCATGGCGAGCGTTCCCGACGTATAACTTTGTTGGTGGTCACAACGATGCTGATTCCGTTGATGTGAGGGCACTCACTCAGGCGTGTTCAGAAGTTCTTCGCCGTGAAGGGCGGGATCTCGCAACATACTCTCTGCAAAGCGGCCCACAGGGCTATATCGGGTTAAGAGAGTTTCTTGTTGGCAAGTTGAAATACTACGCCGATATCGACTGCAACACTGATGACTTACTCTTAACCTCAGGGTCACTACAGGCGATAGACTTAATTAATGAAGCGCTGTTGCAAACGGGGGATACCGTTGTTGTCGAAGAGTCAAACTACGGTGGTGTATTAAGCCGGCTAAATCAACTGGGCTGCAAGATTGTCACAGTACCGGTGGATGAGCAGGGTATGAAAACTGACCTGCTCGCATTAACTCTGGAGAGTCTGTCAGCGCGAGGGATCAAACCGGCTTACATCTATAGCATACCCACAATTCACAACCCGACCGGCAGCATTATGTCGTTAGCCAGACGGCAGCACTTACTGGATTTGGCTGTGCAATACGAAGTGCCGGTGTTTGAAGACGAGTGCTACGCTGACCTTGTCTGGAACGCAGAGCGTCCACCGGCCTTGTATGCTTTGGACAAGTCTGCCCGGGTTGTTCATATAGGTTCTTTTTCGAAAACTATCGCCCCTGCGTTGCGGGTGGGATACGTTGCTGCTAACTGGTCATTGATGGGATATTTACTGTCATTAAAAACCGATGCCGGTTCTGGTGCACTGGAGCAGATGCTGCTGGCGGAATACTGTACCAGGCATTTTCATGATCACGTAAAAAAATTGAACAGCAATTTACAAAACAAACTGCAGGCACTGACCAATGCCATAGACAGAGAATTTGGCACCAGTGCCGAGTATATAAACCCACCAGGTGGAATATTCCTGTGGGTGAAATTGCCGCGGCCTGTTGACACGGCAAAACTTGCAACCGCTGCAGCTGCCGAGGGTGTTGCGATTAACCCCGGGCAGGAGTGGTCTCTTCAGAGTGATGCCCGGCGCCATTTGCGATTGTGCTTTGCCAATCCTTCTATTGAAACTATAGACGAAGGTATCACTAAACTGGCGCAAATCTGCTTCCGTGAATTCGGCGTTCCCCGGCTTGGACAGAATCGATCCCGCCAGGCGTAGCTTGAAATAATACTGTAGCCCGTGATTTTCTATTAGTAGAGATCAGCTGAAACTGCCAAGTAGCGCATCCATAGTTAATTTTATAGACAAACAAAAGAGCGCGATCTGTACCGCAAGATAAAACCACTGTTCCGGCAAGCGTTGTATGAGATTCTTACCAATGACAGTGCCAAGTGCAGCAATGGGTAAAAGTATCACCGAGACTTTTAGCGTTTCTGCCGTGTAAGGGTGAAGATTAGAGTAGGGGATTACTTTTGCCAGATTAACAACTGCGAATACGATTGTTGTTGTCCCTGCAAAAACCATCTTGGGTAGCTTCTGGGGCAGAATATAGACTTGAAAAGGGGGGCCACCAGCATGTGCAACAAAACTGGTGAAACCAGAAAAAGTACCCCAGAATAATCCTTTTTTAATTGCTGGCCGGGTCGGTGGTATATCTTGTTTTCTTTTCGACCAGGTGTACAGACAAAACACAACACCCATCACTCCGATCAATAGTGTCACCATCTGATCAGACACGACGGATGCCGTTGCCCAGCCGATAATCACGCCGAGTACTCCTGCAGGGATCAATACCTTAATATTTTCCAGGCTATATTCGCGACGATACAGGTATACCCCTACGATATCCGACAGTATGTAGATAGGGAGTAAAAGGACTGCTGCCACCATTGGTGACATACGCATAGATAGTATTGGCACGCTGAGCATTGCGACCATAGGCAGGCCGCCCTTAGACAAGCCAACCAGAAACGCCGCCAGCACGAGCATGCCCGCAAGCACCGGTTGGGTCTGAAGTACTTCAAACGTTGGCATAGAATGATGGCTTGTCTCGGGGGGTATAGAGATTATGCCTCATCTGCCAGGAGTCTGTTGGTTGGTACCGGTTGTTGAAAATTGATTTATCGCATCACCCAACCCGAGTAATATTGAGATTACTTCTACGGAATGAATAGCTATGAACAATGAATGGGCTGCAAGCCAGCGTTACCCGGACCCGTCTGTAGTATCTGTCAGACCCGAGTTTGACAAGTACATATTGAAGCTCGCCAAAGTAGAGCGGCTGGCCACTGGATTTAAATGGTGTGAAGGACCGGTATGGTTTGGTGATCAGCGTGTGCTGGTCTGGAGTGACGTGCCGGGGAACGTGCAGTACCGGTGGGATGAGCAGAGTGGTAAATCCGGTATCTATAGAACACCGTCTAACAATGGCAACGGAAATACCCGTGACCGTCAAGGCCGGTTACTGACCTGCGAGCATCTCACCAGGCGTGTTGTCAGAACAGAGATTGATGGCACGCGTACTGTGATTGCAGATAGCTTTAATGGTAAACCGCTTAACTCACCGAATGATATTGTTTGTAAATCCGATGGTTCCATCTGGTTCACCGACCCGGTTTTCGGCATCCTTGGATTCTATGAAGGCGAAAAGGCGGAACCGCAACTCGAGTCAAATGTGTACCGGGTTGATATCGACGGTAACATCACGCTAGTGGCGGAGGGTATTAATCAGCCCAACGGGCTGGCTTTCTCACCGGATGAATCGATTTTGTATGTCGTTGAGTCCAGAGGTGAACCCAGACATATTCTGGCGCTAGACGTTCAGGCAGATGGCATCTCTTTAACTAACCAAAGGATTCTGATTGATGCAGGGCCGGGCACGCCGGATGGGTTCAGAGTGGATATCGATGGTAATCTTTGGTGTGGATGGGGTATGGGTGAACACGGGCTCGACGGCGTACACGTTTTTGATCAAAACGGTACGTTGATTGGCCGTATTGATTTACCGGAGCGCTGTTCCAATGTCTGCTTTGGTGGCTTACACAGAAATAGACTGTTCATGGCAGCAAGTACCTCGGTCTACTCACTTTACGTAAACACGCAGGGTGTGGTTGGTGGTTAGGTTTGTTCGCGTTGGAGGCGCGATGGAGTTGAATGTCGATACTCACAAATGGCAGCTGTGTAGCATCTAGTCTTTATAGACAGGGTAGCTATCTGGAAGTGTCGTTGTATGGCGCACCCGAAAGGGATATAGGTTTGTAGATCATTTCACAAGTCGTATGAGATCCCCTCGCCAAAAGTCGTGGATTGTACCGCAGTGTTTAGCTTCATTGTTTCAAATGTGATGCATTGAAGAGCGTTATTGCCAAAATTGCGGTGATACTGATTGGTTCAAAAAGACTCAACGGTAGGATGCTAATGAGAAGTTTACCTGGATTCGGAATGGCCCTTGCGGCTGCAGCACTACTCGCAAATCCTGTTCACGTACTGGCCCAGAGCTGGAGTTCCCTCGCGAGTATGAATAATGTTCGCTTTGAGGCCTCCGCGGTTCAGTATAAAGACGACATATTTGTCTTTAATGGATTCAAGCAAGGCAGTATAGAGTCCAGTGTTGAACAATTCGATGCAGGTACGAAGCAATGGACAATAATCAACAATACGTCGGTCGCGCAGGGAACTGCAGTTACTCACAATGGTCTTGTCAGAGTTGGTAACGAAGCCTGGTTGATCGGAGGACGTATAGGATCACACCCAGGCATAGTGACCTCTAATGTGTGGATCTTTAACCTCGATTCCAAGACATGGAGAACGGGGCCACAGCTACCAATACCAGGTGCGGCCGGCGGAGCAGCCTTGGTAAACAACAAAATACACTGGTTCGGCGGTCTTGATGTAAACGCCAACTGTGATGTCTCCAATCACTTTGTCTATGATTTGAATATGCAGTCAGCAGGCTGGCAGAACATAACCGGTGTTGCAGCAATGCCTAGTCCCAGAAATCACTTTTCCACAGCAGTACACAACGGCATCATTTACGCTATCGGTGGCCAGCTAGGTCATGATAGTTGTCCGGGCAAGGGCGGAATCGATGTCAATCTGGTTCATGCGTTTAATCCATCGACAAACACCTGGTCAGCAAAGGCCGGGCTACCGGCAAATCAGTCACATGCTGAGGGAGCCACTTTCGTCTATCAGAATGCGATTTATATGATTGGTGGCAAGCTGAATGGCAATAAGGTATTTCGCTTTGACCCACAGAATAATAATTGGGATACCGTGATGACCCTGCCTAACGCTCTGCTTGCACCAGTAGCAAGAGTGATAGACAACCAGTTAATAGTTTCTTCCGGAGGTTCACCGAATTACTTGTCTCCAACAAACTTAACGCTATCTACAGACGTACAACCGCTATTGTTGCCTGGGACGGTTGTAACAGAACAAGTGGTTATTTCTCTCGAAGCAGAGTACTTTGACACTAATGATAGTTCCGCTACTCACCAATGGATAAATAATATACTGTCAGGTGCAAGTAACGATGCATCTATGATTACAACTCCCAATTCTGGTGCTCTATCAACGACTTCCGCGAATAATCCGACCCTTGGATATTACGCCTATTTTAACGAGCCAGGTACATGGTATCTGTGGATACGTGGATGGGGGGATACTAATTCCGGCGTTGGTAATAACGACAGCTTGCATGCAGGTCTTAACGGCGTACTGTCTACTTCAGCCGACAAGATTGACAGTTTTCCAGCCGGTTGGAATTGGTCAGGCAATACTGAGGATGGAGTCAGAGCAAGTATAGACGTACCAGCAGCCGGCATACATATGGTCAATCTTTGGATGCGTGAAGATGGACTATCCGTTGATAAATTCATCCTGACTAATGATCCGGACTATCAGCCAAACGGTACGGGACCGGTACATTTTGATGGCGCTGACAGCAATATTCCAGTTCCTACGGAACCAACCATCTGGAGCGACTCCTACTCTGTCAATGGTCAATGCTATTGTGACTCCAACTATGATCACGGCATTTCTACAACCAGCGTACTAACCAACCAGGGCAGTAAGCTGGTACCACAGATTTGTGCAGACATCAGTACCAAGTATGGCACCGGTCCCACGCAAGGGCGTATCTATTACAACACAGTGCAATGTGGCTACGGCCCAGCTAACGACATTCCAGACGAAACTGATTGTCCTGGCATCCCGGTGGCGACCGGCAATTACACCGGACCACGATGTGAGCAAAAAGGAGCAACATGGAATCTTGATCTTCTTTATCCAACACTCGAGCCGGATGATCTCCACTCTCCCGAGGTGTTAATCACTACACCCGGGGTGGATAACACTATGCTACTCAGCAATGTTGTCTTTGCAGGGACCGCTACTGATTCTGGTGAGGCTGGCTTTGATAATATTAGAATCTCACTGTACAACATCACGCAAAGTGCCTGGTACGACTTTAATGGTGGTTTTAGTAACAGCACCGTCATTGCGACTACAAGTCTGTCAAACACCACAACAGGTTTCACCAATTGGACGTACTCTGTTACCGGACTTCCTGCTTCAAATTATAGGCTTTATGTACAGGCGGGAGACAACGCTGGAAATGATTCCACCTGGATTCAGCGCACATTTACCGTACAGCCGGATACCCGAGCACCCGGTATCGTGATTGATTCTCCGACAAGCGGCACTGCGCTTCCATCCAGTACTATTTTTTCCGGAGTCTCATATGAAGCTGGAGGAGCAGGCTTTAAGGACATCAGAATCTCCCTGTATAACATCACTGAAAATACCTGGTTTGACTTCAATGGCGGCTTTAGCAATAGCACTGTCATTACGACTACAAATCTTTCAAACACTACTTCTAACTTTACCAATTGGGCTTACTCTGTTGTCGGTCTTCCCGCTGCGAATTACAGGCTCTATGCGCAAGCACGAGACAACGCCGGTAATGATTCCATTTGGCTTCAACGAAAGTTCAACGTTCCACCGCTTGACACTTATGCACCTGGTATCGTGATTGAGTCGACCACAAGTGGAGTTTCACTACCATTCAGTGCCACTTTCTCCGGTGTCTCTTATGAGGCTGGCGTGGCCGGTTTTAACGACGTCCGAATCTCCCTGTACAACATCACGCAGAATACCTGGTACGATTTCAATGGTGGTTTTAATAATAGCACTGTAGTTGTCAATGCAAATCTGTCAAACACAACATCTAACTTTACCGACTGGAGTTACTCAGTTACCGGGCTTCCTGCTGCAGCTTACAGACTCTATGCCCAGGCAAGAGACAACGCTGGAAATGATTCCATTTGGATTCAACGTACATTTAATATAGAGCCAGATACACAAGCACCCGGTATTGTGGTGAGTACACCGACAAACGGCGCTTTGTTGCCATCCAGTACTGTTTTCTCCGGGGTCTCCTATGAGGCTGGCGGGGCTGGCTTTAACGACGTCCGAATCTCCCTGTACAACATCACGCAGAATAGTTGGTACGATTTCAATGGTGGTTTTAGCAATAGCACAGTCATAGCCACTACAAATCTGTCAAATACTAGTTCCAACTTCACTGATTGGACGTACTCTGTTAAAGGACTTCCAGTTTCAACTTATAGGCTTTATGCTCAGGCAAGAGACAACGCTGGTAATGATTCCATTTGGATTCAACGTACATTCAATGTATCCCCGTAGTCATCCGGGATGATGTCATTAGCGATAATCCAGCCAGACTTGTCCTTGTGATGTACCTGGAGTTTACTTTTACGGGTATTTCTAGTTGTCTCATGTAGCCTGATGAACTGCTTGTTCAACAACATTTACGGAAGTTTTTACTGCCACTTGTGGGTATAGTTTTGCTGGTGGTAGCTGGTCGATGTTCAAAGAATCCAACCGCTGGCAGCATTGGTAACGGTAGGCAATATAGTTGTATGGCTGGAGGTGAAGCTGCGGAACCAATAACAGGGGAGAGGGGCGCTTTTTCAAGAGGATTGTCCATGTGCGAGGATCAGAGGTATTGCTCAAGCATACCTATACAAACTGGGTTATTGTTTACACCGCGTGACTTTGCCCTTGATTTGATTCTTTCGATCAGATCGCATTTCTTTTGTGATTCATTTAACAAAATCGGTCGATCATCGGTTGTACTTCAGTTTTAAGTGTTTCAAATGTGAAGCACTGTTGAGCCTGTTATT
>CALLBO010000048.1 GCA_937998875.1 uncultured Granulosicoccaceae bacterium
TACTTTGGCAATACTTCAAAGTTTAAGGTCGAAGTCTTTTTGAATAACTAACCAGACACACCCCTCTTCCGGCGCAAACTACACGCCGGATTCTCCCCAGGGAGAATGACAAAAGCGGCACTAGACGCCTTTGACGACACCCTCTACTGGACGCTCTGATCCCAGGCTCACGACGACCACCAATAGTCGAAAATCCTGTATCCTATTGATATTTAAGCCTTTAAACACCATAAGCAGCGCATACCAACATGCGCCATCTGCAAACCATTCAATTTCTCTTCAGCCCGTAAGTGATACCATATCGCTATAAGACAGGCTGCAATCGCAGTGTCTTCCAGTACGACAGAGGACCTGAATCAATGAAAAAACAACTCACCCGCAAACTATTAACGACGGCGCTGTTGAGCACAGCTCTGGTGGCAACATCGGCGCAATCAGCAGACGAAGTTAAGATCGGTTTTGTCACCACACTCACCACCGGTGGTGCATCAATAGGGCAAGACCAGGAAAAGGCCGTCAACCTCGCCTTAAAACATATCGACAACACCATGGGTGGCAAGCCGGTAAAACTGATCATGGCAGACGACGGCTTCAAGCCGGAAGTCGGCAAACAGGCAACCGATAAACTCGTAAAGCAGGACGATGTTGATTTCGTTGCCGGTTACATCTGGTCACACGTACTACTCGCGTCGCGCAAGTCTGTGCTTGATGCAGATAAATTCCTCATCAGTGCCAATGCCGGTCCATCACCAGTCGCAGGCAAGCTATGTCACAAGAACTTCTTCTCCACCTCATGGCAGAACGATCAAACCCCGATGGCCATGGGTGAAACTCTTAACCAGCAAGGTGTCAAGTCTTTGTACATCATGGCGCCTAACTATGCAGCGGGTAAAGACATGGTCGCAGGCGTTGAACGTACCTTTAAGGGTGAGATCATCGGTAAAGACATGACCAAGTGGGGCAAAGATGCACAACTCGATTTCTCTGCAGAACTGGCCAAAGCCAAAGCATCAGGAGCCGAAGGTATCTTTGTCTTTTACCCGGGTAAAGCCGGCCCGGCATTCATCAAACAATACCAGCAGGCAGGTCTCAGAGACACCCTACCTCTTTATACGGTTTTCACCGTAGATTCTCTTTCACTGCCAAAGCTACAGGAAGGCGGCATGGAAGGCGTGCTGGGCTCTGTCAGCACAGGTCACTGGGGTCCGGATCTTGACAATGACGCCAACAAGAAATTTGTTGACGACTTTCGCGCCGAGTACAGCGCCTACCCGTCTTTCTACGCAGCACAGGCTTACGACTCTATTCTACTGATCAAATCTGCCGTAGACGCAGTCGAAGGTGACTTGAGTGATAAAGACGGCATGCGGGCCGCCATGAAGGAAGCCAGCTTTGCATCAGTGCGTGGTGATTTTACTTATGGCAATAACCACATGCCAGTTCAGGACTTTTACAGTCGCAAGGTGGTAGAAGACGCCGACGGCAACTGGACAACGCAGATTGAAAAAGTCGTGCTTGAAGATCATCAGGATACCTACGCCGCTGAATGCAGTATGTAGCTATCTCTCTGCAGGGAACAACTCTACCCTCGTTCTACAGCACCGCTATGTCACCAACGTAATGCATATCAAAAGAGAAACCCTCCCGCTTGCGGGAGGGTCGGCGTCTAAGCGCCGGGGAGGGTTACCTCTATGCACTGGGCGTACACTGAACTCCAAAACACCAAATCCTCTTAACAATCCTCCTTCTTATATGTGCAATTTAAGTGTTGTGATCCTCTTTTAATGACCCACTGATGGAAACATCTCTCCTTCTAATTCAGCTGATCAACGGTTTGCAACTCGGCATCCTGTTGTTTCTGTTATCAGCCGGGCTCACCCTTACCTTCGGTATCATGGACTTCGTCAACCTCGCACATGGGTCACTCTATATGCTGGGTGCCTTTATCTGTGCATCACTGACCAAGATTACCGGCTCTTTCGTGATCGCCGCATTACTCGCACTACCACTAACAGCTCTGTGCGGACTGATCATAGAACTCGTGGTAGTCCGGCAACTCTATTCCCGCAACCATCTCGATCACGTACTCGCAACATTCGGTCTAATACTGTGCCTGGACACACTGGCAGAGATGGTTTGGGGCCCTGCAGGTATTGCCATACCTCTGCCGGCAATACTTAATGGCCAGGTTGAGATACTGTCCGGCGTTGTAGTTCCAACCTTCAGGTTGCTTATCATCGCAGTCGGGTTACTCGCAGCTGCGGGACTCTATATTGTTGTCAATCACACAAAACTTGGCATGTTAATACGGGCGGGTGCATCCAACCGCACTATGGTCAGCGCGCTCGGAGTAGACATAAAAACGTTGTTTACCGGCGTATTCGCCATGGGCGCTGCACTCGCCGGGCTTGCCGGCCTGCTGGTCGCACCCATTGCCGAAGCATCAATCGGGATGGGTAATGAGATTATTATCACAACGTTCGTGGTAATCATTATCGGTGGTATCGGATCAATGAAAGGGGCATTCATCGCAGCACTGCTCATAGGCCTGATTGACACACTGGGAAGATCATACCTTGATGACATCTTCAAGCTCGTCATGTCGGCTGAAGCAGCAGAAACAGCTGCACCTGCCGTTTCTGCAATGCTGATCTATCTGATGATGGCAGTGATTCTGGCAATACGGCCTCAGGGTCTCTTCCCTGCAGCAAGTCGCTAAAAAATCAGAAAATGAAAATAGCCTGAGCAATGTCAGATCCCATAACGCCAACAAAAACCAGTACACGCACACGAGCACCAGCGTTCTGGATTAACACGTTACTGCTTATCTTACTGGCAACCATCCCACCGCTATTGTTTATCACTGGTCAACCATTCTGGCTGGACGTTTTTACCCGACTTGTCATTCTGGCGATCGCCGCCACCGCACTTAACCTGATACTGGGTTACGGTGGGCTAGTTTCTTTCGGTCATGCTGCGTATCTCGGTCTTGGAGCATACGCAGTTGGCATACCGACCTATCACGCACTCTATGGCGGCATGGATGCAATAGCATCCTTCAACGGGTTTCTACATTTGGGCCTGGCAATAACCATCAGCGCACTATTCGCACTTATAACCGGAGCAATTTCCCTGCGAACCCGCGGTGTTAACTTCATCATGATCACCATGGCTTTCGGGCAAATGATTTTCTATGCAATCGTTGCACTGGAAAATTACGGTGGCGACGATGGCCTAACTATTGACGTCCGCTCCGAGTTTCCACTCATCAGTCTGGACAATCCTTTAACGCTGTATACCGTGAGCTATGTATCTTTGCTACTGGTTTTGTTTACCGTCTACAGAATCACCCGCTCGCGTTTCGGGCTGGCACTGCAGGGCTCACGTTCAAACGAAGAACGCCTGCGCTCACTGGGGGTGGATTGTTATCGTTATCAACTGGTCGCGTTTATAATCTCCGGTGCACTCTGTGGTTATGCAGGTTTTTTACTAGGCAATTTCACCACCTTTATCTCTCCGGAAATGATGGACTGGACTCGTTCCGGTGAGTTGATGTTTATGGTAATTCTGGGTGGTGCAGCCTTTTTGGTAGGTCCAGTGTTTGGCGCTGCGGTTTTTATACTGCTGGAGCAACTGCTGCGCGAATTCACGATTCACTGGCATCTGCCATTTGGCATACTGTTGATTCTATCAGTACTGTTTTTCAAAGGCGGCCTCGCTAGTGCAATTGATCGAATACGTGTCAATGCTCGACAACGTCCAGATGGCAGTCAGCAATGATGTCATCAGAAAAAACGCCAATCTTAAAGACCACCAATCTGTGCAAACGATTCGGCGGCGTACTCGCAACTGACCATGTAAATCTTGATGTGCAAGCCGGTCAGGTACATGCGCTAATCGGACCAAACGGCGCAGGTAAAACCACTCTGATCTCGCAACTCTCAGGACTACTGAAACCCGACAGAGGTCGCATTGAATTCAAGTCAAAGAACATGACTGGAAAACCCGCCCACAAGTTCTCACGTGCGGGTCTTGCAAGATCGTTTCAGATTACCTCCCTTTTTGCAGACATGACGCTGCTGCAAAACGTCGCCCTTGCCGTACAGGCGCAGGCCGGGCATTCCTTCCGCTTCTGGCGCGACGCTACCAGCGATAGACGTCTGCTCGACCCTGCCTACGAACATCTGCAAACCACAGGGCTTGTAAATAGCGCAAACAAACAGGTATCAGAAGTATCACATGGTGAGCGGAGGCAACTGGAGATAGCAATGGCGCTCGCCACAGAGCCCTCGCTGCTCCTGCTTGATGAACCGATGGCTGGCATGGGGCCTGACGAATCCAACATGATGGTTGAGATTCTGCTGAAACTCAGTGGCAAGAAAACCATTCTGCTTATAGAACATGATATGGATGCCGTGTTCGCTTTAGCCGACTGCATCTCGGTATTGGTCTACGGACGCATCATCGCAACCGGTAGCAAACAACAGATACAATCCAACCCTGAGGTTAGAGCTGCCTATCTCGGTGAAGAGGCTCGGTGAAGAGGCAAATGCTTAATATAACCAACCTCACTGCCCACTATAGAAGTAGCCAGGCACTATTCGGGCTGTCTCTGCAACTTAACGAAGGCGAAGTAGTCACGCTGCTGGGCCGCAATGGCATGGGTAAAACCACAACATTGCACTCAATCATGGGCATACTGGCTTCTGTCGGTGGCAGCGTGTCAGACGGATCCATAAGCTACAAATCTAACGACATCACCCGGAAACATTCCTATCAAATTGCCAGACTCGGCCTCGCACTGGTTCCGGAAGGCAGACAGATCTTCCCCAACCTCACCGTTCGGGAAAATCTTATCGCTACCGCTGCAAACCGCCAACAACATAAACACATCTGGTCGGAAGAGCGTGTACTTGATCTGTTCCCGCCACTGGCAGATCGCCTATCCAGCATGGGAAATTTACTCTCCGGCGGCGAACAACAGATGCTCGCTATCGGCCGCGCCCTGATGACAAACCCCGATTTGCTAATTCTCGACGACGCAACTGAAGGGCTCGCCCCGCTAGTACGCCAGGAGATCTGGCGCTCAATTCTGGCGCTTAAACAGCGCGGACTATCTATTTTGCTGGTAGACAAAAATCTGAATGACTTGATGCATATTGCCGATCGTCACTACGTGGTAGAGAAAGGCCGGGTGGTCTGGAACGGCGACAGTGAGACACTTCACAGAGAATACTGGATAAGAGACAAGTATCTCGGCGTGTAGCTGATAAAAACTACCAGCAAGCTCAGCAGATCTGCCGAAGTTCAGATTTCATTAAGCGCTGTTATAGTTTGATTACAGGTACCATAAACCGCGATAGCTGTACTGGACTTACCACATGCCTGAAGTCTATAAATTCAACCCGATCATAACGCTAACCCTGCTTCTCTCACTACAACCTGGTAGCGTTGTTTACGCACAGCCGGAATTAGCAGATACGCGAACGGCGACCTCCACAATCAATGGTCAAATAGTAAAAAGTGAATATCCGCTACTCCCGGGCACCAGCCTGCCGAGCAATACCGCTCATTCCAGTACTGACAACCAAACCGGTACTGACGAGCGAAACAGATCACGCCAAACACTCAGCATCGGGCACGGGCTGTGGATATATGATCTGTTGATCAACCTCACCGTAGATAACGATGCAGACGGACACTACTCAACCTTCTCTATCACACTGGATATAGATAACAGCTTCAACCCCAGAGACGTCTATGCAGTTCTTTACCTCAGCCGCAATAATGGACCCTGGCTAGAGTACGCGGTAACCAGCAACTTCACTGTAAGCGGCAACAGCGCCAGTGATTCCATCAGCATAGTGACGAGCCTGGAAACCGGTTATCCAAGTGACTACTACGATCTGCACGCCGAAATTTTCGATGCAAACACCAACGAGCTGTTGCTAACATACGGCCCCGCTCAAAGTGGACACGTAATTGGCATTCCATTCGAAAGCGAATATAGCGACAATTATCCTGACACAGGGGGCTACACAGAGGATCACTTCACAACGGGTCACTATACCGCCGGGTACTACACTGGTGGCCATTACACAGATGGCCAGTCATCAGTGAATGTACGATTATCCTTCAGCGGCAGCGGGTCATTCTCCTGGTTTACCTTATTGCTCCTCTTACCACTTATAGCCTATCGGGCTTACCGACACATCAAAAGAAAGTAAACGGCTAAACACTTACAAAATCACCCACACAGCGACGAGACCAGTCGCGACCCACAGATTTTTTTAGCGCGACCACAACCACGCTTATCGTCAAACAAGGCAGACCTGACACACTGTAATTGACGCAGGTAATTTACCTGACACTATAACCGGATGAATAGACGCATCCCGTTCCTGATTATCGCCACACCCATCATCTGGTTGGTGATGATCTTCCCGCTCGTAACACTCACCTCGTGGTGGCTATCACCTACCACTCCCAACCCACCAGGCACTCTCAATGCACTGGCGTGGAGCCTCCTCCCTGCCCCATTTGTGACGTTCGGGATTTTCCTCTCGTTTCAAACCGCAAGTATTCGGAGAAAGTGGCCGATCACGCAACTCATTGGTTTATGCACGGTCATGATGAACGTGGTTATCTTTAGTTCACCGTTACTGTTCTTTATGGAAGCTTCAAAAGTCGCCGCAATAGCGTCAGTAGCCTGGGTTGTGCTCACAGTCTACGCCATCTGGAAAGCACATCATGTACAAAACACCAAGCTCAGAGTACAAAGTGACAAACTGAGAAAATCTTATCGCATCATGCACCTAAGCGACTTGCATGCTGGCAGTCGCAGCAAATCCTTTATCGACAGGATGGTCCGGCAGACTATCGCACAACGCCCGGACATTGTTTTTATAACCGGTGATTTACTCGATTCCAGCGCCGTCGATTCCGCGTATCTGAAACCACTATCTCAATTCCGTTGCCCGGTTTATCTTTGCCTTGGCAATCATGAGCGATATGTGAACCTGACAAACGCCATCACAGCAATCAAAGCCAATAATGTGAAAATACTTCGCAATGAAGCTGAAATTATCGATGATCTGCAGATCAGTGGTATTGATGATGAGGATAACCCCAACCAGGTACCCAATGTGCTACCTGAAATAATGCGTGACAACAGCAAGTACCAAATCCTGTTATATCACCGCCCGACAGGATTCGAATACGCCGCGCAGGCAGGAATTGATCTTATGCTAAGCGGACACACGCATAATGGCCAGATGTGGCCATTCGGTATTCTGGTCAATCGACAGTTCCCGTACATTAAAGGCACGTATAAGCACGGGAAAGCAACACTTTTCGTATCCCAGGGAACCGGAACCTGGGGGCCCTCCATGCGACTTGGAACATCAAGCGAAATGACACTAATAGAGGCCGTCCCACACCACCAACAAACAGAGAAAACATCTAATAAATAGTGCACAACAAAGGTTTGAAGCCAAGGACGGAGGTCAGTTTTGGCCTGAGGGTATGTTATGAACTTTTGGCCACCGATTAGTCAATAGTATTTACTTGTTCCCTCATAATTCTATAACAACATATCGTAAGAATCACGAGAATGGGAGTAAAGACAACCGCTTCAATTTTTGATTTTGAAAATAGGTTGACAACTGAATTTCCAACCAACCACCAAAAAACAAAAGGCAGCATTTTTTCCACCAGCAGTTGGAAATATTCATTTTTAATGTACCTGGCCTTCGCTAACGCACATAATAGAATTATCGCATTAAGTAATATTGAGACCATACCCATAACCTGCATCTTTGAATCAGAGGTAATACGGCCCGTCCATACGATATTTACAGGAACCAAACCCAAAATATTACAGATGTGAAAAAGGATTAACGCACAGGGTAATACAATTAGCGTCTTTAAAGCTAAATCAAAACTCAACACTTTTATCAAAATAGTTTCCTTTGCTGATCTGGAGTTACCCACAAAAAGTGGCCACCCTGATTAAACAGCTGATGCAGCCATCGTTTCGAAAACGACATAACTGAACACGTTATTCTAAGAATGCCGTCTTAGTCGGTTATAAATTATCGTTACCTGCTTCATTCACGCCCCGGCGCATTCAAAGCGAGTATCGCTTGGTACACAGCCAACAGCGGCTATACAGGTACCGGGAAAATAACTATGCCCACAACAATGCTATGGCCTGAGGAAGATCCGCTTTTCTCAATGGATTGGGCAGATAGACTACCTGAATTTTTCTCAGATGCTTCTCTCACCCCCATACCGAACTGCGGACATCTCGTTCCGCCGAAAGCACCGGAAATATTTGCAAATTCCATTTTAGAATCTTCAAGACCAACCAAAGGCTGATCATATTTTTTACTGCTTTAAGTCGTTTGATTAACTATTCTTAGATATCGCTTCGTCCAAATAGTATTTCAGTTCTTTCTTTGTCATTTCGCTCATCGACAGAATACGCATTCTTTTTGAATCCCCATGAAGCAACCCATACTTATCACCCAGCTGAAACCCTTTGAGAAACCCAAGATCAATTCCGTGCGGCATGGTGCGCATATGGCATAACCCAGAGCCATTGTAAGAATACGTTGTGATCTTTTCTTTCTTAGTCTCTTGAACGCCCTCTATTTCAAGCAATAGCTCCCTCACAGCCAGGAACAATTTCTTGTGTGGTGATTCCATATCTTTTTCAAATTGCATTTTTTCTCCTTATTCTAAATCCCGCTTCTATCACGATTCATGCGATGACTGTTTGCATGACATAAGACTCGAGGCACGAATATTCATGCAAGCCGACAGCGCGCACGCCAACTATTCTGCTGGCTATGAGCATCGTTCTTCAGAGTGCTATTTAATTCTTTCAGGATCAGTTCTTTCAAGTAAATCCTTTGAAAGCTCACTTAGCAGCTCTTGATCTGCGAGGTTATTCATACGGATGGCGAACAGCCGCAGGATCATTTGCGATCTCGCGTGTCTTTCACCAAATATGGTATTGAAATGCTCATTTCTGTTTTTGCTTAATCGTTGAATGTACATATCTCGCTCCACACACGATCTAGACTCATCTTCAATAGATTCTCTGTAGTCACTTATTGACTGCTCACAGAATCGTTCTTCCGCAATATTTTTTATCTCGCAGAAGACTTTCCAGTCTGACTCCTTCGTTTTTTGATTCATCGTTTCGGACTAGAGGTGCTTGCTGGATTTTTTGGTTTAATCATTAACTGCCAATTCGAACCCGGATTGTCCCAATCATGCTTAATCATAGATACGCTTCTCACTGCAAAATACCCAACTCGCTCGTAAAGTCTTTTCGCTCGAATGTTTCCGTCTGACACTATCAAACTCATGCCCTTCTCTCCAATATTTTCCTCTGCTCTTTTTAGCATCGCAGCCCCAATACCCTTGCCCTGGTAGTCAGACTCAATGGACAAAACGAAAACATTATAGGTGGATAGCGCATACCGCTCCAGCTCCAATAGCGGTCGCACCATGTCCGGTTCACGTTCATCAATTTTGTGCGGAGTTTCACCAATATGCTGGCAAATTAGACAACCCACTTGGGTTGCATTGACTTCGGCTATTTGTGATTTAGTAAAGGAATTAACCGAATCTACTCTCTTCACCTCTGCTACAAGTAACTCGAATGGATCAATACTCTTTTTGTTTTCGCGACCCCACATGTGCAATGGAAAACCCTCTCCTGCTTGATTTGCATGCTTGGCAATAAAGATTGCATCTTCCTCCCTTGCTTGCCTGAAAGAGATTTCCATGCTCAGTATCCTTACATTTCTTTGTGGTTATCTGAAAGGTATCTACTACTCTAACACTCGATTCTGCCAACCGGTATTCGCAAGCCGTTTGCATGATAGAGTAGAGATACAAAATTCACACAAACGGACACCGCGTACCTGTCGGACTAAACCAACTTGTCATGCGCTCTCTGGCTTCTAAGAAGATTAATAATTCTACGAACGTAGCGCCAGTGAATTACCCAAAGAACCAGAGCAACCAGACTGGCCACTTTTCCAACATAACCTGGAGCGAATGATAGAATTTGCGCAGAGCACCACCCAATTCCAGAATAAATTCCAAAATATTTTACTTCACGAAGCGCATGATTTGTAGTGGACTCTGCACGAATGGAATCTGAAACATTCTTGACAATAAAGAAGTCTTCTACGAAATTATACGGCATAAGAAACATATACCAAACTGAATTAGGCGTTGCGGCCCTGTTCTCCGGTGCTACCAATTCAAAAATTGCTTTTAAATCCTGACAATAGAAAAACACAAGAACCAAAAATATACAAAACACCGCTATAGCGCCGCCAATGCCAAGTACTTCAAGCTCCTCTACAAACCCGCTAGTGAATGTCGGCGATAAAATCGGTAATGCTGCGAAAGCAACTATCAACAGAGTTAAAAACAATTTTAGTATGAGTGATTTCAATCGTAGCTTCCAAACTTTTTCCAGCCTTCCTCGCGCCATTCCACTTACAGCAATAGCAAGCAGCCTACAAAGTCAAATCACTCGCACTGTCAGCGATGCGAAATTCAAAGTATACGGAGCGCAGCAAGAAATATTATTCTTCGTAGCTCGTAATATTTCGAGTACAACCTGTTAAGTTCCATGCCGGGACTTATCATTTTTCGTGAAAGCCCCTTTATCAAAAAATAGCAATGCAAGCTTATATAAACGAAATAAAGGATAGAAAAGAATAACGATGACGGTAATTAAATCACCCAAATAGCGATTTTCATAATAGTATTCAGTGGGGGACTTCAAGTTTTCCCGTGACCATCCGTTACGGTTTAACTGAACATCGAATTCTTTTTCGGATAATTTTTTTAAAAATTTATGCGGTTCCATCCTGTATACAAAAAAGACATTACTCTTTGTTATTCCGTATACAGATTTCTCATTAAAACCAAATAGGCTCACGTCACTCACAATGCCTTCACCTCCATCAGAGCCTGGCCAGATAGTCCAGCTATCAAGCGTGTCAATAGCACCCATGCTCGTATTTTTTCCTAGCTGAAACGACCAATAATCTGTGAGTGGAGGAGTGACATCACGGACCTCGCAAACTACAACTGCAAATATCAACGCAAACAAAAAATAGGGGGCCAATTTGATTGGCAGCCAAAATCCCTGCTTCGCTGCTTTTGTATTTCCATTCCAAATACGTGCAGCAACACGAATAACAACATATAGAATTAGCCCGACGATTATTGCTAGTATTGAATATGCGACAATAAAGAAAGCTAATTGGAATAATGCGCCCAAAAGGTACCCCTACTTAAAACGCTACGCTAAGCCGAAGTGTATGGCACTGTTGCAGTATTAGTAAAGCGCAGCGGAATCGCAACACACACCTAGCCTGCCTCCATCATTCCAGTTGCCGAATAATTTCCCTTGCTCTGTTTTCTTTATAAAGTTGTTCAGCCGTTTCTCTAACTCTTCGGGTTTACCGCGCATTTCGTGAATATAGCCGACACGCACTCGAATGTAGAGTTCTGGTAGCTACTTATAGTTTGAAAACGCCTCAGAGTTTTCCTTGATCTTATCTAGAATATACTGTGGCACAACAAACTGTTCCGAAAGATCTGGCAATGAAATACTGCCCGCTTCAGTCATTCTATTTTCCTTAATCAGCCTTCTGGCTCTTTCCTTGTTAAGTTCAGTCCAATTACTTTTCATTTTTCTTGGAGTGAACCTCTGAGCTTTCTCATACTCGTTGATTCGTTTTTGTAGACCATCAATCCAACCAAAGCATAAAGCCTCTTCAACAGAATCAAGATAGTCAACAGTTGGTACATATGACCGATCATCAGACAACAGCCATATTTCCGTTCTTACTTGATGGTTTTCGTGCAGCCAGCTTCTCCATTGGTGTCTACTGGATGGTTTGTAGGTTTCCGTGACTTTCCTAATTTTTGCATAACGCCTCCATCACCCGCAATATATGCGGTGACTGGCTTGTAGTACACTCGGCGACATCACAAGACATACACCGCGTAAATTGGGGAATAAAACTGCTTGTTATGCGCATATTTCTAAAACGCTCACAATGAAGTTAACTACGCGCCACAATAACAGAACAACAAACCAATGCCAGTGTAACGGGCGCCCACAATATCCTTTCTTTTTTGCTTTGAGTAATTATGTTTAGAATAGCGCCCACTAAACAGATAGCTACGACAATCCAAATGGCGGTTTTAGAAGCACTGAACATATTAGGCATAATTACTTCAGCCCTGACAAGAACAACCAATCCTATGAGCAGTAAAATCAGAGATTGAACTACAGCAGCAACCCGCATTTTGGGAGGGAAACGACCTGGGTATTTACCGCCCATTGCCATTTCACCCCACGGTACACCCAGCGCCAGTGCCAATTGAAATGCTATTGTCACAGCAGTTAGTGCACAAAATATATAGGCTGCCATGAATGCTTCATTCACTTTTAGCTTCATTCACTTTTAGTAAGTCTCTTTAGATTTCAAGGTTGCTAATCTTGTCGTACAGGCATGTTTTTTTCTCGCATTACGCTGCCAACAGGGGCAAAGTACGTGGAGGCCAAAATTGCCATAAAATGGAGCGCAGCGGAATGGCAATTTGGACGCCGCGTGTTTTGTCCCGCTGCTTGGCTTTGTCATGTGCACAGCGCTAACCAAAGAAACACGAGTGTTTATCTTCATGAACCAAACGGAGAAATTCCTCAAACGTTGATACGATTTTCATTGGCTCATATGAGTGCCACTTTAAATCTTGACGCTGCCAAAATACTTTCCAGTGCTTTTCTTTTTTTACATAGGTAGTTTTGGCAACTGAGGTTTCTATTTTCTTTGATGGATCATCCCACTGTGGCCTAACTTCAAATATCTCCACACTCTGATCTTCAATTCGATACGAAATATCTAGTTCATCTCGAACGTGAGGAGGAGGCCTCCTTAGATCGAGAAACTTCTCCAATTCCTTCTCACACCGCTTAATCTCGAACTCACTTATAGCCATAATTTTTAACTCATTTTTCGCACATAACGCCTCGCTCAGCAGCAGTGTATGCGGTGTTTGGCTTGTGGTAACGTTGAGCGACAGCGAGACCACAAGGCAAACACCGCGTACACTGTCGGCTGCAGCGATTTTTTAAGTGCTTTCTACTGAATAAAATAGCCAACCACTCTCCATCCTCTCTCTGAATTTACAAGGGTGATTTTTTCCAAAGAATTGCACTTTTGGTCATATACCGACTCAAAATCAAGAACCGCATAAGCTGCGTCAGGAACTCCAGGGAGAGATTCGTGATCTGTACAATTTTTTATACTACGAGAAATATTTTTTCCAAGCGGTTCACGTACCGCCCTTAGTTTTTCTGCCCAATCTAGGCTGCCAATACGAGATTGAAAGAGTTCGCCCGTATCATGCCATGAACTCTCGTACTCTCCTTCATCGACTAAACTCAGCCAATTTAAAGCAGCCACTAGTCTGCAATCAGCTGGTGAAAGAATAACCATATTACTGGCGGTTAGTAACTTTACATCAATATCAAATGCCGATGCGATTGCTTTTTTGGAGTCTAATGAACACTTTCCTTCGTTCTCAACTCTCTGCACAGTTCGAAGGCTTATTCCAGATACGAGCGCAAGGTGCTCTTGCGACCAGGATTTCTCTGAACGTAGCTTCTTCACAATATCTTGATTTATCATTTCATCCATACAATTGCCCCGAGCAAAATATCTATTTTTTACTTGGACGACAGAGATTTCTACGACAGTATTACGACATATACGCCATTCGGACTTTATTCACTTAACGCCCCAATTACCCGCAATTTATGCGGTGGCGCAATTGCCATAAAATGGAGCGAAGCGGAATGGCAATTTCGACAGCGCGTAAATTGTCGCCGTACATTGGCTTGTTAGCACATTTCCTGCATGATGTATATTATGATAATATACATCAATGATTGACTGGAAGCTAATTACCGGCTTTGATTGGGACGAAGGCAACGCCCGTAAAAGCGTAGAGAAACATGATGTTAGCCAATTTGAAGCCGAGCAGGTATTTTTTAACCAGCCGCTCCTGGTGCTAGAGGATGACAAGCACAGCCAAGCAGAAAACAGATATCACGCACTGGGTATCACTGACGGCTCGCGATTGTTGCACGTGACCTTCACATTGCGGATAAAAAATACATTGATACGTGTTATTTCTGCTCGCGATATGCACAAAAAAGAGAGAGTTATTTATGAGCAAAAATAAAAAAATACCCAAGTTTAAAACTGAAGCAGAAGAACGTAAGTTTTGGGAAGCTAATAATTCCGATGATTATGTGATTGGGATAAAGCCGAGTTGGTCTCTATGCCTAATTTGAAACCCTCTACCAAGACAATTTCATTGCGTCTTCCGGAAGGGCTTCTTGAAAGCATAAAAATTGAAGCCAATAAACGAGACGTGCCATATCAGTCTTTGATTAAAGCCTGGCTTGCCGAAGATGTTAGACAGCATCGCCAGTCCTAATTTTTGGTGCTAACGCC
>CALLBO010000049.1 GCA_937998875.1 uncultured Granulosicoccaceae bacterium
TTCACCCTCAATGGGCAATTGCAACTGACCGCTCGTGTCTGCTTTAACAACTCGACGTTTTATCCCCATCTGAATTGCTCTTTATTGCCTCAAGCAATAATCGCAAAAATTCAGACCTTTGGCGACACCCTCTTTGGGAGGCTCCGAGTCTAAACTCGGGGGAGGGTTTTGTCACACGGTGAGATTCGCTTTAACTTTAGCGACAACCTCTGCAGTTGGAGTGTTACCAGACAGCAGCTGCCGAGAAGCCCCTGTAGCAGAACAACCTGCAATTACCCGCGACGATCCTCACTCAGCTGGAGCTTACTCAGTACAGGAGTACATCTTCCGGACTGGATATAAGTCAGCGCTGCACCGGCAAGCGGATCGCTCACACTGTCAGTAGGTGTCAGAAAATCATCTGCAACCTCACAGATCGGCACAATACCACCCAGAACACTTTCATCTGAACCGTTGGTCGTGATGGTACTCATCGCATTAAGACGCTTGCCACAGTAGTCCTGAGCTACAGAGGTAAATGGTTTGCCTTCTGTTCGAGCTCCGACAACCACCACATCAATCAAAGGGGAAAGTCCGTTGATCAAGGTTTCCGAGGCTGATGCCGTATCACCCGTCGTCAGTACCACTACGCGCGACAAGTCGAGGTTTAACGTTTGTGGTTCAAGCGTAAAGTCGCGGTTGAAATTACTGTACTTATCATTGAAAACCCGACGCGAGTACACTTCACCAGCAAACGCACTCCCGACAAGCTGCGACGCAAGCTGACGTGCCACACTGGTAAAGCCACCGCCGTTGTAGCGCAAATCAAGAATCAGTTCCGAAATACCGGCATCCGCCAGTTGCTCAATCGCAACATCAATTTCATCGGTAGTGGTGCCTCGAAAAGCCGTCACTTTCATATAGCCAACGGAATTGCTGGTTTGCGCGTAAGTTCCATACACCGGCACTGTTGACTCCGTGTAGGTTGCTTTGGTCACGGTAAAGTCTTGTGCATCTAAAGTACCGGATTTCACGGTGAATACAGCAGTGAGCTCCTCACCTTCTTCACCAACGACAAACTCACGCCATTGATCATCAGTGATGTCGTCGATTGGCACAGAGTTAATCGCAATCAGTTCATCACCGCGTTGTATTCCTGCATTGTCCATCGGCGAGTTACCACTGATACTGGCAAAACGCTGCTTGTCGTCAGACGCTGTTTGCAGCCAGAATCCAAATCTGGTGACGCTGCTGTTTGAGATAAGCTCTTCATCGCCTGCCTGGTCAACAACCGAGCTATAGATATCAGGCTGCACTCTCAAGTCTCTGACAAGCACGGAGGGATCTGTGTACGCAGCCAGATCAACCACTGGCACCTGATCGTAGTAGAGGTAGGTATCGCGCATGCTTTCATCAACCCAGCGATTGATATCCGCTACCGAACAGGCTGCATCGCCAATTTCGGTTCCACCGGCTTGCGAATTGATTTGATCACCAGTGTCGGAACCGCCGGAACTGCCGCTACACGCAGACAACACAAACGATAGCAGGCACATGCCACTCAACCGGAGCAGCTCATCTATTCTTGATACTTGTCTACACATTCTCACACCCACTGAAGGATCGGCCAAGCCGGGTAATTCCGTCAGTCAAAAGTTCGGATTTCAGGTTTCAGTATAGAATGTAGTAGACGGCTGGAAATTTGTTGGATACACCTCGTGTACGCGACTGATCAGGGTAGTGCGATCAAACTCTTGCCGGCGATGAAACTTTCCTGGCCAGCGATCAAACCTTCTATTATTACAATCAAACCTTCTCCGGTCGCATATGCGGAAACAGAATCACATCCCGGATAGAAGGCGCACCGGTAAACATCATCACCAGACGATCGATACCGATACCCTCGCCCGCTGTTGGCGGCAATCCGATTTCAAGCGCACGAATGTAATCGTGATCGTAGTGCATGGCCTCATCATCACCGGCAGCAAGATTTTCAACCTGCTGGCGGAAACGATCCGCCTGATCTTCCGGATCATTAAGCTCTGAAAATCCGTTGGCAATTTCACGTCCGCCAACAAAAAATTCAAACCGGTCAGTGACCTCGGGGTTGTCATCATTGCGCCGCGCCAGTGGAGATACCTCGGCAGGATACGCGGTGATAAAGGTCGGGTTCTGAAGCCGGTGTTCAACCGTCGATTCAAACAGCTCAGTCTGCATTTTGCCAACACCCCACGAGGCATCGACCTTCAAACCTTTGTTAGAAAGTATTGTTTGCAGCACTTCGGCTTTTAGAAGATCATCTGCATAGATATCGGGGTTGTACTTAGCGATCGCCTCTACCATCGTTAAGCGATCAAAAGGCTTGCTGAAATCATATTCTTCATCTGAATCGGCAGCGTTAATTTTCGTACTGCCCATGACGTTCTCGGCAATCTCGCGCAGAAGTACTTCAGTGAGATCCATCAGCTCGGTATAGGTGGCATACGCCTGATAAAACTCAAGCATGGTAAATTCAGGATTATGTCTGGTTGATAAGCCTTCATTTCGAAAGTTACGGTTAATTTCAAACACCCGGTCAAAACCTCCGACTACCAGGCGCTTCAAATACAGCTCCGGTGCGATTCGCAGATATAAATCCATATCGAGCGCATTGTGATGCGTCACAAATGGCTTTGCCGTTGCGCCACCCGGTATCACCTGCATCATTGGTGTTTCTACTTCCATGTAATTGCGGTCAATAAAAAACTGCCTGATGTACTGCACAATCTTTGCGCGCAGCTTAAATGTCTCACGCACTTCTTCGTTGGCAATTAAATCAATATAACGCTGACGATAGCGTTGCTCGGTATCTGTCATACCGTGGAACTTCTCGGGTAGCGGTCTGAGTGATTTAGTCAGTAGCCTGACGCTGTCAGCCTTGACAGTCAGCTCGCCGACTTTGGTTTTAAACAACTTGCCTTCAACCGCGACAATGTCACCAATATCAAAATGCTTGAAGCGCTCGTAGGCATCTTCACCAAGTGTCGCTATCTGCACGAAAACCTGAATTTTGGCACTGGTGTCCTGCAGTTGAAAAAAGCTCGCCTTGCCCATCACCCGCTTTGCCACCATTCGACCGGCAACAACAGCTGGCACTTTGGTGTCTTCAAAGAAATCTTTGTCGCGCAGCCCGTGTTCTGATATGAGTTCAGCCGCACTTATTTCGGGCGTGAAGTCATTTGGAAACGCCGGACCCTGTTGACGCAGTTCGGTGAGCTTTTCACGACGCTGCGCAATCAGTTTGTTTTCATCATCTGACATGGTGATACGTGCCCTGTGTTAGTCCTGCCAATCTTGTTTTTACGGTACTGGGTTATACTGAATAGCAGCTGTCACACGCCGCTCTTCAAACTGGCTTCTATAAACTGATCGAGATCGCCATCGAGCACCGCCTGAGTATTTCCGGTTTCCACATTGGTACGCAAATCTTTGATTCGTGATTGATCAAGAACGTAGGAGCGAATCTGACTGCCCCAGCCGATATCGGACTTTGACTCTTCCAACGCCTGCTGATCACCACGACGTTTCTGCATT
This sequence comes from uncultured Granulosicoccaceae bacterium, assembly GCA_937998875.1. Classification (GTDB taxonomy): domain Bacteria; phylum Pseudomonadota; class Gammaproteobacteria; order Granulosicoccales; family Granulosicoccaceae. Next base: position 3,553 of record CALLBO010000049.1, read on the forward strand.
TCAAGTTCATAGAGCTTGGCTTTTAGTTGCTTCATTGCCTGATCTTTATTCTTGTGCTGAGAGCGATCGTTCTGGCACTGCACTACAACATTAGTAGGCGTATGGGTAATGCGCACGGCCGACTCGGTACGGTTGACGTGCTGACCACCGGCCCCGGAAGCCCGGTAAACATCTATGCGTAAATCAGCCGGATTGATGTCAATTTCCACGGAATCATCAACTTCAGGTGCGACAAAAACCGCGGCAAACGAAGTGTGTCTGCGATTGCCCGAATCGAACGGCGACTTTCTAACCAGGCGGTGCACTCCGGATTCAGTGCGCAACCATCCAAACGCATACTCACCTTCAAAGCGGATAGTGGCAGATTTGATTCCGGCAACATCACCAGGTGATGCTTCCATCAGCTCGGTTTTAAAACCGTGTGCCTCACCCCAGCGCAAATACATTCGCAATAACATCTCGGCCCAATCCTGCGCCTCGGTACCACCCGAGCCGGACTGAATATCGACAAACGCATTGTTCGAATCCTGTTCACCGCTGAACATACGCCTGAACTCGAGCGTGGCAATCTGGCCTTCCAGAGATTCGAGATCCTGATTTACTGAGTTGAGTGTGTCCTCGTCTTTCTCTTCCTGCGCCATCTCGACAAGCTCGGCACAATCATCAAGCCCGCTTGTCAGGCCGCTGAGCAACTCGACGACAGCTTCAAGAGCGACTCGTTCCTTGCCCAGCTTTTGCGCCCGCTCCGGCTCGTTCCAGACAGCTGGATCTTCAAGCTCGCGCATGACTTCTTCAAGTCGTTCGCTTTTGGTCTCGACGTCAAAGGTACCCCCTCAGCGCATTGCCACGCTCGCGAAGGTCTTCGATTTTATTGACTGTCGGATTGATTTCCATGACAACAGTTCTGAATTGGTTAACAGCGGGAAGTCTACACCACTCGCGATTTTTCCGCCCGTTTGATTTGGTTGGAGCAGAAGCTACAACAAGCAGTAGAATACCGACATTCTGTGTCGTTACACCGGTTCAAGATACTCTACTAACAATTGCAGCGAACTGGTGTTTTTGTAGTGATTGACGTCAAGCCGATAAACGGCACGCCACTGTGTACTGCGGCTGCTATCAACCCGGCAGTTAAACGCAATTGCCGGTAGCTTGTTTCTGCCTTTGGTACGACGCAGCAACATCTTGCTGTGATTGCTACCGACAATTCGCACTGACTCAATCTGAAACACATCATCGAACATTGGGGCTTCAAACGACTGCCCCCAGGGTTGCAGAAATTGCATCAGCTCGGCGTTTTCAAGATTCAATTCATCATCATCCAGCTCGCCATCAGTAAGCCACTCACGCAGTGCCGGAACACCGCCAAGCTTTAGCGATACACGTTCAGTAAACGCCTGTGTAAATGCCTGCAGATCGGTTTCGGCAAGTGTGACACCTGCCGCCATCGCATGACCGCCAAACTTTTTTAGAATGCCGGGGGACGATGCAACAATCTCCATCAAGATATCGCGTATGTGAATGTCAGCAATCGAGCGGCCCGAGCCTTTTAAAGTACCATCTGCAGAGCGTGCAAACGCAAATACCGGTCGATGACATCGTTCTTTGATTCTGCCTGCAACAATGCCTATCACGCCTTCGTGCCAGTCCGGTTCGTACAAGACAAGGGCTGCCGGCAGCTCACCATCGAGCTGCAATTTGTCTATCTGCTTCTCTGCTTCAGCATTCATACCTGTTTGAATCGATCGACGCTGGGCATTGATCTGTTGCAACTCGGCAGCCAGTACAGTCGCAGTGTGTTTGTCTTCTGCAAGCAGACATTCTATGCCGACCGTCATATCCGCGAGTCGGCCGGCTGCGTTTAATCTGGGTGCGATAAAAAATCCGAGATCCTGTGTCATACACCGCTGCTGACCACGACCGGCAACTTCAAATAGTGCTCTTATACCCGGGCGCGTGGCATCTGCGCGTATCCGTTTAACACCCTGATCAATAAGAATTCGATTGGTCTTATCAAGCGGCACTACATCAGCAACCGTACCGAGCGCTACCAGATCAAGATACTCCGCCATGTTCGGTGCTTTGAGGTTCTGCTTCTCAAACCAGCTGTGCTTTTGCAGTCGCCTGCACAGGCCGGTCATGACATAGAAAACAACACCAACGCCACAAATATTCTTAGCTGGAAATTTACAGTCAACACGATTTGGATTAACAATCGCCTGCGCATCCGGTAACACCTGTGGAGGCAGGTGGTGATCGGTAACAACCACAGTTACTCCTGCGGCTACTGCTTTAGCAACCCCTTCATTGGAGGCAACACCATTGTCTACGGTCAGAATCAGATCGGGCTTTTGATCAAGTGCGACTGCAACAATTTCAGCCGACAACCCGTAACCGTATTCAAACCGGTTGGGCACAAGGTATCTCGCATCAACACCACAGCTGCGTAATACATGGATAGCAAGCGCTGTACTGGTGGCACCATCAGCATCGTAGTCACCCACTACCAGGATTGATTGCTTGTTTATTACTGCACTGGTGAGCAAATCAACGGCAACTTCAAAGTCTGCCATCGAACCCGGTGGCGGTAATTCCCTGCTTTGCAGCAGTACCTCGTTGCTGTTTTGCAACCCACGTCCGGCAAGCACGCGACCAGCAAGCGGCTTGTCATGTAACGAACGGGCAATCTTGTAATCGAACTTGCGCCGTTTAACTGTGTCTCCTGACATATTCAGCTCATTCCGTTCAGGTCGCTTTCGGACATCTGTAACTTTCGAGCAAACCGGTGCTGTGTCTCATCGGGTATATCACGATAAGCGGTGTGGCCTGCATTGCCTGTGTAGCTTGGGTTGCTATCAGGCAGATACGCTGTGAGCGGTTTGGGTTTATTGAACAGGCGCCGCAGGTATTGTTTTTTAACCGAAGCAGGGATTCGGAATAATCGATTGTCACCAAACCACAACGTCACTTCAGGCCAGCCAGAGGCCCGCAAGCGACGCCACAGTTGATCACAAATGACCTCATCAAACCATTTTAACGTTTGGCTGTGAGTACCTTGTGATGAAGAGGTTGCATGAGTGAATCTATCTATAACAATCAGCGTCGAAAAAATATCTTGCTGTATTGCCGCAGAAGTTAATGGCAATTCACTACAACCAACACCGGAAAACTCTGCAACACTTTGCGTATAAAAGTTATCACTAAAAACAGATACTATTTGCGTGTCTTTGTCTGGCGTGTCTTTGTCTGGCGTGGCTTTAACCGACACCACTTCACCTTCACCCCAAAGCCACAGCGTATTTACCGGCAGCTTATTGTCTTGTTCGCGCGCCGTGTTAACCGGGTGCTCAAACAACAACATCTCTATTTCTGCAAGCTTACTGCGCCACTGCCTGGCATCTGTACCAACAGGACGACAACGGGCAACATCGCGACCAATCGCAGCACTCACCGGTGTGGTATTTATTGATAAGTTATTTTCAAAATGACAATACCAGCGCTGCGGATGTTTGTACTCAAAGCGCATGCCGTCCGCTGTAAAGTGATTATTTAGGGTTTGCAGCAGCGCATTGCAATCGTCTATTGTCAGTTCCAGCTCCTGCGGGTTGCCGAGCGTTGCATTGTTCATGTCTATCTGCTGATAAGCAGGGTCGGCCCGCAGCACCACAGAGTCACTTTTGAGTTGTGCCTTTGGCGCTTTAAAATCCTTGTGCCAGGTGACTTGCGCGGCACAGGTCGTTTCTTGATCGGGTAACAGAATACTCGCAACGATAGATTCGACAGATGCCGTTTCGCTTTCCGGTAGCTCAATCTCCTGCGCAAAATCCAGCAACCGGCACAGGCCGGCTGCCTCATCCCCCGACACATGGCCACTGTGTGCGACGGACAACAAGCCTGGAACAAGCACCAGACAACCGCCAGTACTAATTGTCCGACTGCACTCGCCACTCATAAACGCGATGCCTCAAACGCAGCCCTGTAAGCAGATTGGTAAGCGAATGGGTAATCGGGCCGGCAATCGGCAATTGGGTTCAACAAGCAGCGGGTGATAGGAGGCACTGGGGACACCGGTTCTGGGCCGCTGCATTATCCCAAATTTCCGCCAGTGACGTACGGGAATTCACCCCGCACCACAAGCGGGCTCGCGTTCAAAATCCGGCAATAATGAGCCAGAAAAGCGCCGAAAAAATCGAGCAAAAACAATGCAATCTACTGGTGCTCTGCTATATCTATTAGCCATGATTGCTGCAAAAAATGCAGTCAGCCCTGCTCACCGACAGCCCGGGGCCAGACTGCCAGAATAACAATCGCACTCTCTGATAACACCGAATTACAAGGAATACCCCGTTGCTTTACCAAAAAAACAATTCGATGCGCTTGCATACATCCAAACGTATACGAACCTTCCTGTGCCAGGCTTTGTGCAGGTCTGCACTGATAGCCATCGCTGGCTGGGGTGGTATTTTTGCTGAAGCTATTGCTCAGAATATCCCTGATCCTACACAGGCTACCATCTGGAGTGATTCCTACTCTGTTAATGGCCAATGCTACTGCGACTCCAGCTACGACCACGGCATAGCAACGACCAGCGTGCAGACCAATCAGGGTAACAAGCTGGTGCCTGAGATTTGCGCAGATATCGCGGCTACATTTGGCACAGGCCCGGCAGCGGGACGCATCTACTACAACAGCGTGCAATGTGGCTACGGACCCGCCAACGACTTTCCGGACGAAGCAACCTGCCCAGGCATTCCTACGGCAACCGGCAACTACACCGGAGCACGTTGTCAGGAAAAAGGGGCTACCTGGAATCTTGATGTCCTGTACCCGGTTATAAACTCCGAACCAGTTGACGCGCTCGACAGCGATAACGATGGGCTCACAGATTCTGATGAACTCAATATCTACAGCACTGCCCCGACTATTCCGGACACAGACGGCGACTCTCTAACCGACGGTGAGGAAGTCAATACCCATGGAACCAATCCACTGCTTACTGACACGGATGGTGATGGATTGTCAGACGCTGATGAACTGGAAATTCATAATACCGACCCGACAAGAGCAGACACAGACAACGGTGGTGTGGATGATGGCGTTGAAATCACCAATGGCACAGACCCGCTGGCAAACAACCGTGATGACCTGAACCCACCGGACTCAGATAAAGATGGTCTGTCCGATGAAACTGAAACCCAGCTGGGTACCGACCCGTCTAACCCTGACACTGACGGTGACGGCCTGGATGACGGTGTAGAGATGAACAGTTTCAACACCGATCCGCTAAATCCTGATACTGATGGCAACGGTATAGAAGACGGAACGGATGTACGCACAGACATAACCACAGACACTGATAATGACGGTATACCGGACAACATTGAAGGTACTGACGATAAAGATGCCGATGGTATACCGAACTTTCAAGATCTCGACAGCGACAACGACGGTATAGCCGACATCATCGAAGCCGGTGGCACAGACACCGACAACAACGGCACGGTGGATGATCCGGCTGCAACTCCTCTTCCAGCTGCAGACTTTGATGGCGATGGCATCGCAAACTTTCTTGATGTCGACTCAGACAATGACGGTTTGAGCGACCTGTTTGAATCAGGTGGTGCAGATGCCGACGACAACGGCCTGGTAGACGATGTCACTGATGCCAACGGCGACGGTCGCTCAGACGCTGTTGCTGCATCACCCCTTCCGATGACAGATACAGACAATGATGGCAATCCGAATTATCAGGATCTTGATAGCGACAACGATGCATTGACTGATCTGGCTGAATCCGGCGGTGAGGACGGTGACAGCGACGGCGTGATCGACGGGTTCCTCGATAGCGACTCAGATGGCGTACCGGACTCTGCAGATTTCGACTCCATAGGCGGCGCCGATAGTGATTCCGACGGCATTGACGATTCTGCAGATGCCAGCATCACGCTCGGTGATGATATCAACCAGAACGGCATTGACGACAATTTTGAAGCCGACGCAGACGGCGATGGCAGAGCAACTGTTGTACTAAGCAACACTACCCTGCCGGACTCCAACAACAACGGCATCCCTGATGTATTTGAGAGCAATTCTGATGACCCCGGTTTGATCACTGGAGTCAGTGGTGGTTTAGGTTGCAGTATCAGTGGTCGCAAAACATCAGGCTATGATCCGTTGCTTGCACTGCTGGCACTTGTAAGCCTGGGGTATCTCAGTCGCCGTAAACCGGGGATTGTGCAAAAATATACGAGTGCACTTACCCGGAATGCTCAACCCAGATAAGCTTGTCAATATTAAAATCAAGTGCCTGCACTTTTTTAAGAAAGGCTTCTTTCGCAGATTCACTGACGTCAGGTGTACGTGAAAGAAACCAAAGATTTTTGCGATTGTTGCCGACGACGTAAGCCTGTTGATAGTTATCCAGTTCAAATATCACATAAGATGCGTAGATCGGCCCGAAGAATGAAACCAGTAAGTGACCGGTTTTTGGATCGGACTTAAATTTCGCTTTGCCAGTAATTTCCTCCCACTCTTCTTTTGCAGTGTTATAGCCGCGATTTTTTACTACAACAAAACCCTCTTCTCCTGCACTGTACTCAGCAGTCACCTGCTGTAAGTCGCGCTCAAAGCGATTATCAAGTCGGGCAACCTCATACCACTTGCCGTAGTACTGTTGCAGCTCAAAGTTATCAATCGGGACGATGCCTTTGGGGAGACCTGTGCAGGCACTTATACAGACTGTGGCAAGAACTAAAAATAGAAACGAGTTGCGCAATTGTTAAGACCCGAAAGTAGAATATAGACGCGTATGCTACAGGTTTTTTCGGCAACGGGAATCAGTACAAACAAGGACACGTTGCAGCACTTACTATTCACACCTCAGTCACGCCACGTCTGATCTAATTCGCTAATCGTAGCTGGAATAGCAACCCTCTGGATGCGTCTTCCAACGGACATATTGCGGACGTACCTCACATAATGCAGACTATCCAACTAGCAGACTGCCCCGCAGTGAAAATAGACATGCAATCAATAGAACACACGCGAGTACTGCTGGTCGAAGATCATAGAGACCTCGCCGAAACTATCGTCGACTTCCTCGAGACAATGGGCTGTATCGTTGACTACGCGGCTGACGGTCTTTCAGGTTTGCACCTGGCCAGAACGCAGAAGTTCGACGTCATACTGCTCGATGTAATGCTCCCCGGTATCGATGGCCTTGAGCTTGCGCGGAAACTGCGCGAGCAACACACCTCCAGTGTGCCTATTTTAATGACGACAGCGCGGGATGAACTTAACGACAAGCTCGCCGGGTTTGAGGCAGGCGCAGATGACTACCTGGTGAAGCCGTTTGACCTGCCGGAGCTGGTGGCCCGAATCAACTCGCTAATACGCAGAACCCGCGGACATCTCACCACAGATGTATTGAATGTCGGCGATCTCGAACTCAACCCCTCAACCCTCACAGCCACCCGTGAAGGTAAACCACTGACATTGACGCCGGCCGGCTTTCAGATTCTCGGTCTGTTGATGAAAAACGCGCCAAATGTGGTACCACGGGAAGATCTGGAAAACGCACTGTGGGGTGACGAGCCACCTGCCAGTGACACGTTGCGCAGCCAGATCTACAAATTACGCAAACAGGTTGATAAACCTTTTGACAAGGCCCTGATACATACCGCCCAGGGGTCCGGCTATCGATTGATTGCTGAAGAAAACCCGCCAAATACCTAGTACTTCACTGCAAACACCGTGAAGCTCGCTCAATTTGTCTGCATAGCGACGCTTTCCGGACAACTGTGCCGCACGCATTTATACGCATTTCTTTTCGTTGCCGGGTTCAATTTAGCCAATTTTGCGACCACGAGTTGCATCTAAACCCCTGATATCGCTTCTATATTTGCCCAAACATATCGTTGGCCGATTGGTGCAGAATTGGTACAAAGTAATTGAAATATATACAGTTTTCGGCCACTTGCGTTGTCCAATTGGGACAATAATGGTACGTTTGAAGGGCACTTTTGAAAAGCTTGCCGGGTAGAATGAATTAGCGATGCAAAGCGTCACTGGTCAAAGCCTGAGCTGGTTCACAGCAAGAGCGGCAAACGGTCTGTGGCAAAGCCCTGTGTTAAAACAACGAGAGAATCGAGAGGAATTACTATGAAAGCACCAAAGGCACTACGTAATCTGGCTGTTGCCAGCTGCGTATCACTACTAGCTCTCACCGGCGTGGCACAAGCCGCCGATAGCAAACAACCCATTGTTATCCCAACTCACAACTGGTCCAGCCAGGTTGTCATGGCTTATGTTATTGGCGGCATGTTTGAATCCATGGGTAATAATGTGGAATATGTTTCGGCAGATTCGCAAGCGGTTTATGAATCTATTCGAACTGGCGATGTGACCATCTCGCACGAAGTATGGCAGTCAACTTTTGGAAAGTCTTTCACTACCGCGATGGAAAAAGGTGGTGTGATTGATGCGGGTACGCACACTGCAACAACATTGGAAGAAATGGGTGTTCCCAACTGGGTTATCGAGCAAGACTTGTGTCCTGGTCTACCAAACTGGGAAGCGTTGAAGGACTGTCACGAAAACTTCACCACGCCTGACTCAGATGGCAAAGGCCGTTGGTTGGAAGGTCCGCAAAGCTGGCACGGAGATCTGATGCCGGTACGACTGGAAGCACTGGGCCTTGCCGACAAATGGACAGTAAAATTTGCCGGTAGTGCAGATGCGTTGTGGACCGAGTTGGCCGCTGCTAAAAAAGAAGGTCGCGGAACAATAGTATTCAACTGGACACCAAACTTTACTGATGCTGACGGTTTCACATTCATCGAATTCCCTCCTTATGAAGATGGTTGTCGTAAAGAAGATGGTGGTGATGGAAAATGTGGTTCGCCAAAAGGCTGGCTGAAAAAAGCGGCCAATGAAAAATTTCCTAAAACACACCCTGCGGCATATGCAGCGTTCGAAAAACTGGACTTCACAACAGAACAAATCGGCCAAATGGCGGCTTTAGTCGATACCGATAAGATGGACCACAAAGATGCCGCTGCTAAGTGGCTTGCAGACAACGAAGATGTCTGGATGCCGTGGACGAAGTAGCGACTTAACCCTATCCAGTCTTTAACATCGTCCGGGTAGATAAAGCCCCTCTGCTATTGCTTATCAGAGGGGCTTTTTTTTTCCATGAAATTCAAAATATACTGATCGCGTACAATGGTTACAGCACCGACCAGAATAGTGATGCGCTCTGACAACAATAACAACATTTATGGCTACTGAAACTTCCATTGCATCTGAACCTGTCATCCGTTGCGAGTCGGTTTATAAAGTCTTCGGTAAAAATGCCAAACGCATGATGAAGGAATGCGGTGGCGTGGTGGATCCGGTCAAATTCCGCGAAGCTGATTGCATCGTTGGTGTCGATAATGCCTCATTTGAAGTACACCAGGGTGAGCTGCTGATTATCATGGGCTTATCCGGCTCTGGTAAGTCAACGCTGCTTCGTTGCATATCACGACTGACGCAATCAACCGCCGGCAAAATCTTTATTGAAGGGCAAGACATTACTTCAATGGGTAACCGACAACTGATTAAATTACGCCGCAACAAGATGGGCATGGTTTTTCAAAGCTTCGCGCTGCTACCCCATAAAACAGTTCTTGAAAACATTGCTTTCCCTTTACAAGTTAAAGGTATTAGCACCAAAGAAAGCATTAAACGCGCACAGGAGATGATTGATCTTGTCAGCCTCTCTGGTCGTGAAAATTATTTTCCTCGGGAGTTATCCGGCGGACAACAGCAGCGTGTAGGTATTGCCAGATCGTTGGCAATAGAACCAGATATCTGGTTTCTTGATGAACCATTCTCAGCACTTGATCCGCTGATTCGCAAGGAAATGCAAGACGAGTTTCTGCGCATTCAAGGCGTGCTAAGTAAAACAATACTGTTCGTGACCCACGATTTTGATGAGGCGCTTCGCCTTGCTGATCGAATCGCGATTATGAAAGACGGCATCATCGAGCAACTCGACACACCGGCAAACATTGTTTTGAATCCTGCCACAGAATACGTTCGCAAATTCACCGAAGAAGTGCCTCGTGAAAAAGTACTGAAAATTGAATCGGTCATGGATCCGGTAAACCCTGGAGATGCTTTCGATGAGTTATCCGTATCGAAAGACGCTGTTATAGAAACCGTTGCTGAAGTTGTCTTGAATTCCAGTAAACCTGTTGCTGTAGTCAATGGTTCCGGCGAAGTTGTAGGCGCAGTGCATGCCTCGAAACTGGTCAGTTTGTTGTTTGGTGGTCATTCCCAAAAGACATCGGATCAAGTGACATCGGATCGGGCCTCATGATGGAACTGCTTCGAGAGCGCAAATCCCTGCAGTTTTTGCTGCTAATAGTCATCTTTATCCTTATGTGCAAGCTCATTCCGGCAACGGAGGGCAACTGGTTATGGCGATTGCCATCGCTGCTCGCACAATTTCCAACCTTCATCTATGAATCAGTGACTTTTCTAATGGAGGATTGGTGGTTAATTGATGTGTACGACCCGGATATCAATGAATACGAGCAGAAACCGCTTGTCAGAGAGATTACGCGCAGCATCGCCGCTGGCGTGTTGTTTATGATTGAGTTAGTTCGGGAAATTATGCTCGGTGGTGTCAAAACCATCGTCGCATTTTCCAGTTGGGATTTTGTATCAGAAAATGATTGGGCTGAATTGCCCGGCATGCCGTGGACAGTAGTCACAGGCGGCGTCGCCATTCTTGGCTACCATTTGGGTGGTATCAAACTCGCTTTGTTCGCCGGACTCTCATTTGTGTACATCGCGGTATTCGGGCAGTGGGAACCATCAATGCAAACGCTATCGTTTGTGCTGATTGCAGCACCGATGGCAATATTAATCGGACTGCTACTAGGTATTTGGGGGTATAGAAGCAAAACCGCCGCAACCATCCTGGACCCGATACTTAACGTCGCGCAGATCATGCCGCATTTTGCCTACCTGATTCCGGTTGTGGTGTTTTTCAGTATCGGCGATCACGCAGGAGCAGTTGCAACCATTATCTATGCAACCCCACCCATGGTGCGCCTGACCATGTTAGGCCTTAAGAAAGTGCCTCCCGAGGTAACCGAGGCCGGTAGAATGAGCGGTTGCACCGACTGGCAGTTAATGCGCCGGGTGCTTATTCCAACGGCTCGCAGAGATATTCTAATTGGTGTGAATCAGGTCATCATGCAGTGCCTGGCCATGGTGGTCATCGCATCATTGATCGGCGCAAAGGGGCTTGGTAGTAATTTATTGATCGCCCTGAATGGACTGCGTATTGGATTGGCACTTGAAATTGGCGTTTGTATTGTACTCATCGCTCTCGTGCTCGATAAACTTTCCTTAGCGTGGGCCAATAAGCCAACCGATTATTTTGCTGATCAGTCGTTCAAACAACGGCATAAGCACTCCCTTTGGTTTTTGGGTGTTTTTGTTGTCGGTGTTCTGCTGGCCTGGATTGGATCGTTCCAGTTTAAGGAGGGGTTCAACTACTTAAACATAATACCGCACAACAAAGGCATTACTACAGAGCCGTTTTGGCAATGGGGCGTTGATAAAATCTGGGACATGTTTTTTTATCCGTTAAATGAATTTAATAAATGGTTCATTGTTGAGGTGCTTGCACCGGTTAAAAAG
>CALLBO010000050.1 GCA_937998875.1 uncultured Granulosicoccaceae bacterium
AGGCAGCTTCCCGGGCGCGGTGCCGGACAGGTCCAGATTGCTTTGACTTCAAACAGAACCAGCTCATCGTCGCATACATCCCGCGGCATCCGAAGCGACAACTCGTAAGTCTCGCCTCGTTGTACGGGTGCCGTGCACAGCATGCGGATGCCCTCGAGTGAGATGTCCAGCAGCTGGCCAAACTCCCGTCTGGTTACCTGGCAATTGACATGCATCGGGAATTTGAGATTCTGTCGGGGAAAACTCCGCCTGTTGTAGTCTGGCTGTGCTCTCATACTGTCTTTTCTGTCCCCTGAAGCAGTGCATTGCCCGATTGCGGAATCGCGCGGCCAATCTTTACTTATAGGACACATCGCAGCGATAGCAACCAGCGAATCGACATTAGTGGATACCAGAGCGAGGAACTCGTATCATCCGTCACAGCCTTGACTCCAAAAGCTGGTAAATGGTTGTTTGTCCGCATAATTACGGAGACATCGATAACATCTCTACATAGGAAAATCAGTATGAGTGATGCAGTAAAAGATCAGTTCATCGAAGACGAATGGTTCCTGATATCAAGCGTGCCCTCAATGGTGGGTGCCGCGATGGCGGGCGCTGGCAAAAGTGGCATCATCGGTACAGCCAAGGAAGCGATGGCGAGTATGAAAGGCATGGTTGCCGGCAAGAGCGATTATCCAGACAACGAGTTGATTAATGCAGTGCTGGTCAAGGCCGAGAGTTTCAGTGATGCCCGTGAAAAAGCCGGTGTTTATCGCGAAAAGGCCATGGCCCAATTCAAGGAGCAGAACATCAGCAGCCCGGAAGAATTCAACAACTATATGTTAGACAACGCCCGCAAGGCGGTTGCATTGGTAAAAGACAAGCGTGGTGACAAAGAAGCAGAGGAGTATCAACAGTGGTGCATCAGCGTTGCAAAGAAAGTCGCTGAAGCGGCTTCCGAAGGTGGGTTCATGGGTTTTGGTGGGGAGCAGGTCAGCGATGGTGAGAAGGCTTTGATGGCCGAACTGCAAAAGGTTTTCACCGTAATAGCTTGATGGGTTTCTGCTGGCTAGTGCTGCAGATGTCGAAATGCCAACCCGTTAATGTGGAACAAACCGGGGATCACTCCCGGTTTTGTTTTATCTCAGATCAATCGCCTGGACACTGTTATGGCTCTACCCATAGCGCCCGTATTAAAACTGATCGCACTGGGTTCATTAAAAATCATATTTTTAGGACTCGGTGCGTTGATTGTTCCGATATTCACTGTACGGCTTGTTGTCGGTGGAACCGGTGAGTCGGTTCGCATGGCAACGTATTGGATGATTGAGCATGGTCAACTGGAAGAGGAGGAAGCCGAAGCCTTTTTTAAAACGCTTGGCAAAGTACAGCAGGCTGAATTCACCAGATCACAAGCTCGTGGCTTGCTATTTGCGAAAATAAAAAAAACTGCAACCGGCACATTGAATGGATTCAAGACCATGGGGCACTGGATATCCAGTTTCTTTAAGAAAGGCAACACTTGACGATTGTGATCTGTAAATACAGTGCGCATAAAAGTGTGGCTGTCGTTTTGTGACTGGTTGAAGTGATCACTAATAGAGAGTTGCCGGCACAGTGGAAAGGCGCGCTGGCTGGCCTGTTTATCTTAGCTTCGGTAGTTGGTAGCGTCTGGCTAATCGCGTTTGATGGTCTGGCTTACGTTCAGGCGTTACTTAATGGAATCAACAGCCGTGTTGAAAACTACGGCAATACCGTTCTCTGGTTGTGCGCCTATGCCATCCTATGTCTGCTGAGCCAGTTGCTAGTGATACCCAGTGGCTCGCTAATACTGATTGCAGCGGGATTTATCTTTTCACCGTTACCTGCTGCTGCTATTTTTTCTATAGCGCAGGTGCTGTGCAGTTGGCCGGTATACAGAATCGGTAAGATCATCAGTGACAAATTCCCGCAGCGTTTTGAGTTGCTGACAGATAAATTCAGCTTCCCGCCTGATTGGGATCGTCTAGTGCAGAAGGAAGGGTTCCTGGCCACTGTGGTACTGCGGCTGACTCCGGTAGTGCCGAGCGCTGCGGCGTGTCTGTTGGCAGCAGGATTGAATATCAGCCTGGTGAAGTTTATTCCGGCGACTATTGCGGTGTGCTGGATCAGGCCGCTTTTTTTCGCAAGTATCGGCGGGTCGCTGCAGGCTTTGTCAGCACTTTCTACCACACCGACATCATCTGTACTCTTGCCACTGCTGTTGCTTTTTTTGGCGGCGGTAATGCTTCTGCTTCTGAAGTTGTATCTACGAATGCGAGATACAGGATAACTCGTGTTCTGGTTGATCTGGCACACTGAAACCCGGCTGCTGCTGTGTTCACTTGAATACATCAGCCTGCCTACCTACAATGCCACCACGCAATTACCGGAACAGATAAATGGGAAACGAAGACAATTCGTTTGTAGACTCTTTTCAGGGGTATCACAGCAAACATTCGCATGAAAAACGTGCGCTGGCGGTAGCTGCTGCTTTGGAAATTATTCGTGCTGATGCATCAGGCGGAAACGCCGAGGTTGGTGATGAGCTGAAAAGCCTTGCAAAATATGCGGATCAGATTCAAAAGGCGCTCGCTGACTGAGTCTGGCTGCCTGAGTAAGAAGTCTATAGTTGTTGAAGACTGAAACGTAGCATTCGCCAGGCGATTGGTGAGGGTCACCATCCGGTGATTCTGCTTTTCCTATAAGCCGATGTGTCGGACTGCGCATCGAGTCGGGCCTGTCTATTCGACAGATCAGCGCCAGCGCCCTTAGATCTGTTTGCCCACATAGTGGATTTTTAGGAAAGTGCGGAAATGTATAGTGATACGAGCATCTAAGCGCAGGGGTTAAGTCTTACGGTTGTGCCTACTGCAGGACTTCAGTAAGCGTAGGTAGATCCGCACCAAATCGACTACAAGTGACAGCTGCGGCTTTAAGCGCAAAATCAAGGCTCGCTTTAGCATCAACGGTACCGGATAGCGAGCCGTCGTCTGCTATATGATTGTTGGCTGCCATCCAGTGTAAAACAGATGCCTGAAAAGTATCTCCGGCTCCTACGGTATCTTTTACCTCGACGGGTTGTGATTTAGCAGTTACCTGATTTGAATCAGATGTATATACGCTCGCGCCTTCCGCACCACGGGTTATGTACACAATTGAAGCGCCGTGATCAAAGCACTCGGTAACAAATTTATCTTCCTGGTTGGTACCAAACAAACCTTCAATGTCTTCATCACTTGCTTTGATTAGCGTAGCGGTCGATGCAAAGGCTTTAAAACTGGTGCGCCAGATATCAAGATCAGGCTCTATCGCAAGCCGCAGGTTTGGATCATAGCTGATGAATCGTCTGCCATGTTCACGTTTGGCCAGTTCTTTTAGTGAGTCGGCAACATCCCCTACAGCCGTCGAGTAGGAACCGAAGTGCAGGGCGTTAACGGTGTCGGGCAACTGATCAGGGAGCTCGGAGATTTCCACCGATACATCCGCAGTACCATCAATATAAAAACTATAGTTTGCAGAACCGTCCGGCTGTTTGATAATGAATGCAAGCGTTGTGTTGCGATTGGTTGGCAGACATAGTGAGGTGTCAACAGTGTTGTCTTTTAAAAACTGAGTTAAGCCCTGGCCGAATACATCGCTTGAAAGTTTGGTGAAGTAGGCGCTTTGATGGCCCAACCGAGACAGGCCAAGTGCCACATTCATTGGTGAGCCACCCGTCACACCGTTTACCACGACGCGAAGATTGTCTGTATTGTCTGGTTCCAAAAACATGTCGTACAGCGAATCGCCACAGCTTAAAAACATTTTCTTGTCTCTAACTATTCTTTATCAAATGAAAGGGAATATAAAAGAAAAAGCCGCGACCAGCGCGGCTTTTCAAACCACTAACTACAGCTGAATTACTTTGGCAGCCACGCTTTCCACATGTCTTCGTTGTTATCCAGCCATTCGCTAACCACTTCATCCATTTCTCTGCCATCAACATCAATTGCAAGAATCAACGGTGCCTGCATTTCGTTGGTGAGTTCAAAATTGGTAATCAGCTCGGCGATCTCTGGATTCTTTTCGACAAACTCCGGATTACCGTAGTTGTAGGTAACATCCGTTGCCCAACCGGTTGCAGGCCACTTATCTTCAGAGTGCTCTGGAAGTTGAACTTTTACCAGATCAAGCGCTGCATGAATCCAGTGTGGCTCCCATGCATAGGCAATGAAGGCTTCTTTTCTTTTATATGCTGCTTGCATTTCTGCCCAGTGAGCAGCCTCGGAACCGAGCTCAACCGCTTCATAGTTCAGACCGAGTGCTTCCATCCTGGCGCTGTCTTCACACTGCCATGATGCGGCAGGGCAACCTAGCAGGCGACCTTTATCACCCGTTTCAAGCGTCTTGAAAAGATCGGCATACTGGTTCATGTTTTCCCAGGTCTTAAGATCCGGGGCAGGTGCATCATCACCTTCTACCAGGTAGCGTGGCACGTAATAACTGGAAACACCGACAACGCCCGAGTCACCCAGTTTAATGATTGATCCGTCACCACCAAACTCTTTGACGTACTGTGTGTTAGACACGGAATAAGAAGGCCATAACTCGCAACCGTAGTCGAGGTCACCACTCTTGATCGCTTCATCACGGCCCGGTCCGGATGGCATGACAATGCGCTTAACCTTAAAGTCCATTTCATTTTCAACGATCTGGTGGACGATTTCGCACATTACTGCACCGCCGGTCCAGTCGTTAACGGCGGAGTTAAGAACGCCCGCGGCGTTGGCTGGCCCTGCTGCTGCGAATGCCAGCGCCAGCGCGCCTGCTGCTGTTGTGCTAATAAGTTTCATTTGATAAGTATCCTCTTTCTAATTCAATTTTTGCTGGAATAGCGCAGTAAGATGCCGTTAAATGCCTCGCTCCCAGCTTGCAAACAGTAGAACATCTGGCGATCGGCCTGTCGATACTAAATCGCGTCTCCCGACTGCGCTGCGGATCTGATCACAAGCTCACCACAAGTCGCCGGTGCTCCGGAATCGTACCCGAATCCCAATCGCAAGCCCAATCACAAGCCCAATCACAAGCCCAGGGCTTTTCTCTGCTTCCGGGTCCAGCCCTGGGTAAGTCGATCCAGTAGTATGGTCAGCAGCACGATGCCAATACCAGCAGTGAGGCCCTTGCCGAGATCTGCCGAATTCATCGCGTCGTAAACCTCTTTGCCCAGTCCAAGGCCTGCAACCAATGGAGTGATCGCCTGCATTGCCAGTGCAAATACGACAGCTTGATTTAACCCGAGCATTATCGACGGCGAAGCCATTGGCAGCTTCACCTTGAACAGTGTTTGCAGTGGCCCTGAGCCAAAAGAACCGGCCACTTCGTTAACCTCGTTGGGCAGTTGCCGCAAACCGAGTGTCGTCAGTCGAATAACGGGTGGGATTGCATAAATCACGGTTGCTATAACGGCGGTTGTCTTGTTGCCGCCAAAAAAGAACAGTGCAGGAATCAGGTAGACAAATGCCGGTAGTGTCTGCATCGCATCGAGTATTGGCCTGAGGACTGCGTCAACCGGTTTGGAGTAGGCCGCAATAATTCCCAGTGGTACACCGAACAGCATGCATATCACGACAGACACGGTGGTGCCCGCCAGGGTAAACATTGATATCTCCCACAAGCCGGATGCCGCAAGGAATACCAGAAACGCGGTTGTCACAATGGCAAATTTTAGTGTGGTGGACTTCCAGACTATCAGCCCGAGTAGCCCCATCACATACCACCACGGCAAGCCGGATAAAAAAGAATCGAGTGGATCAAGCAGGTATAGAAACACGATAGATCGTATACCTTTGGTGATGCCGATAAACGTAGGGTTCACCGTTAGCCAGTTGATCGCAAAATCGATCGGCTCGCGGATGGAGAATTCAAGTTCACGCGGGAAGCTGCTCATCCATTTGAATTGTGTCGCCACGAAATAGGTGACAATTAAAACCAGTAACCCGGGTATTAGCAATGGTCGATTACTAAATACACTGGCAATACCTGGAACAACAAAGCGCAACGGGTTGGTGATTATACTCGTAAGTTTTTCACCCGCTGTATTGAAAAGATCACATAGGTAACCGACCGGCCGCTCAATGGTTTGCGCTACGGTATTTTGATTCCACTTTTGCGGTAACAGCCGGAATTTAGCACCCACTTGCCTGGTCTGATCTTTTGCAACGCCACTGATTGCATAACTTAAGCGGTCAAAGATGATTGCCATAAAAACAATGCTGATACCGCCTTCAAAAGCCCACCCGACTTTAAGCCGTGTTAAGGCTTTCCAGATTTGTTCACCGAGGCCACCACCGCCGATGAATACAGCCAGGACCGCGAGCCCCAATCCCATCATGATGCATTGATTAACACCCAGCATAATAGAAGGCAAAGCCTGAGGCAGCTTAACTTTAAGTAGCATCTGCAGACGGCTTGAGCCGAAGCTCTGCGCCGCTTCAACCATAGTCTCCGGCACCTGACGAATGCCGAGGTTAGTGAGTCTGACTGCTGGTGGCAGTGCATAAATTATGATCGCCATTGCAGCGGGAGTTGCACCGACGCCAAAAAAGAAAATCGCCGGAATCAAATAGACAAACGCCGGCATCGTTTGCATGGTGTCAAGGATCGGTTTGATAAAGGATTCAAAACGATCACTTTGCGATGCAACAATGCCAAGCATCACCCCCAATATTGCAGAGAAAGCCACTGACACTGCCATCAGACTAAGGGTAGACATTGCCTCGTACCACATATCTACCATGCCCCAGAACATCACACCTGCAAAAGTCAGCAGGCCAAGCTTGAGGCCACCGTAGGCGAGGGCCGGGATCACCAGGAAAAGTAAAACGACCGTCCAGGGTAACGTCCAGAGCGTTTCTTCAAGCCACTCAAGCGGTAACTTTACAACTTCGGCAATCGCTCGTGTATAGGTTTTAAGATTGGCTTCCAGCCAGACTCGTCCTTCGTTAATCCAATCGGCAAACGGGAAGGCATCTATGACAGATTGCGGAAACGGAAATTTGTTCGCTGCTATCGAGTACATGCCAAGCGAGACAAGTACCCCGACCACGCTGAAAAACGCGATTGTCAGGTTGTATCCTCTGAAGGAAACCAGACCTTTACGAAGCGGTCTTAAAGAAGTGTTGTCGGTAGTTGCAGTGATAGTTCGGGTCGCAGGAGTCAGTCTGCTGCCATGGTACGGTGCTGCGTCGGGGTTTGGCAATCGCCGCAAGCGACCTCGCCCACGAGTACCGGACTATGCAGGCTACGTTGATACACTCGATTGCTGCTCTAAGTTCTGTGCAGCTGAGCGTGATGGCGCCCGGACTTGCGCGCAGGGTCATTATTGCTGGTACATTAGGTTAATACTGTCAACCCACCGAGCGCTATGCCGACTGAGCCAAAAATCCGCTGTAACTCCATCTGGAAGCTGTTCGGACCACACCCCGAAACTACGCTCGAGCAGATTGATCGCAGCCTGTCCCGCAGCCAGATTCAACAGGACACAGGGCATGTAGTGGCAGTGAAAGACGTCAGTTTCTCGGTCCAGGAGGGTGAGACTTTTGTGGTCATGGGATTGTCGGGCTCAGGTAAATCCACTTTGGTTCGCTGCCTGTCACGATTAATCGACCCGACTGCCGGTCAGGTGCTAATCGATAACCGCGATATCACTACGGTTAATCAGCGCGAACTTAAAGATCTGCGACGCCACAAGATGGCAATGGTGTTTCAACACTTTGGATTGTTTCCCCATCGAACGGTGCTGGATAACGTTGCCTATGGGTTGGAAGTGCGCGGTGAGCGGCGTCAGGCGCGGCTTGAAAAGGCCATGGAGTTTATTGATCTGGTCGGGCTGGATGGCTGGGCTGAGCACTACCCGCGTGAGTTGTCCGGTGGGATGCAGCAGCGGGTCGGACTGGCAAGAGCAATGGCGGTCGAGCCCGAGATTCTATTATTTGATGAGCCGTTTTCGGCACTCGATCCGCTGATTCGTCGTGAAATGCAGGACGAGTTACTCACGCTGCAGTCACGCCTGAAAAAAACCATGGTGTTTATTACCCATGATTTTCAAGAAGCGATAAAAATGGGAGACCACATCATGATCATGCGTGATGGTGCTGTCTCACAGATGGGCACCCCTGAGGAAATTGTTGCTAATCCTGCAGACAAGTACGTGGCTGACTTTACAGAAGACGTCCCTCGTTACAAGGTGCTGTCTGCCGGCAAGGTCATGCGACCGTTGAATGGTCAAGTAAGGGGTAAGGCGACCAGTAACGACTCTCCGACAGTTATGTTTGATGCAAAAATCGAGAGCCTGATTGATCTGGTTGCAGACACTGATCAGCCGTTGGCTGTGGTCGATGCTGACGGTACGGTGCGCGGAACCATTGATCGTTCTATCGTCATGAAATCCATGAAGGGTAGCCTATAGTGTTAGCCCGGTTTATTCATGAAAATGACGGCATCCCGCTTGATCCTTGATTCCACAGCGAATTTTTTCTCTTGCAAATATCAGTAAGCCAAGTTTTGAAAAGTTAAGGGACGCGAGAAGAAAATACCCTGTGAAACCAATGCTCTGCGCGCTATGCTCGCCATTTCACGAATAAACCGTCGAAAATGAAAGGTTGTATACAGGAGCTATAAGATGCTTGAAAAAAATAAGAACCGTGACTTTGGCAATTACGAAAAACCGCTAGTCGAGTCACCTCAGGAATCTTTTACACTACCGTCCTATATGTACACCGATCCAGAAGTGTATGAGATAGAAAAAGAAAAAATATTTTATCGCAGCTGGCAGTTTGTGGCGCACAAAACGGCATTCAATAAACCGGGTGATTACGTCACCGTGCAAATCTGCGATCAGAACCTGTTTGTGATGATGGGTAAAGATGACGAGTTGCGCGGCTTCTATAATGTTTGTCAGCATCGTGCGCATGAGCTGCTGCCATCTGGCAGCGGCAATGTAAAAAGCGTGATCGTCTGTCCCTACCACGCCTGGGCGTTTGAAAGAGAAGGGCAGTTGCGTGGTGCGCCGCGATCTCAAAACCGCCCCGGTTTTGACAAGGCGGATTATTCTCTTAAGCAGGTGCGTCTGGAGGTATTCCTCAACTGTATTTTTATCAATCTTGATGACGATGCGACGCCAATGTCTGAACTCGTACCGGATCTGGAAGCTGACGTAAGAAAACACATTCCGTACTACGATGATTTAAAAGCGCCCACAGAAGGCTTGCTGGGCGAGTCATTCATCAACGCCGGCTGGAAAGTGGTAGTCGATAACTATGTTGAGTGTTATCACTGCGATCATGCACACAAGGCGTTTGCCAACCTGATTTGTATGGACACTTATCAACATGATACTTTCGGGCTCTGGGCACGGCAGATCGGCGGTGACATCAAACATGACAATACTGCCTACGAACTGAGTGAAGATGCACCAGTAATGAATTCTGTGTTCTGGTACCTGTGGCCGAATATCACCTTCAATGTATTGCCGGGTACCGAAGAAGTGAATATCTCCACCATCCGCCCAATCGGTCTGGATCAAACAGACTTTACCGGACCTTCGCTCAGTGTTACCGGCGAGTTTGATCAAAAGCGCGCGGATTACACGGCTGAGGTGCTGGTGCCTGAGGATATCGCTCTGTGCGAAAGCGTTCAGCGTGGCTTAAAGTCGAAAGGTTATTCGCAGGGCCCGTTAATTGTGGACGATGAACGTTCAGGCCGGGGCGAACATGCGCTGCATCATTTTCACAGGCTGGTGCAGAAGTCCATCGGCTAATGTAGCTGCACAAACGAGCTGCTTGATAAGTCTAAGGATGGATATTCAGGACCACGGCGCTACGTGCGCGGATTTCTATTTGGTCATATTTGATCATAATGCGTATAGAACGGTACAGATCTATAGAATCGCGAGATCGTGATGGTACGATGCCCGTGGTCCTTACCTTCATTCATGCCTTAAGGAGTAGTAACAATGAGTATTCGTTTTTCCCGGGTTATTCCTGCTGTTTCCTGCGCCGTGCTGCTTACCGCCTGTGGTGGTGGAAGCGGTGGTGGAAACGCACCTGTTGTGATTGCTGATCCCGATCCTGAGGTCGCATTTTTCAACGATGATGCCAAGCTCGGCTACGTTGACTCAATGTTGGGCCGATTCCTGAGTGTGTTTCGTCCCATATCCAATCTGACCGGCGATACGCTCGGTAAACGTACCATTGCGATGACCGAGACTGACAATGTGAGTTGCAGTGGCGGAGGAAGCATCCAGATGTCCATAACCTCTGACGGCACTGAGAATGCGTTACCCGATGCACTTAGCATCAGTTTTAATAATTGCGTTGAAGACGGCGAAACCAGCAATGGATCTATCGCGTTGTCCATGAATCTTGATGACACCGGGGATAACGGCACGATTACGATTACCGCCAGTAATTTTACCGTAACGGGCGGCGAGGAAGATATTGCGATGAACGGTGGTGTGACGGTTGCAATGCAAAGCACGGATAGCAGTGATACTTTTTCAATCAGTGGATCCAACTTTTCATTGAGCGCTGGCGGAGAGTCTATCTCGATAAGCGATTACAATATTACAGCGATCGATAATTTCTCAGCAGACAGTTCATCACTTGAAGCTGGTATGACCGTGTCCAGTGATGTAGACGGCACGGTAACATTCCTGGTTGATCCTCCGCTTCTGATTAACGGCTTCGACGAATATCCGTCCAGTGGTACTGTCACAATGACGCATTCAGACGGTAGCTCATTAACGATGAATGCAAGCAACGGTGATCTGGCCACATTTGATTATATTATCAGTGATGGCACAACAACCAGTTCCGGTGTCTTACGTTGGGATGAAGCAGGCTTTGAAGATCTTTTAGATTCCGAGTAATTTAAAATTCATTTGATCGTAGAATAATTCCCGCAGAAAAAAGGCGTCCCATTGGGCGCCTTTTTTATTTGCCTTATTAATGCAGTGACCCAAATAATTTATAGAATTGGAGTAGCATGAGCGGACCACTTAAAGGCCTTACCATAGTGGAGATGGCTGCTCTCGGACCGGTACCGTTGGCAGGTCAGCTCATGGCAGACCTCGGAGCCCGGGTTATCGTTGTAGACCGGCAAAGTTCTACTGCTGCCATTGACGATATCAATCGTCGTAACAAACAATCGGTGGCAATCAACTTAAAGAGTGCTGAAGGTCGAGATGTATTTCTGAAGCTTGTGAGCAGTGGGGATATTCTGATTGAAGGATTCAGACCGGGCGTGATGGAAAAGCTCCTGATCGGCCCTGAGGAATGTCATCAGCATAATTCCGGGCTGATCTATGGCAGGATGACAGGCTGGGGTCAGCAGGGACCCTTAAGTGAAACCGCAGGGCACGACATAAACTATCTGGCGATTACCGGTGCATTGCACGCAATTGGTCTCGACGATGAGCCTCCCGTACCGCCGTTAAACCTGGTAGCAGATTACGCGGGTGGTGCGATGTTTTTAGTGATGGGGGTATTGGCAGCCCTGCATGAAAGACAGTTGTCGGGCAAGGGGCAGGTAATTGATGCCGCTATGATAGACGGTGTACCGTCTATCATGGGTTTTATTCAAAACCTTTATCATCACCAGCAGTGGCTACCGCACAGGCAGAGTAATATGCTCGATGGTGGTGCGCCGTATTATCGATGCTACAAAACCGCAGATGACAAATATATTTCAGTCGGTGCCATCGAGCCGCAGTTTTTTAAAGTTTTTGTCGAGCTTGCAGATTTACCGGCATCAGAACTTGCAATCCAGAATGACCGTACGAAGTGGCCCGATACTCATGCACGATTCGAGCAACACTTTCGATCACGTACCCGGGACGCCTGGATGAAAGTATTTAATGGATCAGATGCCTGTGTAACACCGGTGCTGGATTTTGAAGAAGCAACTCAATACCCACACAACAAACAAAGGTCAGTATTCAATGGCACACGGTATGAGGCATCTCCTGCACCGAGGTTTAACCGAACCCCTGCAACCCGGCCTTCACCGCCAGTTGCGGCAGGCTCATCCACAGATGATGTTCTGGCAGGCCTGGGTTTAGATGCTGCAGAGACCGCGCAACTGCGTAAAAACGGAGCGTTGACGTAACTAGCGGGGCAGCACAGCCACTAGCTGAAATAACGACTACCGTAACGTGTTGTAGAGCTGACGGTTAAACTCACTATAACTGCGATTGGTGTGCTGCAGGTATCCGGTCATTTCCCGGTGTAGCGCCGGAAGCTGATGAAACGGCACTGCCGGAAAAACATGATGCTCGGTGTGATACGGCATGTTCCAGGTAAACCAGCGCACAAGCGGATTGGTGAGTACGGTTCTGGTATTGCGCAGCATATCTTCTGTGTGTTCGCAAAGGCTGTGCTCTGCAAGCAGGTAGAGCCGCAGAAATGGCTGGCCGATCAGTAAGGGCACAGTCCAGATCCATAAAAGTGCAGTGTTCTGCATTGCAAAAAAAACAATAAATAGCAGCAGGTAACCGCAAGACATGATACGCGCCTGCCTGATCACCACAGGTCGAGCGCTGGCTGGTATAAAGTGATCATCTATCGTACCGGTGCTACATCGGTAGATCACTTTCATCAGCGATAAAAACACGGGTAAGCCTGTTATGTGCAGAAACCACTGACGTCTGGTAACGGGTTTATCGAATTGGAGTTCCGGATCTTTGTCTTGTTGTTGTGTATACCGATGATGGTCACGATGGAAATAACGAAACCATTCTGCCGGCAGCAATAATATGAAGCCGCAAATCGCACCGACAATTTGATTCAGGCGTTGCGTACGAAATGGTGTGTCATGAATACATTCATGTTGTAGATGAAATAAACTAATGATCAATAACCCTTGGGGCAGCAGTAGCAACGGCCAGAATGGCGGCTGGCTGATAATTGCGGCGCAGAATACGCACAGTAGGCTTACCAGAAGCACGAGTCTGATTAACCCGTTGCTGTCAGTTTTTATGGTAAGTGAACGCTTATCCTGCTTAGACAGAGAGCGCATAAAATCCTGATGACTCAACGCTAAAGTCCCTGGTGGAATAACGTAAGAATTTCCATTATCTGAGTTTGGGCATCAGAATATATTTCCATGGCGACGGGAACTCGCCCACCGGTACTTCGATCAGATTCGGGCCAGGGTTGGCAATCGCTTTAGCAAGCTTCAACTCAAGTTCTGCGGGTGTGGTTGCTCTGTCTGCACTCACTCCCATGCTTTGGGCGAGCTTGACAAAATCAGGGCTGCTCAGGTCCGAGGCTATGTAGCGTGCCTCATACTTGTCCCGTTGAATACCTCTGACATTGCCGAATGCGTTGTCATTCATAACAACAACATTCAGCGGAATATTGTGATGCACCGCAGTGGTGAGTTCTGCAATGGTAAACATAGCTCCTCCGTCACCTGTTATGGATACCACTGGTACATCAGGTCGGGCGTGTGCGGCACCGAGTGCTGTTGCAATGCCGTAGCCTAATGTGCCCTGATAGCCCGTTGATAAGAATGTTCGTGGTTGATAAGTCGGGAATGCAAATCTTGATACATAACCGATCTGAGTTAGTTCATCCACAAAGATGCCATCATCGGGTAGTGCCTGACGTATCGCATGCAACCAGTCAAGCTGCGGTTTCAGTGTCGATTCAATCTCGGCTGTAAATTCAGATTTTGTGTGAGAGATGGTACTACGCCACTTCTCTCGTTCAGGTTGCGGTGGTAGTGAGTCAAGCAACCGTGGTAGTGCGTCTTTCAGGTCAGCATTAATGCCCAGAGCAGGGCTTGTGACTTTGTTGAGAACGAGCGGGTCAATATCGATGTGCAGGATCTTAATATTGTCATCGGTTCCCCAGTCGTTTTTCTGAGCGATCAGTCGAGTACCGAGTCCGATAATCAGGTCGCACTCGCTCCACAGTCTGTGTCCGACAGGCATCGGTATTGAGAGTGGGTTACGGCTATCCATAATTCCGTGACCAGTTCTAAACGCCACTACACCTGCGCCAATTTTGTTGGCCAGCTTGCATACGGAATCTGCATGAGCTTGTGCACCGGAACCCACAGCAACTAGCGGGTGTTTGGCTTCACTAATCATCTGAGCGGCAATTTTAATTTGCGCACCGTGGTTGTGATTGATCTCTGTTGGCTTACCTGCAATGGGCAGGTTTATATTCTGGTAGCTGGTTTCAACCAGCCACTTGTCTACCGGTATTTCAACCCCTGCCGGTCTGGGTCGTCCACTGCTAATCGCTCGCCACGCTCCTGCCAGTTGTTGCTCTGCCTGTGCACCATCAAGTATCCGGTCCGAGTGCTTGCAGAGGGATGACAATATTTCGAACTGATCCTCTATTTCATGCAGTAAACCCAGCCCCTTGCCTATCGCCCCGGAGGGAATTTGCCCTATTACCCCGAACAGCGGTGCATTGAGTGCGTAAGCGGTACACAGCGCTGCACAGCCGTTTAGGAAACCTGGCCCGGGAACAATTGAGAATGCCTGTGGCCGCCCGGTGGCCAGCGCGGCACCCAACGCCATATAGACGGCACCTTGCTCGTGACGTGTATGAACTACCGCTATTTGATCAAGTCGATCAAACAGGGCGTTAAAGAAATGATCGTTCTGAATGCCTGGAACACAGTACAGTGAATCTATACCGTTGCTTATAAGACTATCTGCAGTCAGTGACGCGATTGTCTGTGTCATGTAAGTACCCTCATACACCGTAGGATACTGTAAAGCGCCACGCTATGCCTGATCGTGTGATGAATTGATGTGATCACATCAGACGATGTACACCTCTACGCGACCTGACGGTGTCCGAACTGATTCTCGATGCGTACCACTGCAGTTTCGAGCTCCTCCAGCGCGCAGGGTTTTGAGTAGTAGTAGCCTTGTATCAG
Source organism: uncultured Granulosicoccaceae bacterium (assembly GCA_937998875.1). Classification (GTDB taxonomy): domain Bacteria; phylum Pseudomonadota; class Gammaproteobacteria; order Granulosicoccales; family Granulosicoccaceae. Next base: position 14,938 of record CALLBO010000050.1, read on the forward strand.
GTTGCAACCGAGCTCGACGATCTGATCGAGCTGATTACCGGTCTCCACACCTTCGGCAACGGTCTGCAAACCCAGCCCTGAGGCTAGTAACACGATGGTCTTTACAATAGAGTCTTCGGTTTTGTCTTCTGTCAGTCGGGCGACAAACGCACGATCAATTTTTAATACGTCGAGTGGCAGATCCTGCAGATAGCTTAGTGATGAATACCCGGTACCGAAATCGTCTATTGCTACTGTCACACCAAGATCTTGCAGCGCATTTAACTGCTTTGCGACCAGATTAATGTCTTTCATCACTACGCTTTCGGTGAGTTCGATCTCAAGCATCTCCGGTTTAACGTCGTATTGTTGCAATCGTTCATCAATACGGGATGAGATGTCTCCAAACAAGAACTGTGAGGCAGCAATATTTACGCTTACCTTAAGACCGGAAAGTTGTGTTGATTTCCAGTTGCCCAACTGTGATATCGCCTCTTTTAAAACCCACGCCCCGAGTTCGTTGATCAGGCCGGCATCTTCGGCAACAGGGACAAACTCTCCGGGCAGCACCAGTCCACGTTCCGGATGACGCCATCTGATAAGCGCTTCTACGCCAACTACTTTCCCTGCAAGCGGATCGACCTGTGGTTGATAGTGAAGTACAAACTGATTCCGATCCAGTGCGTCATGTAGCTCGGATTCCAGACGTATTTTGGTTTTGGCCTCTTGCGCCATGTACTCTTCATAACACAGCACTTTGTTTTTGCCTGCTGCTTTAGCCTGATACATCGCTTCATCGGCGTTGCGCAGAAGTACATCAACACTGTCGCCGTGCTCTGGAAATAAACACAAGCCGATACTGGTGCCGATGTTCGCTACGGATTCGCCAATGACAAACGGATTCAGCACAGACTGCCGAATATTCTGAGCTATTCTGAATGCTTCCTGTGGAGAATCGACAGAAGATAGTATTACGCCGAATTCATCCCCTCCCAATCGCGAGACAGTGCCGTGCTTTCGAACGCCGCGTACCAGTCTTTTTGCAACCAGTTGTAGCAGGTTGTCACCTGAGCCATGACCAAGCGCATCGTTCACCGCTTTAAATCCGTCAAGATCCAGATACAGCAATGCACTGGTCTTTTTTTCTGATTGCATACTTTGCAATTTTTTGTGCAATTCAGCTTCAAAACTGCGACGATTCGGCAAACCGGTAAGACTGTCATGGTAGGCCTGGTGGCGCAACGCTGTGGTGGCCTGGATACCATAGATTGCGGCTGAAAGCTGTTGCGCTATGCTGGATAGCAGATTCAACTCGCTTTCATCACAGTCAGGTTGTTGCCGGTCTTTACAGATCATCAATACAGCGAAAACATTGTTGCCAACAACCACAGGCATAGCGACGCTGCAACCTACACGCAACTCCGTGCGTAGTTCGTGAATTCTGGCTGACTCTCGAGAATCTTCTGTTTTTCTTGGAATGAACACGGATTCTTTATGTACGTAACTCCAGAAGCAGGAGGTTTCAGCAGCTAACTCGGGAGCCATGCTTTCAACAGCCTGAATTCCAGCACTGGTTTTTATCCAGGTGTTTTTGGAGACGAGCTCGCGATCCTTAATCACAAAAAATGTTGATTTCGAAAAATCGAAAGTCTCAACCAGAGCTTTAGCAACAGAGTCCATGAGTTGATCGATATCGGTGATGGACGTCATCATATGACTGATCTCACTGATACCTCTGGAATTGTGCAACTCTTTATTGGCTTTCTCCATCGAGCTTGCGGCAGCAATGGCGTAACTTGCTAAATTGGACAAGTGATTTACTACAACCCCGTAGCGTGAAAGATTAGCCGAGTCAGCGGGAGCGCCAAGTACCGCTATGCCGATGACTTTCTTTGCTACTGTTAATGGAACCGCAAGGAGCTCTGTCTTTGATGGCCAATACCCGCGGGTAAGATAATTATTATCACTGTTTGCTATGTGCTGTGTTTCACCGGTATCCCATGCCACTCCCGCGAAGCCTGTACCGCGCTTTCGTATTTTACCGAGGTTCTTTTGAGTGTCCGGTCCGGCAGCAGCCACCACTTTCATGGACTCGGCCGCCTCATCTACAAGCAAAATCAAAGATTGATTGGCGTCAGTATGACCGATCATTATTTCCGCTATCCTGCCCAGCACCTTGTCCAGGCTCTGGTTAGCCAGTAGATCGGTCATCAGGCCCTCGAGAATAGCCAGCTCGTTGTTACGTGCCTCTACTGTACTTTCCAGTAACTCAATTGCCGACGTGCCTGTAACTGTCACCATTGCAATTGTATTGCCGTTGTCATCTGTCAGTGGCAACTGTACCTGCGGTAGTGTACCCAAACGCGATTCTGGTGGTTTGCTTTCGTGTGTCGCTACGGTATCGTCGGTAGAAGCTTTAAGGGGTTGCGTGTTTCCGGTTTTTAACTCAGCGTCGATTTCTGCATCTGTCGCACCAATGACTTTTTCCAAAGGTAGTTCGATGTTGCTGGCAAATAACGAGTTTACCTCGAGATACCGTTCGTCAGGATCGCGAACGCAATAGGCCAGGGAGTGGTTTTTTGCGAGTTGTCTGATATTCTCCAGCTGCAGGCGTGCAACTCCCGGGTAGGTACCGGTAATTTGGCTACAACTTTCACTGTCCATGAATAGTGTGCATGCGGAGTGTGGAATTGAAAAGTTAGAGTTATTGCAACAACAAGTATTGAGACCCTCATAGAATACTCGACGCCTACAGAGGTTCGCTGAAGTCGCGGATGCATTGTCACAGGGCTTTTGTGAACAGTGTCGAATTGCAATCTGGCGGAGCGGTTCCATAGTGGAATGTCCGGTTCTGAGGCAAAGTTTCTGCAGAGTGACAACTTAATCGTCTGCTGCTGTTCAATAACCGGGAGACAGCACCTTGCTTTTGCTGGATAAGCTGGCTGAAACCAAGATTAAGGCTGCCGTAGATAAAGGTGAGCTGGAAAATTTACCCGGCCAGGGTAAGCCGCTTGAATTGGATGATACCAGTCACATTCCAGCGGAGCTGCGCGTGGCTTACCGTATTCTGAAAAATACCAGATATCTACCACCCGAACTAGAACATCGGAATAAAATTCGTTCTCTGGAACTACTGTTAAGCGGGATAGGAGACGGATGCGAGAAAACCCGGTTGATAACCAGGTTAAGTTTACTCAAAGCCTCTTTGCGTGGTGCTAGTCGCTAAAGATTTATTCCGCAAAGAACGACTCGTAAAGCGAACGGCCTCGCACTCGGAGAGCAACAGGACTGAAAACTGTAATCAGCGAGAAAAACCGCTCAATCAGCCTATACAATCCCGGAAGAACCGGCAGCAACCAGCGGTCTTTCTTTCGCCACGGTGTCACGGTAAGCGGATCTACGATACGCCGCTATTGGATCAGCAGCGCAATGCTTACGCACCCGGCCCATTGCCAGTATTACCTCCACATCGGTTCTAAAAGCACGCTTTAGTTCCTGAGCAGCCATCAAGGCATCGTTGTTACTCTGATACGCCGCGAGCGCACTACGATCCACTAATAACGCCTGCGCATAAGCACGCTGAACCTCCATTGCACTTTGCATCAGGCTTTCTATCGGGTCAGTGACGTTGTGTGATTGATCAAGCATATGTGCAAGGCTTTGATCAAGCGTTCCCTGGTCATCTGCATCCACAAGCTCATTAAAGATCAGGAAAAGTCTGTATGGGTCAATTGCAGCTGTATCAAGATCATCATCGCCGTATTTACTGTCATTGAAGTGAAAGCCACCGAGCTTTTTAAATTGAATGAGTCTGGCAACGATCATTTCTATATTAACGTTCGGCGCATGATGTCCCAGATCAACGAGACAGTAGGCGCGGTCACCGAGCGTTTGTGCAATTAAATAGTTGGTACCCCAATCCTGTACTACGGTTGAGTAGAACGCAGGCTCGTAGATCTTGTGTTCGGTGTACAAGCGCCAGTCGTCAGGCAGCTTATCGTATACTTCTTTTGCAGAGTCCAGATAGCGTTCAAATTGCGCGGTCAGGTTTGTCTGTCCCGGAAAATTTGAACCGTCACCAACCCAGACAGTCAGCGCCGTAGAGCCTATCGCTTTACCGAGTTCTATACACTCTATGTTGTGATCAACAGCCTGTTTTCTGGTTGCAGCATCTGTGTGGCTCAATGAACCGAACTTGTAGGAGTGCTGCTGCTCTGTCTGATCCTGAAAGGTATTGGAGTTCATTGCATCAAATCGCAATCCCTTGTCTTTCGCTTTTGCGATCAGATCTGATGCGTTGGCCTTGTCCCACGGTATATGCAAAGAGACTGACGGTGTTGCACCGGTTAATTGATGAATAACACCGCAGTCGTCAAGTTTATCAAAGATATCCCGCGGTTCACCTAATCCCGGGAACCGTGCGAAACGGGTACCGCCGGTACCGACACCCCAGGACGGAACGGCCACCCCGAACGCCGCCACTTTCTCGGTGATGGCGTTGATGTCTACACCGCGTCTTGTGAGTTGTTCTCCCAGTGCGTCATAGTCACGAGATAACGTGGTGTCTGCGCCCTGGTTTTGAGAATCGATGACATCCTGTGAGATAGCAGTCATAACTGGGTCTCTAGCGGGTGAATGACTGAACGTTGCCAGCATCCACATTGATAATATTGCCGGTAGATTTCGCGGAGGACTCAGAAGCAAAGAAGTAACAGGCTTCGGCGATATCTTCCGGATATACAGATCGTTTCAGCAGGGAGCGATCGCGATAGTGAGCTTCAAGTTCGTCTGTGCTTTTGTTGTAGGCGTTGGCCCGTTCCTTTAACCAGTCACCTGACCAGATTTTTGAGCCACGAAGCACAGCATCAGGATTAACAACATTGACGCGAATTCCATGTGGCGCACCTTCAAGGGCTAAGCAACGTGCAAGGTGAATTTCTGCCGCCTTTGCGGTGCAGTAGGCACCGGCACCCGGGGATGCAGCAAGCCCGTTTTTAGACGCAATAAATATTATCGAGCCACCGGTCTTTTGCGCCTCCATAATCTGAACCGCAGTACGCGATACCAGAAAGTAACCGGTTGAGAGGATGGACATATTATGATTCCACAACTCAAGCGATGTCTCTGTGATAGGGGCAGATGAAGCAATGCCTGCATTCGATACCAGAATGTCCAGTGCGCCATAACGCCTGATGGCTGAGTCAAACGCTTGCGTGACGGATCCCTCATCTGTGACATCCATTACCACTGCGTGCACAACATCTGATGAGTAAGTCAGTGAAAGTTCTGCTGTCTTGTCCTTAAGTGCAGATTCATCAATGTCTGCCAGAACAACGCAAGCGCCGTCACGTAAAAACCGCTCAGCTGTTGCAGACCCGATGCCCCCGGCACCTCCGGTTACAAGTGCGACTTGCCCTGCAAGCGGTTTCGGTTTTGGTAACCTCTGCAACTTGGCCTCTTCAAGTAACCAGTACTCGATATCAAATGCTTCTTTCTCAGGCAGACCAACGTAAGTGGATACTGCTGATGCCCCGCGCATCACGTTTATCGCATTGGTGTAGAACTCACCGGATATGCGAGCGGTGGCTTTGTCTTTGGCAAATGTGATCATGCCTACACCGGGGATAAGGTAAACCACAGCATTCGGGTCTCTTACCGGAGGGGAGTCGGGGTTTTTGTTTCTGTCGTAGTAAGCCTGATAATCTTTGCGATAGGCTGCAACCGATCGTTCAAGATTGGCGACTGTTACTTCGATTGCTTTTGCATAGCTTTCTGTATTTTGGTCTTCTGCTTTTGGATCAAAGTCTACAACCAGCGGTCGAATCTTGGTACGTAAAAAATGATCAGGGCAACTGGTGCCGAGCGCGGCAAGCTCGGGCATATCCTTTGAATTTACAAATTGCAGCACGGTATCCGAGTCTTCAAAGTGTCCGACCATCGGCTGTTGTGCGCTTACCATCGAGCGTATCGCCGTCATTAAGCGGGTGGCTATTGCTTGTCTGTCTTTGGCGGGCAGGGCGGCTACCTTTTCGCCACCGAAAAAGGTTTTGTTAAGCGTTTTTTGATCAAACCAGCTTATGGCTTTGTTAATAATATCGACCGTCAGCTCGTAGCAGTCGCGGGCGTTATCGGCCCAGGTGAACAAACCATGGCCGCCGAGCACGACACCTTTGGCATTCGGGTTATCGAGGCAGAACTTCTCCAGCCACAAACCGAGCTCGTAGCCGGGGCGCTTCCATGGCAGCCAGCCTATTGCATCACCGTAAATTTCTTTTGTAAGCGCTTCGCCGTCTTTTGCCGCAGCAATGGCAATGACTGCATCCGGATGCATATGATCCACATGCTTCTGCGGTACGTAGGCGTGCAGAGGAGTATCAATAGATGCTGCACGAGGATTTAAATTAAAAGTGCAGTGTGGGAGATAACCTACCATCTCGTCCTCGAACTCGACACCGCGGTATAGCTTCTTTAGTGACAGCAGCTTGTCCATGTACAGGGTAGAGAATCCATCCATCTCGATAGTGCCAACGTCGCCACCGGAACCTTTTACCCAGAGTACTTCAACGGGCTTGCCGCCAATCGGATCTGACTCCGCGACCTTCACTGAGGTGTTGCCACCGCCGTAGTTGGTAATACGCTTATCCGAGCCGAGCAGGTTTGAACGATACAGCAACAGCTCAGGTTCGCTTTTGCCTTTGGCGGCTGACGCGTCCCATAGGTTCTCCAGCAGAGCTGAGGAAGTTTTGACAGTCATTGGAATCCTTCTCAGTACAACAACGCCGGTGCGAATCAATCAGGCACCGATTGAATTGGTCAAGTTCAAACATTTTTGAACAATTACGATCATAAATGTTTGACAATGATCATGCAAAGTGGAATTCTAGGGTCCCAAACGGAGGCAATGAATGCACGAACTGGAACGACACAACGTCATTCTATCTGCTGTTGAGAATCGGCCGGTGGTAACGGTCGCCGAGCTTGCAACGATGACAAGCGCTTCTGACGCTACAATCCGTCGAGATATTGCAACGCTGCATTTGGCCAGCAAGGTTCGTCGCGTGCGTGGCGGGGTTGAGTCCATTACGCCTCCGTGTGTTACCACCCTGGCGGGCAGGCCGCTGAGCGTTAACAGGGAAATAAACGCAAAGGAAAAGCTGTCTATCGCCTACGAGGCGGTCAAGCTGTGTGAAGATGGTGAGTCAATCATAATCAACGGCGGCTCGACCACTTTTAATATGGTGGAGCCTCTGTGTGGCAAACGCCTGCAGATTCTGACAAATTCAATGCCCATAGCGCAGTACCTGCTGAACAACTCAAAGAACACGATTACTTTGCCTGGTGGCACTATCTACCGAGAGCAGGACATAATTCTGAGTCCGTTTGAAAACGATATTTCACGTCACTTTCATGCGCGCCGGATGTTCCTGGGTGCTCAGGCGATCAGTCGCATGGGCATCATGGAGGCCGATCCACAAGTCATGCAAGCAGTACAGCGACTCATAACGCAGGCAGACGAACTAATCGTTATGGCGGATTCTACAAAGTTTGAAAAACGATCAGGTCTTATTGTCACATCGCTTGAAAAGGTCCACACAATAATAACGGATGAAAATATTCAGGACAGTACCGTCAGCATGTTGGAGGCTGCAGATATAACAGTAATCACAGTATCTTTAAATTCGGCACAGTCGAAAAAATCGTTCTGACAACCAGGACAATCGCAACTATCTCGGAGGAGAATATGAAAATACTATTTAAATTATGCACGGCAGCACTTGTGTCGGTGGCCATTGCCGGTACCGCACAGGCTCAGGACAAGCGCATTGCATTGGTTGTAAAAGCGCTGGGAATCGGGTTTTTTGAAGCAGCGGCGAAGGGTGGTGAGGAAGCCGCGGCGGAAATCGGTGGCGTTGAAGTGATCTACACCGGTCCAACTGATACTACCGCTGAAGGGCAGATTGAAGTTATCAATTCACTGATAGCGCAGAAGGTTGACGCGATAGCAGTTTCTGCAAATGATCAGGACGCACTGGTTCCAACACTAAAGAAAGCCATGCAGCGCGGTATCAAAGTTATCTCCTGGGATTCCGGTGTCGCGCCCGATGGTCGCATGCTGCACCTGAATCCATCATCAAATGCGCTCATCGGCAACATGATCATCAAGCTGGCTGCAGATCATCTGCCAGACGGTGGTGATGTTGCAGTACTTTCTGCTTCAGCCACGGCGACCAACCAGAATATCTGGATTGAAGAAATGGGCAAGGTTCAGGATCAGTACAAAGGCATCAACGTAGTGGCTACTGTATATGGTGATGATCTGGCTGATAAATCCTACCGTGAAGCAGAGGGCCTGATGAAAACCCACGCTGATCTAAAAGCGATCATTGCTCCAAGCACTGTGGCCATTGTGGCAGCATCGCAAGCGGTTTCTGATGCAGGTAAAACCGGTGAGATTAATGTTACCGGTCTTGGTCTTCCATCGGAGATGGCAGGCCACATCGAGTCGGGTGCATCAAAGTCTTTTGCCATCTGGAATCCGATTGATCTTGGATATTCTGCGGTGATGCTTGCCAATTCACTCATCGATGGCGCAGAGGCCGGTCCCGGTGCCGAGTTAGATATGGGTCGCATGGGTACGTTAACACTCGATGACAACAGTGAAGGCGCTATGTCTGACCCGTTTGTGTACGATGAATCTAACATCGACGACTTTAAAGACATTTTCTAGTCGATCTAAAAGTTAAGTGTCATGCAGATAAGCCGCGCAGTGAATCCACTGCGCGTTTTTATTTCCAGGAAGATATTCAAGACCTCAGGCGGTGTTCTGCGCCGAGGGTCGTATGAATCTAATCTACAGTCAAAGCCCACACATGACGACATCTGAGTCTGCAGCCTCTATGCCACACCTTGGGCCACACATTAAGCCAAACCTCGAGCAAGACCTTGAGCCTGTACTGCAGGTTTCAGGTGTAACCAAAGAGTTCCCGGGTGTCAAAGCACTCAACAATGTGTCGCTTGAATTGTATGCCGGTAAAGTTACGGCGCTCATTGGTGAAAACGGAGCGGGTAAGTCGACGCTGGTAAAAGTGCTTACCGGAATTTATCAGCCTGATTCCGGCGAGATTACTCTGGGTGGTGACACCAAGGTATTCAATACCGCACATGCGGCCGCACTTGAGGGCATAACTGCTATCCATCAGGAAACAGTTTTGTTTGATGAGCTAAGTGTGGCAGAGAATATTTTTCTCGGCAATGCACCCAAAGGGAGGTTTGGCCTCATCGATAAATCATCTATGAAGGCAAAAGCCGTAGCGTTGTTGAAACGCGTTAATGCAGACATACATCCCGATACACCGTTGAAAGAACTGGGTATTGCCAGTAAACACCTGGTGGCAGTTGCACGTGCGTTATCTGTTGAATCACAGGTTGTCATTATGGATGAGCCCACTGCAGCGCTATCTCTAAAGGAGATTGAAGAGCTATACACGCTTGTGGAGCAACTCAAGCAGGAAGGTAAGGCGATCCTGTTCATCAGTCACAAGTTTGATGAAGTTTTTTCAATCGCAGACTTTTACACGGTTTATCGCGATGGAGAAATGGTTGGCAGCGGTGCGATAAGCAATACAAATCAAGATGAGCTTGTGCAGCTGATGGTCGGGCGGCCGGTGGAACAGGTTTTTCCTAATCGCTTATCCATCATCGGAGATGAGGTGTTGCGGGTGGAAGATTACAGTCATCCCACCGAGTTTGCAGACATAAGCTTCCGCTTAAACCAGGGTGAAGTTCTTGGTTTTTACGGATTGGTCGGTGCAGGGCGTACCGAATTAATGCAGGCACTGTTTGGTATCACGAAACCATCGGCCGGTTACCTGCATATTGAACAGCAGCAGGTAGCCATTCGATCTCCTGAACAGGCGATAGCGAAAGGGATTGTGTATGTGCCAGAGGATCGGGGTAATCAGGGGACCATAAAAGATACGCCGATCTTTCATAACGTGTCACTGCCGTCACTGGCAAAAACACTGAAACACAAGTTGCTTAATCCGGCCGCAGAGCTGGCACTGACACGTGAATACACGGAGCGAATGGAATTGCGTGCTGCGGCACTGGATCAGCACGTCAACAAACTCTCCGGTGGTAATCAGCAGAAAGTGGTCATTTCCAAGTGGCTGGCGACCAAACCCAAAGTGATCATACTTGATGAGCCGACAAAAGGTATCGATATCGGATCGAAAGCTGCGGTGCATCATTTCACCGCAGAACTCGCAGCGAAAGGGATGGCAGTAATTCTGGTGTCATCTGAAATTCCCGAAATCATCGGTATGGCGGATCGCGCAATTGTGATGCGCGATGGTCGAATTCGAGCTGAATTCAGCAAGCAGGAAATGACCCCTGAGGCTCTGGTGCAGGCGGCAGCCGGTATTGGGAGCGCTGCATGATCAAGCGACTCTTAACATCAAGAGAGTTGATACTGGCAGTTGCTATTCTCGCGCTGATAGCGTTGATCGCGCTAAAGTTTCCGGCCTTTATTGAGACATCTAATCTTCTTGATGCGTTTAACGATACATCGCCTTTGATTATTCTGGCGCTGGGGCAGATGGTAGTCATTCTCACCCGGTGTATCGATCTGTCGGTGGCTGCCAATCTTGCGTTGACCGGGATGATTGTAGCGATGATCAACACCCAGTTTCCTGCTGTGCCGGTACCTTTACTGATTATAGTTGCAATCATTGCCGGTTCACTGATGGGTGCGCTTAATGGCCTGTTAACCTGGAAGCTGGATATACCGCCTATTGTGGTCACTCTCGGGACCATGACTATTTTCCGCGGATTGGTTTTTGTGCTATCAGAAGGTCAGTGGATCAACGCCCATGAAATGAGCGCGAGCTTCAAGGCCTTTCCACGTAACGAGTTTCTGAATCTGCCGGTACTTTCCTGGTTTGCGATAATTATTGCGCTGCTCGTTATCGTTATGGTCAGTCGCACATCTTTAGGTCGAGCTTTCTATGCCGTCGGCGGCAATCCTAATGCCGCTGTGTACGCGGGTATTGATGTAGGTCGTACCCAGTTTCTGGCGTTTACCATCAGTGGTGCACTTGCAGGGCTTACCGGATATTTATGGGTTTCCCGATATGCAGTTGCCTATGTCGATATTGCCGGTGGCTTTGAGCTCGATGTTGTTGCAGCCTGCGTGATAGGAGGCATTTCTATCGCCGGAGGCGTGGGTACTGTAGCAGGGGCTTTCCTTGGCGCGATATTTCTGGGTGTGATCAAAAATGCACTACCGGTCATTGGTATCTCACCGTTTGCACAACTTGCGATCTCCGGTGCTGCAATCATCATCGCTGTTGCGTTTAACGCAAGTTATAGAAATACAAAGGGACGCCTGATATTGAAGCATGATGAGGCTGTAAATGGATAACACCGGAGACGGCATAACTGGCAGCGCATCCGGCAAGGAAGCGGGCAGTACACTAGCGCGTATCCCGGATCATCTTGCCCCGTGGTGGAAGCGTGCTCTGCTGAACTGGGAAAGCATGCTGCTGCTTGTGGCTGCAACCATATTTATGATCAACAGCTTTGCCTCGCCATACTTTCTCGATCCATGGAATTTGTCTGACGCCACGTTTAACTTCACAGAAAAAGCCATGATTGCGTTTGCGATGGCGCTACTGATTATCTCCGGTGAGATCGATTTATCTGTTGCATCAATCATTGCGCTGGTCTCTACTGCTATGGGCTTTGCTGCGCAGTTGGGTGTAGGCATTCCAGGTTTGGTGTTTGTCGCTATGTGTGTTGGATTGTTATGCGGCGCTTTTAACGGTTTTCTGGTCACGATCATGGGCTTGCCGTCGATCGTTGTGACCATCGGAACAATGAGTCTTTTCAGGGGAATTTCCTACATTGTTTTGGGGGATCAGGCCTATACCGAGTATCCAGCAGACTTATCGTACTTCGGTCAGGGGTATGTCTGGTGGGTCATTTCGTTTGAGCTTGTATTGTTTTTAGTTACCGCATTAATTTTTGGTATTTTGCTACACAAAACCCGTTTCGGTCGCACCGTTACCATGATTGGAAACAACCCGACCGGTGCGCTGTATTCCGGCATCCGGGTAAAGCGGGTGAAGTTTATATTGTTTCTACTTACAGGCGTGATGTCTGCTGTTGCGGCGATCTGCCTTACTTCAAGGCTCGGCTCAACAAGACCATCAATTGCTTTCGGTTGGGAGCTTGAGATTGTCACTATTGTTGTTTTAGGCGGAGTCAATATATTGGGTGGCTCCGGTACAATCCCGGGGGTTGTCATCGCTGCTTTTGTTTTGGGTATGGTGACCTTTGGTTTTGGATTGCTTAACGTACCGGGTATTATGATGTCGATCTTCGTCGGCTTACTGCTGATACTTGTTATTGCACTGCCTCGCATCTGGGCAAGGCTCGCCTCCGGATAGATCGAGGCAGCAGAGCTTCATGTATGTTAAGTACCCGGGCATTAAGAAACGCGGATACTATATGGAAAAATACGCATTCAAAATGAAGCTTAATCAAGGCGCACTTGCCGAGTACAAGCGTCGACATGATGAGATCTGGCCCGAGCTTATAGCGCTGCTTAGAAACGCCGGTGTCTCGGACTATTCAATTTACCTGGATGAAGAAACTCACATTCTTTTTGGGGTGTTGTGGCGGACTGATGATCATGGTATGGATGCGCTACCGCTCGATCCGATCATGAAAAAATGGTGGGTCCATATGGGTGATATCATGGAAACTAATCCAGACAACTCACCCGTGGCTACACCGCTGAAACCAGTATTTCATATGGACTAACTTGTGACACATGTAGCGGTGGTTGACATTGGAAAAACTAACGCAAAACTCGCGATTGTGGACTCCGTTAATGCGAGGGAGATAGATGTACGTACGCAACCGAATCAGGTAGTTCAATCTGAGCCATATCCGCACTTTGATATTACGAGCTTGTGGAGTTTTCTATTATATAGTCTGAAGGAATTTTCAGACCTCTATAGTATTTCATCCATCAGTATCACCACTCACGGTGCCTGCGTAGCACTACTGGATGCAGACGGTGTACTGGCAACACCCATTCTCGACTATGAGTTTGACGGGCCGGATAGTTTGCATGATGGTTATAGACAGATAAGACCAAAATTCGTTAACACCGGTTCACCGCGATTGCCGGTCGGGTTAAACGTGGGCGCACAGCTGCATTGGTTGTTTGATCAGAACCCATCGCTAGCCGGTAGTGTGAAAACTATCATGATGTACCCGCAGTACTGGGCATACCGGTTTAGCGGGGTAACGGCGAATGAACCCACTTCACTGGGTTGTCACACCGACTTGTGGAGTCCTGCTACCGGCGGGTTTTCAGAGCTGGTTGATGCCCTCAACGTTCGCGAGCTTATGGCGCCGGTTATGCCGGCTACCACCAACCTTGGTCTTATTCTGCCCGATATTGCTGAAGCCACAGGCCTTAGCGTTAGTACGCAGGTTTACTGTGGCATCCACGATTCCAATGCGTCGCTTTATGCGCACCTGAACAAGCTTGAGTTACCGTTTTCGGTGGTGTCCAGCGGTACATGGGTGGTTTGCATGTCACCGGGTAGCGAGGTAACCAATCTTGATGAGTCGAGGGATACTCTGGTGAATGTCAGTGCACAAGGTAAACCGGTTCCGTCCAGCCGTTTTATGGGCGGGCGTGAGTACGATTATCTGATCACTCAGTATGAAGCGACTGAAACCAGCCGGCTCGTGTTGTCAGTTAAAGAGAAAAATGCGTTCATACTTCCGTCAGTGGAAACCGGTAGCGGGCCATTCCAGAACCGGGCATATAAGTGGACAGTTGATCCGGCTGGTTTGTCACCGGAGGAACGATATATTGTGATATCTTTTTATCTGGCACTGATGACTGATGTCTGTCTGCGGCTTTGTCACGCTGCCGGGCCAACGGTACTTGAAGGGCCGTTTACCCGAAACGAAATTTACTGTGCAATGCTAAGTGCGGCGACCGCTCGTGACGTGGTGAGCACTGATGGATACTCCACCGGAACCAGTGTTGGTGCGGCACTGTTAACCGCTTCCAGTATATCAACTGCTGCAAACTACAAGAGCCTTGTTAAAGCTAAACCCGATGCGTGGTTAACGGACTATCGTGACGCCTGGCACGATATCGTAGAGACGAACCAGCAAGGTTTTATCGATGAGTGATTCTGAAACAATTAGTGTATATAACAGGCAGGTGAAGGAATACGCTGAGTTAGCCTGTGAAATGAAGGAGCAGTCAGACCTTGACGCTTTTGCAGATCAGGTACCAGTCGGTGGGTATATTCTTGATCTTGGCTGCGGCCCGGGAATGGCATCGGCTTATCTGCTAAGTCAAGGGTTTAGTATTGATGCTATGGACGCTTCACAAGAGATGGTCCGTGTTGCAAAGTCACAATATGGCGTAAACGCCCGATGTGCTGAGTTTTTAGATATAGCCTCGGTCGATGTTTACGATGGTATCTGGGCCAGTTTCAGCTTGCTGCATGCAACACCAGAAGAATTCCCGAAGATACTTACCGCGCTTTACCAGGCACTTAAGCCAAACGGAATTTTTCATATTGGGATGAAGCTCGGCGAAGGGTCCGGTCGTGATCATCTCGGTCGCTACTACAGTTACTATTCGCAGCAGGGTTTACAGGCCCACCTTGAAAACGCTGGTTTTACTGTAAAAGATATAAAGTGTGGAGCGGGACGCGGGTTGGCCGGTACCGTTGATCCATATGTATGGATACTCAGCATTGCCGATAAAGACTCGATTCACGGAGCCTGACAGGCTAACGTATATCCGCGATGTTACTGAAGACCCGATCCGGATAGATTCAGTTGCTTCACCCTTGTTTTGAGGCAACGATAAACGCCACCTTGACCGTACCACCGTGATGCCAATTTTGATCAACCCGGAGGCCGGTGCCACTTATCTCAGAAAGCAGGTCTTGCTCTTTGACCACGTAGAAGTCGGGCATGAGTCCCAGTAGTTTTGCTATTGGTGCTACTAGCTTCATATGCCGGATGAAACTGTCCCCCAGACAGGCGGTACTACTGACAAAGATGCCTCCCGGTTTTAGGAAATGAACAACCTGGTTCAGAGTTTCCAGTCGATCGGGCAGCAAGTGTAAGATGCTTAAACCCAGAACCACATCGTAGCTGGCGGGTTGCGCATCCAACTCGGTAAGGGTGCATCGTTTGAACCTTATGTTGTCAACGCCTGCTTGTTTTGCTTTTTCGCGGCCAATGGTTAACATATTCTCAGAGATATCGATGGCATCTATGTGTTTCACATGACTGGCATGATGCAGAGCGGTGGTGCCCGTCCCGCAGCCAAATTCGAGCACGTTCATCTCTTCCGAGAGTAAGCTCTGCGTTTCCTGTAACTTTCTTTGATAGCTGATCTCATCTGCTATCGCACTTTTGGAATATTTCTCGGCACTTTTATCCCAGAATTTTTCTGACTTTGACATGCCATTGCCTCTGTTTGTGCGCCTTGACCAGGTTAAGGGTGCGCTAGTATGGCAAGCGTGCTAGTACGAATTGAATCACAGCCGACTTCGATCGTTGTAGCTCACTTGATTTTAGCCAATAACTCTTATCGGATTCCCGTCGTAGTAGGCAATAAATCCTTCCAGCATTTGCTGATAGAAAACTTCGAAAGTTTCAGCGGTACAGTACCCGATATGAGGTGTTGCGAGCATTCTCGGGTGGCTGACCATCCAGTCGCTATTGTTTGCAGGTTCTACTTCGTAGACATCAGTTGCAGCACCGGCAATAAGCTCGTCATCAAGTGCAGTTTTCAGCGCTAGTGGATCAATTATCTCCGCGCGCGAGGTATTCACAATATAACTGCCCGATCCGAGGTTTTTCAGATCGGTGAGGTTAACCATGTGATGGGATCTGTCTGAATGCCTTAAGTGTACAGATACAAAGTCAGACTGCTTAAACAGCTCCTCGCGTGAAACGTAAGTAACACCTTTCTCTGCGCACTGGTCCTTCTGTAGATTTTCACTCCAGGCCAGTACATTCATCCCAAGCACCTGGGCAAAACCTGCCAGCTGACTGCCCAGCCTGCCAAGCCCCAGCACACCCAGGTTGCGACCACGCAGATCATTGCCCATCTCCGGTTGCCATGATCCGCTATTTTTTAGTTCGTTAACCAGTGGGATCAGTTTTCGAGAGAGGGACATGATCAACAACAAAGCGAGTTCTGCAGTGGCATGACCCGGAGACTCAGTACCACAGACGGTAACGCCGGCAGCGTTAGCCGCTTTCACATCGATAGATGCATTCTTTTTTCCACTGGTAATTATGAGCTCCAGCTGCGGTAATTGATTGATCAGTGATGCAGGGAAGGGAGTTCTTTCCCGCATGATGCCAATAGCATTGAAGCCGGAAAGCTTCTCAACAAGCTCTGACTCGTCAGACATGGCCCGGTCAAAGAATACAAAATCTGCCGAATCTGTAGCTTGCCAATCTGCGAAGTGGCGGGCACGATTGTAGTAGTCGTCCAGTATAGCGATTTTTGGTTTTTTAGTGTTATTGTCATTCATGGTGAAGGGTCAGTCGTTAGTGGAAGATGGCACCACAACCGTAATGATAACAGTTTCTCCCGTAAGGACACTTAGCATATGACCTATGACGATTTTAACGAATATTGTAAAAGTCTGCCTGCTACAACCTACGTGAAACAATGGGGTGATTCGCACGTCTGGAAAGTTGGCGGGAAAGTGTTTGCCATTGGTGGTTGGGAAAAGGCCAATCAACCAGCGTTTGTTTTTAAAGCCTCAGAGGCCGACTACTTTTTTCTGCAGGAGGAGGA
>CALLBO010000051.1 GCA_937998875.1 uncultured Granulosicoccaceae bacterium
TCATCGCTCCAACAGGCACGCTCAGATAGCACATCCATGTGCTAACTTCGCTAACGCGGCGTCCTGCCGCTTTTACCTGTCTCCGCGATGAAATTCAAAACAAAACAGAAGCGCGGAAACTGCTAAAAGATAAAAGATAAACCATGATAAATACAGCTGCGCTAGCTACTTTTGCAAGATAGATCCTTGGAAACTAACGCGTTAGCAGAAACATACACGCTCACCAAACAGTTCAACACAACCCGCCTAACACAGCTCTACAAAAAAACTCATGTATCAAAGCGACTTAGTCGCTTTTACCGCGCTTCTGTTTTGTTTTTTGAAATCGTCCGAAGTCGGGTCTCAGTGGCATGGATGCCACGTGAGCGCTGGCGGCACAGGGATGTGCCATTAGCGCGGCCCGACGGAGGACGATTTCAAAAAAATGGCGTAGCCACCCGTAGGGCAAAATGGCAGCAAGAAAGACTTTTGCCTACTTTTGGTCTTTTTAAAAGTAGGGCCGCCTGCAGGGCATGCAAGCGCGACAAGCCGCCGGCAGGCAATGTAAGAGCGATAAGCCGCCCGCAGGGCAAGACTACTCCAGCCGACTAACACTCTCAATAACAACCGCCTCAACCGGTACGTCAGACCGAAACCGACCAGCCGCCCCGGTCTGCACCGCAGCAATCTGATCGACCACATCCTGACCAGACACCACACTGCCAAAAACCGCATACCGTTCATCAAGAAATGCGTTATCAACAACATTGATAAAAAACTGTGAGGTCGCCGAATTCCAATCCTCAGTTCTCGCCATCGCGATACTGTATTTCAAATTCTTCAAACCGTTAGCCGCTTCATTCTGAATCGGCGCCCGAGTGTCCTTTTGCTGCAACTCCTGATCAAAACCGCCGCCCTGCACCATAAAACCTGCGATCACACGGTGAAAAACGGTACCGTCATAGTGATCACTATCCACATAGGCCAGAAAGTTTTCTACACTAATTGGCGCTTTTTCGGCATCCAGTAAAAGCTCAATATCACCCCTAGACGTTTTCATCAGCACCAGGTTATCGGTGTCTTCGCTGGTATCCGTCTGACCACTAGTGTCCGCCTGACCATTGGTATCCACCTGAGCACTGATATTCGCCTGCCTACTGGCATCCACTTGAGCACTGGTATCCGCGGCAGCGGAGTCATTTTGAACCTGCGCGGATCGATCGGGCGTTTCACCGCCGCAGGCGACCAAGAGCACCAGAACCGTACCAATCAACAGGCCTTTGACAGTTGTAACGACGGCCCGGTAAGCCGACATCATTGTTCCGGAGACTGACGTCATTATCTCTTGCATTGTTCCACTCGTTTGACAGTATGTACCTGAAGATTAGTAGCCCTCTTCCACCGGTCAAGTCCGGAATCCATCACGGTGCGGCGTGCTGCAATTGAAAGGTGTATTTTTGAGTAATCATTTGTGAGTCGCCAGACGCTAATCCGCGCCGCGCCGGTAATATTCCTGCTGCTATGGTCCGGAGGTTTCACCGTTGCCAAAATCGGCATCCACGATGCGGATCCGCTCACGCTGCTGGCGCTACGATATTTTTGTGTATTGGTGTTGCTGCTGCCGTTCGTATTGTTTGTTAGACCACCGCTGCCGAAAACGTGCGCCGAATGGCTGCATCTGATCATTGTGGGATTTCTAATCCAGGTAGTCTACTTTGGTACTGCGTGGCTGGCATTTTCACTCGGTGGTTCCGCCGGTGCAGTCGCACTAATCACCTCGCTACAACCGATTCTGGTTGCCGTCATTATGCCGAGACTCTCTCAGGAGTCTGTCAGTCCGGTAAAATGGGTTGGCCTGATACTCGGGCTGTGCGGAGCAGCACTGGTAATTACTGGAAACAACGGAGTGCAGGTAGTGAGTACTGCGGTAATACTATTCTCTGTTGCCGCTTTAATCGCATTTACCGCGGCCACAGTCTGGGAAAAGCGCTTTGGCAGTGAGCACCATCCACTGACCAGCAATGCAGTTCAATATACCGTCGGCTTTCTTTGTACGCTGCCATTGGCGGCACTGTTTGAGCCAATGAATATAAATATCACCATACCTTTCCTCATGGCGCTCGCCTATCTGGTTATCTGCAATTCGATTCTGGCAATTAGCCTGCTACTGATGATGATAAGAAGAGGGGAAGCAACAAAAGTTTCTGCATTGTTTTTCCTGGTACCACCGGTATCAGCATTTATTGCCTGGATTATGTTAGACGAAAAGATGACGCCGATGGCGTGGGCAGGCATGGTTGTCGCGGCGGCTGGTGTCTGGCTTGTATCTCGACAACAAAAACAGTGACACTCAAACAACCGGCAGACAGAAGGTAAAACGGGTACCGCTGCCTGTGTTCTCAACCAGTAAGGTGTCACCATGAAGTTCTACAATGCGCTGTGTAATCGCAAGACCCAGACCCGCGTTACCTTTTTCATTATGCTCATTGTCTGCACGATGAAATCGCTTAAAGATCTTGTTTAAATCCTCAGGGGCAATACCTGGCCCGTTATCTTCAACTACCACCTGAACTGACCCCGCTGATTTATCAGTATTCAGGGTCACGCCAACCTCACCATCTACTGGCGTATATTGAATCGCATTAACCAGAAGATTACTCACTGCACGATCCAGTAGCGCCAGGTCTCCCTTAACCATCACCGGCTTATCTATTCCGCTACTGGTCAGTCTGATATTTTTAGCAGCAGCTTGTGGCTGGCACCCCTGCTGAACATCACCAATCACCTCAGACATCGAGACCTCCTCCATTTGCAGTGATTCAGCGCGATCTTCCAGTTTCGCCAATTCAAAAAGATCACTGATCAGTGCCTTTAATCGATTGCTGTGCTTTAACGCGATACCTAAGTATTGCTCTCGCTGCTGCGCATCCAATGTTTCATTCTTCAGCAACACCATTTCCAGATAGCCTTGTGTAGCTGTTAGCGGGGTGCGCAAATCGTGGGATATATTTGCTATAAAGCTGCGGCGGTTTTTGTCCTGTGCTTCAAGCAGATTGATCTGGTCAACTATGCGATTCGCCATTTCGTCGTAGTTTTCACCCAGCCGTGAAATTTCATCATCAGATTTATCACCGGATAATTCTTTATAACTGTTCATAGAACGAAACCCGGAATTTCTGAAAGTTTCAATCTCGCAGCTAAGTGTTCGCAATCTGGCTGTAATGCGCCTGAAAACATAAAGACCTGCCAACAAAGATACCAACAAACTACCTAACAGCGCCGAGATCCCTATGGTCGAAATTAGCTTACGCGAACTGTCTTCACGCTGTGCATCCAGCGTCACGTACATATAACCTAACAATTCATCAGCGCGTTTAATCTCAGCGACGGAAAAAGTAATCTCCGAATCCTCGGTAAGCGGATCCTCCGCATACAACGGAAATTCCCGGTCAGGTGTTAGAAATGTACTTATTGATTCCAGAGATATCTTCCGGCGTAACAGTGGTGCACCCTTCACCGAACTAGAAACAATATCGCCCTCCGGCCTGAGCAGGTAAAGTTGTACGTCCGGATTGACGATCGACATCGTACGAAATAATTGTTCGATCAAATGACCATCAATCTCGCCACTAACCGTTTGAGTTATCTCATTCGACAAGTTGACGGCAATATCTGCGTTCTCACGCTGAACGTCAGCAATGATATTCGACCGCGTTAGATAAGTAGCAATAGCGGAGTAGACAATAGCTGTTACAAACAACAACACTATCAGCGTCAGTGCTAGTTTTGCATAAAGGGACTTAATCAACTGTCATGCTCAAGTCTTAGCCCGGATTACTCCGTGGCAAACTCATAGCCAACGCCCCAGCGGGTAAGTATGTACTCAGGTTCTGCAGCATTTTTTTCTATCTTGGTACGCAGCCGGTTAATGTGCGAGTTCACCGTATGATGATAACCCTCGTATTGATAGCCCCAGACTTTGTCGAGCAGATCCATTCTGGAAAACACCTTGCCCGGATTGGTTATGAAATGGAGCAATAGATCATATTCTTTAGGGGTCAGATCTACCTCTTCATCACTAATATACACCCGACGACTCTCAGTTTGAATTTTGAGGGCTTTAAATTCCAGCGCCTCACTGGCTTTAGAATCAGCATCCACAGGTTCGCTGGCTATTGTGGTGCGCCTTAACATGGCTTTCACTCTTGCAGACAGCTCCATCATGCTGAACGGCTTGGTGATATAGTCATCAGCACCAAGCTCAAGGCCGAGAACACGATCCATTTCAGATACTTTTGCAGTCAGCATCATAATCGGTATATGACGGTTTGCAGAACGCACTGTGCGACAGATTTCAAGACCGTCTACCTCGGGTAGCATCACATCCAGCAACAGCAAATCAAAAGATTCCGTCGTTGCCGCCTCGAGCGCTTCCCGTCCGTTCGATATCCACCGGCATTCAACGTCGATATCCTGAAGCTGCAGAGAGACCAGTTGTGCAAGATCCGGATCATCTTCAACTAGTAATACTTTCCTCATTGGCTCCAGCCTTCATTGAATTCGTAATCGACTTGTGTGGGACACGCCATAAAAGATAAGGTTCCGGAACAGGCAAATAGAGTGGTTAAAACGTCGAGCAGACCAGATATACTGGCCTGCCACGGACGTTCTTATCTCTGATGCCATTAAAAAATATCGTCGTTGAAAACGCGACACAGAATAACCTGAAGCACCTCGACATCAAAATTCCACATGGTGAACTCGTGGTGATTACAGGCGTCAGCGGGTCTGGCAAATCCTCACTCGCTTTTGACACCATCTATGCCGAGGGCCAGCGGCGATATGTCGAGACTTTCTCTCCCTATGCCAGGCAGTTTCTCGACCGCATGGATAAGCCCAAGGTTGATCGCATAGACGGCATTCCTCCGGCAATTGCCATTGATCAAACCAACCCGGTTCGAACCTCGCGATCCACTGTGGGCACGATGACAGAACTCAATGATCATCTCAAATTGTTGTTTGCACGGACTGCCAACCTGCATTGTCCTGACTGCGGCAAAGAGGTCGTGCGTGATACTCCCGATCAAATAGTGTCAGAGCAGTTGGTAAATAAAAGCACAAATCGCGCGATGGTAACTTTCAGCGTCAACGTGCCAGACAACTTCACGCACGATGAAATCGAATCCTGGTTGCAGAGGCAGGGCTACACCAGAATTCACAAGCAAGGCAAAGGATCAATCGAAGTGATTCAGGATCGCTTCCGGTTAACTAAAGATAACAAAGGTAGAATAACAGAAGCACTGGAAGCAGCATTCAAGCATGGCCGCGGTAAAGCCCGCTGGTATGCAGTTGACGAAAATCGCAAGGCAGGTAAGGCCAAACATTTTTCATCAGACTTTATCTGTGCACCTTGCGACAAGAGTTTCAGGGAACCCACACCAAGTTTATTCTCTTTTAATTCGCCACTTGGTGCCTGCACAGCATGTCGCGGCTTTGGCCGCACGATGGGAATCGACTATAACCTTGTCGTGCCGAATGAGTCGCTAACACTCGCAGGCGGTGCTATTAAACCGTGGCAGACTAAAACCAATGAAATCTGCCAGAAAGACTTATTAAAATTCGCAAAAAAACACGGAGTACCAACCCAGACACCATGGAAAAAACTTACCGCCAAACAGAAACGCTGGGTATTGGAAGGCGAAGGAGAATGGGACGGTAAACACTGGTATGGAGTCAAACGTTTTTTCGACTGGCTTGAAACCCGCAGTTACAAAATGCATGTCCGTGTGTTGTTATCAAAGTATCGTTCATACACACCTTGCACTACATGCGATGGAGCGAGACTCAAGCCACAGGCACTCTGGTGGCGAGTCGGGACTGCACAAAATGCATCATCAGTCATCAAACCGGAAAATCGTTTCGTGCCGAAAGGTAGTAAGCTAACACCGGCAAGGCTAAAAAAGTTACCCGGACTGCTGTTGCACGACATCATGCAACTACCACTGAGCGATTGCGCCACCTTTTTCGCAACCCTGGAATTACCTGCACCACTCGATGAAGCGACAACCATGCTGATGGACGAGATACGGTCGCGCATCAGATACCTCAATGATGTCGGACTGGGTTACCTGACGCTAGATCGACAATCCCGCACATTGAGCGGTGGAGAGGTCCAGCGAATCAACCTGACAACAGCGCTTGGAACTTCATTGGTCAACACACTGTTTGTCCTTGATGAGCCGAGTATCGGTTTGCACCCGAGAGATATCGACCGTGTTATTGGGGTATTAAAAAGACTGCGCGATTCCGGAAACTCCCTGCTCGTTGTTGAACATGACCCTCAAATAATACTTGCGGCAGACAAAGTCATTGATATGGGTCCAGGGCCCGGCAGCCATGGCGGCGAGATCTCATTTTTTGGAAACATAGCCAAACTCGGTTCAGCTAAAAAATCACTGACCGCTTCTTACCTAAACCGTGAAAAAACGCTCGAGCGACGCCAATCACACAATAAAACTCAACCCAAGGCTGGCTCCTCGATTATCGTAAAGGGCGCAAGCGAACATAACCTGAAATCAATTGATGTCGAATTCCCATTGAATCGCATCGTCTGTATTACCGGCGTCAGTGGCTCGGGAAAATCTACACTGATTCAAGACACGCTATACAGAGCCCTGTGTCGAATTAAAGGCAAACCGACCGAGATTGCAGGTGAACACAAATCTGTCACCGGACACCAACACATAGATGAAGTAGTGATGGTCGACCAATCTCCCATCGGGAAATCCACACGCTCCAACCCGGTCAGTTATACAGGCGCGTTTGACGGCATCCGTAAACTGTTTGCAGAAGACCCGGAAGCCAAGCGTCGCAGCTATACCGCCAGCAGCTTCAGCTTCAACTCAGGAATGCGATGCCCAACTTGCTCCGGCAACGGCTTCGAGCATGTAGAAATGCAGTTTCTTAGCGATGTGTATCTGCGCTGTCATGCATGCAACGGCAGTCGCTATCGCGAAGAAGTGCTTGATATAAAACTGGTACACAAAAATACAGGCCACGCTATCAGTATTTCAGATGCGCTAGATATGACAGTCGATGATGCCGTGGAATTTTTTGCCGACCACAAGGATGTATTAAAGGCCTTGCGGCCACTGGTGGATGTTGGACTGGGATATGTCACGCTGGGTCAGCCAGTACCAACCTTAAGCGGTGGAGAAGCACAGAGACTAAAGCTTGCGGCACATCTCGCCAAAGCTAAAAAATCTGCAAGATCCAACGAAGAGAAAAAACTTTTTCTGTTTGACGAGCCAACTACGGGCCTGCACTTTGATGACATTAAAAAGCTGCTATTTGCTTTTGAGCAGCTGCTGGAGGAAGGCCATTCACTGATTGTGGTCGAGCATAACCTTGATGTTATCAGCAATGCAGACTGGATTATTGATCTCGGTCCCGAAGGTGGTGATGCCGGGGGTGCAATCATTGGTGTCGGCACTGTGAGTAAGATCAAGAAACTCAAAAAAAGCCACACTGGAAAATCGCTGGTTGAATATGAGAGTGCCATTGATGAATTTAGTCGGGCAAAGGACTCATTGGCTAAAGTTGCCGATGAACCCAGCATCTATGCCGGTGACAGCATCAGCGTTGTCAATGCCCGCGAGCATAACCTTAAAAATATTGATGTTCAGATTCCGCGTGACAAGTACACAGTAATCACAGGCTTAAGCGGTAGCGGGAAGAGCACATTGGCATTTGATATTTTATTTAATGAAGGTCAACGCAGGTATCTCGAATCACTTAATGCGTATGCCAGACAGTTTGTCCAACCTGCCTCACGACCAGACGTTGACGCGATACTGGGCATCCCACCGACTGTCGCTATTGAGCAGCGTACCAGTCGAGGCGGACGTAAAAGTACCGTTGCCACGATGACAGAGCTATACCATTTTATGCGGCTGCTTTTCGTCAAACTCGGTATACAACATTGTCCCGACTGCGATATACCCATCGACGCACAATCGCTGGAAGGAATACAGGATCAGATCAATAAGAAGCACAAAGGTAAAAAAATCTCTGTGTTCGCACCACTGATTGTTTCGCGCAAAGGTTACTATACCGATCTTGCCAAATGGGCTGGCAACCGCGGTTTCGATGCGCTGCGTGTAGACGGAGAGTTAATCCCGGTTGAGCCATGGCCGCGACTGGATCGATTTAAAGAACACGATATTGACCTGCCGATCGGTGAGGTCACAATTCAGCCCCGCAACGAGCAAAAAATCGCCGAACTGTTACAACGCGCCATGGACTACGGCAAAGGCGTACTACGAATCGCTGTTTCAAGTAATAAAAAATCTATCGATACACTATTTTCAATTAAACGTGCATGCACAAGCTGTGGGACCAGCTTCCCTGAACTCGATCCGCGGCTTTTCTCGTATAACTCCAAACACGGGTGGTGTGATAACTGCTTTGGCACCGGTGTTTACAGTGCAGAATTTGATGAAGAACAGACCGGAGAGGAAAACAACTGGCTACAGAGTGACGACGCAGAAGTCGCCTGCTCTGTCTGCGAAGGACGTCGCCTCAACCCGACAGCCCTCGCCGTCAAATATCAAAAACAAAACATTGCCGATCTCAACGAAATGTCAATTAGCGAATCAGGCAAATGGTTTAGCAAGCTTAAACTCAAAGGCCGAGAGTCCGAGATTGCCAGAGACATTCTGGTTGAAATAAATTCACGCCTGCAGTTTTTAAATCAGGTTGGGCTGTCTTATCTTGCACTTGATCGTGCAGCACCAACTCTCAGTGGCGGTGAGGCACAGCGTATACGCCTAGCTTCACAGCTCGGCTCTAACTTGCAGGGTGTATGCTACATACTTGATGAGCCTACTATCGGCTTGCATTCACGTGATAATCAAATGTTACTTAATACCCTTGAAGATCTGGGTAATAAAGGTAATACGATTGTTGTTGTAGAGCACGATGAAGACACTATTCGCCGTGCGGATCATATTATCGATCTGGGTCCGGGCGCCGGGATTGAGGGTGGCAACGTCGTCGCCAAAGGTACACTCAAGCAACTGATTAAAAACCCTGCTTCAGTCACCGGACGTGCAATCGCAACACCTAAATCCCACCCCTACTTCCCAACCCGGAAGCAGGATAAAGGTGCAATTTCCATCAAAGGCGCGACACATAACAATTTACAGAAGATTAATGTAAAAATCCCGCTAGGCAAGCTGGTATCCGTTACCGGTGTCTCCGGTAGCGGTAAGAGCACCCTGGTCAGATCAGTCCTGGGGGACAATCTCAAAGTTCTGCTCAGCCGTGAGAACAAAAAGGACAGAAACAAAAAGTTTAAAATCTCCGGTGCTGAAAACATCACCGGATGGGAACCGGTATCAAGGATACTGGAAGTTGATCAGACCCCCATTGGAAAGACACCCCGCTCCTGCCCTGCGACCTATATCGGATTCTGGGACAACATCAGAAGAATCTTTGCGGATGCAACCGAAGCGAGAGTCCGTGGCTATACCGCCAGTCGCTTTTCCTTCAACGTGGCTGAAGGTCGCTGTGCCAGTTGCGATGGCCAGGGCATGACCAAGGTTGAAATGAGCTTCCTGCCGGACGTTAAAGTACCCTGCGATATCTGTAAGGGCGCACGCTTTAATTCGGAAACGCTCGCTGTGCTTTACAAAGGAAAGTCTATCGGCGACGTCCTGCAGATGAGTATTGATGAAGCCGTGGAGTTTTTCTCTGCGCATAAAAACGTTGCCCACCCGTTGCAGTTACTCAAAGACACCGGCCTGGGTTATTTAACGCTTGGTCAACAGAGCCCAACACTATCGGGTGGAGAAGCACAGCGAATAAAACTGGTTTCAGAGCTTGCGAAGGCAGGTACGGGCAAAGAAGACAGGCAAGGCAGAAAGCTCGCACATATGCTGTATGTATTGGACGAGCCAACGGTCGGGTTACATATGGCAGATGTAGATAAGCTGATTGGTGTACTGCACAAGTTAGTAGAATCAGGTAACAGTGTTATTGTTATTGAACACAACCTTGAATTGATGGCTAATTCAGACTGGGTGATTGATATGGGGCCTGAAGGTGGTGATGGCGGTGGACGAGTAATCGTTCAGGGAGTACCAGCCAAAATCGCAAAGTCCAAAAAATCCCATACCGCACCTTTCCTTGAAAAATTACTCCGCTGACAACATTTTCTAAATACAACTTTACGATGACATATCCTGCGCTTAATCAACACCATAGGTCTCTATACTATAGAGCCCATACACGAGTAGTAAAGGCATGAGCAGCAAAGACGCCATTCAAAGCAGCGATGTTGAAGTACTGAAAAAAGCTATCGAATGGCTAGACAAAGGCGACACTGTGGAGCTTGTGACTGTCGCGAAAACCTGGGGATCTTCACCTCGACCACCTGGTTCAATTGCTGCTGTCCGCAGCGACGGGCATTTGGTCGGTTCTGTCTCCGGTGGTTGTATTGAGAAACAGCTTGCAATTCGTATTGACGATACTGATCGCGCACAGGCATTTTCGCATGAGATAACCGATGATGAAGCCCGTCGCTTCGGACTACCATGCGGCGGTCATCTGGAACTCGTGTTCGAACAGCTGACCGATTCATCAGAACTCAAAACCATTCTCTCTGCAATTGATAGTCGTAAACGTCTCGCCAGAACGGTGAACCTGGACAACAAAAGCGAGGTTACCTATGAAGAGGTTGATCGCACAGTAGACTTTCACTACGACCGCGCACAAATAAGAAAGATCTTCGGACCGGGGTGGCGTATGCTAATCATCGGTGGTGGTCAGTTGTCCCGCTATGTTGCTCAATTCGCACAAGCGCTCGACTATGACGTTATCGTCTGTGAACCCAGACAAGAGTACGCCAGCAGCTTCGACGTACCGGGTTGTACTTTAGTTTCAACACTTCCGGACGAAGCAGTACTTCAACATGCAACAGATCACCACAGCGTGGTACTGGCTCTCACACACGATTCCAATCTCGATGACTCAGCGTTAGTTGAAGCCTTACCATCCAACGCCTACTACGTTGGCGCACTCGGCTCTCGCGCAAATAATGAAAGACGAAGAAAGCGGCTCACCGATATCGGTGTTGAAAATGTCGACCGGCTGCACGGGCCGGTAGGGCTCTCCATTGGCAGCCGTAGTGCAGCCGAAATTGCGATTTCAATCGTCGCTGAGTTAGTGCAGTTACGCAGTAAATCCGATCGGCAAAATCGCACACGGTAGACTGCACTACCCAGCGTTATCAACCAGCCGTTATCCAGTTAACCTGTCAGCTAACTGGTCAGGCCAATAACTGTTCAGCTTTATACGGAGCACCTCATAACACCGACAAGAAAAGAGTTGCAGCCACTCACACTATCGCTAATACTCGGCAAAACCTACAAGTCGATGTTTCGCGATGAGGGCAAAGCCATGAATCAGGAAACCAAAATAAACCTGCACCTGGATAGAGTGCTCCAGCCAATCGAAAGTGCTACCGGGCTTCCAAACGAGTGTTACACAGAGGCATCCGCTTTTAAAATGGATCGCGATCGTGTGATGTCAGACAGCTGGGTCTGTGTGGGTTTTGGAACAGACGTACCTGAAAATTGGGCAGTGCCAGTCGACTTCATGGGTTACCCGATTCTTTTAACCCGAAGCGCCCATGGAGAGCTGCGTGTTTTTCACAACGTTTGCAGTCATAGAGGCATGCAACTGGTATCCGAGCCAGGCAAGCTTGGCACGGGACTAATACGCTGCAAATATCATAGTTGGGCCTACGACTTTGAGGGCAACCTCAAAGGTACGCCGATGATCGGTGGCACAGAACACAATACCCACAAAGACTTTGATCCAGCCGTCAACGGGTTAAAAGCTATCCGCTCTCAGGTCTGGATGGACAACATATTCATCAACCTTTCAAATGACGCAGAACCATTTGAAGATTTCATTGCACCACTGATGAGCCGATGGAGTAAATGGGTCACCCCGGACACGCTACGAGAATTCTCACCAGGCATGGGTGCGAAAATGGAATTGACTGTCAAGAGCAATTGGAAACTGGCCATTGAGAATTTTCTTGAGGCCTATCACCTGCCATGGGTTCATCCGGACTTGAACTCTTATTCTCCGCTTGAAGAACACTACGACATAGATCGCGGAGAAAATTTCGCTGGGCAGGGTTCAAGCAGCTACACCACACCTGCAGATGACACAGGCACTATAAGCAGCTGGCCTGCAAGCGAAAAGCACTTTGCGGAATACCCGGTACTGTATCCAAACACATTGCTTGGTCTGCAGTCTGATCATTTTTTTACAATGACTATTCTGCCAATAAATGAGACGACTTCACTGGAACGAGTTCAATTATTATTTCTTAACGAGGTCGCAACTCATGATCGCTATGCGGATCATAGAGCATCATTGGTTGAATCGTGGACTAGCGTGTTTAGTGAAGATATATTTGCAGTAGAGGGTATGCAAGCCGGCAGACAATCACCAGCCTATATGGGCGGGGTATTTTCACCAGTGATGGATCAACACACGCTGCACTTTCATCAGTGGGTTGCCAGACGACTGGAAAGTCAGAATTAGCAACTCCTGAAACAAAATCTTGTCGCTATTCAATGAAGCAGGTATTTAGCGATTGCCGGGTGTTAAGTGAGTTCTATGCGGCTTTTAACTCATCACTGTCCGATGCACCAATCAACAACGAACTAAATGGCACTTCGACGGCAACCGCAGAGCCTTGCACAAAATCAACATTGATTTTTTTCAACGCTTCAACGCAATCAATACTCTCGACTTGCTCTGCAATCGTGGAAAGCCCCATTGATGATGCAAAGCTATTAATTGACTCGACCAGCGCATAATCCGCATCGACAACGCTTTTTTCACCGAGACTGCCAATCAGGTTGTTGTCAATCTTCAGCATAGTCAGGGGTATTGTCTTTAGCAAGCCGAAGGAAGTCAATCCGGCGCCGAAGTCATCTAGCGCAACGTCGCATCCCATAGATCGTAACTCACCGCAGAATTCCACGGAGTTGGCAGGCTTACTTAATACATCACTCTCTTTGATATCGAAGCAGAGTCTAGCTGGATCGATCCCGGCCATTCCAATCTGCTCGCAGAGAAAGTCCTTAAAGTCTACAGACTCTATAGATTGCGAGGATAGATTGATAGCAAATTTGTCCTTCGAATACTCAGGACGCAAAGCGTTGATTCGGCTAAGTGTGCTTTGCACTACCCATCTATCAATTTGCTCTGCAAGTTCGTAGCGTACGGCAGATTTCATAAACACTGATGGAGATGTCAATACACCATTTTCGTTTAATCTAAGGAGCACTTCATGGGATACACAGCTTCCGTCCCGAAGCGATATTACCGGTTGCGTCAACAACTCAAAACTCTCATCAGCCAACGCAGATTTGAGGCGCGGCAGCCACATGCCACCCTGATCTGTGCGTTTCTTGTTATCGCCAACGAGTCTTTCACAAACGCTGTTTCTGCCGAGATGCTTGGCATCAAAACAAGCGGCATCGCCAGATTTAATCACATCATCAAAGTTACAGAATCCAGACTTAAAGTGGACCCAACCGATGCTGCAACGCACCGGAAAAATATGCCCCTCATACTCAAAAAAGAAAGATTGAAAGCACTTTTGAATCCTATCTGTCACCAATTGAGCTGATGAGCGGCTACAGTTTCGCAAGACGATTCCAAACTCATCACCACCAAGACGTGCTACCAAATCGTTTTCCCTGACATTCGTGCAGAACGTGTCTGCTACACGTTTCAATAGCTCATCACCCGCATCATGACCGCAAGTATCGTTGACCTCCTTAAACCGATCAAGATCAATGAAGCAAAGCACATGGCCAAAGTCTAGGCGTTCATCACCTATCTCTTCGTCAGCCAAAATCAGCTTGCGCAATCGACTCTCAAAGTTCAATCTATTTGAGAGACCGGTCAACATATCATGATTGACTTTATGCGTTAGCTCTTTTGTCAACGAATGCTCAACAGTAGTATCTCTCAGCACCAGTACATTGCCGGAAAATTCACCATTGAGATCCTTTAAGGGTGATTGCTTTCTATTAATGTACCTTTTGGAGTTATCGGCTGATAAAAGAACCAGATGGCCATCTTCCTCCGTCTGTATAACCACCGAGCTGACATGCTGTCCCTGCATAGCACTTTCGCTATAGCCAAGCAGCGTTTCCGCCGCTTCATTGGCATACAAAACTCTGTCTTCAACATCTGTGGTTATGACAGCGTCATCAATCGAGGCAAGTGTTACAGCTGCCTGGTATCTCGCCTGGTATAACTTCTCACTGTCTATGCGCTGTAATTTCTGCGCGTAGCGTCTGTTTTTGATAAGCCGCATGATAGTTAGAAACATCAGTGACAAAAACGTACCAGCAAGACACAACATGGCCACCAGGCTACCGCGTAATCCTGTGGGTCTGCCTATCTTCAGCAAGAGCGTTTTATCGCCCAAGGTAAAACTTTTAAGCCACGTGTTTTCAGCAAACCAGCTTCCAAACTTTAAGTTTGTATCGAAGTCAGCGGTTTGACTGAATAGCTCTTCAGAAGCATGGTCCGATGCAAACTCTCCTTGCTCACTGAAAACGCTAAGATCAAGACTCAACCGGTTGATTTCAACACCACCTGAAGTCGCCATTTCATCCAGATCCAGCTCCAACAGATAGCCGCGGTCCTTTGCAAAAACATTGACGCCTGACTGGAACATTAATAACTCACCGGGCCTGCTCCATTGATCGGGCAGTGATGTGATCACCGTTTGTCCCTCAGACTTAGCTGCCGAGGAATAGCGACTCGTCAAAACGCTCAGATCAAAGCCAGTAAGGTCCGTGGGTGTCTTGTCGTCTGCGTTGTAACGCGATTTATAGATCGTAACGGGCAGATGAGATTGTTGATCATTTGACAACTG
This sequence comes from uncultured Granulosicoccaceae bacterium, assembly GCA_937998875.1. Classification (GTDB taxonomy): domain Bacteria; phylum Pseudomonadota; class Gammaproteobacteria; order Granulosicoccales; family Granulosicoccaceae. The sequence goes on from CALLBO010000051.1 coordinate 14,960, forward strand.
ACCCTCATATCGCCCAAGTGCGGATACAAAATCGTAATTGCCGAGCACATCAGAAAAATGTGACAGCAATCTTGTGTCATCGGTAATCGCATAGTCAGATGCGTTGAGGGACGTTACCAAACCATCCGCAACACTGATACCGCTGCGTAGCACCGCTGCTATATTCTGAGCTTCTGTCTCGAACTGGCGCTTCGAAAGATGCAAACCTGCCACAGTGCCTACTGCAAGCACCAGCATAAAAATGCAGATAGCCACCAGCACGACTAATAACTCTTTAATCGAAAATATGGTGGTTGGATACCTATCAGGCATAATTTGTCCCACAGAACTGTGGGTGACGGACCATCACTTCAATGCTTCCTACAATAAAAGTTCACCACTATAAATTTCGGGGCGAAAGATCGCCTTTCCATGCCCATCGTTACGACGCACTCAAATATTTCTTCAAATTCAATAACCAATTTCTGCTCAACCCCACACTTTAATAGTGTGTGGTTATTTATTTAGGAGCAGAAGTGGAAAACTAACTGGACTGATCAGCGATTTTCTCCGCCAGTACGAGTCGGGCTAGGCAAGACCGCGTTTGCTGCAGGCACAAAAAAGCCCGCGATCAGCGGGCTTTTTCACAACTGGATTTTCCTGACGACTAACGCTTCGAGAACTGCGTCGCTCTACGTGCTTTGCGCAAACCAACTTTCTTACGCTCCACCTCACGGGCATCACGGGTCAGAAATCCAGCTTTACGCAGTTCTGCACGATTCTCTGCATCATATTGCAACAGCGCGCGGGAAATGCCGTGCCGAATGGCTCCAGCCTGACCGCTGTTGCCGCCACCTGCAACGGTGATATTGAAATCAAACTTGTCTTTCACTTCGAGGGTCTCAAGCGGCTGACGCACGATCATGCGAGCAGTCTCACGGCCGAAGTACTCATCAAGCGGACGACTGTTGACCGTTATTTCGCCCTTGCCGGCTTGCATGAAAACACGAGCGCTGGATGATTTTCGACGTCCTGTGCCGTAATACTGTTGCTGGGCCATTAAATTGTAACCTTAATCTGTAACTTAAACTTCAATCTATGTAAGACGATCGTCTAGCCGTGCTGGACTACTTGATCTCGAGTGGCTCAGGCATCTGAGCTGAGTGACGGTGCTCAGCACCGGGGTAGATTTTGAGCTTTTTGATCATTGCTCTGCCCAGTGCATTTTTTGGCAACATACCTTTGACAGCCAGCTGGATAGGACGACCCGGCGCGCGCTCCTGCATCTTCTCAAAGCTCACCGATTTCAAGTTGCCGATGTAGCCGGTGTGGTGATGGTACATTTTGTCAGTCGCTTTCTTGCCGGTTACCGCCACCTTTTCAGCGTTGATCACAACAATATAGTCACCTGTATCAACATGCGGCGTGTATTCGGGCTTGTGCTTACCGCGCAATACCCTGGCGCACTCACTGGCCAGACGACCAAGAGTCTTGCCCTCGGCATCAATAATAAACCACTGACGTTTTACCTCGGCCGGCTTGGCACTAAAGGTCTTCATCGCAACTCCAAACAGGGGCGAACAATAATATTCAGGAAAGCCCTCCATTTTAGAAGACTCATGCCCAATGCACAAGCCCTCCCGTGCAGTTGACCGTATTAATACGTACGTCGCACCGGAATTCAGCACTGTCGATATGAGCTTTACTAAGAAAAGAATTTAAAACGACGCGACCTGAAACAGGCCGCGTCTAACCACCGTAGGAGGATGGAGGAGGAAACTTATGACGTTATTATAGCACTGATTTGCTGCAACGCAAATTTTTGCCCCCGCTCTAGCATTGCAAAATCTTTAATAAAATCCACATATTAGGAGATGTTTCAGTATGTGACATCATTTATTTGTTGCACTGCAGCATAAATACTGGAATTACAGCACCGAAGAACAGAGCGGCCGATTTTCAATCCTCAGTCAAAGAATCCAGAGAAATTTCCACTCGATGACTAATCTCAACCGAGGTCTCCAGCATTTTCGATACTGAGCAGTATTTTTCCGCTGACAATGACACAGCTCTATTTACCTGTTTTTCTGACAGATCAGTCCCGTCAATCTGAAACACCATCTCAATTCGGGTAAAGACCGCCGGGATTGCATCAGCCCGCTCCGCTTCGAGCCGCACTTGGCAATCCCGCACATTTTGGCGCGCTTTCTTCAACATCAATACCACATCAAAAGCGGCACATGCACCAAGGCCGATCAGCACAGACTCCATTGGCCGAATCCCGAGATTTCGACCCCCGTGCTCCGGTGAGCCATCCAGCACGATGCTGTGACCGCTCCCGGATTCTGCGACAAAACTCATGTGATCGAGCCATTTCACTCTTGCTTGCATCGGTTTCTTCTCTAAATCGGCTTGGATGGCTTTGATAATGTGAGTTGTATCAACTTAAGTAAATAAAAAAAACTCTCATGTGCCCGGGAAGATCACTATGAGAACGTTTTTTGCTCCGTCCTCTGTGTAAACGCTTAAAGCGCTCAGCAAAGCGCTAATTTATACCCGGAGAACGGATCATGCTGCCACCACGTACTACCCCTCCCAAAGCGGAGTGGCTGGAAACGCTATTGCGTCATAGCCACCGCAGACAGTACCCAGCAAAAACAACCATTATTCATCACGGCGACAAGCCGGATACGCTTTACTACATGGTCGACGGATCAGTCAGTGTAGTTATCGAAGATGATGAAGGCCGTGAGATTGTTCTCGCATACCTTAACAACGGCGACTTCTTCGGTGAGATGGGTCTGTTTGAAGATGAGAGCGAACGCAGCGCATGGGTTGTTGCTCGTAACAAATGCGAGGTTGCTGAAATTAACTATGAGCAGTTTCGACGACTGGCGGATCAGTCACCGGAGATTCTCTTTGCTCTGACAACACAAATGGCCTCACGTCTTCGCAAGACAAGCACGAAGGTTCGCGATCTTGCATTTCTTGATGTGACTGGACGCGTTGCTTCAACTTTGCTTGATCTTGCGAAACAACCCGATTCGATTACTCATCCGGACGGCATGCAGATCCGTATCACGCGACAGGAAATAGCCCGTATAGTCGGTTGCTCCAGAGAAATGGTTGGCCGTGTACTGAAAGATCTTGAAGATCGTGGTCTGATCCACGCTCGCGGCAAAACAATGGTTATCTACGGCACCCGCTAAAATAGCCGAGCCGTCTCCCTAAGCTTTTATAGATGTGAGAAGTAACTGATCACCCGCAACTGTTTGCGGGTGATTTTTTTTGTTTTGTCGTCACGTAGGGGGATAAGCTTGCGCATCCACCAAAGTGCAGCTTGACTGATAGGTTACTCGTTCAATCTAGTTTTTTGCATCAGTTTGATAAATGCGCTTTATGCTTGTACCTCCCATACAACATCGCATCGACACATACGTGGCACCCGGCAAACGTGAGCACATACCTGCAACAGAGCTATTAAAAAAACAATTCCCGCATCTTTGCACCCGGGTTTTCAGCTCGCATAAACGCCTCGCCGACAAGAAAGGCGTTGACATCGCTCTTGCGCATCGCCGCCACATCTTCTGTAGTTAAAATACCGCTCTCAGTTACCACAAGGCAGTCTTGCGGTATCTGACTTAGTAAATCTAGCGTAGTGTTCAAAGACACGTCGAATGTGCGCAGATCACGATTGTTGATTCCGACCAATGACGGTGAAACCATCAACGCACGTTCAAGCTCCGCTGCATCATGCGCTTCGATTAGTACATCCATACCCAGATGCATAGCCAGCCCGTTAAGCTCTGCCATTTGTGCATCCCCTAAAGCTGCAACAATCAACAGAATACAATCCGCACTCATTGCTCGTGCTTCGTATACCTGATACTCATCAATAATGAAATCCTTGCGAATCACAGGAAGATCACAAGCATTACGTGCAGCCTGCAGGTACTCAGGCGCTCCTTGAAAGAAATCTCTGTCCGTTAGTACAGACAAACAGGCCGCACCACCCTCCTGATAACTTTTTGCAATTTCTGCCGGGTCAAAATTTTCACGAATAACGCCCTTACTGGGTGAGGCTTTTTTAATTTCAGCGATGATTGCAGGATCACCTGCAACAATTCGTTTGCGCATTGCCTCAACAAAACCACGAGGAGCCGACGCGTCAGCTGCCAGCTGCGATAACTGCCGCATGCTGGTTATCTCACAAGCCTGGGTTATTTCCTCAAGCTTTCTGCTGAGTATTTTTTTTAGTATGTCCGGTGTATCTTGAGGCATTGATGGCAGTCTGCTTATCTGGTCTATCTGTTATTCTGCTGAGCGGTTCGGTTACTAACAGCTGTTGCTGCAATCTATCAGCGCATCAAGCTTTGCGGCAGCGCTACCATCGGCGATCAATGCCAGCGCTTTTTCTACGCCCTGCTGATGTGTATCAGCAATGCCTGCAATGAATATTGCCGCACCGGAATTAAGTGCCACAATATCACGAGCCGGCCCTGCTTCATTCGCAAGCACACACTTCATCATTGCGAGACTCTCGGCAGCTCCAGCTACTTTTATCTGCGCAATATCTGTTTCTTGCATAGAAAACATACCAGGCTCTATCGTGGAGCTCGTGACTTTCCCGTCACGCAGTTCTGCCACATGGGTTTTAGAACCAATACTGATTTCATCCATACCATCTTCGGCGTGTACCACCATCGCACGTTCACTACCGAGCTTTGCAAGAACTTCTGCAATTGGCACCACAAGATGATCACTGTAGACACCGATCAGCTGTTTCGGCGCAGACGCTGGGTTAGTCAATGGGCCAAGCACATTGAATATCGTTCTCATACCAAGGTCTTTACGCGGGCCGATGGCATGTCGCATTGCTCCGTGATGCTTAGGTGCAAACATAAAGCCGAGACCAATTGTATCTACACACTTTGCCACCTGCCCGGCATCAAGATCGATGTTGACACCGGCGGCTTCCAGCACATCGGCAGCACCAGAGCTGCTGGATACTGCACGATTGCCATGCTTGGCTACTTTGATTCCGGCGGCCGCAGCTACTACCGAACTGCAGGTGGATACATTGAACGTGCTGATGCCGTCACCACCAGTGCCGACTATATCGATAAGGTCTGCGGTCTTGCAGGTGACACCTGTGGCAAGCTCACGCATCACAGTGGCAGCGGCAGCAATTTCTTCTACCGACTCGCCTTTCATTCGAAGGGCTACCAACAAACCACCAATCTGCGCATCGGTGCATTCACCGGACATGATCTTGCGCATCGTCTGCACCATTTCATCTGCAGTCAATGCATTGCCGTCAACAACTTTAGATACGGCCTGTTGGATAGTGAATGATTTACTCATTGATTTTGCCTTAATCTCATACTGACTTATTGCTAATCAGAAATTGCCGCAGCATATCGTGACCGTTATCCGTCATAATAGATTCCGGATGAAACTGTACACCCTCTACAGACATTGATCGATGCCGCACGCCCATTATTTCTTCCATCCCGCCTGATTCGGTTTGCGTCCAGGCAGTGATTTCAAAACACTCCGGCAACGTTTCTTTCTCGACGACTAAGGAGTGATAGCGAGTCACCGTCACGGGATTCGGCAGCCCCTTAAACACACCGGTATCGTTATGATAAACCGGTGAAGTCTTTCCATGCATGATGGAACCAGCGCGAACTATTCTTCCACCAAACGCCGCCGCTAAACACTGATGCCCCAGGCAGACACCCAGTATCGGCACTGTACCGGCACACTGCTTGATCAGATCAACCGAAATACCGGCTTCATTCGGGGTACACGGACCCGGTGAGATCATCAGGTGTTCAGGGTTCAGCTCGACCACCTCCTGAACTGTTTTCTGATCGTTGCGAACCACCATCACGGTAGAGCCGAGCTCTTCCAGGTACTGCACCAGGTTAAACGTAAATGAATCGTAGTTATCGAGCATCAGTAACATTAGCTGTTGCCTCCGCCCAAGTTGTTCGATCCTGGGTTGTTCGATCGCGGGTTGTTTGCTTCATGAACCGAAGTCTGCTGCGGCAGGTTATCAAGACCACCCGCTGCCAATGATGCTGCATTGAAAACCGCTCGCGCCTTATTCAGTGTTTCATCCCACTCATTGAGTGGCACTGAATCATAGACAACACCCGCACCCGCCTGGATAGTCAGTTCACCATTTTTAATTACCGCTGTTCTAATGGCTATGGCGGTATCCATATTACCGTTAAAAGACAGGTACCCAACCGCACCTGAGTAAATACCCCGCTTAACCGGCTCAAGTTCATTAATGATTTCCATAGCGCGAATCTTCGGTGCACCACTGACTGTACCTGCGGGAAAAGTAGCACGCAGTACATCCATTGCACTCATACCCTGCTTCAACCTACCGGTTACATTAGAGACAATATGCATTACATGTGAATAGCGCTCTATTGCCATTTTTTCAGTGAGTTTGACTGTTCCGGTTTCAGAGACACGACCAGCATCATTACGGCCCAGATCAATCAGCATTAGATGTTCTGCAAGTTCTTTGGGGTCGGCTAACAAACTTTCTTCGAGCGCTTTATCTTCGGCTTCGGTCACACCACGGGGCCTGGTGCCGGCTATCGGCCTTACAGTGACAGCGTCATCTTCCAAACGCACCAGAATTTCAGGAGAGGAACCAACAATCTGATAATCCCCCAAATCAAGGTAGTACATATAAGGTGATGGATTCAGCATACGCAAAGCACGATACAGATCAACGGAGTGAGCGCTGAACGGGGTTGTCATTCGCTGCGCTAATACAACCTGCATACAGTCACCGGCAGCAATATAATCACGCACCTGTTCTACACCCGACATAAAGCTGTTCTGTCCGAAGCCTGAGGTAAAACTGCTTTCATCGAGTTGTTGAGTCTGACACGGGCCCTGATCAGGAGCTGGACCACGTAACATCGCCTCTATTTCATCAAGTCGGGTTTCACCTGACGTATTACCATCATCGTTTTTGTTGACACTCTCCCCGGCTGCATCAATATGTACGATTATCAGCGCTGTACCATTTAAATTATCAAAGACAACCACTTCTTCAGATACCATCAATAGTATGTCTGGTGTCTCTAACGGATCCGGCAGATTATCTTTAAAGATTGCAGGTTCTATAAAGTTGATAGTCTCATAGCCGAAATATCCGACCAGCCCGCCGGTAAATCTCAGTTGTGAAAAACGCCCACCAAGCTCATCAGTTGCAAAGGTCGCATGGAATTTTTCTATCCAGTCCAGTGGATCTTCAACCGTCTCCTGATGCTGCAATTGCCCGTCTCGCTCAATAGACAGTTCAGTCCCATGAAACTTGACGATGTCACGGCACGGTAAGCCGATAATGGAGTAGCGACCCCACTTGTCACCACCCGTTACCGATTCAAACAAATAAGTGCCAGCGCTATTGGCAACTTTTAAGTACGCAGAGAGAGGAGTTTCGAGGTCCGCGAGAATCTCGCGAACAAGCAACCGGCGTCTAGCTGGTTGCAGCGGTGTAGTCTGGTTGGAACGTTGTTTCATGAATTTCAGCACTATAAATGACACGGACAGAGAGTTGAGTCGCAACAGCAGAGTTCGCGCTTCGCCAACCAAAGGCCGCGTTACATGCGGCTGATGTCACTCCAGGCTGATTCATGATTTCTTTATCTGGTTCGAGGTCCAAACGGAATGTTGGCCCACGTTCACGCATGCCATTTACCCACAAGCACAATTTCGAGTCAAGCAAACAGAGACTCTGGAGGTGGTTTTCGGGAGTCATTCCGCTGCTTTCTCTGCCTTACAGAACAACCAACGGCGTGCCAACGTCAGTCACAACAGCTATATTACCTGTACACCTATCAAAGAGTCTCCGACAATGGCACGCATCCACCAGGATCATCTGATCGACAGTGTTGCCGACGCACTGCAATTCATCTCCTACTATCATCCGAAAGACTTCGTCGATGCAGTCCACGATGCCTACAATCGCGAAGAATCCAAGCCCGCGAAAGATGCAATTGCACAAATTCTGATCAACTCGCGACTCTGCGCGGAGGGACACAGGCCCATTTGTCAGGATACCGGTATCGTTACCATCTTCATAAAAATCGGTATGGATGTGCAGTGGCAGGGTGTGACGATGAGCCCGACAGACATGATCAACGAAGGCGTCCGTCGCGCCTACCTGCATCCGGATAACAAGCTGCGCGGTTCGATTCTTGCCGACCCGGCGGGTGCCAGAAAAAACACCAATGACAACACACCTGCGGTCATTCACATGGAGGTTGTTGAAGGTGACAAAATAGAGGTTGATCTGGCTGCCAAAGGCGGTGGCTCTGAAAACAAATCCAAAATGGCGATGCTCAACCCGAGTGACAGCATCGTCGACTGGGTGGTTAAAACCGTGCCGACAATGGGTGCCGGTTGGTGCCCGCCCGGCATGCTCGGTATTGGCATTGGTGGTACAGCTGAAAAATCTGCCGTACTGGCGAAACAAGTGCTGATGGATCCAATTGATATACAACAGTTAAAAGATCGCGGTCCGTCAAGTCGCATCGAGGAGCTACGACTTGAAATATTCGAAAAAGTAAACGCACTCGGTATCGGCGCGCAGGGCCTGGGGGGACTGACAACAGTTCTGGATGTAAAGATCGCAGATTTCCCGACTCATGCCGCCTCACTACCGGTAACCATGATCCCGAACTGCGCTGCAACCCGACATACACACTTCGTGTTGAACGGTGACGGACCGGCACTGCAAACACCGCCATCACTGAGCGACTGGCCCGAAATCACCTGGGATGTAGGACCCAATGCACGCACAGTAAATCTTGATACCTTAACCGATGAGGAAACCTCGACCTTCAAGCCGGGAGAAACATTGCTGTTAAACGGCACATTACTCACCGGCCGCGATGCAGCCCATAAACGCATCAAGGAAATTCTCGACCGTGGCGAAGAGTTACCGGTAGATCTTAGCGGAAAGATGATTTACTACGTCGGACCGGTAGATGCAGTACGTGATGAAGCAGTGGGTCCGGCAGGTCCGACCACTGCTACCCGCATGGATAAATTTACCGACATGATGCTGGAGCAAACCGGCATTCTGGGCATGGTGGGTAAAGCCGAACGTGGACCAACCGGCATTGAGGCGATCAAGAAACATAAATCTGTCTATCTAATGGCAGTCGGGGGTGCGGCGTATCTGGTGTCACGCGCGATTACCGAGGCCAGAATTGTTGCTTTCGAAGAGCTCGGCATGGAGGCAATACACGAGTTTGTTGTGAAGGACATGCCTGTCACAGTTGCAGTGGATAGCAATGGCGAAGCGGTACACCAGACCGGCCCTGCTATCTGGCGTAATAAAATTGCCTCGGGTGAGGCACAACCGGTCTATTTTAAATAGCGCCGGCAAATTACTGCCAGTACTATCTGTGTACGCGGTGCTGCGGTGATACGCAGCGCCGTTAACACTGTCTATGCACAGATACGCTCTTACAGCGCGATCTTCTTGGCCGCCGTTTTAAATGCCGGTTGCTCAACAGCCAGAGCGGATTTTTTCTTGTGCTGTTCAAGATCGATAATACTCGCAGCCTCACCTTCCGGTGCCGCGCTATGCTTCACGGGCTCACTGAAATGTTCATCCTTTAGAGCTAAGGGCCAGTTTAAACCAGACTCATCAGCGTCTCTCACCTCGGTGTATAAACTGCCATTAATCTGGGTATTGTCAATCAGGTAACTACGAAATCGCTCATAGAGATCCTGATCTACCTTGCCCGGATCACTCCAAAAGGACTCAAGTGACCCCTGATGAGTCAGACCTTCTATGTCGTAAATAGCCTCGCCCAACGCTTTCACTGGTGTATCGTGATACAACGAGGAAATCCCCACGGTACTATTGATCAGTACCGATCCTTCTGCATTGCGTAAAAGCGAAGGCAGATCAGTATCGTGAACATAGTGAAGTCGGTTTTCAAGCCCGTACACCAGTGCCATCTTTTTAATAACAGAACTATAGTTCTTATAACCCCGGTCATAAGGATGGTGCTTGATGACAAGCGAGCAGTCATCTCTACCGGCTTTGGAAAAGGAGCTGATCACATGCTCAAGGTACTTTTCGATACTGGGATAATCCGAATGCTGCCGAACCTGCATATCACTATGCACTTGCAAAGGCAGTAGAAAATATTTTTTTCCACCTCTCAGGATCGCCTCACCTGTTTTACGCTCACTAAACCCATAGGCTATTTTTCGACAACCAGACTGCAACCAGTACAATCCTTCTGTAAAAACATTGAGGCTGCGATGATGCTCATAGTACTTAAACATCCATTTCATTATCGATGCCGCAATGTAGTACTGCATGCAATGTCTTGCTGCTGAGCTGAATACATTTGATACCGGCTCAGACGGTGCTTCATCAACTCCAACTGCAGTTTTCGCCAACCGTTCGTGGATACCTTCCTTTTCGCAGGCACTGGTAAATCCGTTCACACCATCTTTTTCCAGAGTAACGTAATTCGGACGAACGTAGCCCTCTTCAAAAACATAGACTTCTACGCCAAGTCGCCTGGCGATACCAATCGCCTGTCGATGATAACGTCTGCAATCGCCAAACAAATAGATGCGATCAATCTCCCGGCCGACCAGTAGACTTTCTATCCAGGCGGGCCAGACACTCGCCGCTGCGGTAAAGTTAAGATACTTACCACTCCGGAAGTAGTACAGGTCGCCGCCGTTCAGGTTGACTTTTAAAACGTTGTGGCCACTACTCTCAAGCTGCTGTGCGAACTTTTTAAAGAATGGTCCGACAGGTCCTTGTAGCAGAAGAATATTACGCGGCATAAGTAAGACCTTTTCTTATATTGCGAACAATGTTCACGTATTTTTTTAGTCCTGACGCAGTGATAGAACCAGACTGTTGCTGACGCTCCACTACCAGAGAAGCAATCGTCTTTTCTACACTGGTAAACTCACCTGACTCAATGTCCAGGTATCCCGGATACTCGATGTAACAAATGTACACCAGCTCCGCCAGGCTACGCTTACGGGTTCGCCGCTCAAAATCACATCGATCCGTCGTCAGTCCCCAGCCCGCGTAGAAGGGCCTTCCATAAGTAACGACCTGTTTGCCGCAAAGTAGCGCTTCAAGCCCCGCAAGCGAGGTCATTGTGTGCACCTGCTCACACAAATTCAGTGTGACCTCGATCGATAAACCAGCCTCTATGTGATCACAGAAGGTCGCAATGTCACGATAGCTTGCAATTCCATCGCTGCGATTGCCGCTCACCACATCAGGATGTGGCTTGTAGACGATCAGCGCCTCAGGGTTAGCCGACCTTACCGCTTCAAGTAGTTTGTAATTACTATTAATGGACGAAGTGCCATAGCGTAGTGACGCATCACCTTCAACCTGACCGATAACAAGCAGTACTTTTTTTCCGGCGTAAAAAGAAATATCCGAAATGCCACTGTCAGAGGAGGTGTATTTACTGATCCGGTTTTCCAGCAATAAGCCGATCAGCGACTCGGCCCGTGCTGTTTCTTCTGCTGTGCAATCACGGTGTTGCAACAAGTGCTCAAGACGCGACGGCCTGGTTGCATCGAAGTAGATACCCAGATCATCGACAACGAGTGATCGGGGCGCTGTAAAATTACTGCCAAGACCAACGGATCTGACAAAACCATCTTCCATGCGGGCAACCTGATGTTGTTGCAGCAGCTGCTCAGATTTACTGTCTGCCTCACCACACCCCCACACCATAACCGGAGCGTTTTCGTTCGCTGCCATATCTGGCACTTCAGTTAGTTCTTTCAAAGATACATACTGATGCTTGTATTCAGCGGCCATCATGTATCTGTCTACGTAACGTTTCTTCCATGGAGTAATCCCAAGCAGGCGATAATCTCCACCAACACGATCTAGCTGTCTGTGTTGCTCAACAATATGATCAATAATTTCCGCCAGCGTGCAAACACACCCACTGACCGGATCAATATATGTCGGATAGATTAGATAGGCTGCTGCAAATACTTCCAGCAAATCCCGCTCTACGACACGTCTAGCAACTGGTTTTCTATCAGTGGTTAATCCCCAGCTGGCGTAGAAGGGCTGACCAAAACACACCACGGGAACTTTGTGCAACAGTAGTTCAAAGCCATACAACGAAGTACCCACATACGCCGCCTTGCATTGAGCCAGCCGGTGCGGGGAGATTTCATCGCTGATCAGTTTGACGCCAAGCTCAGTTGCAAACTGCGACAAGTACCCTTGTTTGCGGCCGGCCAATACCTCCGGATGTACTTTAACGAGTACATGCTCCGCACCATGTTCAGCGACCGCCTGCTGCAGCATACTGGCAAAATCTTCAGCTGCCATACCACCGAACGAGACAGATTGATCACCAACAGTTTGATCAACCACCAATACAAACGAAGATTCATCATTGGCGGACTCCACAGCATCAGTACGAACGTTGTACTTGCTGATTCGATGGTCGATCAGACGCTGCATCAGATTTTTTGCTTCTAACTTCGTCACTGTGTCTGTCAGCTGCCATGAACATTTGTCCAGGCCATTAAGAATATTTTCCAGACGTGACGGACAAGTGGAGTCGTAGTAAATACCTACCGGATCACTAACAACGGAATATTTGCGGTGTCTTCCACCGCGACCAAAAGAACACACAAACCCGTCTTCGAGTCTTATGTGTGGCAGACCGGTCGCACGCGCAAGGTATGCAGAAAATTTGCTGTAACGCTTATGGCCCCAGGAATAGATCGCCTTGCAGCACTTGCCACGTAACAGCAAAGGATTCCGACTCAATCGCTCAACACCGAGAAACATCTCGACGTTTGGGATTTTTCCTATACCGGAAGAGAGAGTGAAACCCTGCAAAATTCTTATCGTCCCTGCTAGTTAATAAGACTAAGCGCAATGCCTGCAGCAACCGCGCAAACACTTGCATCAACAACGAGGGATTTCCAATGGCTTAGCAGAGTCTGTATGAGCAACTGCAAATCAGTCATGCGTTCCTGATCGTGTCGGTCAATGTCATTGGCGGCGATCTCATCCAGAGATATCTCGTCCGAGGATACCGGTGACGGGGCTGGTTTCTGCGAATCATCAGGCTCGCTTCCCAGCACCAGATCACCAAGTTGTCGCAGCACGGATGCGCCGTTGTCTTCAGGACTCTGGCTTGCCGCTTGCCCGATGATCGTCAATAAACCACCACTGATGCCCATCTCCCGCGCCGACTTCTGTAATACAACCACTTCCTCCTGAAGGGATACCAGTTTTTTCAGGGTAGCCTCACAGTACGCATGGCGCTCACTGTCGGTGTCACCATGAGGTACTTTAGCGATGTCGATTGCCTGTAAAACCGGTGCACTGTCTATGTCACCGGTAGCTTCAGCGGCATCTACGATGAAACGGTTTAACACCAAAGCCTCAGCACCGTACTGAATCAGCTCACGCTTACCGGCCAGCAGACTGGTAAAAGTCTGGCTGTATTCTTCAATGAGAGAGGGTTTTTCTGCTGCCGACGCCATTTCGCGCACGCTTATTTTGTTGATCAGTCTACAGTTGCAGAAAACAAGCCAGCGAAGACTGACACGAGACATCCCGCCCGCCGTCTGAGAAATCACCTCTGTTACCGCGACGCACCGGCAAGTCAGCTCGGCTCGTGCATCGCATCTCTGATTAGCCACAAACCGCCGAACGCCAGAATAAAAAGCGCGACGATTAACGCATCGTAGCCACCAGCCACCCAGAGCAGGGAACCAACGTATGGAGAAGCAGCTGCGCCAATTAAATAGAAGAAGGCAAGCAAGCCGGATTTCGCACCGAAGTTTCCATCACCCAGAATGTCTCTGGCAATCACAGGCCGGATGATACTCAACGTGCCATAGCCACTGCCGAACACCACAGCAAACAACACCGCCTGCGCCAGACCAAGCTGCTCGCTAAACAGCAGAACCATTGCAGAGCCCATAAAAATAAAAGCACCGTAGACAACCGACTTGTGGCTCAATTGATTCTGTAAAACGGTAATGAAAATCCTGCCTATCACCTGCATCGGGCCAATCAGACTTGCAACAAAAACGGACACGCCCAACGCCATGCCACGGTCGCTGAGAATAGGCAGTAAATGGTGAAATGTAGCTCCATGCACCAACGCTAAAACAGCAAACGCAATAGCCAGCTTCAAAAATGTTGCGTTGCGGAGGTACGCTACCTTATCGGTACTATTCGATAACGTAGCTGATTGCATAGCACCAAGCCGATCACTTTCAACAGCTGTCGCCCCCAGATAAAGTAACGGTGCAGCAATTAAAACAGTTGCCACCGCAAATACCCGAACTACTGTCTGCCAATCCCATTGATTAGCGATGTAATGGGCTGCCGGAAAACTGATGGTACTTGCAAAACCCGCTACCAAAGTTACCAGTATGATTCCCTGCTTTGCACTCCTGCCATAGGCGCGGGTCAACAGCGCGAAGCAAGGCTCATACAAACAAGCAGCAAAGCAACAGCCAATAACAGCCCACAATGCATAAAACTGCATAAGACCTGTCACAATCGATACAAGATAAAGACAGAACCCACCAGTGACTGCGCCGCCAGTGAGTAACAACGGCCCGAGGCCACGATCAATCAACTTGCCGAATAGCGGAGAAAACAATGCAGACACCAGCAATGCCAGCGTTATCGCACCGGTTATTTCCACTTTAGACCAGAAGAATGCAGCTTCCCAACGAAGGAGCAAGGCCGGAAAAACATAAACGAGACATGCCCAAACCGTAGTCTGACCTATCGCGAGCAGGATAAGCGCTGATTTACCCGGTGTGAGGTTTTCCGAAGCAGTGTGCATATCGCTACGGTATCACGCTGTCATTCACCAGGTTTAACCGGAGTGTGATCAGGCTTCAACAAACAAGCTCAAACAACTATTTTTCAGGGATGCGAGCAAACGATCTCTGATGAGAGTTTCAGCCTCCCAGTTATGCCGATCTGAGGCAGGCACACTATCATAACTGTGATTGGTCAGCGGCTGTCCACTCGAAAAGCCCGCAACGTACCCTTTAAGCACCCCGGTATTCCGAGAGGCGATCGCCTCTATCCATGCCAACATAAGAACCCCGGCTGATGGACTGCAGCCAAGCTCTTTATAAAGGGAACTCCATATTCCGACCGGTACGGTATAAATCGCTTCTTTGTTTTTTTCATTTGCGAGCTTCCGCCATACCCGGCTTCGACGATAAAAAATATCGTTGCCTGTAATGCACATTGTATCGGCGTCGATTGTCAGCCTCTTATTCCATGAGGGCGTTACCACATGAACCGAAGCAATGTCTGTAATTCTATTGTTGTTTTGATAGCTGTTAAAGTACACCCGCGTGCCTAAGCCCGAACCCCCGCCGTTGTATTGCAATACACCGCCCGGTGCGTTGCCAACTACTGAGAATCCTCCAGACTTCACTATTGCAGATTCAAACGAGATACTTACAGGATTCAGTACTCCATCCAAAAACTTCAGGCAAGCATTCTCGTTTCTGGAAAGCCTCGGCACAGCCAGCCCGTGACGCTTGCTATACGACAACACATGAAAGTACCTTGTCATGTTTTTTGATGCAGTAGTAAACCCGGCTAGCAATTCGTGTGCAGCATCAGTCTCACCGGACTGAAGATAAAGCGATGCCAGGTAGTAGACCGTCTCCCTGCATTGATTTACTCCGTTCGATTCTCTGATCCTGTGCAACATCTCTACATTATAATCACCGGTTGTAGCCAGTTGGTTCAGCCGGGAAAATACAGCTTTGGACTCAGGACGTAACGTAAGGCATAAGCTAATCACTCAGGTAATAACCGTCTTCTTCTGCAGGGCACGGCCGATCAGTCGCAACACTCTGAATTCCGAGTCTTTGAAAAACGCATCGGGATCGTCAATCAACTTTGCTAACTTACGCACCAGCCTTGTTTTTCTATCCTGTAAAACGTTCGCTATTTTTTCAGATGGCGAATAGTAAGGCCTTATAACTGGAGTCGAATCACTCAACACCAACGTACTCAACCAATCATCCCTTCCACCACCCGGTTCTACTAAACCGGACGAATTTTCACTAAACGAGTTTTCTACGTCCTCAACTTGATTGACGGCGTTGTTCAAACCCGAAGTACTGTTTCCAACCAACCGATAGGACAGTGCCAGTTCAACAGACGCCTCCGGAACAGATACACCTGATTGATTAAAAACCTCACAGCCAACTGCCTGTAAATATCGATTCACTATAGGGAAAGCGGGCTCATCCCGAAACTCGCTTCCCGCTACCAGTTTGCACGAGCACCCGGTACATGCCGCATCCAGAACGCGCATGGTATTTATAAAGATAACTTCCGTGGCCTGACGATAAATGCTGTGCATCGCACCCGGTGACATCCAGTCAGGCTCGACCATCTGCACTTCAACATCTGAGGAGACACTCAGGCCGATTTTATTGCCGTATTGATTGTAGGCTTCCCGACCAAGAACCATGATGCGACCGACTTGCTTCCCGCTTACCAGTTTAACAACGATTGGAACAACCTCAGCCTCATCAGGAGCGCCATCTATGTCCAGAACAAACGTACCGGCTATCGTTTCACTACGACTGACCTCTCCACAATATTCGTACACAACCGGAGACACATCCGGCAAACGAAAGTCATGCATCTCGATAAATTGTGGAGAATTTAGGTGAACCAGAATATGGTTGCAAAGCAAAGAGCCTGGAAAAGCAACCCTCAAGCCTGCCTTACCAGCCAGACGTAACTCCGCCTCTTGGTGCGAGCGCCAACTACATTTTTCCTGCAACGACTTATTCAATGCACGCATTCTAAATGCTCAAACAAAGTTGGTAGTCGGCTGGACACGGAGAACCGCTGCTGCAACCCTCGAACAATTGACTGACTATTTCTTACCGATGCATCGCCACCCAGGGCTTCACTCAGAGCGCGCTGCCAATGCTGTTTATCACTGACCAGCCACGATAACTCGTTATCGTGATCGCACATATCCTGATTACTACTCGCCACGACAGGGGTGCCCACAGAAACAGACTCTATCAACTTTACCGCTGACTTCGATTGATTGAACTCATTCTCCAATAGTGGCGCAACAGATACATCCACAAGTGAAAGCAGATGCAGATAATCACTATAAGCTGCATACGAAAGATGCGTTACATTAGGCAGAGATTCGTAATCCTGCGGATTCATTCTTCCCACAATCAAAAGTCTTGCACCGGTACTCAGAATATCTCCCAATACGCTTGAGATGGATTTAAAATCCTCACTGTGACCACGACTACCAGGAAAATAGCCAATGGTCTTTTTATCTGAATCTGCTTTATAGCACACGGGCCAGATGAAAGTACGTGGCAGGGAATTCGGCAGCACAGTAGTATTTGCATCCGGAAACAACGCTGATACTTTCTCAGACAAATAAGCCGTAGACACCAGAAAACTGCTAAAACACCGCGCAGCAGCATGAGTATTTTCAAATTGACGCTGCACTTTAGATAGCGCTTTACCACCACTGACATGCTGCGGACTATGTGGTGCAAACTGCGGGTCAAATATCAGATCATCATAGTCTGCATGAATCTGTAAGCCAGCATCCTGACAACGATTAAAGACAGCAGAAAACCGCCTACTCCAAGTCGGACGATGAAATACGACATGATCGAAACCGCGTAGAGTGGTTCTCGACACGCGATCCAGCGCAAGTACTGCACTATTGCAACCGTGCGATATAAGAGCATCTGCGTAGTGGTAACAACGATGTCGTGCTGATGGGTGCTGCCATGCGCGCTGACCATATCTGGTATCAGTCAAATACAGTACTGAGGTCATTGCAAACAACCCCTGCTGGTCAGCCGGGCACGATCAACGGACTATTAGCCAACTCGAATTTTCCATCTATTGTTCGTATGGAAATTCGATCACCGGGTACAACACTGCCGAGCTCATCAAGAGATAGAGAAAATCCGCAGTTACCACTAACATGCAGGCCTTTGCGTTGAAGATCTTCACGAAATAAATCTGCGGTTACCTGCTTACGGACATTTCCATTTATGGTAACTTCAACCTGGGCAGGCTCACTTGACTCTCTATCGACAGTCCAGCCAATTACCCTTCCTTCCTTTATCCGTCCGACGCTGCCACAGAATCGCTTCATCGTTTTAAATCCGCGTTCACCGATTGTGGATTGCGCATTAAACCCCTCAACAGCAGCATGGTAAAGCTCTACATCCTTTTGATTCAGCTCCGCTATCTCTTCAAGCTCAGCCTCTGTCGCAACACTATCAGCCAGGCCTTTATACTTTCCGACATTAAGCCTGACCAGGGGCAGGTTGGTACCATATCGTTGATTAAACTTTTCCAGGCTGCTTTGATAGTCTTCGGTAATACCAAAGAAGTCCAGATCTTCCGGTACACAACCAGCCATCGAAGTGTGCTGTCGATTCTGAAAGTGCGGCCGGGTGTAGAACTCCCGCAGGTCGCCTTCAAAATCATAATGAGAGGCAAAATGTATATACTCCGAGATTACTCTGTCGACCGGATTGCGAAAAAAAGTCACCACCGGTGAATCTGGAAATATTTCACGATATTTAGCGAGCGTAAAGTGTCCGGTCAGAAACTTATGTTCAACACCGGTTTGACGCAATTTCGCCACATCATCAGAATCGTAAAAAGCACTGCGGATATCCTCGGAAGTACTGGCAGATTTATCTCCGTAGTCATTCAGCACCTGATCCGGACCAAAGTACTGTTCCGCACTCTTCCTAAAACTTGTACCAGCGGTCTTTGGAATGTGCAGGTAAATTATCGGAAATTGCATAGTCAGAACCGTTACGCCGCTAGCGAGAAGTCTTCCCGCACTAATGTCAGATTGCGATTATACGCCGGATCCGATTCCAGCATCTCACCCCATTGTTTCTGCATGTACAGCGCTTCCTGCTTGAATCGCATTTGTTTCTCCTGAGTGTTCTCATGGCCCCGGCTGACCGACTCGTGATGGTACAACAAGGCATAAGGCGTCCATATATTGCGAAGACCCAGCGTTCTGACCCGCAAGCAAAAATCAACATCGTTAAAAGCCACCTTCAAATCATTGTCATTCAACCCGTTGACCTGTCGATAGAGCCGCTTCTCCACTGTCAGACACGCAGCAGTCACCGCCGACATATTCTGTGTTAGATGGAGTCTGGAGAAGTATCCCGCAGACTCTGCGTCAAAGTATTTGTGACCATGTCCTGCAACTCCACCTATACCTAGAATCACACCCGCGTGTTGAACCATATTATTTTTGTACAACAACTTGGCACCAACACAGCCTATCTCCGGGCGTAGCGCATGACCTACCATTTCCCGCAGCCATTCATCGTTGATTACCTCGATATCGTTGTTCATCAGGGTAATGACACTGCCCTTAGCTTTTCCTACCGCAAAATTATTTATCGCAGAGTAGTTGAACTCTCCAGCATATTGAACCAACCTTACATTATCCAATGCCTTTAACTGTTCAAAGTAGTCAAGTGTTGCAGGCTCGGACGATTCATTGTCGACTACTAATATTTCATAGTCTGGATAATCGGTGTGTTGCAATACGCTACCGATACATTGAGTTAAGATATCAAGCCTGTCCCTGGTGGGAATGATAATACTGACTTTGGGCGGTGTATCCGGCAACGACCACTTTACCCGATACGTATTAGGATACTTACCTGCCTCAACAGCAGCGTCAGATCCCACACGTGCCAGATGATCTGCAATCGCCGCAACGCCGCTGTCGGTTGTATAGCTCTTCGCACTTGCTGTTGCAGACGTTGAACCGGCTGCCATGCGCCAGTGGTAGAGAATTTTTTGTATGTGTTGTACTTCCGCTGGAGTCACCACCTCCATGACCCGCAACAACAAATCATGATCCTGAGCACCTTCAAACCCTGTCCGAAGTCCACCGACCTGCTGAATAACACTTCTTTTCAGGGCCACAAGATGGCAAATATAGTTTTGCGATAGCAACAAATCCGGATTCCAATCAGGCTTGAAATGCGGTTCTGCACGCGCCCCGGTACTGTCTATTTTGTCTTCATCTGAATAAATTAGTTTAAGTAGCGGATTCTCCATGACTGCTTTGGCAATTTCATACAACGCGTGTTCTGCCAGCAAATCATCATGATCAAGAAACACACAATATTCGCCAGTAGCAAGCTGCAATGCCGAGTTGGTGTTATTGGCGATGCCTGATGACTCCAGTCCAAACACCGCATTAATACGATCATCAGTTTTTACAAAATTTTGTATTGCTGTTTTTATTTCCTCGGATTCAGAGCCGTCATCAGAAATACATAACTGCCAGTTCGAATAGCTTTGCTTTATTACTGACTCAATAGCGGCTGTAAGGAGATCAAGATCACTATTGCAGGTTGGCATAATCACGGATATCTTCGGCCGTTTCGATTTACTGCCAATGCTTACTATGTTTCCTTGTGTCGGTGTTTTCTGTGCCTCAATTTTCTCAATCCATAAATTGTAGTTGTGGCTCCGCATGGGGTTGGCAAATATCGCTGAGTACCTGCTTTCAAGCAGGCTCTGGTAGGATTGTCCGGACTTCGACGCCTGCAGCTTCAGCAGCTGTCGGGTGGCGGCGATGGTATCCTCGTGACTGGAGGGGTTCCACCGCATCAGTTTTGAAAGCATGCGGTTCTCTGCAAACTTAAACGCAACCGGACTCACGGTAAACTCACGTACCTGAAACTGCCCCCGGCTACTAAGCGGGTCAAATCGAATACCACGGGCTTTACGATCAAACCTTACAATTCGCTTGCAAACTCTGCGAGATTGATACGGAACCTTGATCGAATCGTCTTCGATATACCCCTTACCGAGATTGACATAGAAAGTTGCTATATCAGAAACACTACTACACTCGATATCGAGTGTGATCATGTACCATCCGGTATGTAGATCTATTAACGGGAATTCACAAATAAACTGAGGGTCATCACCTGTTGATGTCCATGTGCCGATATTACTTCGGTGAGTTTCCTGAATATCGTTCACAGGCTTCAGTCGTGGTTTTATCCGCGGACTCAAGCGCATGAGTGGGCGCATGATTGGGCGTACTACCGGCGCCAGCACGTTTTTTATTTTTTTTGTTTTCGACGTGTTGAGATTCATTGTCTCTTCGCAAGTGCATCAATCCAGGCCAGAGGTACCTGTCAGAACCGGCATAGCCAGCTCTCAGCACCAATCTCCGACTGGTACTCACAACACACACCCCTGACACACTTCACAACGCAAACTCCACGCCGGTTCGCGAATCTATTTCTCAAATAATAGCGATTTTGGAATAGTTAACCTGGGGATAGCTATATTGGGTAATAGCACCAGACACCGCGTTGTTTCCGCGCAGACGCTAAATCGCTAGCGCGACGCTGGTGGCCACTGCAATTTTATAGAGAATATCGCTGATGCTGGCCGCCAGCTGCAGATTCTTGGTGGGCGCTTTGGGCAAAACCAGCAGCTCGTCACCCTGCTCGACTGGCGAGCTTGCTGCATCCACGACGCGTCCATCCTGCTTCACCAGCAGGATATTTTTCGGATTGGCATTGTTTGAGAATCCGCCCGCACGAGCGATATAGCTCTTCGCAGAGCTGCCTTTCTCCCACAGGAAAGCTCTGGGCAGACGGACTTCGCCGGAGACCAGAACACTTGGGTTACGGCGTGGGATAAAAATGGTATCGTCATTTTCTAATACGATATCTGCAATGCCGTTTTTTGATACCACAACCAAAGTGCCCTGCGGTTCAACTGACGATACTTTTTTTACAAACGTAGATATCAGCTCCGCTTCCTGCACTCTGATTCGAGATTCACTGTCCGTGCTGGAGGATGCGGTAAAATATTCGGACTCAAGTCGTTTGAGGCTGTTCTCGATCGCACTTTTCTGACGACTGGCGATACTTTTTCGCTTTATGAATATTCGCTCATACGCACTTAACTCCGGATCAACTTCAATAAGATCCAGCACCTGCTTTAACGTCGCACGCTTGTTAACTGTAATTGCGGATGCACCGCTGAACGCACCATCAATATTGATGCTGATGTTGCGTTCAATTACGTCAGATTTAAAGGATACTACGTCTCCATCACCGATTAATCGTTCACGGAATTTGGCCAAAGGAAGGTACTCAAATGTACTTTCACCTGCTCGAACCTGACTTAACGCTACATGCGTAACCCCAGATGAAGGAGACGCCAGTTCAATCACGTCATCTCCAGTAATAGTGTCGGCGGTAAACTCGAACCTGTTCGGCTTTGCCGCATCACCACCAACAAATACGGTCTGCATCAGAGGCCTGACAACGATAGCATCACCCTCTTTCAGAACTACATCAGGGATGACGCCGTTGCGAATAAAATCGTACAGATCAACTACCGCAATGGTTTTTGAATTACGGTTTATCTCAATCTTCCGGAAACTACCACTGGCTGAATCTATGCCACCGGCCTTATCAATAAAGTTCAGCACCGAACTTGTCGGCATGCCGGCGTACTTACCGGGCTTATGCACATACCCGGTCACATAAACACTCGCCGACTGAGAAGTGATCAAGTTAGTGTAGACTCTCACATCATTGGTATAGACTCTCGCAATAGCAGCTTTTACCGTTGCGTTGACCTGCGAGTTTTTAACGCCACCAAGTCGCACCGGCCCAACATCAGGTATGAAGATATTGCCCTGGGTATCGACCGTCTGGACCTTCTCATAGGTCGTAGCACCCCATATTCTAATAGCGACTTTATCACCGGCACCGACTATATAATCAGAATTGAGACCCTGCGTTTCAGATGCAGAGAATCCACCACCAAACAGCGTGTGTCCGAACGGCCTGGTGCGCTCCCGCAACTGATCGAGTTGTGCTGATTCTTTCTGCTCAAAGATGGCGCTCTGTCTTTCCATGACTGCATCGTCTGGATCAACAGTTGTCTGCGCCACTGTTGCAGTACTGATCAGCAGTGCAGAAAAAATTAGTAATAATGTTCGCATATGCGTTTTCAGTTGATTAAATAGCAAAGTCTATATGCTCCCTGACCGCCGCTCTGAACAAGGCAAAAATTGCATAGAGCAGGAAGGAAAGCAGGATCGTACTTATCGCATCAATAAAACGATCAGGCTCGGTTGAAGATGTCGGCTTGCTTGGCTTCACAAAAGTGGCGAGATAGCGCTTTTTAGTATGTGATTCAACTCTTGCTGCCTCCAACGCCTGCAATGCCGCCGCATAACGTTGTCGTGCCAACTCTTCTTCAACAAGCAATGGTTTGTACCGTTCTATCGCTGTACCAACACCTTGTTCATTCGACAGTCGCTGACGCTCACGTTGCATTTCAGTTTCAAGACCATTCATCCGGTTCTTTAGTGCCCGCATCTCGACAGTAGACTCGCGCAAATAAGCAGACTTCTCGGTATAAAGCGCCCGGGTTTCTGCAAGCTTGCGTTCCATTGCCGAAATCACCCCGGCGATTGCAACCGCGTCAGTTCCCGGATCGATAGATTGATTTTCACTGGTGAACCGGGACAGTCGATCAGAAACATCACGTGCATTGGCAGTGGCATTCTGCACTTCCTCCAAAGCGGTTTGCAGAGTATCCTCCACAATCCGATCAGACAGGCGATTGATAAGCAGCTCGCTGCGGGCGATGATTTCACTATTAACCTTATGCGCTATATCCGGGGAATAAGCTCTCGTGGTTATTGAAATAATTGAACTGGATTCTTCAAACTTGACACCCACCATATCTCGAAAATAATCGAGATAATCTTCATCATTCGAGTTTTTGTCCAATCGCGAAACAAAATCGACTGTTGGTTGGGAATAGTGATCACGAAGTGAATATTTCTCATCAAGATGCAGCGCCAGCTCCATAGATGCGATGTAGTCCGACACTACCAATACATCTTGCGTATCCGGAGTGCTGACCGGCAGCAGACCCCCAAACGAGAAATTTGAGGCTGACTGATTGCCACTGCGTAGTACCACTGATGATTCTGAAACGTAACGGTCAGACGCAATCAAGCCGAAGTAGCAGACTGCTATCAACACCGGCACCAAAGCCGCAACCACAACTCTCAACGCTATAGGATTCAAGCGACGCTCTTCTTAAATAGTAATTTTCGGTACAACATAAATGCGTCATCCAGATTGTCAAAATAGTGCAGACGACCCTCATGCAACACGGTCGCAACATCACAGTTCTTACGGATAGTCTGTTCGTTATGAGATACCAGAATGACAGAGCAAGTCTGACGTCTCTGTTTGAATATCTGCCTGAACTTCTCTTTCAACCTCGCATCGCCGGTCTCAAGAGCCTCATCCACCAGGTAGTAGTCAAAATCCAGCGCATAGCTCAGCGACATCGCAAAACGGGATCTCATACCCGCAGAATATGAGGATAGCGGACGATCAAAATATTGCCCGAGCTCCGCAAACTCGTTCGTCTTCCGCTCCACTTCCACATAAGAGGCGCCGTAGATACGAGCCACGAACCTTGCATTTTCCCTGCCCGTCAATGTGCCTTGAAATCCACCGGAATACCCCATTGGCCACGAAAGACGGCTGGTGCGGACCACCCGGCCATTGTCGGGCTTATCGGCACCGCCAATAATACGAATCAGTGTACTTTTACCCGCGCCGTTCGCCCCCAACACGCCAACACTTTTGCGATACGGAAATTTGAAGCTGATGTCATTCAGCACCAGATGCGCGTTATCACCCACACCGTATGATTTGGAAACGTTTTCGAGCGCTATCACGTGACTACTTCCGTTGTCGCTCAAAAAAGCCAAGCAACATCAACCCCAGACCAATCTGCACGATGGCAAATATGCAAACATAGTCAAGGTTTATATAGCGGCTATTGAAACTTACAAACAGAGACGATCGAATTAGTTCTATGCAATGAAGCAACGGATTATATAAAGCGTATTCCCGAGCAAAAGGCGGAATCATGCTCGCTGTAAAAAACATACCGGATGTTAGAAACAGCGGCTTACCGAGAATAGGTTCTGAGATCTTTTTTACGAACTCATAGCGAATACTGACAGCTCCTACAACAAGCCCTAAGCCTAAACCAAGCAATATCAGCAAACTGAAGCCAACCATTACCCCTGGGAGATTTTCTATTTGAAAAGTAACACCCGCGAAAAACAAACCAAGAACCAGCAAGATAAATACAGATATCGATAACAGTGAATTTACAATCAACGTCGCTATCAACAAATCCATGCGAGTAACTTGCGGAAACATCAGTAATGATTGATTTCCACGGGTACCCTGAGCCACCTCAGAGAAAATATCGCGAAACATAAAAAAAGGACTTATACCCGCAACAAAAAACAACGTAATCGGTATGCCTGAAGGTGCGCCACCGCGCCCGATCAATTGAAACACAAATACAAACACTGACGTAAATACCAGTGGTTCGATTAATGCCCAGGCAAAACCGAGCCTGCGGTTACCGTAGCGGGATTTAAGTTCACGCAATATCAGCGCATGCAATACACGACACTGTATTGTAAATACGCTCTCAGGCCGGTCTGCCACATTGGCGAAAGACATTCTGGTCAGCCGTTAACGCACAAATGACGACAACGGCAGATCAATCCAGCCACGCAAATCATCCTTGCAACTGACCCCCGGTATGCTTTGTCCATCTGTAAACATTGCATAACGCCTGCAAGTTCTGCCGTTGGCAGAAAAATATTCCGACTGCACTACCAGCTCGACTGATGTACCCAGTTGCGGATCGACGTACACCTGCGGCACTCCAACAGAAGCTTCTGCCACAGCACTGGCTTTTGCATCGCCTGCATTCCGGGTATTTACTGCAGTTTGCGCGGGCAATTCGCCCATGCTTTTGTACTTATCAGGGGTAGTAGTGCAGCCGCTTGCCAGCATCAGGCAGATAGATACCGTGGTGACCTTAAACCATTCCATATTATTCACCACCACTGAATATTTCTAAAATACCGCAAATAGTTTCGCGCTCACCATCACGGGCGGAAATGACCACCAGTGCCCGAACTTTATTTTCACGCATAAGATTTTCTGCATCTTTAATAAGTGACTCAGCAGAGACACAGACAGGGTCAAGGGTCATGTGCTCGCTTACCGGTTGCTCCATAACCGACGCACCTGACAGCAAAGCACGCCGCAAATCACCATCGGTGAAAATACCCAACACCTTATGATCTGTATGCACTACAACCAAACCCAGTCTCGATGCAGTCATTGCCATCACCGCAGTTGAAATTGTGTCATCGGGTGAGCACAACGGGACGTTATCACATTGCATGACATCACGAACTTTCGAATGCAGGCTTTTACCCAGCATGCCACCGGGATGGAAGTGGGCAAAATCTGCGGGTGCAAAATTCTTTGCTTTCATCAGTGCAACTGCAAGTGCATCACCAACCGCCATCGTAACCAGCGTTGATGTGGTGGGTGCGAGATTATGTGGGCAAACTTCCCGTTCAACCGGCAGTACCAGCGTTACATCCGAAGAATCGCCAATACTAGAGTTGGGTCTGCCGACAAAGCTTATGGTTTTATTACCAAAGTACTTTATCGACGGCAGCAACTTCACAACTTCTTCAGTCCTGCCCGAATTAGAAATTAAAAGCACAACATCGGTCGGGGTAATCATTCCTAGATCACCGTGTACGGCATCGGCCGGGTGCACATAAAAAGCAGGTGTTCCGGTAGAGGCCAGCGTGGCAGCGATCTTTTGCCCGACTATGCCGGACTTGCCCATACCAATAACAATAACCCGGCCGGTCGCTTGCACAATAAGCTGTACCGCTTGATCGAATTCAGGCCCCAAGCCACCAGCAATGCTCGCAAGTGCTGCCGACTGCGCCAGTATGGAATCACGTCCCAGTTGTAGAGTATCTGTTTCAGTCTTTATATCCTGATAATCAGACACTGATATGACATCCGTCAATTGAACCCCCGCCAATCAATAGCGTTTTACGATAGCGAAAGAGAGAAGTGCAATAAACACGCCGGTCATCGTTAACGATGCCTTGCGTTCATACGAGATAACGGCATGACAAATAATTGACTGGTCGATCTCACGAAAGTACCGGAACTGTCGGGCAACTGACTATTCTGTCAGTTCAGCCAACCTTGACTCGGCACGTGCCCTGTCAAAGCGTAAAATTCTATCTGCACTGCTGCTCCCGGCGACGTTATCTGCTTTCAGCGACCGCCGGTAGTGATCGACGGCGACGTCCGTCTGGCCAAGGTGCTCGAAGCTTACCGCCAGATTGAAAAAGATCGCGGCGGGTTGTTCGGGCGCGCTCTTAAGTGCTGCAACAAAAGCATCGTTGGCTTCAGGCCATCTGCCAGTGCGACCAAAGTGGTGACCCAGAATTAAATATAAAGCCGCCTGATCCTCGGACGATCGGACAGCAAGACTGCGTAGCTCATTCTCTATTTCACTATCTGTATCGGCCAGCTTAAGCATGGCAGAAAATACCGTCTGATCTTCAGGGTAAATGCTTAACAAGTGTCGGTAACGCTCAACGGCAAGCTGAGTGTTTTCGTTACGCAGCGCCACGGAGGCGACACCGAGATTTGCCTCCCGATTGTCGGGCTCATACTGTACGGCAAGCCTGTACCACTTTTCGGCAGCAATGTAATCCCGGTTAGCGAGCGCTCTATCAGCGTTGTACAACGCACCGGTTGCATCCGCCGCACCCGGTACAACTGCAGGTTCGAACGATTTTAAATTTCGCGAGGGCAATTCAGTAACATCCTGTTGCGGAATAGCTTCAACACTACTTGTCATTTCACCATGCTCACTTACTGCTGTGGGAATCTCAACCACTTCATCCGGCGCCGGAGGTTGATCAAATTCCAGCCTTAACCTCAACTCATAGTTTTCCAGTGCCAATACTTCCAGCTGTTGGGCCTTCTCCTCAAGCTGTACTTTAAGTTCTACAACTTCCGGATTCTCCGCAATAACCACAGGTATGTGGCTACTCGCGGCAGGTGATTCACGGGACTCAGACTTGACCTCTATTTCCTGTGCTAATTCCGGAGGTGTGACGACAAGCACCGCTGCACTTGGCGGCTCTAATGGTAAGTCACCCTGCAACAGTGCAGGCTTGTCAGACTGTAGAGTGTCACTGCGCTTCTCGTTCAACTCTTTCCTACCCGCTTCTATTTCCTGCAAATGCGCTGTAACAAGCCGGTTGTTGTGCTCAACAAACCAGTAAAAACCAATGATTAGTAATAGTGTAGATACCAACCACGTTAGATAGAAAACCGGATCAACTCTCTGCAGAGCCAATAACCATTTTCGTTTCGACGAAACAGCCCGCGGTGTATCGATTTCTATTGGTTCTGCTTCCGGCTCAGCAGACCCCGGCGCCTCATCAAGTTTTGGTAAATCTTCAGATTCTGATGGTTTCTCAATCCTGCAGGCTTCATTTTCATCTGTGCGGGTTTGAGCCATATCACAATCTGGTTCCAGTACTAACTCCATATCTACATCCACCACTATTTATTACGCTTACTGCACGCCTGTAAAATCTCGATCAACTACAGTCGGCTTTAGAAAAATTAGCAATTCGGTTTTCTCAACAGAGCGCACTTCGTGTGAAAATAAGCGACCAACAACCGGGATTCGCTTCAATCCCGGTAAACCAGCAGTGCGGTTTTCAACCTTGTTCTGCATCAGACCACCAAAAATTGCCACACTGCCGCTCTGCACACGCAGCAACGATTCCATCTCACGAACCTGAATTTCGGGGATAAGGTTTCGAACTTCATTTTGCCCGGCAAGCGCCGGGCTGGGATCTTCAGCGAAATTCAGTATCCTTGAGATAGTCGGGCGAACATTTAATATCACTTCAGAATGCTTACTGATGAAAGGGGTGACATTCATCACCAGACCAATGGGTACTGAATGAATCGTGCTGTCTACCACGGTTCTCTGATCACCATTCTCCCGCTCCAGTCGATCGACCTCAAAAGTAAAGTACACTCTATTATCAACAACTTTAAGTACAGCGGGTTGATTATTTAGAGCAATAATTCTGGGCCTTGACAGCACCTGCACTTCACCAAACTGCTGTAGCAACTTAAGCGTTGCAGAAAGATTACCGAGAATCGACTCCGGATTGTTGTAGCTAAGTAACGCTGTTACCGGCGTCGTCGCAGACGAGGCATCCGGCAAGCCAGCAAGTAATTGGGAGAATTGTAGTGTTCCATTGCCGCTACTATTTAGTGCCTGCCAGTCAATGCCTGACTCATACCGGTCATTCAGAGTAACTTCTACGACAGTCGCTTCTATAAGAACCTGCCGTTGCGCACTTTGCATAATTTTATTAATAAGACTTTCAATTGAGCGATGTTGCGCTTCTCTCGCTCTAACACTGACAATCCCGGACTCCCGACTGACAAACACATTTTCACTGATGTTGGTATCAGCATCTATCTTCTCACCGAGAATTCCGCCAATACTCCTGACTAGCGAATCCCATTGCAGGTTTACTGATTTATTCTCCACGTACAACCGCGAGCCGTTACTGCCGCTACTACTACTTCCTTCATCAAGCCCGGTTGTTAACGTGCCAATTTGCGTCGCCAGATCAACACGGCTTTCAGAAACCCGCTGCATATTCAGATAGTCAAACTCATAACTGCGGATAAACGGTTTATCCTCAATTAATAGAATCTGACCATCCCGTATTTCGTATCTTACTTCTACCAGATCGCTAATCTGCTTAAGAATAAATTCAAGCGGCTGGTTGACAATACTAAGCGAGAGTTGTCCGTCTATTTCACCAACAAAACTAACCTGTGCGTCTGCATCACGGGCAATAGCAGAAAGTATCTCTTTTACCGGAACCCCGTCAGCAATGACGGTGTAGAGTTCGTCTTCGACTATCTCGGCTGGTGCAGACTCGATATACTCGGAGTCCGGAGTCATTATGGGGGGAATTAAATCCGTGACAGGCGCGATGAGCTCGGGAATCTCTGTATCATCCCGACCCTTTGGCAGATCAGTTGCCTGACCCGTTGGAATGTCACTACCGACGGATACGGCAGATTCACGAAAAGGACTGGTTGGAGTATTCGAGCTACCCAAGGGTTTAACGGCAAAGCGACAGGCGGGTAGAAACAGCAGGCCTACTACGACTGAGACTAACCGTAATCTTTTCGATACCACCTTATACAACATACAACGCACAACTTTGTTTACTTAACATCAAAACTTCTTGAGTAACCTTAGCCGACGATCCTGCTACAAACAAGAAGATAGGCTGGTTTATCGGTACCCCATCACTCTTCAGTTACTGAGTCTCGCAACATCACTATGTTCAACATTGTTCTGGTTAACCCGAAAATACCCCCGAATACAGGCAACATCATTCGTCTATGTGCAAACAATGGATGCAAATTGCACCTGATAGAACCACTTGGCTTCGAGCTGGATCAGAAAAGTGTCAGACGGGCTGGTATGGACTATCGCGATCTTGCTTTAGTCAAAAAGTGGTGCGATTACCAGACATTTCTGGAGTCGGAAAAGCCCTCAAACCTCTGGTCATTTTCGAGTAAATCAACACGCTGGTATGCAGAGGCCAGTTACCAAAATGGTGACTATCTGATGTTTGGTTCTGAGACTTCGGGATTGCCGGATGAAATAGCAGGCACCGTAGCAGAACAGAATCGATTACATATTCCGATGCAGTCAGGATCCCGAAGTCTCAATTTATCTAATGCTGTGGCAATTGTCAGTTACGAAGCATGGCGACAGACAGGATTCTCAATCACACCCGCTAAACCTCAATAGATGCTGCAAAACACACCCAGCTAACCGGAACAATATCTGTCACTCTGCATGTTCAGATCGCGACGGCCTGCCCAATAAGGCAGATACCGCAGACGCAGGGCTCGTCTGTCCATTTATTACCCGGTACACCTGCTCAACAATCGGCATATTTACACCCTTTCTCCGGGCAAGTTGAAAAGCGACTTCAGTGGCAATAACGCCTTCAACTGACTGACCGATCTCTTTCAGTGCGAGTTCTACGGTCTGACCCTGACCGAGCGCAAGTCCAAAACGACGATTGCGCGATTGATCATCAGTGCAGGTAAGTATCAAGTCTCCCACACCGGAAAGCCCCATTAGGGTCTCCGCACTGGCACCAAGCGTTTCACCGAGCCTCATCAACTCAGCCAGACCACGGGTTATAACCGCCACCCGCGCATTGGCTCCAAAGTTCAATCCATCTGATATACCGGCCGCTATTGCATAAATGTTCTTAAAAGCACCGCCTATCTGCACACCGCGAATATCATCGCTGATGTAGGTTCTGAAACGATCACTGTGCAACAGGCTCACTACCGATTCGGCATAGTTTTTTGTATTGGCTGCAACCGTAATAGCCGTCGGCAAACCACAAGCCAGTTCCTTCGCAAAGGTAGGACCGGATATAACAGCGCGCCGCCTTTCGGCACCGAATTTATCCTCAACTACGTCGCTGAGTAAACGCCCACTCGTTGCTTCAAGACCTTTGCAAGCCCAGAGCAGGCCGCAATCAACTGGAGCATCCCGTTTGATAAGATCGAGGCACTCACCGAAATACTGACTAGGTATAGCCACAAGCACATGATCTGTATCAACCAGTGCCTGTGATAGATCCTCACAACATACCAGCGTATTCGCCAGTGAAACACCTGGCAGGTATTTCTTATTTTCACCTTCAGCACGAATAGCATCCAGTAAGCTGGTGTCGCGTGCCCACAATGACACACGATGTCGGTTACTTGCGATGTGATGCGCGAGTGCAGTGCCGAAACTACCAGCTCCTACTACAGCGATATTTTGAGTATTCGTCACCAATGGCAACTTTTATCTACGGCTGATGCGAAACTGTCACCGAGTTTTATTGCAGCGTCACTAGCTGTACTTATCGTTGCGTTTATTGCTGTGTTTCCGGCGCCGGTGCATTCTGCTTGTTTGAAGCCAGGTGTTGTGCATATAGTGCATCGAAGTTAATCGGATCAAGCAACAGCTGCGGAAATCCGCCTTTTACCGCCAGATCAGAAACAACTTCGCGCACAAACGGAAACAGAACACTTGGTGCATAGCTACCAAGTAAATGAGCCAGTTCCTCTTCCTTGAATCCAGAGATCGAAAACAATCCAGATTGCTGCACTTCCGTCAGGTATGCCGGCTTATCATGCAGCTCAACGGTTACCGTGAGCATCAAAGTGCATTCGTAAATGTCGTCTTTGATTTTTTTGTTTTCAGTATTAAGCTGAATCTTTACTTCAGGCGTCCACTGAGACTGCTCTGTAAAAATCTCTGTGGAGCGAGGGGTCTCGAAAGAAACATCTTTCACATAGACTTTCTGTACGCGAAAAACCTGTTTGTTTTCCTGCTTTGCGGCAGCAGCGGTTTCTTCAGCCATCGGGTTATTCCTGTAAATGCTTAGGTTAGCTTTTGTTGCAGTATAGTGTAGTTCAATCTATGAATTCGACTGCCTTACCCTAATGACAGACTCAGGTGACAGACCCGGAAATCAAAAGGCAACACCTATTGCCAGTTAAGTGGCGCGACCAAGTAACTCATCAAGCTTGCCGTCAGTTTCAAGCTCGCTCAGATCATCGAATCCCCCAACATGATGCTCACCGATAAATATTTGTGGCACAGTACGACGCCCACTACGCTGCATCATTTCTTCGCGCTTTTCAGAATCAACATCTACCGCAATTGTCTCGTACTCGACGCCTTTGCGATCAAGCAAATTCCTGGCAGCGCGACAGTAGCCACACAACCCGGTTGTATACATCACAACGCTTCTACTCATCTGGCTCTACTCACTAAATTTATGTCGTGGTTATGGGGCGATCAGGCTTTCGAAGCCAAAGGTAACCCTGCCTTCTCCCAGGCAGCAGCTCCACCCTGCAGCGTATATACCGAGTCGAACCCGGCTTTACGAAGTTTACCTGCCGCCCCGGCGGAGCGTGCGCCGCTGGTGCAGTAGACAATCACCGGTTTATCTTTGTACTTATCCAGTTCGACAATTCTTTTCGGGAAATTACTCATCGGGATATGCAGATTCCCCATGATATGCCCCACCTTGTACTCAGCCTCTTCGCGAATATCGACAAACACCGCATCTTGATCATTCTGCAATCGGGTTGCCTCCATCGGGCTGATTATCTTCACGCCGGAAAAAAGGCGCTGATATTCAAAAAAAGCAATCATACCGATCACCAGCGCAAGGGCTGCGAACAAAATCGGGTGATTGCCGACAAATTCAATAAGACGGGCCATATGACTCTAACTGTTTACTTGTGAGAACCTGAAGAACGTGCACAGCCGGAATCAACCATGCCGCCGCGTATATTACCCGAATATCGGCACACGAGGCGAATACCCACTACAATAAACCACTGCACCTAACACATTCAGAAATAGAACAATAAAGAGTGTCAGCCGTGAGTGGCGATTCCATACTGTATACCATCTTCCTGATCTTCACCGGTGGGGCAATCCTGGCTACCATCGCACTCTACGCGCGACAATCGCTGCTGATTGCCTATATCGCATTAGGGCTGATCGCCGGCCCGCACGTCACAGGCCTGGTTGCAGACCCCGCGCTGGTGGCCGACATCGCCAACGTTGGTATCATTTTTCTGCTATTTCTACTCGGGCTGAATCTCGAACCGGATGATCTCAGGCATCTGCTGCGCGAGGCGACAGTGGTCACGCTGCTTAGTTGTGTCACCTTCGCGCTGACCGGCTTTGTGATTGCGATGGCATTCGGTTTCACACCGATCGACAGCATTGTCATCGGTACCGCGATGATGTTTTCTTCAACGATAGTCGGCTTGAAGCTACTACCGACCAGCGCTCTGCACCATCAACGCATGGGTGAGATTATCGTTAGTATCCTCTTGCTGCAGGACATCATTGCCGTCGTCGCGTTACTGCTGATTGATGAATTGGGTAATCAGGGTTCTGCGATACTGGACGTACTGGGTATGCTGATTCTGCTGCCAACAATTGCAGCCACCACATACTTTGTCTCTAAGTACCTGTTGTCAAAGTTATTCCAGAAATTTGACCAGATAAGCGAGTACATTTTTCTTGCCACTGTCGGATGGTGCATGGGTATCGCCGAGCTGGCACACATGGTTGGGCTATCACACGAGATAGGTGCTTTCATCGCAGGGGTATCGCTGGCCGCTAACCCGATAGCGCGCTACATTGCCGAAAGCCTGAAGCCGTTAAGAGACTTTTTTCTCATCATGTTTTTCTTCGGTCTCGGGGCAGGATTTGACATCACCTCGGTGGGTGGTGTGCTACTACCCGCGCTTTCACTCGCGCTGGCTGCAGTAATAATGAAACCAGTCATCTTTAAACTTCTGCTTCGCCGCGAAAAAGAGAAAGCCAAAATGTCGGGAGAAATCGGTGTACGGCTCGGACAAATCAGTGAATTTTCACTGCTGGTAGCTGTGGTTGCCGTTAGTGCCGGGGTCATTTCAGACAAAGCGTCAATGACAGTACAAACCGCCACGCTGATCACCTTTATTGTCTCGTCTTACTGGATAGTGATGCGCTATCCAACACCGATCGCCGTCGACGACAAACTTAGGAAAGACTAAGGTTGTTGACGGTAGCCAAATAAAAAGGGCGGGCTGGCCGAATCAACGGCCAACCCGCCCTGTTAATCTACCCACCTACATTGCAGGTAAGTTTACTAGTTACTTGCTGAGCATATATTCAACCGCTAAGGCCATTTGCTCGTCATCAAGCGTAGATCCACCGCGAGGCGGCATTACACCGATACCGGCAATGGAGGTCGCAACCAACGCATCAAGACCTTTTGCTATACGGGGTGCCCAGGCCTCTTTATCGCCAAATTTTGGCGCGCCAGCAATACCCGCCACGTGACATGCAGCACACGCTGTATCGACCACCTGCTTTACCGCCGCCGGAATCTCATTCGCGGGTGCTGGTGCGGCTTCGGCCGTATTTGCAGCCTGCGTGGTTGCTGTAACCGCTGCACTCGCCGCTCCCGCTGAAGAAGCGGCAACTGGAGTTGCGTTCCCAGTGGCATTCGCAATCATCAACTCAACCGCCTGTCTGATTTCATCATCGTTAAGCGTCGACTCCGCTCTGGCGGGCATTTTATCCTTGCCGTTAATTACGCTTGCGGTTAATTGATCAACACCGGTCTCAGCGAGTGCCGCCCATGCTGCCGCATCATCCGTTTTTGCAGCGCCGTGCAAACCATCGTTATGACAGCCAGCACAATTGGTAGCAACTGCGGCTTTCACTTTCATAGATGCCGCAACGGGTGCTGAGCCTGCGCTCTCGTTGCCCGCCGAACTGTTGTCTACTGTTGCAGTCGTTTCTGTTTCATCAGTGTCCGACGTCATCACTTTAGCGGTAGTCGACTCAGTTGATCCGGTTGCGTCAGCAGCTGCATCAGTAGCCACAGCTGTGGACTCAACAGGCTGGGCAGATTCAACCACCCTGGACTTTCCTACCGGTGAGATAGACCTTTTCATCTCCGCCACTGCAAGCGGATCATCAGGACTGTCAGGTGACAGAGTATTGGCGACCAACAGCAGGAAAATCGTGAGAAGTACAAGTGCACCGAGCACAAATATAAACGGCTTATAGAAATCCGAGCCACTATGACTCATGTGTTTCTCCAGGAGGTAATTAAGAAGCGATTCTGGTTTTTGCAGCGAGCGACGTGCCAATGTTGTTGCACGAATACAACTGCAGACTTAACGTTCGATACGGGACATTCCAACGGGTCGAACGCGTTCAACCAATTTTGCCTGCGCTATCGGATCAGTGTACGCCGGATCAGGCGCCGAAATTCGATTAGCAAAAATAGCAATCGTCACGGTGAACAGGACGAGTGCGCCCAATACCACTGCAATTGCTCTTACGAAAACACGGTCCTGAACGCTCACGGTGCCCCTGAAAATCCGTTGAATATAGTTAAGAATCCCGGGGGCAATCCACCACACTTGTGATCTATCCCACCCGATGGGCGTATCTTAGCAAAACAGAGTGAATCGCAACAGTATTGCCGATCGGCCAGTTACAGATCACGAGCGTCCAAGGCAATCCGGATTACACGAAGGTGCTAACGGCGACCGGTTACTGAGCGGCACCGCCGAAAACCCGCTGCAAAAGTTCAGTCGTGCGTTTAACCGGGTTGGTACGTATCGCTTTTTCTTCCTCTGCTATGTAGTACCAGAGACCGCTCATGCCCTTTTCCAGCACGTGAGCAGTCAGATCCGCCTCTACCGGTGGTGCGAGTGGAATCTGCCGATAACTTGCAAGCAGTTGCTGAAAACTGCGAACTGCACCAACCTGAGACAGGCTGTTATCGATAATCGGGCGCATCGCGTCACTAAGAGGACCACCCATTGTGCGCTCGAAGAAGCGGGTCGCAGCATCATCCGGCCCTTGCAGAATGCCACGTGCATCATCAAGCGTCATTTGCCGAATAGAATTAACGAACAAGCTGCGCGCCTTTGGTGCTGCCTGTTCTGCTGCCTGATTTATACGTGTTTCCAAAGAATCAAAACTGCCTTGCAAACCAACCTTGGAAGCGACCTCTCTGGCTCGTATCAGCGCGGTCGGCAACGGAATGCGAATCAACGGGTCACTGTTGTATCCGCCTCGTTGTCCAAGTTGACTAACCACTTGTCCGGATCCGATTGTGAGTGCTTGCTTCAGACCGGCAGAGATATCGGCAATCGAAAGCGCACCGTTTGATTGCCCGATCGCCTGGCCGGCTATGTCTTCGAGGCCATCGAGTAACTCGGATTGATTAGCACAACCACTGAAGGAAAAAGCGCCAAGCAGCATTAGAAGTCTTACCAGTTTCATCTAGCTGTACTCTGAAATCGTTAATTTAAAGTGTAAGTGGATTGATGACGTCTGACAGATCCGTCAAATCACCATTGCGGCCACGCGTTACTGAGCCAAGCCGGTGATAATCATAGCAACATACAGCAAAGCAGATTGTTGCTATCTGAAGAGCACGCCAGTAGTGAAAATAGCCAATCCGCCAACATTATCGGCGCAGTAATCGGGCCGGGATCAACCGGCATGGATTACATTTTGCAGAATACTGAAATCAACCCACCGTGTCGTTTATCGCTCATAAGACGGGAACCATATAATTTCCACGGAACTTTCATCGTTGTCGACCTGCTCAAGAACGTAGTGCCAACCACACCACAAATATCTTATCGCTGCTTTTTATTGGTTCAGATGTTGCTGCCTCAGCTTACTTGTTTCGCAACCCTGCGTAGATTGAAAATTGCACCGGGAATCGCAGGCACTCAACACTTACTCTTATCATTCAGACCAGAGGTTTTTGGATGAACGCAGCGGCAGAACCTGTTTCGACCGAGGCTACTGAAGCAATACATCATACTAATGCAGGTGTTCTAGACACCCATCATTCGGATGAGTCCAGTAACGATGGTGCACACAGCGTTAAATCTGACGGTCTGAATACAGACCTTGCCAACAAGTGGTTGATCTGGCAGTGCAAGATGATCGCAGATGTGATCACAGGTACGGTGTACGATGCCAATGGCAACCTGCTCGCGATGCGTCCGGCAAACGGTCCGGGTGCAGACAAACTGGCTATCGCAGGCCAACAGATGTTCGAGAGCGATAAACCGGTAATCACTACCGAGATCACCTACGGCAACACCAATGGCCGTCTGGGTGACATCATTGCCACACCGGTGAAAGAAGGTGAGAGAACACTGGGCTACGTTGCACTGCTCATGACACCTCGCCCGCAATCAAGGCAAAACGTTGTGCTACAGCTGTTGCAGTGGGGTGGCTACTGGCTCGAATCACTCAGCCAACTATCCGATGGCATTCAAATAGAAGCCGGGGCTTTTACACAAACTCTGATGGCATCGGTGTTGAGGTATGACAACTCAAACAAAGCCTGTATGGAGATCGCAGCAAGCATCTCGGACAGATTGAACTGTGAGCGGGTAACGATCGGGTTGCGCAAGGGTATGGTAGTCAGAACAGAGTGCATCTCGCACCTCGCAAACTTTGACGAGCGAACACAACTCGTTCGACGCATAGAAGCATCGATGGAAGAAAGTATTGATCAAGACACAGTGATCACACTGCCCGGCCTGCCAAGTACTGATTCAGTCATTGACAAAGCACATCGGGAGCTACAATCCAACGACGGCAACAACTCAAGCATCGCTACATTCCCACTGCAGGGACAGGAAGTCTTCGGTGCAATAACACTTGAACGACCCGACTCGTCTCCATTCGACAAAGACACCGTTGCATGGTGTGAATCGGTACTGTCTGCTATCGCGCCGGTACTGGAGCTTAAACGATTTGAAGAGCGTTCAATCCTCAGCAAACTAAGAGACTCAGCACGTAGGAGCAGCCAAAGCCTGTTTGGACCGGAACACCTTAAGTTGAAACTGGCCGGCGCAATAGCCGCCACAACGCTTATCATTGCAGGCATAGTACCCGGCAATCATATCGTCACAGCTCCCGCTGTTATCGAAGGGTCACAGTCACAGATTCTTGCCGCTCCCATTGCAGGTTTTATCAAGTCATCAGACGTACGCGCGGGGGACAAAGTCAGTGAAGGTCAGCTGATCGCAACACTGGATGACAGACCGCTGCAACTTGAGCTAAAAAAGTGGCAAGGTGAAGAAAACAAGGTTAAAAAAGCCTACCAGGAAGCATTAGCCAAAAAGGCCCGCACCGAGCTCAGTATTCTCCGTGCAAGGTCTGAACAAGTTGAGGCAGAACATGCTCTGGCCCGTGAGCGACTGGAACGAGCAACAATAAAAGCACCATTCGACGGCTACGTTACCAGCGGAGACCTTAGTCAATCACTTGGTGCGCCGGTAGAAGTGGGCGACGTATTATTTGAAGTTGCACCAGCTGAAGAATATAAAGTTATCGTCAAAGTCGACGAACGCGATATGGCTGGCGTTGACAATAACAAGTCAGGCAAAGTAATCATAGCTGCATTGCCGGGTGACCCGATACCATTTGAGGTAGATCAGGTAGTACCGTTGGCAGTCTCCGGCGAAGGCAACAGCTACTTTCGTATTGAAGCAGAATTCGATCAGGTAACTCCTACACTCAGACCCGGCATGGAGGGTGTGGCTCGCCTTGATATGGGCAAGCGCAAGTTACTATGGATCTGGACACACAAACTTGTCGATAAAGTTCGTCTCTGGATATGGTCAATCGGGTGGTAACTGTGAATACGCCCGTTGCAAACCCGGACAATACAAACGAACAGCCAGCCGATAATGCTGAGCAGGGTGTGCCCGAACAGTGGAATCACATAGCCAATCTCAGGCCTCAACTGCACAAACATGTTAGTGCGCATCCGCATGACTTTCGTGGCACCCGCTGGTACATATTGAGTGACGCCATTAGAGGAAAGCATCTGCGCTTTAACGATGTGGCGTACGAATTTATAGGACGCCTTGATGGCGATCAATCAATCGAAGAGATATACCAACAGGTAAACACAAAACTCGGCAGCGACAGCCCTACCAGACAGGATCTTCTCTCCATCATGGTGCAACTGTTCGGAATAGGTGCTCTCAAGTCCGGTATGCCGGCTGATGTAGAACAGCTATTCTCAAGGCAGCAGGCTGAACAAAGTGGTAATCGCAGCAGAAGGCTCCTTAACCCTCTCGCCATACGCTTTCCACTGCTCGACCCGGACCGTTTTCTTAATCGTTCCATCACCGCCGTGCGACCACTTTTTTCAGTCGGCGGTGCCGTCATCTGGAGTCTGGTGGTTTTCATCGCAACGATGCTGCTGCTGATTAACTATCAAGAGTTAATGGCAACCATGAAGGCAGACGTTCTTCAGCCCACGAACTTGCTAATCATGGTAGCGCTGTTTCCTCTCATGAAGGCATTCCATGAGTTTGCTCACGCATACGCGGTGAAGGTCTGGGGTGGTGAGGTACATG
This sequence comes from uncultured Granulosicoccaceae bacterium, assembly GCA_937998875.1. Taxonomy (GTDB): domain Bacteria; phylum Pseudomonadota; class Gammaproteobacteria; order Granulosicoccales; family Granulosicoccaceae. The sequence continues at coordinate 55,061 of CALLBO010000051.1, forward strand.
AGATGGGTATCACGCTACTGGTGCTCATGCCGGTGCCATATGTCGATGCATCAGCAGCATGGGCATTTCGTGAGAAATACAAGCGCGTACTGGTAAGTGCTGCAGGCATGATCATGGAGATCTTCCTTGCTGCTATTGCCCTTTGCATCTGGACTCTGGTGGAACCCGGATTAATCAAAACCGCCGCTTTGTCCGCCTTCCTGATCGGTACAGTTTCGACGATACTGTTTAATGCCAACCCGCTTCTACGCTTCGACGGCTACTACATGCTGCAGGATCTTATTGAGATTCCTAATCTGTACAGCCGCGCAGCTAAGTATGTAATGTATCTGTTCAAAAGCCGGGTGCTCGGTCTCGAATCAAAATCACCCGTGACTGAGGAATCCGAAAGACCCTGGTTTGTCGCCTACGGCATACTGGCCTGGATATATCGAGTATTCATAACCTTTGTCATCGCGATCTTTCTGGCAAGTAAATACTTCGTGCTTGGCGTTGCCCTGGCACTGTGGTCGATGGCATTACTGTTTGTTTTTCCGTTGTATCGCGGTCTGCGCTTCCTGATCACCGATGATTCCCTTAACGGTATTCGCATGAAACCCGTCACACGGCTGGCGGCTACCTCTGCCGCCATTGCCATCGCAGTCGCTCTGATTCCCTTCTCTTTGTACACCAATGCACAAGGCATTGTCTGGGTACCTGATCAGGCGCAGATCTACTCAGAAGTCGATGGATTTGTCACTGAAGTCACCGCCACCCCGGGTGCGCAAGTCGTCAGCGGCACCAGTGTATTAACGCTTGCCAATCCGGAAATTGACGCACGCGAGAGCCTGCTTAAGGCTAAACACAAAGAATTATCAGTGAGACACAAGTCTGAAAAATTCTCCGATCCAGTCAGCGCAGTTCAAACGCTCGAAGAAATGAAATCCGTTGAAGCAGACTGGCAACAACTCCAGACCGAAAAAGCGTCGCAAACATTAACAAGCAAAGTCGACGGTACGTTTGTGCTCCCCGGCGAGCAGAGAATAATGGGCAGGTATATCAAGAAAGGTGAAGCAGTTGGCTATGTTGTCAACCCTGAGGAGTTAATAGTCCGCATGGTTGTGCCGCAAACCTCTGTAGGACTGTTCGCAAAAGATGTCAAAAACGTCTCCGTGCGACTTGCAGAGCAACCCGGAAAGGAAATTGAGGCGCAAATGCTAAGACAAACACCAGCAGGCAGTTTATCGCTGCCCAGTCGGGCACTCGGTGCAGCTGGCGGTGGAGACATTGCGGTAGACACAACGGATGCGGACGGTACTACTACAGTAAATAAAGTCTTTCAGCTCGATCTTGCACTACCGGAAAACAGCGTTGCGAGCGGATTGGGAACTCGCGCATATGTCAGGGTGAACCACGGACGCGAAGCACTGGCACACCAGTGGTTACGCAGCGCCCGTCAATTGTTACTTAACAAACTTCCGTTTTAGAAGTTAAGCTGGAAAAGAAAATGAGTCTCGTAAAAAACACCGTAGGAATACTAGCACTTACCCTACTCCCCTATGCAGTAAACGCAAACGAAGCTGCATCGATACTGGGTGATAACGATACTCTGGACTGCCTTATTGAACCCAGCGAGATCGTAGAACTCGGCAGCAGCGTTCCGGGCCTGGTTGACCGCTTACTGGTTGAAAGAAACAATTTCGTCAATGCCGGTGACATCGTAGCCCAACTTGATTCACGAGTGGAGCAAGCCACACTGGAACTGGCACTAGCACGCGCCGAGATCGACACCAGCCTTAATTTACGCCGTGAAAATGCAGCCTTCGGTTTACGCACTCAAAAAAGAAACCAAAAGCTGTTCAATGAATCTACCATTTCCGCACAGGACATGGATAAGGTTAAAACCGAAACCTACATCGCACAGCTACAGGCACGCCAGGAAGAAGACAACAAGCGAATTGCACAACTAGAAGCCGCAAGGGCCCAGCAGGCATTGGAGCGGCGGACAATTCGCAGCCCGATTAGCGGAGTCATTGTTGAGCGGTATAAGTCTATCGGAGAGTACATCGAAGCAGAACCAGTCTATAGAATTGCCAATCTCGATCCTCTGCATGTGGAACTTATTCTGCCGGTAGAGCAACTGGATACGATTCAGTTGGGCATGAAAGCTCAGATCACACTGGACATTGAATCACAGGCCGATACTTCGCACGTTGCCGTGGTAAAAAGCGTTGATCGTGTTGCTGACGCCGCGAGTGGCACCTTCGGTGTGTTGTTGGCACTGCCAAACGCAGGCATGCGAATTCCCAGTGGAGTGCGCTGCAATCTAAGCTTTACCGAAGAGTAGTTTGGCAACTAGTCGTATACGGGGCCGTTACGGGTGGAATAAACCGGATGGTCAATTCCACAACTTGTCTATCAGCTGACAGAACAGAAATGGCGCGAGAAGTGTGGTGTATATATTATGATTAAATTCTTACGCTCACCTTTGTTCAGAATATCAATCAGCATGGTGATGCTTGTCATATCACTACTACTTGCATCAGAATTTCTCGGACTGTTTCCAAACAACACCAATGCCAAAATTTCAGAGCGCAAGTTTATTACTGAAACCCTTGCGGTGCATGTCGCAATGGAAATGGACAGCAGTGCCGGTCAGACAAGCGCTGAAATCTCTGAACTATTGCGCACCACGGTACAGCGTAATTCAATAGTTCAGTCGGTTGCTGTCAGACGAAGCGATGGCACGCTGATAGAATCTTATGGTAGTCATGAGGCAAACTGGACACTTGAACCTGAAGAACGCTCCACCCCGACGCAGGTACAGTTTCCATTGTTTGAGGGCGACAATAGAATCGCAGGGGTTGAGATAAGGTTCAGTGGAATCAATGAAGGTCTCAGTCTGATTGACCGGCGCGCTTCGTTTGCCTCTGTACTACTGTTTGTCGGTTTCTCCGGCTTTTTTGCTTTTTGCATGTTCCTGAAACGAACACTGCGGGAGCTTGATCCGGATGCTGTTATTCCGGAACGGGTTAAAAAGGCACTAGATACACTTGCAGAAGGATTACTGATCGTAAATCGGGACGGAGAGATCGTATTCTCCAATTCCGAATTTGCAACAACTGCAGGTATCGCCTCTGAAGGACTTGCCGGTCAGAACTGTAACTCTCTGAAGTGGCAGCTTGAAGAGAACCAGCCTCTGCCCTGGGATAGTCTTCTGCACGGTGGTGAAATGCCAGCCGGTACAACTATCAAGCTCAATACCGGATATGAGCAACTCTCAACTTTCACCGTAAACGCCACCCCGATTATGGCAAGCGCCAACGAGATACGCGGTGCACTTATTACGTTTAACGATATTACCGAAGTTGAAATTAAAAATGCCGAGCTGCAAAATGCGCTGAAAAACCTTGAGAAAAGTCAGCTGGAAATCACCCGACAAAACAAAGAGCTTGAGTATCTGGCAACCCGCGATCCGCTTACAGGCTCCCTGAATAGACGTTCCTTTTTCAGTGGATTTGACTCTCTGTTTGACGAAGCATTTCGCCACAGCGACGAACTCACCTGCATCATGACTGACATCGATCACTTTAAGTCTGTCAATGACACGCATGGTCATGGTGTGGGCGATGATGTAATCAAATACCTTGCTGATGTAATGGCTAAACACTCCAGACCTAACGATCTGGTCGGTCGTTTTGGTGGTGAAGAATTCTGTATGGTTCTGCCGGAAACCACCATCGGCGAAGGTTACAAGCTTGCAGAAGAGATACGCATATTCATCGAGCAAGGCACTGATGCAGACTTCTTTGATAAGTGCCAGATAACAGCGAGCTTCGGTGTCGCATCGATACACTCAAATTCAAAAACACCCAGTGAAATGGTAGAGCAGGCAGACAAAGCTCTGTACATATCAAAGGAGAGCGGTCGGAACCGGGTAACAAACTACTCTTCTGCTATGGAGGATAACGTTAATCCGGCTGGTGTCGTATCTACAGAACCGGAAATTACCCCAGCAGCTGCTAAACCATCAGTGCCCGTACTGGCTCTACGATCGTCATTGCCAACCATGGACGTGACATCTGAAAAAGAGGTAGCAGAGTCACAAGTTGATAAAACTCAAATCCTCAAACCGAAAGATCTATCTGAACCCGAAGGCAGTCAGGATAAAAAACCCGCACCAGTCTTAAAGATCAATCCCGAAAGGAGCCCGGCTCCATTGTTTGCCAACAATCAAAATAATGGCGTGTTAAAACACACACCCAATTCCATTACAGCCAACCGGAATACAGCGGGCAGCCAGCCGGTGGATGATACCTCAGACGGCGCGTCACTGAGACTTGATCGAAGCCTGTTGCTGGACCGGCTTAGTCAATCGTTGCAATCGGCAAGCATACACAACCACCACGTTGGTGTATTTTTAATCACCATTGAAGCCTTGCACAGGATAAACGATATCCTGGGCTTCACAGTGAGTGAAAAACTCTATCGAAAGATTGCCAGACGTCTTAAGGCGACTCTTAACAACAGTACCGGTTTTGGTTGGGATGATCAGTCTATATCTGTGACTCGCTATGGCGATACTGAAATTTGCGTGGCTGTACACAAAATCGTAAACCGTCGCGATACCGAAATTATTCATCAGAAAATACTCGAAGCGTTTGACAGAACGATTACAGTTGACGGCCACGAAATTTACGCAGCACTTGATATCGGCATTAGTGTATACCCCGAACACGGCGATAACTCAGACAAATTGATTCGAAGTGCAAGCATCGCCATGCGTGAAGCTATTGAGGAAGCCGGGCAAAACAACATTTGCTACTTCCGCGAGAATCTTGACGAGATTTCCAGAAGACTAATCAGGTTGGAGACTGCGTTGCATCAAGCGCTGCATCGCAACGAACTGTTTGTCGTTTATCAACCAAAAGTGAATCTGGAAACCGGAAAGATCGTCAGCATGGAAGCGCTGGCACGCTGGCGTCATCCGGAAATGGGAATCATTACACCGGGTGAGTTTATCCCGGTTGCAGAAACTACGGGGCTTATCAATGATATCAGTGCCTGGGTAACAAGAGTGGTCTGCGCGCAACTCTCTATTTGGCGCAACACTGGACATTCAGACCTGACTGTTTCGGTCAACGTGTCGCCAGCTGAAATGAAAAACGAACAGCTGGCACAGAATATTCTCAGCTCTATTGAGGAGTTTGCCATTCCCGCCAATGCGCTCGAGGTTGAAATAACAGAATCGATGGCTATGCGGGATATGGACAAAGCAGTGCGCACACTCGAACAACTATCAAGCGCCGGGGTAGAGATCTCAATCGATGACTTCGGTACTGGCTACGCATCACTCAGCTATCTCAAACAATTCCCGATTGGCAAAGTAAAAATAGATCGCCTGTTTGTGTCAGACTTTGCAAAGAATGCATCCGATGCCCGTATCGTCAGCGGAGTTATAGCAATGTCTCACAGCCTTGGTATGACCGTCGTCTGCGAAGGTGTAGAAGAAATCGATCAGCTACGCTTCCTGCAAGACAACCACTGCGACGAAGTTCAGGGCAATCTGCTGAGCCTCCCACTGCAGCGCCAGGAAGCCACTAACCTGTTGGCAAACCCGCGTAGAATCCGTCGACTGATTACAGACTATAAGGTATCCGAGCTTGGACTTTCATCCGGCAACGGTAACAAAACAGGCGTATTATCTGGCATACTCAATGAGTTTCCAGATGCTACCGCGAATGACAATGACTATGAGGAAAACGTCGCTGCTAATTCATAGATCTCTTCATATGAATCCCACGACGGCAGACCTCTGGGCGTTTTACTACAAACGCATGAAAAGATTTTTCTCATCAATGTTAGCACTGCTTGCCAAACATAAGCTCCTGCTTTTCTCTGCAGCGGCAAATATCCTCTTGTCTATGTGCTGTATTCTGCTGCTTTCAGAGCTCAAACAAACCTATACCGACTACCGTCACTTCAGATCACTTGGTATTGGCACAAGCCAGGCCACCACTGCAGAAGCACGTGACAATTCTATAGTGTTGTTTGGTGACTCCCGAATTGAAACCTGGGGTCCGGCTCCATACTCTGATAAATATACATTTATCAATGCCGGTGTAACTGGGGAAACTACAACGGAAATGCGGCGACGTGTTGAACGCGATGTTATAGCGCTTAACCCGGACTACGTGCTCATTCAAGCTGGCGTTAATGATCTTACCGCGGCAGTAACCAAAGGTATAAAACAACCGGATCAACTGGTGAGCACAATGCACGAAAACTTCGAGTTTTTTATCGAAACACTCGAGCGTCAGAACATCAATGTTATTGTCACTTCAATACTTCCAGCGCTACACCTTAATACAGCACGAAAAGTATTCTGGCATGACACGCTGAGCAAAGAGATAAATCTCGCTAACAGCAAGCTTAAAGCTACCACAGAGGCACTGAATGCAGACTGGCTTAATCTCGATCCATTGTTTCTCGATGAATCCAGCCAGCCTGCAACTGATCTCTACTATGACACTCTGCATATAAACAAACAGGGATACCGCGTGCTCAATGCGACTCTAAAAGAGTTTATTGACAATCTTTAGCATGTGCCTATAGCAAGTAGCATTGGCGAAAGATCTAGGCGTTTACATCAACAACCACGCGCCCTTTCACCTCACCCTTGAGAATTGCCTTACCAAGTTGTGGCAGATCTGAGAGCGTCGCAGGTTGAATCATCGCTTCGAGTTTGTCTAACGGCAGATTAGCAGCAATACGATGCCATGCAACAACCCGATTTTCGTAAGGCTGCATCACTGAATCTATACCCAGTAAATTCACACCGCGCAACAGAAACGGTATAACTGTCGCTGGTAAGTCCGCACCACCCGCCAGACCAATCGCCGCCGCGGAGCTACCATACTTAAGCTGCCCAAGCACGCGGGCAAGCATTGGCCCACCCACCGCATCAATACAACCAGACCACGTTTCTGATTCAAGCGGACGTTTGGTGGTTTCATTAATATCTTCTCTTGCGACAATCTGGCTGGCACCAAGAGAAGTAAGATAATCGGTAGCTTCAGGTCGACCGGTAACACAAGCGACCTTATAACCCAGATTACTGAGAATAGCCGTTGCAACCGAACCAACTCCTCCAGCGGCCCCGGTCACCAGCACCGGGGTACCATCTGCGGCAAGCTGTTTAAGGCCGTGACTTTCAAGCGCAAGCACTGCAAGCATCGCGGTGAGACCGGCGGTACCCACGGCCATCGCCTGCTTTGTTGATAATCCATCCGGCAGTGGCACAAGCCAGTCTGCGTTAACGCGCGCTTTCTGTGCATACCCACCCCAATGAGCCTCACCAACCCGCCAACCGGTAAGCACGACTTTGTCTCCTGCTTTGTATCGATCATCCTCAGATGACTCAACTGTACCGGCAAAGTCGATCCCCGGTACATGAGGGTATTCCCGCACCAAACCACCACCCGGCCCGACGCACAACCCGTCTTTGTAATTAACCGTTGAGTACTCTACAGCTACCGTCACATCACCTTCCGGCAACTGATCAAGCTCGAGTGATTGCACTGAGGCTGTGGTTTTTTTATCTTCGTCGCGTGTCACTACCAGAGCATTAAACATTAGGTATTCCAGATCATTTGCGTCAGACTAATTAGAACAGCACCGCCAGAGCTTTACAATACAGAGCTTTACAATACAGGGCTTTACAATACAGAGCTAACAACACAATCCGCAGTCTGAGCCCTGCTAACCCGGACCCTGCCAACGAGACTCCCATGCCAGACATTCAGGTCAGAAAAACCACGCTTGCAGACGCAGGAATCATCACACAGTTCAACCAACTGATGGCGATGGAAACCGAAAACAAGAACCTGCCGGATAAAATAATATCCAGCGGAGTAAAGCGGTTGATGGAAAGACCCGAGTACGGCTTTTATCTGGTAGCACAGCATACCGATCAAACGGTTGTTGGTACATGCATGATAACCATGGAGTGGAGTGACTGGCGCGATGGATTATTCTGGTGGGTACAAAGCGTATACGTTAAATCCGACTATCGTAAACAGGGAGTGTATACGGCAATGTATAACAGAATCCGCGAACTCGCTGATCAGGAACCAGATGTCTATGGCTTCAGACTTTATGTAGAGAAAGACAACCTCATTGCGCAGAAAACCTACGAGGCGCTCGGCATGAAACCAACAGACTATCTGTTATACGAATCTGTTTGAAAAATATAAGAGCAAACGGGCTAACCTGCTCTTGCCAGTGAATTACGAATGTAGAATTCTCGCAGCCTTGGAGCCAGCGGTCCCGGTTTTCCATTGCCCACCGGGGTACCATCAATTTCTATGACCGGCCAAACGAATGTAGAGGCACTGGTAATAAACGCCTCGGTCGCATTCATCGCTTCATCGAGCGTAAATGCCCGCTCTTCAAATACAATGTTCTCACTCTCGACCATTTCGAGCACCGAGGCGCGCGTTATACCCGAAAGAATCTCACTGCCAAGATGCCGGGTAATCAGCTTGCCATCAGCATCAACAATAAACGCATTGTTAGAACTGCCTTCTGTCACGTATCCATCCTCAACCATCCACGCGTCCGCTACATTTGCGTCTATGGCAGCTTGCTTTGCCAACACCTGAGCCAACAGGCCAACAGTTTTAATATCACGTCGTTTCCAGCGAATGTCCGGCACCGAGATCACCTTGATACCACTTTTGGCCTGCGGTGAATCCATGATTTTCTTTGCCTGACTGAACAGCACCAGACTGGGCTTTGCATCGGACGGAAATGGAAAGTCTCTATCTGCAACACCACGACTAACCTGCAGATATATCATCCCTTCGTGCAAATTATTGCGCTCGATAAGTTCTTTTTGCACGCGGAATATTTCATCATCAGTGGCAGGTGCTGTCATATTCAACTCACCAAGTGATCGGTGAAGTCGTTTGATGTGCGCTTCATTATCAATGAGCTTACCTTCGAGCACAGACGATACTTCATAAACAGCATCCGCAAACAAAAATCCGCGATCAAACACCGAGATCATCGCATTTTCCTCTGCGACAAACTCTCCGTTTACATAGACAATTCTGCTCATGATTTTATTGTTCCGGGTAAAAGCAATTTGGTATCCCCACAGCTGTTATCCCCAAAGAGCAGCTGCAGGTGGTGCGACAAGGTTTTCGCTGTAGTCGAGTGCATGATCGCGATCTTCAGCAAGTAGCAACGGGCCGTCAAGATCAACTATAGAGGCAGTAGATGCGAGCAATGTAGCCGGCGCCATCGAAAGTGACGTAGCCACCATACAGCCGACCATAATTTCAAATCCGTGGTTAACTGCCGCCTGTTGGAGCACCAGTGCTTCGGTCAAACCACCGGTTTTGTCCAGCTTGATATTTATCATATCGTAGCGACCAACCAAACCATCGAGTGTCGCCGCATCGTGGCACGATTCATCGGCGCAGATAGTAATTGGACGATCAACTGCCTGCAGCGCTGCATCGTCCTTTGCAGGTAGCGGCTGTTCAATCATACTAACTCCGAGATCATAGAGCTTCGGTATCATAGAGTCATAAGCGGCAATGTCCCAGCCTTCGTTGGCATCAACAATGATTTTGCTCTTTGGTGCACCCTCTCTGACTGCAGTAACCCGTTCCACATCGCCCTCCCCGGCCAACTTTAATTTTAGCAAGGGGCGCGAGCTGTATTTAACAGCGGCTGCATACATTTTCTCCGGTGTATCCAATGATAATGTATAGGCAGTGACAACACGATCAGGTATAGCGACGTTTGCAAGCTCCCAGACTCGACTTCCTGTCTGCTTGCTTTCGAGATCCCATAACGCACAATCAACCGCATTACGGGCAGCACCGGCTGACAACGCCGATTGCAAAACAGCTCTGACCTCAGCAATGCCTGATTCACTCGCTATTAGCTCCTGCTGCGAGTTAACCTGCGAGATAACACTTTCTATTGTTTCACCGTAGCGGGCATAAGGTACGCACTCACCCCTACCGGTGATTCCCTGTTCAACTATAGTGACAGTTACCACTTCAGCATTGGTTTTACTCCCACGCGATATCGTAAAAGAACCGTCTATCGGCCATGACTCACGTGCAACTTCGAGCTTTCTCAACGTGAAGACCTCAAAGCATCATATCGACTAGTTTATCGACACCAATTCGAAACGGATCAACAGCAGGCAACTGATGAGTCTGCTCCAGTTCATTGAGTAAACGCTTCGCTTGTGCATCATCGAGTGCTTTGGTATTGATAGAAAGGCCGGCAAACTTCGCATCAGGATTTGTCAATTTTGCCGCCGCCAGTGTCGCCTGCATGCATTCTTCAATCGACGGTAGCGTATACTCAGGCACACCACGCATCGTGGTACGCGTAGGTTCATGGCATAAAACAAGGTAATCGGGTTGTGCACCATGGATAAGCCCGAGTGTGACGCCTGCAAAAGACGGATGGAATAGCGAACCTTGCCCTTCAATGACATCCCAGTGATCATCTGCCGCAGAAGGTGCTAAAAATTCAGTAGCACCTGAAATGAAGTCAGACACCACCGCATCTACCGAAACCCCTTCACCACAAATTAGAATACCGGTCTGACCAGTGGCGCGGAAATCAGCTTGTTGGCCTCTTCCGCGCAAGCCTTTCTCAAGCGCCAAAGCGGTATACATTTTACCGCAGGAACAATCGGTACCTACCGGCAGAATTCTCTTGCCGCTGCGCATCTTACCATTGCCAACTGAAAATTCCTGAGTTGGATGACGAACATCGTGCAAAGTGCGGCCAAGCTGTTTTGCCTTGTCGGCCAGCTCCGGTACATCAGCAAGTTTGTTGTGCAGACCAGCGGCGATATCCAAACCTTTGTCGAGTGCTTCAGCTAACACTTCTATCCAGTGTGGCGCGATCACCCCGCCACGGTTGGCAACCCCGATTACCAGTGTTTTTGCACCGGCCTCTACTGCTTTTGTGAGACTCATATCCTGCAAACCACAGTCAGCATTGCAGTTATCCAGTCGCAACTGGCCAACGCAGTTATCCGGGCGCCAGTCAACAATGCCCTGCGCCACTTTGGCGGCAAGCGGGTCGGCAGCATCGCCGAGAAACAACAAATAGGGGGAATTAATTCGCATGCTTTCTCGCTATATGAAATCACTGACTTTGTGGTTGTTTGGCTGACTTAAACGGCCTCATTCCCGCCGAATCAGGATGTGGTATGGTGCCTGCACCAGACCGGACGACCCAACGCGTCTGCCGATCTTACCTGATTGAACTCACCCTGTTGATCTTACCGTATTGATCTTACAAGGAACTAAAGCACGGGTCGATTCTAAAAACGCGATGCAATAACTTACAAGCCCCTGATTTATAAGACACATGCCAGACCGATCACGTCGCTCAAGACGAAGAAACGCAACACTGCCAGATGATGCACCCGAAGTTGCATCGCCGTGCATCAGTGTCTGTGAGATGGATCAACAGTCAGGTCTTTGCAGCGGCTGCTTTCGCACACTTGAAGAGATCGCCACCTGGTCTAGAATACCGAACCAGAAGCGTTGGGAGATCGTACAGTCACTGCGTGATCGACGCACCGCGGTTAAACGTGCGACAGATGAGTAACGCGGCGCCGCTGCCACAGTTGTTGTTAGCTGGAATTATTCACTCCGGTTTTGGGTTCTGTATGGATTGGCTGGATACGTCCCAAGTATTTTCAGTGTGGTTGAGTAGAACTTGAGTTCCTCAAATGCTGTATCTACCAGCTTCTCTGCCGGGTGGCCTTCTATTTCTGCATAAAACTGTGCAACCTGAAAACGCTCATCCATAATGTAGCTTTCAAGCTTGGTTAAATTCACACCACAGGTAGCGAAACCCCCAAGCGACTTATACAACGCTGCAGGCACACTGCGAACCTTAAATGTAAAGCTCGTCATACAAGGGCCATCTTCAGGATCAGGTTCTGCACGCGTAGCAGATAATACTATAAACCGGGTCGTGTTCCCCAAGCGGTCTTCCACCTGTTCCCGCAATACATCAAGACCGTATATTTCTCCGGCAAGTGCTGATGCTATCGCCCCTTGTGTTGGATCATTCAGATCCCTTATCTCTCTGGCAGAACCTGCGGTATCAGTTGAGGTCACCGGCTTCACTTTGAGTTCGTCAAAAAGTGCCAGACATTGCGCCAGCCCTTGAGTATGAGAACGTACATGCGTCAGCTGATCCACAGATGCCCCTTTCAGTCCTAACAGACAATGCGACACAGGCTGATAGTGTTCGTCAATGATGTAGAGTTTCGATTCAGGAATCAGGTGATGAATATCCGCGACACGGCCACCAAGTGAATTTTCGATAGGGATCATCGCAAGCGAGGTCTCGCGATTTTCAACCGCCGCAAAAGCTGCTGAAAAAGTTTCATACGGTACCGGTTCAAGCTCCGGATAAACGGTCTTGCAGGCGAGGTATGAGTAGGCACCGGGTTCGCCCTGGTAGGCAATTTTGCTTTTATAGTCTGACATAAGAACTTTGATTAATGTTTTCGATATTCTACAGCAATCGACCCAACACAATTCAAGCAGTGCAAGTTGTACATCAGGATGGGAGCAGCAAACCCACCTTGGATGGCAAGCATACTCGTCGAGCCAGGATTCCAGTCAGAGCATCAACCAATGAAAAACCGCCGGGGTTTCAGCTAAAAATCGAGATCATTCGACTCACATATAAACCGGATCAGCGGTCTGGTCGAGGCGAATAGCGCACCGGACTTTTTCACAAAGTCTTTTTCAGTAACAGTCGCTGCCTTTATATTTTGTACTGCTATGAAATCCTTTCTTTTTAAATCATTGATCAGCGGGTGCTCCGGGTCATAGCCTCGGGGTGCTTTCTTTAATGAGTCACCATGAAGCTCGTACCCCTTAGCGGTTAAGTGCTTCGACAATTTCTTCCACTCTGATCGATTTTCATCCATGTGCAAGCGAACATTGTTAAGTGTGGGACTGTCAGGGTGCCAGATTCCCCCGGCCACAAAAACATCACTGCTTTCAATGTGCAAATAAAAACCAGGCGCATGTACGTCTTTACCCGCGGAATGTCGAAACTGTATACCGATATTTGTTTTATACGGTGTTTTGTCCTTACTGAATCGCACGTCACGGTAGACCCGCATCAGTGAGCCGCCAACTTTTTTGGGACTGGCTATAAAGTGAGGTGATATTTTTTTTAGATACGGCGCCATCGCTTCTATATAAGCAAGCGCAGGCTCACGCACATATTCTTCATAGTGATGTTTATTGGCTTCAAACCAGTCACGATTGTTGTTTTTCTCAAGATCACGCAAAAACTTGAATGTCTTCCTGGTAAACATTTCTTCTCCCGGACTTTTCCGTTCGGCCTCATGCTCAATGTGCCCAATACATCTTGGACAATAAAACTATACAATAGACATCATCCTTACAGAATATGCCGATAGAGCCGTTGTGGCAATTCTTCACCTGGAATAATATGCACCAGCTATTACTCAATCGGGATATTTATACAGAGTTCGTCCAGAGCAAAGTACCGCTGGCCAAACGATTCCTCTGGCTGATCACTGCCGACATTAAAGATCTTCACGTTGAAACAGACAGTGGTTTTGAGCCGTTTCTGAGTGTACTGGCGGGCCTGGTCGAACAAGGCATCGCCGTCAGACTGATGCATGCAAAGGAACCCGGCCCTCGATTTCGGGAGGACTTTGACAACTACGATAGTCTGATTAACAACGAACTGTTCGAACGTGTTCTATGCCCGCGGATACACACAAAAGCAATCATCATAGACGCACAGCTCGCGTTTGTCGGTTCGGCAAATCTGACCGGCGCCGGTCTTGGTGCTAAAAGTGAAAAGCGGCGTAACTTTGAAGCAGGGTTTGTTTTCGATGATGCTGCACAGATAGAGCAGCTTATGGGCTGGATAGACTACCTATACCTCGGTGAAGAGTGTCACGATTGCCAACGTCGTGAATTCTGCCCTGATCCAATTATTGATCGCGCCTGATGCAAAAATAGCGATTAATCAACGCCGCTATGCATCACCACTAATCAGGCGAGTTATTCTTTTCCAACACTTGTTCAAGCAATTCATTTTGCGTCTTCAAACGCAGATCAATTCGCTCCATGGTACTTTGCAGCCGCACAAAATCATCGGAGTATCGGGTTTCCTGAGCGACCTCATCAACCTTCTGTCTCACCTGATTTGCATATTGCCCGATCAGCGGCAAATCGATAAAGATTTTCAGTACCCATATTGCCAGCGCAACAATTACCGTCGCACCGAACACCGCACCCAGACCACGAGCCAGGCCGACAATCATATTTCGCCAGATAATATGCCATGGCGAATTGAGATAACGCATGAAATCTTCAAGCTCAGTGCTGAGCAGCCTGCGTTTTGCCATCTTGCGCACACGAGCGTCTTCAGGATCTTCGTCATGAAAGTGATCCCGAGACGGGTACGGCCGTGACTCACCGTCAGGTGATTTGCCGCGCGAAAGTATTTTGCGATGTCGGACCATTAACTGGTCATTGCACACTTCACACCACAACCGTCAAAAAAAACAATCCAGCGCGTCAAGAAACAAGTGCAGACCAATACCGAGCAAAACCATCTGCGTCCGATGCTGCCAGACGACTGATAGCCGATTCCAGGACCATGACCAGCTTGAGGCGAGCACGACCAGATAAAGCACAACAGCATAGGTACTGTGTAGCGGGTGAAACCCGATGCTGCAGCGCTCAGGGTCGTAAATAGGGTCCGCCAGCAGGTGATCCAGATCGATACCCCAGGCAACAAGCATCCATAGATAATTGTTTAACCAATGTCGTCGCCATACGACTAAAGCAACCACCAGTGGCAGAATGAAATGTAGTGCGATATGTAGCAAGTGATTTCCGGCGCTCTAACAACAGCCATTTTGACACTAAAGAATAATAGAGGCTGATACCTTATAATTCAGCTAGTGTACTGTATCAAACAGTGCATTAGCCCGGATTATTCATGAAGCGGTGAGCGTGAATAATCCGGTCTGGACAACGCTAACTACGCAGGCTAAATCATGGCATTACCAGAATCACTTACAGACAAACTGGAATTCCCGGTGATTGCAGCACCAATGTTTCTGGTATCGGGCCCGGACCTTGTTTGCGCCTGTTGCCTGAATGGAATAGGCGGTACTTTTCCCGCACTCAATCAGCGCACCACTGACGGTTACGCGGCATGGTTGAATGAAATAAGGGAAACGCTGGACGGTAAATCACATGCACCTTTCGGCATCAACCTGATAGTCCATAAAACCAACCCCAGACTGGAAGCAGATCTTAAAGTTACCGTTGAGCATAAAGTACCTTTTGTCATCACTTCACTGGGAGCAGTTTCCGATGTCGTTGATGCGGTTCACAGCTACGGCGGTCTGGTTTTTCACGATGTCACCAATATGCGTCATGCTGAAAAGGCAATACAAGCCGGAGTAGACGGTCTTATATTAGTTTCCGCCGGCGCAGGCGGGCACGCCGGAACACTGCATCCGTTTGCATTCATAAATGAAATTAAAAATACCTTCGAAACCTGTGTTATTCAATCCGGTGCCATCTCAACCGGCGAACAGGTTCTCGCGGCAAGGGCCGCCGGTGCTGATCTCGCCTACATAGGCACACGCTTTATCGCTACCAAAGAAAGCCTGGCGGATCAGGAATATAAAGACATGGTTGTAGCCGCAAAAGCCGAAGACATTGTGTATACCCCCAAGGTCTCGGGCATACCAGCCAACTTTATTCGCCAGAGTCTCGAAGATAACGGCATATCATTAGACAACATCGACAGTCCGGATATTGATCTGGGTAAAGAGCTAATAGATGAGGCCAAAGCCTGGAAGACAATCTGGTCTGCAGGTCATGGCGCTGGCAATATCACGAATATCCCGACAACCGCCGAACTGTGCAACACCCTGAAGCAGGAGTATCGGGATCAGTTAAAAACACTGAACGCAGAATAAAGTAACTACTACCTTCTAATTTTCAGAGATAACTTATGCCCGTACTACTGAATACAATTAAAGATGCAACCTGCACCCTACAGCTGAATCGCCCGGACAAACTCAATGCATTAAACCGGGAAATGTACGCTTTGCTAACAGAGGGCTTAACAGACGCGAATAACGACGCAGAAGTAACATCCATCGTAATCAAAGGCACACCAGACATATTTACTGCCGGTAATGATCTCGGTGATTTTGCAGCCGCAGTAAGAGAAGGTGGAAAATTCGACGCACCGTTTTCATTGATGAGCGCAATGCTCAAGTGCGAAAAGCCGATCATCGCATCAGTCGATGGTCCGGCCATTGGTATTGGCACAACCATGCTGTTTCACTGTGATCTTGTCTACGCGAGCCACGCTGCGCGATTTCAAACTCCTTTTACTGATCTGGGCGTGTGCCCCGAGTTTGCCTCTTCTGAAACCATGCCTGCAGTACTCGGCAGCCATAAGGCTGCACAGATGCTACTACTTGGTGACCCGTTGTCTGCAGAGGAAGCGGCACATCATGGTTTGGTTAACCAGCTGGTTGAAAGTGAAGTGCTGGACGAGACCGTCAACAAAGTTAGTTCCCGGCTGGCGGCGAAGTCAAACGATTCCCTGCGCACATCCCGCATGCTAATGAAAGCCCGCAATGAGAAATACCAGGAGATCATTGATCGCGAAGTCGTTCAGTTCAGCCGACTAATGGCAACCGATGAATTCAAACAAAAACTCGAGAACTTCCTGAATAAAAAGTAGCCTGTTTCACTCGCATCCCTAACACCCGGTCGTTGCACCGCTCGCTGGAGGGTCAACGACTACAGCAACAACAATGGGTGTCGGGGAGCGAATTTCTCACGGCTGCAATGTATGCCAGACGGAACTAAAACGATGCAATTCGAACACACACAAAAAACCAAAGAACTGATATCTAAAGTAGACCGGTTTCTACAGGACAACCTCTATCCCGTTGAAAAAGAACTACAGGAGAGTATCGATAACGCGGAAAACCGCTGGAGCATCCCGCCTCTACTCGAAGATCTCAAAACAAACGCAAAATCTGAGGGGTTGTGGAACTTCTTTCTTCCAGAATCAGAACACGCGGTTAACACTGAGCATAAAGGCTTTGGCTTAACCAACCTCGAATACGCACCGCTATGCGAGCTCATGGGCCGATCCCGGTTCGCCGGTGAAATTTTTAACTGCAGCGCGCCCGACACCGGCAACATGGAAGTACTGGCACGCTACGGTACCGATGCGCACAAAGATGCCTACCTTACACCGTTGTTGGAAGGAAAAATCCGCTCAGCATTTGCAATGACTGAACCCGCAGTTGCGTCAAGTGATGCCACCAACATTCAAACCAGTATTGTTAAAGATGGCAATGAATATCTAATCAACGGCCATAAGTGGTACATCTCCGGTGCCTGCGATCCACGTTGCGAAATAATGATTGTGATGGGCAAGACAGACCCGGACAACCCGGACAGACATAAACAACAATCAATGATACTCGTACCCATGAATACACCGGGCGTTAAAGTTGTCCGCCCTATGCAGGTATTCGGTAACGATGACGCACCTGACGGTCATGCCGAGGTTATCTTCGACAACGTCCGCGTACCACCTGCTAACTTACTGCTGGGTGAAGGCCGCGGTTTTGAGATTGCACAGGGGCGGCTTGGCCCCGGCCGCATTCATCACTGCATGCGTTTGATCGGCCGTGCACAACGGGTACTGGAAATGATGTGCGAACGTGCAGACTCACGGGTTGCCTTCGGTCGTAAGCTTAGTGAACAAGGCAAGATTCGCGAAGAGATTGCGTTATCTGCATGTGAGATTGAACAAGCCCGATTGCTTACTCTAATGGCTGCAGACACGATGGACAAACAAGGTAACAAAGGCGCAAAAGAACTGATCGCAATGATCAAGATTGTCGCGCCGAATATGGCCTGTGCAGTGACAGACAGAGCTATTCAAATGTTCGGTGCTGCCGGTGTCAGCCAGGATACCATCCTTGCAGACAGCTACCTTTATGCACGAATCGTCAGAATTGTTGATGGCCCTGACCAGGTGCATATCAATCAACTGGGCCGTAACCTGATCAGACGCATGACAGACCAGGGCTGATTCTTATGGCAGATGGTATTCAGTCTCTCGATACAGACAAACTCAGCGAGTACCTGCAGTCTGAGTTGCCATGGTTTAAAGGTCCGCTAACCGCGACGAAATTCAGCGGCGGTCAGTCCAACCCGACTTTTCAAATCAAGGCCGCTAGTGGCACCTACGTTTTGCGTAAGCAACCACCCGGGGAGCTTTTAAAATCTGCACATGCCGTTGATCGCGAATACAAAGTGATGCATGCGCTTGCAAAAACCAATGTACCGGTCCCTGCCATGTATCATTTATGTGAGGATCGTGATGTACTCGGCTCACTGTTTTTTCTAATGGAATATATACCTGGCCGCACACACTGGGACTGCGCGCTTCCAGATTCCACCATCGAAGAACGCAAACAAACCTACGATGAAATCAATCGTGTGCTTGCAGCACTACATGATGTTGATATTAATAGCGCCGGACTCAGCAACTACGGTCGTCCGGGTAACTACTACGCCAGACAACTAAAACGCTGGGCTGAGCAATACCGCGCAACGGAATTCGAAAAAATTCAAGACATGGATTGGGTTATTGCCTGGTTGCAGGAACATCTGCCGGACGACGATGGTCGCATCTCTCTGGTGCACGGGGATTTCAGACTGGATAATCTGCGCTACCAACCAGACAACCCAAAGATCAATGCAGTACTCGACTGGGAGTTATCTACCCTCGGCCATCCGTTTAACGATCTGGCCAATCACTGCATGCAGCAAAGGCTGCCTGCATCAGAAAGCCACCTGTCAGGGCTGGCCGGTGTCGATCTGCCATCACTCGGCATTCCCACTGAAAAGGAGTTTGTGCAAAAGTACTGTGAACGACGAAACATTGAGACAATAGAGCGCTGGAATTTCTATCTAGCTTTCAGTTTTTTCAGACTCGCAGCAATACTTCAGGGTGTGGCGTTTCGTGGCCGTGAAGGAAACGCATCGAGTAATGGTGCAGTTAGCTTATTCGAGCTCGTGGCCCCACTGGCTTCAATGGCAAAATCTATTGCAACAGAGTCAAACAGAGGCTAACGGTTTTTCTTGTTGTCTAACGCGCTATTAACTTCCGCTTCTGACAACACATCGTTCAAATACCCGAACGTACCATTAGCCATTATTTCCTGAGCCGCATTATTCAATAATGCAAACGCAGCGCGAGTCAGACCACCACCGGTACTGATTCGGCGAATACCAATGTCTTCCAGCATACTCACCGTCAGCGGCTCTTGAGTGGCACCCATGCCAAAACTAATCGGACCGTCTACATCCCGTACTAATTGTTCAAGACTCGTAAGATCATTGAGCCCCGGGACAAACAAACAATCAGCACCTGCCTCCCGATAGGCATTGAGTCGTTTCACCGCTTCACCATACGGGTCTTTACAATCTGTGTAGTAAACCTCACAACGCGCCGTAAGCGTATAGGGATAATTTACTGCCTGTGCTGCAACACGAGCAGCAACAATCCGTTCTACCGCAGTTTCAAATTCAATCAGCTGGCCGTTTGAAAAATGTTCATCGGTAGGAACCAGCCCCTGATCTTCAATACTACCGCCGACCATTCCCATGGCTATCGAGTCGAGTATGGTATTGGCCACATCTTCCTGACTGGTCCCGTATCCGTTTTCTAAATCTCCACTCACCGGTAGCATCGTCGCACTCGCGATCTCACCATACGACGCCATCATTTCTTCTTTGGGGGTACTGTAGATGTAGTCTTTTCTACCTTTTATCCAGTTAACACCACCGCTGGTTGTGCCGATACACTGGAATCCGGAACGCTCCAGCAGGATTGCACTGAAAGCGTCCCACGCGCAGGGCATTACAAATATCGATGATTCGTCGTGGAGTGACTTAAAGGCGCGGGCGGCAGACGCTACATCATCAGGAGCTTTAGTATGCAAGATTGTCTGCCACATTTAGTAGGCTTGCAGGATAACAGCCTTTTCCGGTAGGTGGTGAACCCTTAGTCAACCGATAATGCCACCAGCCGTGGCATTATCGGCGTTTTAAATCAATCAGGCAGCAACGAGACCTCGCAGTTTCGAGAAGTGCTTGTCCCAGCCTTCATCCAGCGCTCTTAACAAACCAAGTGCTGCTTCTCCAGCTGCCTCTCCAACACCTTCATGCACCAATGTAACGCGTGTGCCACCCGCTGCTTCTTCGAGCGTCCAGCTCACGGTTGTTTTCGCATCCCCTAACGGTTTGACAATAAACGTATAAACCAGTGATGAAGGCTTCTTCGCCGTCAACACATCACCCCAGCACATCTTTGAACTGCTGTCATTGGCATCACCCAGAAGGGTATAGGGTTTTCCTTCCACCAGGTTTTCAGCAGCTGGATGAAACCATTCACCGAGCTTGTCCTTATCGGTTAAGTACTGCCAGACAGTTTCTCTGTCAGCGGCTAAGAAGATGGATTTGTTAATCGTTGTTGTACTCATTATTTCTCCTCGCTGTTGTTGTAAGGGTTACTTTTTATTGCTCTCAACGGCTGACTTCAATGAAGACAACGCAGTGTCCCAGTACTGATCAAAATAGCTAAACCAGTCAGCCGTTTTCTTAATGCCCTTCGGGTTGAGCCGGGTAACACGTTCCTTGCCCCGCGGAGTTACTGTGATGAGATGACCTTCCTCAAGTATGGTCAGGTGCTTTCGAACCGCCGTACGGGTGAGGTCGAACTTTTCAACCACTTCCGTGATGGTGAGTTCTTCCTTACTCAACTGGCGAAGAATTTCCCGACGTGTTGGATCGGCCAGAGCGCGAAACGAAGGTTGCAGCTGTTGTCTCATAAGCTTTCAAATAACACCATTAGGTGTTACACCATATAACACCTAATGGTGTCATGTAAAGTGAAACCTGCACCTGGCTGTTATTGGTATAACAGCCGCGTCAACAGAACAAAGCCCGCAAGCATGTGATGCCGCGCACGAAGAAACAGAGGAAGCTTGCTGTGTACACCCCTTATTCTCATGACCCAAATTTGCGGATATAAATTGATTTCTCACAACAACCTAAATATGGTTTGCTCACGGCACTCTGGTTTAGTCAGCGTCGAATCTCGTCGCTGAGCTTTGGGGATACCCCAAGGCAGGGAATTGCAGGCATTACGTGGCATGAACGGCCCTGCACTGCGTGCAGAGAGGTTCAGGCAACTACTCGGGCAGAGTGCCGCTCTTATCCGGGAATTCTTTGTGAACAAGCAGGTATTTTTCGCCAGACAGTTAGCCGCATGGCTCTATCAGGCAGACTGGCATTACAAAACACTACTCGCCATAGTCATTGAATATGTAGATCACTTACCAAAAGATGGTAATGCACTGGTAAACGAGTTGTTGTTGCACTACCCGGTAAAACCGACTGAGCGCAAGCTAACTGACTTTCTCAATTCATCCGCACGTGTTTCGAATTGGTTTGCGACAAACCCAGTACCGACTATCAAACACCTTAGTCTCGCCAGTGAAAGATTCACAGATCATCCAACAGACCATACGAAGGGCAAAACAACCAAACGGTTACCGATCATCGACACCATCGGTGATCTTGCAGAGTGGCTATCGCTATCTTTGCCCGAGCTTGACTGGTTTGCCAACTTCTGGCGATTCGATACAGCAACCCCTGAACATCTGAAACATTATCAGTATCAACTGCTGGAAAAGCAGGACGGACACATCCGGTTGATCGAGAAACCGAAAACCCGGCTAAAACAGCTGCAGCGAAAAATCTATGAAGAAATACTGGCTACCGTAAAAACCCACTCAGCGGCGCATGGCTTCTGCCCCGGTAGAAGTTGCCTGTCACATGCATCTATTCACACCAATAAACGCTATGTGATGTCCTATGATATCGAACAGTGCTTTCAGTCTATTGGGTGGCTGCAGGTAAAGACTGTTTTTCTGCGAATGGGATATCCTGCCAAAGTCTCTACCTACCTAACAGCCCTGTGCACACATAGCGTACAACTAAATACAAGGCAGCTCATGAACTTTGATGCTTCGCAAAGAGCGCGGTTACGGCAACGCCATATTCCTCAGGGAGCACCCGGCTCACCTGCACTCACTAACATCATATTGTATCGGCTGGATCAACGGTTAACAGGACTCGCAAATAGCCTTGGCCTCAACTATTCACGCTATGCCGATGACATTGCGATGTCGGGAAATGCCCATCGCGACTATCGGTTTCTGCAACCGCTTATCGGCGGAATTTGCCTGGACGAAGGAGTCACCCTTAACAACAGAAAAACACGCATTACACGTAGCCATCAAAAGCAGCGCTTAACCGGTATTGTTGTCAACAACAAACCGAACATTGATCGAAAACAGTTCGATGTGCTCAAAGCCACACTAACAAACTGTGCCAGGTACGGTTTGCAAAATCAGAACCGCAACAACCACCCTGACTTTGATGCGCATCTACTCGGTAAAATTCAGTATGTAAAATCTATTAATAAGCAGAAGGGGGTAAAGCTTGAGAGGATCTATCAGAGCATTTCGTTACCCTGACGGGCTGCCTCATGAGTGCCCACCCGGACAGAAGAAAAAGTACAGTCTGCGCAATTCGCTTTTACCGAGAACACAACAATAATATTGGCGTCCGTGCCTCAAAATGCTATATTGTCATGACATGACCCCAACACTGATAATATCGAGGCGCGCCATGCAACTTCGCTACATCGCACTACTACTCACTGCTGTATCCAATTTTTCCTTTGCACAAGGATCCTGCGTTGATTCGGACGGCGATGGCTGGGGATGGGACGGCAGCGCCTCTTGTCGTGTCGAAGCATCGATAGGTGCCGGTGAATGTGTGGATTCAATCCCGTTAAACGATGGATGGGGCTGGAACGGTGTGGCGTCCTGTCGCATCGATACAGTCAGTGAATCAAACTGCATCGACACACCACCGCTTGGCAATGGCTGGGGTTGGGATGGCCAGCAATCATGTCGACTAGATCCAGTCGAGTCACCATCGTCTGTTTGCACAGACACAGCACCGCTGGGCGATGGCTGGGGATGGGACGGAGCGCAGTCGTGCCGACTGGATAGAGAAGTGGTAGAAAGAACCTGCATCGATACAACACCCGTGGGTGATGGATGGGGTTGGGACGGAGAGAACTCCTGCCGCGTCGCCACTACAATCGAAAACACTGCACGGCTACCCTCTGGTGGTCATGTGAGCGATCCTGAATTTCGTTGGCCGGCAGTCTCAGGAGCCAGTAGCTATCGATTGATTATCGAAGATCATCGCGGCGACAGAATCTCTCAACAGTTTACCGCCGGAGAAGCCGCTTGTGATGATGTCGCTACCTGTTACTTCAGGCCGTCAGTACAAATTCACGACAGTATCCTGAAGTGGCGCACCCAGGCCTTTGACGCTGGTGGTAACTGGATGGAAACCAGTGAAGACGTAAGCTTTAACACGCTTCGTTCGTTATCCGCTCAGCCATACACCGATCGCGACAATATTGGTGCACCACCTAATCCGGGTAACGGCTTTCCAACCATCGAGTTTGATCAATTCGTGGTACTGAACAACGATTGGAATGCCCGTGCAATGTATCGCGATGACTGGCAGCAAACCGTATCAGTTGACCGTCTGGCCAACGGTAACGCAGAAATTGTCATCGAATACGATTGGCTCGGACAATCCGATGGCGATGAATTCGCCGTGAAGTCCTACCCGCAAGTTGTTTATGGCAATAAACTGGGTGCACACGTATCAGGTACGAAGGCAGAGCTTGGCCTGCCTGAGACAATCTCCAATCTCGATGAGTTCAGAATTGACTACAGCTTTACTGAGACAGGCAATGCTG
Organism: uncultured Granulosicoccaceae bacterium; assembly: GCA_937998875.1. Lineage (GTDB taxonomy): Bacteria > Pseudomonadota > Gammaproteobacteria > Granulosicoccales > Granulosicoccaceae. The sequence continues at coordinate 79,073 of CALLBO010000051.1, forward strand.
AGCGCAACCTGGCGTTTGAATCATTTTTTCATACCGACTGCGAAATAAACGGCCCCAACTTTGACGTTGACGATCGCGAATACGAAATGATGGTATGGATTGCCAACCCTTCGATTAGAACACCAGGCACCACCAAAGCCGAAACCGGTGTGTTGATCGACAATCAACTGTGGGATGTGTGGATAAAGCCTGCGCAGAATGATAAGTACATCGCGTTCACAGCCGTTAACGAAAACACCAGTGGCACGCTTAACTGGAAGCGCTTTGTAGACTGGACGGTAAACTGGTCACGTGCCAACCAATCGGTTTATAACGTGCGTGAGCTGAATACCAATTGGTGCATGTCTGCAATCGAATTTGGCCCGGAAACCTTCTGGGGTTCGAGCAGGCTGGTCATTGATCGGCTTGAGATTACACGCCAGTAGCATGACATACTTTTCTACTAAACATCCGAGGAAACGCAGCCTGCCTATCTCTCTAGTAGGATATGCAGCATATCTCTGCACGCACGGCTTAAGCATTGGACGTTACTTCTACAACTGACTACAAGACCAATGATGCCGAGCAAAAGAAATACATCTCATTTTCTTTTTGCTGCATGCCTGTCTCAGCCCTACGAATAGTAGCTATACACAATCTTTCTGCTTTAATGAAAAACACAAGCGCATTTCTCTGCATTCACAAACAGACTTTCCCTCAAACCATGCCTGTCCATCTGCGATTAATATCGTTGTTCCCCCAACTCTCTTAATCCTTTTTACATGTGTGTTTACATGCAATTCACAACACTCATCACCTGGAACAATCTCTCTTTGGAACTCTGCTTCTCCACTATTGATAACCCGACACTGCCCCTTGTACCCAAAATGGGCTACGTATACGCCCGCCAGTTGCCATATACTTTCCAACAAAAGGGAACCAGGCATTAGAGGACTATCGGTAAAATGACTTTTAAAGATCCAGTCACATGCCTGAATGTCTTTATTTCCCTCTGCATAGCCGCGATTGTACTTACCTCCAAACGGATTCAAGCAACTAACGCTATCCAACATTAGCAATGGCGGTGCGGGCAGACGAGCAAATCCATCACCAAATAACTCTCCAGTAGAGCACCTGATCAAAGATTCTCTATCGTATATCGAATCCCGTGTCTTGGAAAATTGCGGTTTCACCTGCGTGACCATATTTTTACACTTCCTGTTCGACTTGAGGGTGATAGGACAATGTCGCCAAACACTCCAAGTCAGAACTCCCTCAGGTATGATTTCACATGTCACCCAATCAGATATCTGAAACCAGCTCTCAATAAGATTTCATCTGCATATTCGACACCCACCAAATAACGCATGGTTGTCTATTGGCAGAACAAACGTACGTTCAAACCGTATGTTCAGAAAAGGCGTGATTTAGTTCAAATGAGGTTGTTACCTGCTACTGGCTCAGATGGTTTCAGGGCAACACCTGTTTTCTACAACTCAAGCGTAGCTGTGCCGAAAACCAGCGGAGACAGGGTAAAAATGAAGATGTGCAGTGCTGATCTGCCAGACTAGAAGCAATTACAGCCCGGCTAGTCTCAAAATTCAGTTGTGCTACTGTTACAACTAATGAGAGCCGGTCAACGGGTTCAGAGACCGCCAGAAAAATCCTGACGGGAAGGCTCTCCCTGTTACCCTTGTGTCAAGCCGAAACATAAAAACAAAGACAGGAATAAAAAATGCCGGGTGATTGTCATGGAATAGCTTCGCCAACGATCACAGGCCACTTGAACTTGCAATTAGTAATGTAGGCCGATTGCCGGGGCTCGTGCGCTTAATAGCCTGTTCAACAGTTCTTTTTGATTGTTCACTCCGACACGATCAAACATTCGCCTGACATGTGTACGAACTGTGTTAGTACTCACTTCGAGGGTGTCTGCGATGCAGGCCAAATTCTTGCCTTTAGCGATTTCCTCCGCAACGCGCATTTGCTTCATACTGAGACCATAAATCTCACCAGCTGTTTCGATGGCAGATTCAATTAGCCTGGTATCATCCATCAGAACAACGATCTTCATATCCAATATCGCTATCCAGCAACATGAGCTCGATGTTGCGGATGAATCGCCAAAAATTAGTGGCACCGGCAGATGCGCGTGACCATTACTGATGTCGTTGTGAGCGTTCCGAATTGCGCTTCTTAATCTGTCGTGGTCTTCCTGAACGGATGCGCAAAGCAAGCCTCTGGATATCCTCAAGGCCGGGTGTGCTGTAACCATTATCTGACTACTCTCATCAATCTGCAGCACCTTCGCATCGCCATCTACATGAATTTTCGGGCAATCGTAAAAGTCCAGTCTCGACAGAACACCGGTACTCGATATCAGCTTCCAACCCTCGGACACTTTTTCCAGTATCCGAGTGTGCATCTGCAAACCGGACATATGCCCGGCAGAACCCGAGGTACTCCGTTGTTCAAAGGTCACCCAGGCCATACTGCCTCGTACGATACATTGCCAGTTGTCTCTGACGATTGCCGAATGCTCAATCTTCAGGGGTGGTTCGTTGCGAAAGTGGGATGAGAAGTGATTTCGAAGTGCGGTGATACCAGTGACCTGAACCACACCACAGTACGGCAGTATGGTTGTATGCCGCAAATAAGGTTCCTGCACCCAGCAATCGCAAAGGGCATCAACGTTACGGCTCAAGAATGCAGAAGTTTCCGCCTCAATCGTAGCCATTATTTTTGGCTGTTCAACACTATCTACCATAGTTTTTGTTGTCGATCGCCACACTGCATTCTGCTTCCGTCACATCGATTGAGTTTATGTTCAGGGTGGTAACGCAAAGCAACTGCCTGCATAGGTGTAGAATTTAGAGAACTAGCGCACAAAATCTGACAGGCATGATCAAATGCGTATAGGTCAATCCGAAGCCCGACAGCTTAGATGTGCCAGCAACAGTTTCGAATTTATGAACACTTTTAGACATACGTACAATGCACACGAATGTTTGTCATCACTTTAGGGGACAGAATAAACCGTACTGATTGGTTAGACTAGATCGCGAGTAGTACAAATAAGAAATAGAGGCTATTCAAGGCTGAAAAATGGTGTGATGTTCATGGATATTCAAAGGGTGTGTAAAGCTCAGTACTGGTTCCTGTCACGAATTAGGACTGACCTAAAAAAATTACAACCTTGCTAATTTCCGTCCAAACCGAGTTAAACAGAAAACCCTTTCAGGGGGAGTTTTGAAACAACAACTCAGGGAGTAGGCACAACCCATCATTAGTCGCTTAGTACGCCTCGTTTAACACGCACTAAAATGTTTTAAACAGGAATTACGACTATGATTATTAGCAAGAATTTCACTCCGGCGTTTGTTGCGGCCTTCATGCTCTTCAACGCATCCTGCTCATCTGATTCAAGCACAAACAACACCCCGGAAGATGATGCAGGTGCTCAGACAGAAGATACTACCGATACCACGGGTAACGGAGAAAATTCGAACACAGACGACCAGAGTAATACTCAAACCGGAAGCACAGCTGCCTTCGGTCCGCCACAGTTTAACCTTGCTGAATGCGGTAGTGCAGAAATCACATCGGCGCAGGCAACTAATGATGTAACCACACCTACGACCATAGCAACCGGGCAGTTGGTGCAAGGGCAGCTGTCTGAAGACAGTGCCACGCTTAGTTCCGATATCTGGCGAGTCAATTTAGAACCAGGCAATTATCATTTGGTTTTGGACAGCTGGATGGCTTCAAGAGAACGGGGATCCCACGGTGTAAGGGTAAAATCGCTCGGGCAGACCTCCAATGATGACGAGACGTTGGTGACTTCGGGCACTCAGGGCTTTGATGAGCGTACCTATGAATACCTTGAAATACTAAACCCGACTACAATGACGCTCCAGGTAGAACCCTCTTATAGCTACACGATGAACTATGTGATGGGTATCTTCCCCAATGGGGCGAGTGTGCCATCTCCTCGCTTCACAGATTGCCCACCGACAACCAGAGCCAGTCTGGATACAACAGTGTCATTAACACTAAACGACATGAATAGTACTGAAGACTATCGCTGGATTCAGTTGAACCTTGATGCCGGAGAGTACACTCTGGATGCGTCTATGCAGTCCAGCGAAGCCTATACCGGTTACAATGTAGAGTTACTGCAGCGGTTTGGTGAAAACGAGAATGAAACAGTGGTAAGAGACTCTAATTCCACTACCTCAGTTACCAGCAGTGATCAATTTACCGTTCTTGACAATGGCGAAATCTGGCTACGCGCGGAAAGCGTTTATGACGACAGTGGAACTTTGGAACTGACAGTACGCCAGTAAAGCTGGCCTACGGATATGGCAGAGTTCTGGTACATGGAAGTACCAACCTCACCTGTGCCACAAAAAAACTGTTGATCCACACAAATAAATTGAACCTTTTGGCGACGAACGTCTATTCGCTTACACTATGTCAGCCATCAATTAAAATACTCAAATCATAAACCAACAGCCATATGAATAATAACTTCAAATACATATTTAGCCTGTTGCTCTATGTGCTTGCAACAGGGCTTTTCGCGGACCAGGTAGATAACTGTGAAACACCCTGCTCTTCATCGAGCGATGAAACAGTCACATTTACCATTCCAGCAGGAGAGGAAGAAAACTACCAGCGCCAGCTAGCCGAAAACATGATAGACGTAAAAAGGATCGTCGACCAAAATAGCGACCCCTTCTTAAGTATCATGGGTGGTATGCAATTTGGTCAAAAGTATGCGTTTGAAGATAATATAGAATTGGCGTTTGGCAGAAAGGACTACACAGCTGTTAGCAAACTTCTGACAGATGCCTCGTTGATGATTTCTCATGATAACTCTGTAATTTCACAACTTGTTATCCACCCTTATCAACCCCGTAACAGTGCCGTCGCGCTGATCGAAGCACTCCTAAAAGATGAAACAGATCGCTTTCAATCTGAATTGGAAAAACAAGATGGCAGCATTGACGAATACGTCTACGTCGCCGGCGCCTACGAGGAAACCGCACTCGAAGTAGCGATTCGAAAACAGAACAATGATGCAGTTACCCGTTTGCTGGAGAAAGGGGCAGACCCCAAGGCATCAAAAAATGGCCCATGGGCAACGCTTACACGATCTGTTTATTATAAAAATCACGACGTTCTCTACCAGCTACTCGACCACGGCGTCCATATTGATCAACAATTGTCTTATCCAGGCAACATACCCACCCTGATGTCGTATGCGGTAACCATCGAAGACTTTGAGTTGCTGAATAACCTTATTGCCAGAAATGCAGACGCGAATATTGGCGACTCTTATGGCTGGACACCGTTGATGGACGCCATTCATCAACAAAATCTGGAACTTGTCGAACTACTGTTGCCGCTTTCAGACCCCACAATATTGTCTGCAAAGCCAATTACCGGCAAATATCATGAAAAGGGATTTAAGCAAACCTACCCGCGTTGCAACGCGCTGTACGTGGCAGAGCAGATTGATTCGCCACTCGGGGCAAAAATTGTCGCTGCGGTAAAATCCCGAATTGAAGAGCTTGGCAAAACCATCGCTACGCCCGAATCAATGATTGCCGATCTTGATGCGCTGCAGAGCCGTATTCAGTACCTAATGAACGCCTACAAGATAGACGAGGGCCTGGTAGAACTGGAGAAGGGGCTTACCCTGCTAAAACCGATGCCACTGTCTGCAGATAGTGATGCCCGGTTTGTTAAGCACGCGATTTGGTTTATCTTGCAGAAGCACGAAATGTTAGTAATGAACAACGACAATTTGCAAGACGAAGACCGGGAGTTTGCTAACACCCTCTTCTCGTTGGGGAGTACAACTGAGAAATGGCATGATATGTTAGATGTATTCCATGACGCCACGGATGCCTTCCCGCACGACCAACTGGATGTCTGGCAAGAGACCCATGGCAAGCCCTCTCGCAAGGGCTGGAACTTCAGCCATATCACCGAATGGATTGAAACTCACGAAGATACCGTGGTCAGAGATCGTTTGTACGACACTCTTGATTTTTTCGAATTGAATTAACGGGGTGATAACTGAAGATGATATCTATAAGAAGAAAATCGAAGTCAGAACCCACTGCATGGGTGATGCGGGCCCTGATGTTTACGCTCCTCCTACCGCTGGTATTTCCTGCACATACCGTACTGGCAGTCGATTCTATCGGCACTATTACGATCAACGGTGAACTTGTCAGGCCGATTCTGTTCAGGGGTTTTTCACACCACATGAGCAAGGCCAACCGGTGCCCGCCAATATCCGATACCCGCATCAAGGACCTGGTGATAAAAAACGCACTGGTCGTCTTTGATGCCCGTAAAAAGGGTTTGGAAATCTCGGAGCAAACACAACGCTACATTGCCAGGTATAAACAGGAACTGGAGCAAGCGGGGCCTGACGGTGATCCCGAGGTTATTGCCAAATCAGAACTTTCGATGTTCACCCGGGAATATGGTGGGTATATCGATCACTACCCGGCGGTTGTTACACATGAAGAAATACTTGAAGAATACAAACGATTAATAGATATCGGAGATCCGCGATTCACCGATGTCAAACTCATTCGTCGCACTCCTATTGAACTGTATACGGCCGAAGACGCGACCGAGGCCAAGCGGTTGCTGGAAAATGGTGCCACTGTGGCTGAAATAGAAGAAAAATTTGAATATGTCTGGGCATTTGAGGAGTACGCTGCTCAGTGGGCGATAGCTTATGATGTGATTGAGAATTACCGGGAGTATGGGGATGATTTCTCTACCGGTGCGATAATTCGTGTAGATGATCGAAATCTCTTGTTACTTAACGAGGTGAAGCACCGATCAAGACTACGTCCCTTCGTTGAATATCAGAATAACAAGGACTATGTGTATAAAGAGGTGAAGTGGGACCTTTTAAGAATTCGACAGCGGGAACGCGATAAAGCGTTGTGGGCAGCGGCCGAGGTGCTTGAAAATGGCGTGCCCATCGAGATGACTGATGATTACCCGCAGTGCGGTGCTTAGTACTTACTGACGCAAATGCACAGAGGGCCAGTAAAAGCTCGCGGTACACATACGCTGCCCCATTGATGAACCAAAGCCTCCCGCGAGCACAGATAAGGTACACTGTACAGAAATAACAGGCAAATATAATCCGATCAACATACCACTTATTACACGATAAAGTAGGTACTTTTGGCGTTATATATTTTAGTATTGAGCACGCAAGAAAATGTGCAGAATTCTATTGTGAAATTGTAAAAATGAGAGATGAAAAAGTAATAGGATTATGCTTGTGATTTTCGAGTGTTGATGGTGTTTGTATTCAATCTAGCGTTAGTTACGTAAGGCTTACCAACTTATAAATCCGCCATTTTTTAGAATAATACGCGTAACGAATAGAAGCTACATGCCATAAAATGTGCCGCTCATAGCAGCACTAGCTATTTATAGACCGCACTAAAAACGGAGCATCAATTATGTCCATGGTCGGAAACTACTTGATCGTTTCTGCTGCTGAATTAAATATGCTACATAAGGCACCTGAATCTATTGAAACATTCTTGTATGAACAAAGGGAAGAAAATATAGTCTATATTGACAAAGCATGGGCTGCCATACACTTTACTTTAACCGGTTCTCAATGGGAGGGGGAACCACCACTTGCAAATGTAGTTATGGGCGGCGAACCAATTGGTGAAGTCGACGTAGGTTATGGTTCCGCGCGTGGCTTAGCACCTAAAATAGTAAAAGAAACATATGAAGCATTGAAAGAAATAGATGAAAGCAAATTTCGCTCAATGTTTGATGTGAAAATGTTGGATGAAAATGAAATATACCCTTCGATTATTTGGTCCCGAGATAAAGCTGCAATTGACTACATAGCCGGTTACTTTAGAGATGTACTTACTGTATTTAGAGAAGCCGCTGAGAGAAAGTGTGCATTAATAGTTTTTTTGAACTGAATAAGCCAGGCCCCGGTATTCACCATGCCCACCCCCATTGGAGGGTGTCGTTAAGGAAGAAGCGTCTTCGAATTGTCAGTGCAAACTTTCCCTCCCCGGTCGCTACCGCGCCCGACCCTCCCACAAGTGGCACTACTGTCCGGAATAAAATCTTGGCAGCGTCCTCTGGCGCTGCAATTGCCGCATATTCGTGGTGTATCCTTAGTCGGAGACTTAATATCAAAGGCTAAGACAATGTACCGATCCAGCCGATTTGGCGAGCTCCTGGCAGCGCTGCCCAAGGGACCGTTTAGCCGACTGGTCGAACAGCACGAAAGCGACAAGCATTGCAAGGGCTACGATAGCTGGAGCCACTTGGTATCAATGGTTTTTGCGCAATTGAGCGGTGTAAAAAGTCTGCGAGAATTGGAAACTGCTTTTAATGCGCAGGCTCGTCATCACTACCATCTTGGCGTTAGTGAGATGAAGCGCTCAACGCTATCAGACGCGAATGTAAATCGCGACTGTGGGTTGTTTGAGTCAATGTGTTCAGAGCTACTCAGTGGGGCACACCGAAAGGTGCGTAGAGAGTTAAAGAAACAATTGTATTTGCTCGATTCAAGCCCAATTCCACTCAAAGGGCTCGGGTACGAATGGGCAAAGGAAACCAGAACTCAGCGGGTTGAAGGACTAAATGTGCATATGGTGATTTCACCGAATGCACAACTACCGGTCGATGCCAAAATCACTTGCTCTAACGTGCCCGATTTGAAAGTTGCAAAGGAGATCATCAATCCCGAAAGAGGAGCTACCTATGTCTTTGATAAAGGCTATTATGACTACAGCTGGTGGTTTAAACTGCATCAAGCGGGTTCATTATTTGTTACCCGATTAAAGAGGAATGCAGGTGTAAAAGTCGTTAAAGAACGGGTAATAAAAGAGGCCGACAGGAATGTAATTCTGGAAGACACAACGATTGAGTTCACAAGCAACCGAGGTAGCGGTGGCTCAGTCAACGCATACTACGGTAAATCGTTGAGAAGAATAGTAGTAGCTAGGCCAGGTAAGGACACCCCAATAGTGCTGGTGACTAACGACAAGACACGAACGGCGCGCCAGATTAGCGCTCTGTACAAGCAGCGTTGGAATATAGAGTTATTTTTTAAATGGATGAAGCAAAATCTGAAAATTAAGAAGTTTCTAGGCCGTACAGAAAACGCAGTAAAAATTCAAATCTACTGCGCCATCATTACCTATCTATTGGCCTCAAAATACCGACAGAAATACTCGCCACATATCACACTTAAAATGGTGCTAACCCTGTTTCGGCACGATATATTTTCAAGGCCAGAGATCAACGAGTCTGAGTATCGAAAGCGCAAGGAGGAGCGGGATAAACGCAGGCGATTCCAGAGAGAGTTCGCCTTTTGAAATTATTCCGGACAGTAGTGCCACAAGTGGGAGGGTGACATTGGTTTGAAGTTTTACAACACCCCCATTGCGGTGAGCGTTTAGAGCAATTTCATATTCTGCACCAGCAGTCTGATTGGTTACTATCCAGGCTGAGCACATTTACAGCAACCATCATCGCCCAAAAGTGCCGAAGATTTACTCTCCGGCACCATGACCTTTCTACTGACCGAGAATACGGCCGTCTTTAACTACCGTGACCGGATGAGTCCTGATCATATAATCAATCAAAGCCTCTTCAAGCGGGCGCCCGTAGTCATACGGGTCAACCGCGTCATCTGCAAAAATCTCATAACCGTCACCACCGGTTCGCATGAAGTTGTTTGTGGCCACTGAATAGACTTTGGCTTCATCTATGGGTGCATAGCCACCACTGCCGTCTGAAACTTCTACCCGTTTGAGCCGGGAACCGGGCTCAAGTGAGGAGTCAAACTCATAACGTAAGCCTGATACCTGGGGGAAACGACCGGTGCCACCTTTACCCCCTACACGCCCTACTCCATGCTCGAGTGATTCGGCTATCTGTGCACCGGTGAGCTTTAAGGTGGCAATGGTATTGCCAAACGGAAGCACGGTAAGTACTTCACCGACGGTTACTTCACCTTCATCAATATCTGCGCGAATACCACCACCGTTGGTAATGGCGAAATCACTACCGGTTTCATCGCGGATTGCATCGGCAAGAAGATTACCGATCAGGCATTCACCACCACGACAGGTTTTGTTGGTCATTAGCTGATTGCTGACAACAGCGGTACCATCATCCAGTGCAACTGCCGTATTTTTTAACTCATTTATTGGCTCGGCAAGCTCTTCTACCATCGCATTCACAATAGGCTCTGGCGTGATGTGCTTGCTCAACAGAATTAGATCACCACGCGCTCTGGTAACCATGCCCTCTTCATCAAAACGCAGATTCAAACGACCAAGATATCGATCACGGTCACCGGCTTGTACGATATACACCGGATCACCGTTGGCGTTCTCAACCTGCAACGGATACTTAGTGTCACCACCTTCTTTATAAACACTGCTCACAACCGAGTGACTGTGACCACCAACAATGACGTCGATATCAGTTGTTTGTGAGGCGACTTGTTTATCAAAACCCAAACCGATATGGGTGACCAGAATGATTTTGTTGACGCCTTCGGCCTTCAGGTTTTCAACTTCGCGGTTAACGGCACCTGCGTAGTCATCAGACCAGGTGATCTGATCTTTATTGGCAAAGTTGATGGTTATTTCCGGTGTTTCTGAAGTCACCAGACCAATCACACCGACTTTTTCACCACCGACATCGAGCACGGTAGAGCCGGGTATTGCGGTTGCCAGGGTTTCCAGCGTACCGAAATCTGTATTGGCTGATAGTACCGGAAAGTTCACATTGGTGACAAAGCGTTCAAGCACACCAAGGCCATTATCGAATTCATGGTTGCCAAGTGCCATGGCATCGTAACCAAGTGCATTCATGACTTTTATGTTGTCTTCACCGGCATAGTATTTATGGAACAACGTGCCGGTAAAGCGATCACCTGCATCAAGCAGCACTGAGTTCTCTACCTCTGCACGTATATCGTTTACCACTGCTGCCTGACGCGCAGCACCACCGTCACCACTGCGGCCCTGGGCTTCATGATGTGAGTGGGTATCGTTGGTGTGCATGATCGTCATGCGGAATTCTTCGGCACTCGCATAGCCGCTGACACCACAGCCGAACACAATACTTACAGCCAGGCTTAGCGCTGGAATTGGACGACCGAAGACGGTACTGAGTTGAGACATTTTTCGCTCCAGGTGGTTGGTAGCTACCCGATGCGATTCACTACGCAACCTTACTACAGCGACGCTGGATCACGACGACGGTTGATTACGGTGACTCGGGCAACTTGTTTATCTGCATGAGAAGTTTGCCATTATTTTCGCCGCTGAACAGTTTATTTATCGCCGTTGGCAATTCTTTAAACCCTGTTTCAATATCCATACGATATTTCAGTCGGCCATCCATCAGCCATTTACCGAGGTCGGTCAGCGCTTCGCGGCTTTTGTGTACATAGTCGAGCACCAGAAAACCCTCAATCTTTGCCCGCTTGGAGATCAGCATCGGCAGGTTATGCGAGCCTGGATTCTGCGCCTCGGTGTAGCCTGCAATATACCCACAGAGCGCCACACGCGCGCCGACGTTGATCAAGCCCAGTCCCATATCAAGCGCTTTGCCACCGACATTTTCAAAGACAATATCAACTCCGTCAGGACAGGCTTGCTGCAATTGCTGCCAGACATTCGCATCACGATAGTTCACCGCCGTATCAATACCGAGTTCTTTTTCAAGCCATTGACACTTGTCATCCGAACCCGCCAGGCCGACAACTTTCATGCCTTTGATTTTGCCTATCTGACAAGCGATAGAACCAACCGCACCGGCGGCGCCGGTAACAAGCAAAGTTTCACCGGCCTCAGGCTTGCCGATATCAAGCAGCCCGAAGTATGCGGTAATTCCTGTCATGCCCAACGGCCCCAGATAGACCGATAAGGGCAGACCACTGTTCGCAGGTACCTGCGAAAAGCTGCGCCCGTCGGTGACGACATGACTCTGCCAACCGGTCATACCTTGTACAATATCACCTTCCTGAAAGGCGGGATTACGGCTCTTGACGACAACCCCCATACCGAGACATCGCATGACCTCACCAATTTCAACGGCCGGCAGGTAGGTATCTGTTGCTGCCCACATGCGCTGCGTCGGATCAAGTGAAAGATAAAACACCTCAACCAGAAACTGTTCATTCTGCAATGGCCGGATGATCGCTTCCTGATAGGTGAAGTTATCTTCACTGAATAAACCTTCAGGCCTTTCAGCCAGTATCCATTGCCGGTTGAGTTCGCTTTTCACGCGCAGATCCGTTTTTTGCTTGCCGCTATAAATACAATGGTAACCTATCTATGCAATACCGTTTATTTCCTGCTGACCACCTGTACCTTTAACAACCCATTCCCGGTATAAGAATTATCGTATGGCTATTTATCTCGGACTTGGATCCAACCTCGGTGACCGCAGGCAGAACCTGCACGATGCGATCTTCCAGCTCGAACAACACGGGGTACGCTGTGTGCGTTGTTCACCGGTGATTGAAACACCGGCTTTGCTACCACCGGACGCGTCGTGGGAGTGGAACAAGCCGTATCTGAATATGGCCATCGAAATTTCCACCGAACACGAGCCACAGCAGGTGCTGGATAAAATCCAAACCATCCAGACAACAATGAAAAGAGATGTGTCAGAGCGCTGGGCACCACGCCCTATTGATATCGACATACTGCTCTGGCACAACGACGAAATCAGCACTGAATCGCTTACTATCCCGCACGTTGGCCTGCACCTTCGCCACTTTGTATTAACACCGTTAATCTCACTTTCACCTTCACTGACAATACCCGGCCGCGGAGACAAAACGCTGCTGCAATGGTCATCGGAGTTACCGCACCATATCCCGCTGTGGATGGGCATATTGAACGCAACGCCAGATTCATTTTCAGATGGCGGGGTTAACTTTGAAACGAATGCACTAACGAATACCGCTTTGCAGATGGCAGAACACGGTGCATCTATTCTCGACATTGGCGGTGAGTCTACTCGCCCGGGAGCTGAACACATTGATCCTGAACAAGAATGGCAACGCATAGGGCTGTTCGTTCAACACATAACAAACACCAATCGCAACAACTTTGCACGACCCTTTATAAGCGTAGATACCAGGCACGCAGACACCGCGGCCAAATCCATCGACTCAGGCGTAGATTACATTAACGACGTATCAGGCCTGAGTGATCCGGCAATGATAGAACTCGCAGCAGAAAATAACTGTCAGTGGATTGCAATGCACAGCGTCAGCGTACCGGCTGATCCAAAACAGATTTTGCAGGCTGATCCAGTGCAGGAGGTCATCGTGTGGCTTGAGTTAAAATTGAATCAATGGAGTAAGGCGGGTATTTCGCTCGATAACATTATCTTCGATCCCGGAATCGGGTTTGGCAAAGACCCGCTTCAGTCATTAAAACTGTTGCAGGCCGCAGGTCAGTTCCGTCAACATGGTGTGAGGCTTTTGATTGGTCACTCCAGAAAGTCATTTCTTAAACAATTTATATCAGAGGATATTCACGGGCGCGATCAGGCAACAATTGGCGCTTCTATGCAACTTTGCCAACAGGGAGTCGATATCATCAGGGTACACAATATTGCCGATCATCTGACAGCCTATCGTGGCTGGTCGCATTTATACGGGTAATACAACAATCAACCCCGGCCTTATTACCAATACTGATGCATCTCCTTGCAAAACCAGACTCCAGCCTTTAAAGACTATGCTCTGCTCATATCGCTTGCCGCAATATTCGGTCTGAGTTTTATCTTCACCAATATCAGCGTACGGGAAATACCGCCGTTGTCAGTAGCGGCCTTCCGACTATTGATAGCACTGTTAATCATGTATCCCATCAAGCAGTTTGCGGGGCAGAAACTTCCGCCGATTGGCTACATCTGGATCTTTATATTTTTATCCGGTTTGTTTGGTAATGCACTACCGTTTGCACTGGTAAGCTGGGGCCAGGTAAAAGTAGACGCAGGTTTGGCCGCAATCTTCATGGCTGTCATGCCGCTATCTACCATATTACTGGCGCAGTTCCTGACTGACGACGAAAGAATCAATCGCTGGAAAATGGCAGGCGTTCTGCTCGGTTTTGCAGGTATTGTCGTGCTGATGGGACCTGGCAGTCTAAACCAAATTGGCGATGAACTGTTCCGACAATTGGCGATTCTATTGGCTGCAATCAGCTATGCGTTGAACGCAATTATCACTCGAAAGCTGACCACCCTACCCAAATATTCAATGGTTACAGCCTTAATGCTTGCCTCAACAATACTGTTATTGCCGGCAAGCCTCATTATTGATCAACCATGGGATCATGCTATTGGCAGTAAATCGCTCAGTGCAGTGATGATGTTAGCAATAGGTTCTACCGCAATTGCCACTTTAATAATCCTGACAATTATTGATCGTTGTGGTGCAACCTTTCTGAGCCAGATCAACTTCATGGTGCCGCTATTTGGCGTGCTGTTCGGCACGCTACTACTCGGCGAAAGATTAACTGCCAATGCTTACCTGGCACTAATCATTATTCTAATAGCGCTGGCATTGTCACGACGTGGCCAACGTGCTTCGTCGTGTTAAATTGCAGCCAACGCTTTATTCAATTCCCTCGACAATGGTTTGCACACTGTTAGATGCGGCCATGCGCATTTTTTTCACCGGTGCATATTCATCTGAGTGATACCAGTTTTGAGCGGCCTGATAAGTTGGAAACCGGATTACCACATTCCGTTCCCCAGGTGGAGTGCCCTCAAAGCTCTCTGACTTGCCACCACGAACCAAAAACTCACCACCATAAACCTCAATCGTCGCCAGCACCTGCTTAACGTAGTCCGCATAGCTCGCAGGATCTGTTACATCAATTTGCGCTATCACGTAGCCGTACGCCAAAGTATATTCCCCTGTCTATTGCAGCCCGGTTTATCTACGGGCCGGTTCCAGTAGCGTATCCCAGTCATCTACAAGCTTCTGGTACTCATAAATGCAACCGTCAGCACGCTCGTCTGAAAATCCCGCATCATCCAGAAGCGCCTGATAACGATCAGGGTCGCTTCCGTAAACATGACACAGTGTTGTGTAAAATCGTTGTTCATCAAGACTGTGCTCGTCCCAGAAATCTTCCTCCTGCAACGAGCCTCGATCTTCACTTTCCAGTGCAAACAATTCTGCTGCATTAATAGCCATATCAGCACCATTGTCGTAGTGCTCGATCAATAGCACACTGGCCAGCGCATCTACCGCATCTTCCTCTCTGCCAAGCACTGGAATTTCAAACTGATCAACCATTGCATGACCAACCTCATGAAACAGCGCATGCAGTACCGAATCAATAGTGTATTCCCGCTGCAGATTCTCATCGTCGGGTACTATCTCTTCGAATAACCGTACAACCTGAAGGTAGAACTCATACGGTATTTGAATAACATCAGCATTCGGGTCATAGAGAGGCCCATCTTGTGCACCCATCTGCAATGTGAGCGGTCTTTCGAACTGAAAGTTCTCGTTAATGAACGCTACACTGTCGGTAAGTGCGCCATCAGACTCAAGTACCTCGCGCACTTCACCACTACCACTCCATTCTATTTTCAATTCTTTAGAAAAAGCGTCTGATATAAAAAACAGATTGTATACAAAAAGTAGAAAACAGCGTCGTAGGGATACTTGCATACTTATAACTCTAATCGATAAATCACCAATATATAAAATACAGGATTAATATTCAGAATACTGGCCCGAGCCTGATTGGTGAGCCATCGCTAAACCGGTTAAACCTGAATCTATCCAGATCATACGGAAATGGCCGGCCACAGGTAAGATCCGCGACAACCTTACCAGCTGCAGGCCCGATTCCAAATCCGTGACCACTAAACCCCGTGGCAATAGTCAGCCCCGCCGGGCCAGCTGGATCATCGGAATCAAACGTATCAATGACCGGCACGATATCCGGCATTGAATCAATCATTCCCGCCCAACTCCGCTCGGCAACAGAATCTTTTAGGCCCGGCAGTTTTCGCAGCGCAAGATCCATAACTCTGGCAACGGATTTTCTGTTTGGCTCAGGGTTCAACACCCGCATTTTTTCGAACGGTGATATCGCATCAGCAGACCAATGGCGTTCGATACGCCATGCGTCAGGAAAACCTTGCGGCATTCCGGACTTTAGCCGGTACTGAGTCCAGTCAAGCTTAATGGCTGTACTAAACGGCGCAAAATACTTAAAAGTATTTGGCCCTATAAGGTGTTCAATGCGATCGGTTAATGCGAGGGAATAAGCTTTATCTTCACGACGCCTGAATGCAAGGTTCTCATCAGCCGCATTACCGGTGAAGAAATCTCTTGACGCTGAGGTTTTAACGACAGTGGATCGCACACACAATTGTGGGAGTCGAATACCGATATTACCTGCAAACAACGATGACCATGCGCCACCGGCAAGCACAACACGACCACACTTGACTGTGCCGTGCTCGGTAACAACACTGCTTACGTTTCCATTAGTCGTTTCAACACTTCGCACCGCACAATGTTCTTTTATCTTTACGCCGTGCCTTAATGCCGCACGCGCGATAGCCGGTACAGCTACCCAGGGTTCTGCACGACCGTCAGTTTCAGTCTGCACACCACCACACCATTGACCCTCCGGTGTGCCGGTGGCATAGGCAACATCAGCCGCGGTTAACAGTTTGCTGTGCAACTGATATCGACTGGCCAGTTCAATCCAGGCTTCACGCTTTGCGAGCTTTTCTTTGGTACTGGCAAGATAAAGTACACCGCTCTGACGAAAGCCGACATCTTCACCAATCTCAGCAGCCATACCCTGCCAAAGTCGAATTGACTCCATCATAATGGGGAGTTCCGCCTCATCTCTGCCGTGCTGACGAACCCAACCCCAGTTTCTGGAAGACTGTTCGCCCGCTATCACACCTTTCTCACACAGCATCACCCGCTGCCCAAGGCGGGCAAGATAGTATGCGGTACACACACCGATGATACCGCCACCAATGACTACAACATCTGTTTCTGCTTCCAGCGAATCATTAAAGCGCACTGGTGATTGTTCATGGAATGTAGTCATAGACTTCAAAAACCAACCTCTGAACAGAAAGTCATTCTGACATTCGTCACAGGATGCGTAACCGTTAATTCAGCGGCATGCAAATGCAGGCGCTCAGCGGTGCGACCGTATAACTCATCACCGACGATCGGGCAGTCTAAACCATCAGGGTGTGCCGCGTGCACCCGCAGTTGGTGCGTGCGGCCGGTATGCGGGAAAAACGCGACTCTTGTGGTTTTTCCATCGCTGGAGATTACCGAATATTTTGTGAGAGACGGTTTACCACGCTCCCGACAAACAATCTGCCTGGGTCGATCATAGATATCGATTCGCAACGGCAAAGTGACCTCCCCCTGTTCCTGCTTAAGTACCCCGTCCAAAACCGCGATGTATTGCTTACTGACCGTTCTATCCTGAAACTGATGCTGCAGATGTTTATAGGCGCTTGCGTTTCGTGCGGCAATCATCACTCCCGAGGTGGCCTGATCGAGTCGGTGTAATAACATCACACCGGTAACTTCCGGATAGCGTGCTCTTAATCTTTCTTCCACCGAATCTGTGAGAACTTTGCCAGGCACTGATAACAGACCGGCTGGTTTATCAACCACCACAATATCTTCATCTTCATACAGGGTCAGCGGAACCTCAGACGAAAAGTCGACCGGCTGTTCATGCAACGGCACTGTCACATGTAAACCCTGGAGCATAAACGGCAGAATCTTGCGACATCTGCTGCGACAGGACGGATAATAGCGCCCGTGCACTCTCAATGCCGCAGCAGGTGCTGCACCCCACCAGAATTCTGCTAGCGCTACTGGCACATACGCATTCTTATTTGCGTATTGAATGAGCTTGGTTGCAGCACAGTCCCCTGCACCGGATGGCGGCAGGCCGTCTTTAAAGAATTGACTGAGGGGCTTTACCGTGCCTTCAGGCCCGGTAATTTCATAGCCTTCAAAAACTTGTTTCTGCAGCTTACCTGACATTTTTTTTCTTTGTTTTTTCAATAATGTTAATTGATCCTGATACTTTTTTAGCGGTGCTGCAAACCGCTCATACTTTAACTGCAAGTCATTTTTCACGGCTTTAAGCGCAAACTTATCCTTGCGACTTTGATCCGCCAACAGATCTAACTGTTGTTTAGCAAGTGACTCGTTTTGCCTCAGTGCATGACGGTGTCGCTTGCGTTCCTTTTGTGCGTGAAGCAAGGCTGCCAGTTGTTGATCTGATTCAGTTTGGTTGTTCTGAACATCGGCAAGGGATGCATGATAGCCCGGGTCAGCTTCGATCTGCTGAATCCTGCTGGTGAGCGCAGCAATCTCTTGCTCTGCCCTGACAAGCAGTACTTCTCGTTCAGCCACATCAAATACCGGTGGCACAAACCCGTCTACAAACCATTGTCCACCCAGCATGCCGGAATAAGCTGCAAGATAACCCATGCTCCCAGATGCATCTTTGACTACCAGAACACCAAATATTTTTCCGCCATCAGCTGCATCAAACTGATGCTGCTTCGGGCAAAGAGCTTGAAGCCGCGTCTTTAAAGATTCGGCAGCATACTGTGCCACTGCATGAGGAAGTACATCAAAGGGGCTTGGAAAACACTGTGGCAGTGCGTCAAAATTCAGCGGCGTGAATAAAGCAGTGTTACCCATCTAATCAATACCCATAGCAACCGGGTAATCAATACCCATAGCTAACCGGTAGAAATTACCCATAACTACTTAGCCGATTGACCGGAAGCACCCACGGGCATGATGGCGAGATTTAGAGACTCCCAGCCTTCACGATAATATTCAATCACCGGCAGTGAATGGTTCCGATTCACTTCAACCTCAAGCTGTGGCAGATCCGATGGTAATCGCAATACTTCATGTAGTGACTGATCACTAAAATACCTGCCATTCACACTGGAACGTACCGTCTTATCAAGGCTATGGTTGGCTGCAACAAAAAAGCCCCACAGACCGAATGACGGGATGTAGGCAGTGGCAGGCTTAACACTCTCAAATACAACATCAAGCGTGCCGCCAATACTCCAGAAAGCGCGGCGCGCAAACCAGGGTGAGGTTGCCTGGGTAATTACCACACCGCCTGCTGACAATCTGCGTGCAACACGCTGATAAAACGCAACGCTATATAACTTCGCCACATCTTCACTTTCAGGATCAGGTAAATCTATCACCACCAGATCATACAAGTCACCGGTCTCAGCAAGCCAGCTCCATGCATCTTGGTTGTAGACGGTCACACGACTATTTATAAGTGAATTATTATTCAACGCAGCAATCAAAGGCTGCTCGGTGGCGAGCGTCGTAACCCCGTCATCCAGATCAATCACATCTATAGATTCAATACTGTCGTACTTTAACAGCTCGCGTGCAGCCAGACCGTCACCACCCCCTATCACCAGTGCCCGGTTAAGCCGGCCTGCAAAAACCGCCGGCAAATGCACAAGCACTTCGTGATACCGATACTCATCTATTGATGAAAACTGCAGATTCCCGTCAAGGTATAAACGCAGGTCATCACCTCGCTGTGTCACCACAATTTTCTGATACCTTGTCTGACGTGTTTCAATAACCGGATCTTCATAGAGAGCGGATTCGATCATAACCTGCGCGGGCTTTATCCAAACAAAGCAGGCAACCAATAGTGCCAGCGCAGCGCCAATACCAGCCACAAACCAGCCACGCCACTCATAGAGCTGCTTTCGAAACGACCAGGCAACAACAAGTGCCACAACCAGATTAACAAGGCCAACAAATACTGCTGTAATCAGGTGACCAAAATAGGGCAGTAAAACAAACGGAAACAATAGTGAAGCCGCCAGCGCACCAATATAATCAAAAGTCAGCACCTGACTAATGCCGCGCCTCAAACCGCTTCTGGTCTCAAGAATGCGGGTTAAGATTGGCAATTCCATACCTACCAGAATACCGATACCACCAATAACAACAATCATCGCCGGGTAGTAATACAAAGTATTGGCGTAGACGAAAAACAGTAGCAGTGCTGAGATACCACCAAGTGCACCGATGGCTATCTCTATACTGACAAATACTGGAATGAGCCGACTGTCAACTGACTGTGCCAGCCAGGCACCGACCCCCATAAAAAACAGAAACAGCCCGATCGTCAGGGAGTAATGTATAACGCTTGAACCAAGCAGATAAGTAGACAGGCTGCTTATCAACAGCTCATAAATCAGACTACAGGCCGCGATAATAAATACCGAACCCGCCAGCAGCACAAACTGATTGTCACTGATTACACGAACACTATCGTGCGAATGTGTTGTGCCCTCAGAACTCAAGCTCCCTTGCTACCGTTTATAATACGAATAAGTTTCGATCAACAATCCGTCTTAGCTCACCAGCACAGCTGCAATAATGATACAGACGCCAAGCATCATTGATCCGGCAAGAACTGCGAGTGCGCGGTTTTCTTTATTGGCGACTTCCTCCGCAAGATTTCCAGGCGTTAGCCAGTCAACCACTTTAAACCCGATAACCCCCATCACAATGCCTACCACAGAATAGACTATGGTGGAGACTAACTCGGTGGCAAAGCCTGATAATTCACCTTGTTGAGCCAGTGCAACGTCACTCACCAAAATAGCAATCAGGATCGCTGGCAAAGTACCTGCTGGTAACTTTTTAAAGTTCAATTTTATTCTCCACTTAGTATATTCGGTTACTTGTTAGTCGATGTTTGATCGGTTCTGGTTATCGGCTTGGTTGTTGGTTCTGGTTATTGGCTTGGTTACTGGTTGGGGAAGTACTACTTACCAGCCCGTGGCCCGCCACCCACATAAGCCCGACCGTCTTTTGAGCGCAACACTGCATTGGCACCGGTACCGGGTACTGATTCAGCACTTCCGCCACGCACTGCATACCAGCTCGGCACCCCGACAATAGCTGCAATCAATAATGCCAGCAACGGGTAGTGCAGCTGCTTCATGACATTTGCTCCTGGATATCTCTTTTGGGTTTACCTGCGGGATCAAAGCGTCTCTTAACCTTGACCGCTATCGATGCGGCAACTGCCCCAATAGATTTAATTTTCGAGCGACAAAGCATGATCATTAGAAAACTAAATACTGCGGCTATTATAAACGGAGTTGTAGAGGATCGATTGGGCTCAGTTGTCAATCTAAAGCCGGAAGAAGCCTGTGTTGAACCGGGTTCTACCGAAACCAGCGCCTTGTAAGTATCCGGTTCATCGACGCGCACGTGCCAGCGAAAGCCACGTTTACTTTCATCCCACGGTCCATCGCTGTCTCTCCCGGTCTCACGCCAATACTCCAAATACTTTGCGTAAGCCGCCTCGCCATCACTATTTTCAAGCCAGAAGTTAACCCCCAGCCACTTGTTAGCGTTCAGTTTGTTAACCACAGCATTCATCTCAAACATGGTGCCCGGTTCTTCCACTGTGATGGCTTGTAGTTGCACTGATGTTGAACTGGCGTTCAACTCAACTGATTTTATTACTTCCTCACCACCCTGATTGAGATACATGTGCATTCCCAAGAGCAGTGGTAACGCGGAGATAAGCCCGATTATTGAATGCTTCCAGCGTTTCATGTCTGTTGTTTCTGTACTTTTACCAAGCGCAAACAACATATCATCATCGGGAATTTTCCGTGAGCGGAAAAACTCAATCTCTTTCGGTTCGCCGTTGGCATTGAGACGAGTTTCAGCACTCACGTAATACCGGTGGCTACTACCACCAGGGCGAACCGGCATAGACTCTCTGCTTGATTTTTCAGCGCTTAGATGACCTTCACCGGGCTTTGGCTGATAGCTGAACTCACCGGCAGCAAACTCAAGTTTCCATTTGCCGTGTTCGTATTTTTTATCTGTCTTAGACGGCAGCGATGGTCGCTCAGGGATATATTTGTCTGCCCAATAGCGCACGCTGCCATCATCAATTAGCCAGGCAATCTCGCGCCGTTCATTTAGCATCCACCAACTGGTGTAGCGTGCGAAATTCGTTTCCCACTCGCCGTCGTCATACTCTTTGAGCCTGCCACTGAACAGTTGAACACCAATTGCCTGCCAGCGCTGACCTTCAAACTCGAAGAAATCACCAATGGTAAAATTAGATTCAAGATCCAGTGCCTTGTTCCAGCGCTCAAGATGAATGTGCTGCGCCGGATGTTCTGCATCACAGCCACAGTAGTGACAAATCACAACCTTTGATTCCGGATTCTGGCGTGCCAGACCACCACCGCAATTCACACAGCGAAAAACCTGTGCCTCTTCACGATGCAGCACTTTAACGCCTTCAACCAGCTTTGCACTGATGCGGGCTTTGGTTTGTTCGAGCTCGTTGTGAAACTGTGGATGCTGCAACTGCAGATCCGGGATTGCCTGCAGCGCTGATTTTTCATGTCCGGAGTCTATGTGTTGCTGTAGCGCACCGAGGACTTTGTCCGGGTGCATTCCAACAAGGCGTTTTGAAATTTGCATAGGTGCCTAGTTTACCGCGTCACCAAAGCGAATGCTCATAGGTTACCTCTTTGCCAACAGTCTAAGTCAGTGCCAGTCAATCTCGGCACCACGTATCACGCGACTACGTGAAATTTGAATATCATTGTCACCGGACTCGATAGACATCTTAATGCCTTTGCCCATCACATCGACACACACGACGGGTTCACCGGGCACAATTGCCACCGGCAGCGAACCCTGTACGCCGGCTACCTGCGCGTCGACACGCTCTGAAACAAACCAGCTCTCTGCATCGACAGTGACACTGCCGCCGACGGTCGCCGCAGTGACTGATTTCGCCACGACCTCAGCGTCGATGCTTTTGTGCAGGCGATAAACCCCATCATCCTCTTCAAGCCATTGATGGTGCCCGTCTTCGAACTCAAGCCACCACTCGTCCCAGAAACCCTCGTCATAACTCAAACGAACCCTGCCGGTCACCACAAAGCGACGTTCTGACAACACTCCCCGTTTGCCAAGCTGCAACATCGACGGCGCATCGATTGCATGTTCGAACAGACCAGCTACTTCCCACCCGTTGCTGCCAAGATATACCCAGTTACCACAGTGGGGACAGGCCATACTGCGCGTGTGGGCGGTGGTCTCCTCAATTGCCACACCGCAGGAGGGGCATGAAACTGAAACATTGTGCGCCATGGTTGCAGCCTTTAAAAATTACGAAGATTCCCTGACGCACGCCGATGTGCGTTCATGAGATAATACTGCAATCCAGTGGGTTGTCCCATGAGAATCCGGAGCACCAAGCCATGTTTAAAAAGCTATTACAATCTCTCAAAGGCAGTAGCAGTCCGGGTAAAGGCCCTGCTGCCGTCGCAGCCGACCCGGTGACCTACAAAGACGTCACTATTACTCCGACGCCATTACCGGAAGGCGGTCAATTCAAAACTGCCGGCACTATCAGCCAGATTATCGATGGTGAAGAAAAGAAAACTGAATTCATCCGGGCTGACAATCATAGCAGCGCAGATGCAGCTATTGAGCACTCAGTAAAAAAGGCCAAACAAATTATTGATGAACGCGGCGCATCGCTATTTGACAGCGAACGTTGCTAGCAGAAAGATCACGCAGCCACTCCGGTAGCGCTGTCTTTTTGCCAACGCCATACCTTGATGGGAGGAACGCTGAGCCATTCCTGCTCAACAGATAATTGATCAGCAGTAAAATAAGTATTGAGCTCACTGACTCGTGGATTGACCTGATAAGCGACGAATCTCCCACCCGGTTTTAAAATGGCGTGAATCCGACCAAGCAATGTTGATCCGACGGACCTATCCATTGTCGAAAATGGAATACCGGATATCACAACATCGGGTCCGTCTAGTCCGTACAATCTAAGAATTGCGTCAATCTCGCAGGCATCGCCATGATGGGCAATAAACCTGGGATCATCGATCTCTTTTACAAGATCATAAAGTCGTTCATTTAATTCTATGCACAGTAAATGCGCATCCGCAGCCATGCTCGCCAGTAAAGCCTGAGTGGTTCCGCCGTTACCGGGGCCAAGTTCAACAATGACTTTTGCACTGGATATGTCTGCGTTTCTTATGATTCTGCGCTTTAAAAAACGGGAGCTCGGAATGATTGAGCCGAGCTGTAGCGGGTGCTTTATAAACTCGGTTACAAATAACAACACACCACTTCTTTTTCTCACAGAGATTGCCTGCCGGTTTATATCTTGTATGGGCGGCACTAAAACCGCGTGATAATTAACACTGTGTCGACCTAAGCTGCTGCGTCAATCTGAACTGCTGTATCAACTTGAGCCGCTATGCAGCGCGCTCAGCTTTTACAGATATCCGCCGATACCCTGCCCACCGCCGGCCCTCAACAGACTTAAGCCGGGACATTATAGGCGAGTACTGCCATTCAGTGGAGGTATTGTGACTGTCAACTATCGGATCACCCAACGAGTATCTGTAAGTATCACAGCGACACTGCTTCTGGCGGGAAGCGTGTTCGCATCTAAGCCTGACACCGGATCGCTGCCTTCTGTCAGAGCATTGATTGAACACACCGGCATTACGGCGCAACTGTATTCAATGCCGAATCTGGTAGCAGAATCAAGCGAGCAGCATGCTGCCCGCTGTGATTCCCAATCAGCCGGTGATTATTATCCGGGGTTTGACGCCGAATCGATTGTCTATGACCTGGTATCGGATTTTAAAAACAGCTACACGCGATCCATACAACCAGTTGAGCGCTGGTACCAGTCGTCCCTGGCGAAAAAGATACAATCTGCTGAGAAGACGCCTGTTCATCCTGCCGCTTTAACCAGTTTTTTAGAGTCACCCGACTATAACCGCGATAGAGAAAACCTTATCGGTAATATCGTTGATAACCTGCAAATACCACGATTCATCGCAATTCTTGGCACAGAGGTCGAGTATGCAGGTATTGTTCATAGCGGTTGCATCAACGTCGCAGATGCATCGAGTAAGATTAATAGTGAGCAAAGGCTTGCAGACATAACACGGGAAGACAAGAACCTGACAGCTCTGTTAATGCGAGACGATATTATTGCCGAGACAGCCTACCTGTACCGCGACCTCAGTGATAAAGAATTGGCTGAATTTCAAACCTTCACCTCATCAGATACCGGTCGGGAATTCTACGCAGCACTCATCGATGCATTTCAGCAAAGCTTGTCTCTTGCTGGTGACAGGCTGACGCGCAGCCTGCAATCGGACCTGCAGGGTGCTATCGATTTCTAGTCATTTAAACAACACATTAGCTAACCAACAATAAGAAACCCAGGTTGTACCAGGCATGTACAACGATAGATGGCGCTACCGCGTCATACCTGTCACGCAGATAACCAAAAACCAGGGATGGAAAAAATATTAGTGCAGCCCAAAGCGGAGGCTGGTTAAACAGGTGAAAAGATGCAAACAAAAAACTGGTAACTATATTGGCATTGGTTATTTTCAGGAATAATGTTTTTGCGAAGATTGATTTCTGCAACAGTTTAGTTTGAATAAAGCCTCTGAAAGCGAGCTCTTCTATCACCGGGTATAGAATTACACCGGTGAGTAAAACTTTCACTGCGATGCCATCCGGTGCAGGTTTACCTGTTATCCACCAAAGTGCCAACCAGACCACCGGACCAAGAACGATAGCGATCCAGAAATGTAAATCCGTTACTACCCGTTTTAAGAGTGCCTTCACGTTGGAAACCTCAAAGAACACACACCTTCGCTGGCGTCTAAACAAATGACGCGCTTCTTATGTGAAGGTCGGCTGCAATTTACCGGCAAGAGCAGCGTCAGGGTGAAGTTTCGTAATTGTACCAGCGCAAATCGATTGAATATGTTGGTGTAGTCTGACCATTGCAGCCATAAAAACGGGGGTGCATCAACTCTCATCCTTCAGCCACTTAGCAATATCCAGTGCATAGTAGCTCATAATGGCATCGGTACCGGCCCGCTTCAGACTGGTAATACTCTCCATCACCACCTGCTGTTCATCAAGCCAGCCATTGATGGATGCAGCTTTAAGCATCGCGTACTCACCGCTAACCTGATACGCACAAACCGGCACACCGAACTCGCGCTTCACCCGGGTAATCACATCAAGATATGGCAATCCCGGCTTTACCATCACCATGTCGGCACCCTCCTGCAGATCCAATGCTACTTCACGCAAAGCTTCATCACTATTGGCAGGATCCATCTGATAGCTATATTTATTACCGCCACCCAACGTAGCAGTGGCACCGACCGCATCGCGAAAAGGACCATAAAATGAAGAGGCATATTTTGCTGCGTAAGACAATATCTTTGTGTTCACATAGCCGCCGGCTTCCAGCGACGCGCGTATTGCACCGACGCGCCCATCCATCATATCTGAAGGGCCAAGAATATCTGCACCTGCTTCAGCATGTGATAACGCTTGTGCCACCAGCACTTCAACAGTTTCATCATTGACAACATAGCCGCTTGCATCAGTCAAACCGTCCTGACCGTGGATAGTAAACGGATCGAGGGCAACATCGGTCATCACGCCAAGCTGTGGAAACTCCTTTTTGACCGCACGGATCGCACGCTGCGCCAGACCTTCAGGATCATAGGCCTGCTCCGCTTTCTCGGTTTTCACTGAGTCAGGTGTGACTGGAAAAATAGTAATACAGGGAATATCGGCCTTCACCAGTGATTCAGCCACGCGAAGCAGTAAATCAATGGTTACCCGGCTGATACCAGGCATACTCGGCACAGGATGACTTTCCCCGCTGCCATCGATGACAAAGACCGGGTAGATCAGATCATTGGTGGTGACCACATTTTCACGCATTAGCCGACGACTGAATTCATCACTACGCATACGTCGCAGGCGGGTTGCAGGGAAACCGCCGAAGTTGCTACGGTAGGTTTTGTTATCAGACAAGTATTCACTCCATCAAAAGCGATAGTTTGTTTATACTCAAAGACTGCACTATTCGAGACTATTTGTCGATCATCATTGACACACGCAACACTTGCTTCTGTCGTAAGACCCGACGATATACTTTAGAAAAAAAGAAGAATTCATGAGTAAAAAATTTGCCGTCTTTGGCAACCCGATCAAACAGAGTCTGTCGCCACCGATACATCAGAAATTCGCTCAGCAACTCAACCTGACCATAAGTTATGAGCGATTACTGTCAGATAAAAAAAACTTTGCCGCAGATATTGAAGATTTCTTTTCCAGCGGCGGTGACGGCTGCAATGTGACCGCTCCTTTCAAAGAACAAGCCTACGCGCTCTGCGACAAACTTACCGAAAGCGCGACACGTGCCCAGGCAGTCAATACACTTTACAAAAATGATAGCGGTAAGCTCTGCGGCCACAATACAGACGGTATTGGCCTGTTAAAGGATCTAACCGACAATCTTGGTCTGAACCTTGGTAGCGCGAATATTATTATACTTGGTGCAGGTGGCGCGACTCGCGGTATTCTGCAACCTCTCATTGAACAGAACCCGTCATCACTTGCCATTATCAATCGCACGCTTGCAAAGGCGCAAATACTTGCCGCGGAATTTGCAGATATTTTTGATATCACAACCGCTGGCACTGACAGCATACCCGATGATATGCCACAACCTGACCTGTTGTTAAATGCAACGTCAGCCAGTCTTGAAGGAAGGCTGCCTATATCAGATACATCAATCATCACGAAAAACACTTGCTGCTACGACTTATCTTATGCAGCGGAACCAACAAGCTTTATGGCGTTGTGCAGAAAAGCCGGCAGTGTTTCAAACCATGACGGACGCGGCATGTTAGTGGAACAGGCAGCACAAGCTTTTACTACCTGGACGTCACAGGAAGTAGACACGGGGGAGCTTATTAACGGGTTTGAAGATCTGATGTCTTAATGGCTGATCTGATGCTTTCTGTTTTGTCCGAAGTCTCAATGTCTAAAATGCCGAACTCCGGTAAAAGCCATTGCAATTCCATGTTCGTTAGCAGCATCTATTGCCTCCTGATCACGCATAGAACCACCAGGTTGTATTATCGCGCTGACGCCATACTCAGCCGCCTGATCAACGGTATCTCTGAACGGAAAGAACGCATCTGACGCCACTACACTCGATGCTATCTCAAGCGCAGCATCGGCCGCTTTAATGGCTGCAATTTTGGCTGAGTATACCCGGCTCATTTGTCCGGCACCAATACCGATACTCGCACCATTTCTACAGAAGACAATCGCATTAGATTTAACAAACTTAACCACCTTCCACGCAAACAACAGATCACGAATCTGAGCTTCATTGGGCGCAACAGTCGTGACAATTTTGAGTTCCTCTGCAGTCACAACACGATTATCGTTCTGTTGCACCAATAACCCGCCACCTACCGATTGATATACCGGTGAAACCGGGGCCGTCTGAATATCAGCAAACTGCAGCACCCTGACATTGGGCTTTTCACTAAGCACCGCCAGTGCATCTTCATGAAAAGACGGTGCCAGCAGTACCTCAATAAACTGCCGGTCAACCATTGATCTTGCAGTAGTCTCATCAACCTCACGATTAAAGGCAATTATGCCGCCAAATGCAGATACCGGATCAGTGACATAGGCACTTTCATAAGCCTCGTAAACATTTTCGGCGATTGATACACCACATGGGTTGGCGTGCTTCACAATCACACAGGCAGGCTCTTCAAACTGAAGCACACAATCGAGTGCCGCATCTGAGTCTGAAATATTATTAAATGATAGTTCCTTACCTTGTAACTGCACCGCATTGGCGATACCCGATCCACTGGCCTCAGTACTTCGATAAAACGCGGCTGACTGATGTGGATTTTCACCGTAACGAAGATCCTGAATTTTGTTGTAGCTCAACTGAAGCGTACTTTCATAAACTGACTTACTGTCTTTTGAGCTTGCCCCTTGCGCGGCCAAATATCCGGATACGGCCGTATCGTACTGTGCGGTATGCGTGAACGCCTTACATGCCAGCTGAAATCTTGTTTGATCCTCTACACCGCCAGTGCTCGCAAGAGATGCAGCAACCGCTTCATAGTCGGCCGGGTCAGTTACGACAGCAACATCAGCATGGTTCTTGGCAGCTGATCGAATCATCGCCGGACCACCGATATCGATATTCTCTATCGCATCAGAAAGCGTGCAGTTTGGTTTGGATATTGTTTCTACAAACGGATAGAGGTTTACAACGACGAGGTCGATTCCTGTGATGTCATGCTGGCTCATCACTTCATCATCTGTACCGCGACGCCCGAGAATCGCACCATGTATTTTTGGA
Organism: uncultured Granulosicoccaceae bacterium; assembly: GCA_937998875.1. GTDB lineage: Bacteria > Pseudomonadota > Gammaproteobacteria > Granulosicoccales > Granulosicoccaceae. Next base: position 108,457 of record CALLBO010000051.1, read on the forward strand.
TGTAGCGTTTTTACCCTGCCATCCATCATTTCAGGGAAGCCGGTGACCTCTGATACTTCTATTACGTCGATCCCGCTTTGGGCAATTGTCGCAGCAGTACCACCGGTTGAGAGCAGCGTTACCCCTGCATCCGCTAACTGGCGGGCAAAATCGACAATGCCGGTTTTGTCCGATACGCTAAGTAGTGCACGAGATATTTTTTTTGTCATCGTCTATTGATAATGTTAATGCTTGTGAGAAGTTATGTCTGTTACACCCAGAACACTGCCACAAAGAATGCCTCATTGAGAATATTTCAGCACACGGCCAAAGGGAGCACGTTGACGAATTACGTTAGGTTGTACTGCGCGAGCTTCTTTCTAAGAGTGCCACGGTTAATGCCGAGATAAGCAGCCGCTTTACTCTGATTACCACCGCAGTAATCCAGCACGACCCTGAACAACGCCTCTTCCACCTGGCCAATCACCAGATCATGCAGCGCAGACGGCTTTTGCCCGTTGAGAATATCAAAATATTGATGCAGCTCTTTCTCAACCTGCACTTGCAATGGTGATGCGCTCATGCAACCGCTCCTGTTACTGACTCCATATTCTCAAGTGCCGCACTGCGAAAAAACGCATCTACCTGATCGAGTTGTTCGGTGGTGGATTCCAGCTTGTACACATTGCTACGAAATTGCGCCGCATGTTTTTTACCTTTGCAGTACCAGGCAATATGTTTACGCGCGATACGCACCCCACTGTACTCCCCGTACAGATCGTACAGATTCTGCAGATGCCACTTTAAGACATCCGCCTTTTCATTGGCAGTTGGTGGCGATAGCTCTTCACCCGTTTTAAGGAAATGAATAATCTGCTGGAAGATCCATGGGTTTCCCTGAGCCGCGCGACCCACCATCACACCGGCAGCTCCAGTCAACTGCAATACCTTTTCTGCTTGCTGTGGTGTGTTGATATCTCCATTGGCAATCACCGGTATGTTCACCGCAGCTACAATTTCAGCAATGGTTTGGTATTCCGCGTTACCAAGAAATTTGTCTGCTCTTGTTCGACCATGAACCGATAACATGGCGATGCCTGATTCCTGAGCAATTCTTGCGATCACCACGCCGTTTCTATTATCCGGTGACGGACCGGTTCGGATTTTAAGTGTTACCGGCACATCAACCGATGCGACCACGCTTTCAAGAATTCGGGCCACTAACAGTTCATCAGAAAGCAGTGCGGATCCAGCCAGCTTGTTGCAGACTTTTTTCGCCGGACAGCCCATGTTGATGTCAATGATATCTGCACCAAGGTCTGCATTCATTTGTGCTGCTTCAACCATCATTGCAACATCTCCCCCGGCTATTTGAATGATCTTGGGCGATGCTTCCCCTTCATGGTTCATGCGGGTTTGTGATTTACGCGAAGCAAACAGTGCTTTGTTGGACGTGACCATTTCCGATACGGCGAGGTCTGCACCGAGACGTTTGCAAAGAATTCTGAACGGCCGATCGGTAACACCCGCCATCGGCGCAAGCACAACCGGACAGTCGAATTCAAATTGGCCAACATGCATAGCGGGTACCCGTATAAGGGCGACTCAGTTTACAGCGTTTATCCGGAGCTGTTAATAGTCCGTTTGGCCGAAAATGAATAAAAACCCTATTCGTAAGCCAGCTCAACTTCTGTTGCTGCCAGGCCCGTATCGATTATTTCGATCTTTAAGCGGGTAGGCTCTCCCGGCATTAATAAACCCGGCTCACTGCCATCAACCACTTCGTAGTTGACGCTGTCGAAATTACGCTCCGCAACCACCTCACTACCAGCATTCATCAGACTCACCGCAAGTGTTGGCAACGGTTGTTTGAATACAGAGTTATTGATCACATCGACACTGATAACCATCGCATCATCTATGTCGGGATGCGGGTATAGTCGCTTGCGCATGGTCTGCAGCTGACTGACGTCTTTAACAATTTGCGGCGGCACGCAACCAGTAACCTGACAGAAAGATGAGATGACAGGCTCAGGCAGATTCATCTTTGCGATGAAACCGCGAGCAGCAAACAACAGCAACCCGATAGCGACAACTAATCCTGCCATCCAGAACAGCGTCCCGATACCAGACCGTGGCTGGATGTTGGTTTGTGGCTTGCGCTCCGCGAGAATATCATCATCCTGTATGCTCGATGTCTCAACCGTTGGGCGATGCTGCTGATAGCGTCGCATCTCCTGGGCTGATGTTTCCGGTGCAGAAGTTTCACTTACAGCGGAACGCTCGTGCTGCAGGTCAGGCCTGGCATTTGGCGTGTTCTCCTTATAGCGATCACCATGGCGATAGCCGCCTTGATTGTCTGGTAACGTATCTTTGATCTGTTCCTTTGCCCTGCGGGCATCGCCACGTCGTGCTGCATCATCCGCATCAGCCCGCGGCCTTCTATCTGCCGCACGATCATCGTTAAGTGATCTGTCAAAATCCGGGGTGGACGGTTTGAATCGAGTTGCATCCTGTGTGCGTCTGCCGTTATCACGAACAATACCAGACCGCCTGACAACATCATCAGGGATAAGGCGTGTATCTCTGCCACTATCAATATCAGATTGACGCCCGGTTGCAGGAACACGGGTTTTATTGTTGCGGGATTCATAGTGATCACTGCGATGATCACTACGGTAAGGACCGCGATCAGGGTCTCGACGACGCGCGCGTTCCGGGTCACGGCGACTATAGCTGTCACGCGGGTCGGTTCTATCCCGGCCCGTGTTGTCCCGATAGGGTGATGCTGTATCACTCGACTGTTTATAGTCCCGCGCAGGTTCCATCTGTAAAGCACGCACTTCACGCTCACGCAAATCCTGCTGCTTGCGACGCGCATGCTTCTGATCATCCAACACATGATCAGCAACCGGCGCATCAACCCGATCAGGCAAGGATGACTCTGTAGTGACGGTCCGTTCAAACTCAAGATCCGAAGCATAATCGTCATCGACCCCATACCGCGGTTGATACACAGGTCGGTGATCGGGTTTATTCGCTGTAGCGTCATCAAAACCATTGCTTGGTCTGTTGCCAGTTTCATCATCGGGATAACTATTACCACCAGCCGCTTGCGTGCTACCAACCGTGTTGCTTTCGGCGATGTGTTTCGCACCGGCACTGGTATAAACGTGCTCAGTGGCAACCGTGTCTGCGGTTTCAAGATAGTCTGAATCCAGATAGTTTGAACCCGGCGCATTCAATGATTCAGCAGCATTTTGCATCGGTCTGGATCGCTGCACCGGTTTGAATGAGGCGGTGGTCTTGCGATCGCTCGATTCGTCATACAAGTTGGCACGCGCATCGAACAACGACATACATTCTCCACAACGCACTCCGGGGTCCGTGGAAAATACAAGCTCGGCGCTGACTTCAAATTTTGATCCGCAATGGTTGCAACGCGTAATCATAGGTGTGACCTGTAATTATGATATTCAGTTAATTTGTGCTTTGATCAACACTAAGGAATCATGTTGTCATCACGCTGTCTCTTACCGCAGTGTACATCGCCCACTGCTCGCGAATCTCGGTTTCACTATGACGAAACTGTGTAGCGTAGCCGGCTGCGAGGCTGGCAACTTGCTCTGACAAGATGCCAGATAACCCCAGTTTTCCATCATCTTTCAGTAACGCATAAAACCGGGACTGCAACTCCAGCAAGGGTGCAAGCAGGATATTGGCCACCACAACATCCACATTAGAGGGAATGTCTTTTTCACTACGGCAGAGAGTTACCCGATTTGCAACCTGATTGCGAGCCGCATTTTCCTGCGTAGCAATATAAGCCTGTGCATCGATATCGTAGGCAAACACTTCTTCTGCTCCGAGCATTGCTGCTGCCACGGCAAGGATTCCTGAACCGCACCCGTAGTCCACCACCCGCTTACCCTTGAGATCAAGCCGTGCCAGCCACTGCAGGCACAGATGTGTTGTCGGGTGAGTACCGGAACCGAAGGCCAGCCCAGGATCAAGTGCAATGTTTACCGAAGAAGAATCCGGCACCTCACAGAACGTTGGCACTACCCATAGCTTACTGCTGACCTGCACGGGCTTGAAGTCGTCCATCCAGGCACGCTCCCAATCAGCGTCCTGAAGATTTTCTACAGTGACCGTGGCGTCTGAAAACGTGCTGATCTGTGTCTGTAACAAGTGCTTTGCAATATCAGCATCAGTCGCTTGTGCATAGATTCCGGTAACAATCACATCGGGCCACAGCGGTGTGGTACCCGGTGCCGGCTCATGGATTGGTGTATCGGTTGCGTCCTGATAAGTGCAGGACAATGCACCATAATCGAGCATCGCTGTTTCAACCAGCTCAACCTGCTGGCGCGGCACCCCTACCTTCAATAGTAGATAGTCTTCACTCATGGATGTGTCACTGTTATCCAACTGCTATAACTACCGGTACCGCGAACTCATCGCCTACATACACCTGCAGTACCAACGCAAATCGACACAAACTACTGCAGTAGCGATCAGGATATACCCAGCTTCTTTTCAAGGTAGTGAATATCTGTACCGCCTTTTGCAAAGTTTTCGTCGTCCATAATCGATGCAAGCAAAGGGATGTTGGTATTGATCCCACCAATAAAAACTTCACTCAATGCACCGCGCATACGTGCAGCAGCGGATTCTCTTAAGTTACCGTGTGCGATCAACTTACCGATCATAGAATCGTAGTTAGGAGGAACGCGATAGCCGTTGTATATGTGCGTATCAACCCGCACCCCCAACCCCCCGGGCGAATGAAACTGTTCAATTAACCCCGGGCTCGGCATAAAGGTTTCAGGATCTTCAGCGTTGATTCTGCATTCAAATGCATGGCCGGATATTTTTATCATGTCTTGCGTGTAGGTAAGTTCATCACCCATCGCAATTTTCAACTGTTCTTTAACAATATCAACGCCGGTAATCATCTCGGTCACCGGGTGTTCAACCTGCACCCGCGTATTCATCTCAATAAAATAAAACTCACCGTTTTCATACAAAAACTCAAACGTACCTGCACCACGGTAGCCAAGTCTTTTACAGGCTTTTACGCACTTTTCACCCATAGCAGCACGCTGCTCCGGTGTAATACCGGGAGCCGGGGCTTCTTCTACTACTTTCTGATGACGGCGTTGCATCGAGCAATCCCGTTCACCAAGATGAATAGCATTTCCATGCGTATCAGACAGTACCTGAAATTCCACATGGCGTGGCTTCTCTAGAAACTTTTCCATGTAAACTACATCATTGTTAAAAGCAGCACCCGCTTCCGCCTGTGTGAGCTTAATAGATTCTATTAATTCATCATCACCACGCACAACACGCATACCACGCCCACCACCACCACCGGCAGCTTTAATAATAATCGGGTAGCCGATTTCATTGGCGATTTTTAGATTGGTTGCTTCGTCATCTCCCAATGGTCCGTCAGAGCCCGGTACGCAGGGCACGCCTGCTGCACGCATCTCTTTGATGGCACTGACCTTGTCACCCATTAAACGAATCACATCAGGTGAAGGCCCGATAAAAGTAAAACCACTGGATTCCACACGCTCTGCAAAATCTGCATTCTCGGATAAGAAACCATAACCCGGGTGTATGCCATCAGCATCGGTTATCTCAGCAGCGCTGATCAATGCAGGAATATTAAGATAGCTGTCTGTCGACGGTGGTGGGCCGATGCACACAGCTTCATCCGCTAAGCGTACGTGCTTCAGTTCACGATCAGCCGTGGAATAAACCGCCACGGTACCAATACCCATATCACGACAGCAGCGCATGATCCGAAGTGCGATCTCACCCCGGTTGGCGATCAATACCTTTTTCATGTTTCAACGATCATCAATGGCTCACCAAACTCAACCGGCTGGCCGTCTTCGACCAGTACCTGCTTAACCACACCGGTAACTTCAGATTCAATCTGGTTGAGAATTTTCATCGCCTCAACGATGCAGATTGTGTCACCCGGCTTGATCGACTGGCCCGCTTTCACAAAAGCCGGAGCACCCGGTGATGGTGACGCATAATAAGTTCCTACCATGGGTGAGTTGATCACTGTGCCTTCAATCTCGGGTTCAGCCGCGGGTATCGCCGCCGCAGGTGGTGCGGCAACTGCCGGTACGGCGGCAGTTGGTATTGCCGCAACAGGTGCTGCCGGTGGAGGAATATAAGCAGGTGCGCTGTTCGCACGACTGATCCTGACTGATTCCTCTCCCTCCTTAATTTCTATCTCGGAGATCGCAGATTCTTCCAGTAGCTCAATCAGCTTTTTTACTTTGCGAATGTCCATAGATTAAGAGCCGCCTGTTGCCTTGATTTGGGTGAACCTACCAGCAATAAAGTCTGCAATCGGTTGGACAGCATCAACGATATCCCCCAGACTGCTACCTTTGTCATCGAACATCAATTTCACAGCGCAATATGGCAGTTCCAGAATATGATTGTTCAGTTTGGTAAAACCACCAAAATTGTCATTTCACTGATTTTCGACGCAATACTGCCTGAAATACCAGCATTTCGCGAAAGTTTAACACAGAACCAATCAGCAACTAATGCCAGATTTAGCTCGATCATCAAATTTTCTGGCCCGATATCTTACCGATTGTCCACGTGATGCAACTGTGGCTCATTGTTAATGTACGTTGTTGTTTCTTACACACCCGGACATTTTCCACGGGCTGACGCGCAACAGTGAAGCCACAGGCCAGCAAAGACAGCTTCGAAAACCTGTCGCCCGAGCTCATTCTCGATGCCATCGAAGCGCAATCCGGCCTGTTAACGGATGGAAGGCTGTTGGCACTCAACAGCTACGAAAACCGTGTCTACCGGATAGGCATCGAAGACGCTCAGCCGCTCATCGCAAAATTCTATCGGCCTGGTCGATGGACCGAAGCGCAGCTACAGGAAGAACATTCTTTCGCACAGGAACTGGCCGATAGTGAAATCCCCGTGGTTACTGCAATCGCGGATGACAACGGCAACCCGTTGAGACAGAGTAACGGTTACTTCTTCGCGCTTTATCCGATGCGCGGTGGCAGATCACCAGAACTGGACAACCCGCAGCAGCTGGAAATCATCGGCCGTTTTATAGGCAGAATTCATAAAGTTGCAGAGACCAGAGCGTTCGAACACAGACCGGTCATCGATACGCCAACTCTCGGGCATGTGTCGGCCAACTATTTGCTGGACAATGAACGGCTGCCGACTGAGTTGGCAAGTGCCTATGAATCGTTAATCATCGACTTGCTGGATAAAGTTGATGATCGTATTGAATCCCTGCAGCAAACTCGCACCATACGACTGCACGGTGATTTTCACCCGGGCAATATACTTTGGCGGGATGAAACACCGCATATTGTAGATCTGGATGATGCGAGAACCGGCCCTGCCATTCAGGATATCTGGTTGTTTCTGTCTGGAGACAGACACTACCAACAGGCAAGACTTGCAGACCTGCTTGAAGGCTATACACAATTCCGGGAGTTTGATCCCGCTGAACTCGGTCTAATAGAAGCGCTACGCACACTAAGAATGATCCACTACGCTGCATGGCTTGACATCAGGCGTGAAGAACCTGCGTTTCAGCAGGCATTCCCCTGGCTCGCAAGTCCGCGCTACTGGGATGATCATATTCTTGAACTTAAAGAGCAGAGTGCTGCACTTGATGAGCGGCCCTTGAAGTGGGACTAATGGGTTGGATGCCTGCTGGCGGCTTATGGTTCTGGCATGCGTG
>CALLBO010000052.1 GCA_937998875.1 uncultured Granulosicoccaceae bacterium
AACCCGTTTCCACACTGGATCTGGGCCCCACTCTGTTCGACTATGCGCAGTGCAAACCAACTTTGCCGCAACATGGTCACAGCTTAAGAAAATTAATGGAGGGTCACGAGGATGAAAGGAAATGCGCCCGCAGTGAGTGGGAGCTACTACCTACCCGTGCAGGTGTCGCATTGAGCCTGCGTGTAGTGCGGACTAAAACACACAAGTTAACTCTTGATAAAATAAGTGGAACCGGTGAGCTATATGATCTCAGAAATGATCCGCATGAACTGGTAAATCGCTTTGAGGACCCTGCATATACATCAGTTCGCAACGAGCTTGAAGCCATGGTAGACGAGCGGCCCGCAGACGAAAAAGAACTGCAAACACAAGTTGGGCTGGCTTAACGAATCACGCAATGCGTTAAGCAGATAGAGGGCTGTTTTAAGAGGTGAATCCGCTCTGTAACATACCATCTAACGGTTTTACCGTTCCCTTGGGCCTGCGGTTCGAGCCCGTCTCGGGGAGCCAAAAACTAAAAAAGCCGCTTCATTTGAAGCGGCTTTTTTTATGCCCTTTCCTCATCGCCAGCGCTGAATCCAGAATAAAGATCCAGCGGCACGTGACTGGACTGTTTTAAATTCCTGCCAGTGCTGCCGGAGAAAATAAAACCCCGAACTGTTCACACCAGATCACTACATTGGAATACTCAGCCCAGTCCACTTCGGCTGGTACGTCATAATTCTGATCACCGATGTTGCCTTTTAGCGCACCCAATGAAACCCACTCGCTTTCTTTAACGTCTTTGCTGGTCTGGATAGCACTACCTTTGACCATCCATACTTCAAGATCCGGTCCGTTGGTAACTTCAAACTCGGTGAGTCTGAGTACACGGGATCCGTTCGCACTACGGTATAAAGATGCAACGCCGGTTCCCTTGTGCGATCTATCTGCATCACTAAAAGCACCTGTGGCAATCAGTGTTGATTCTGCAGTGGATGCATCGCTTTCTGATACAACCTGATCTATCCATAGAGGGCTGGCGAGGTACCAGAATAAATTTCCTGCTACAAAACCGATCAGGCCCGCAATGATCGCAACCGTTATTATTTTCCTCTTCACGAGCTCTCTGCTACTTCAAACCAAGTGCACCGTACTATATAAACCGAACTGGTACCAACTAACAAAATATTATGAACATATGAAGTTCGCTTTCCGCGTATGCACCCACTTCACATTCCAACATTACGTCGAACAGACGAACTCTCTAATTCATTTTTGCAGTACTCATCTGATACGCATAACCAAACCTTCTATGACGTTTTTGCGAGCAAGAATCCGGCGGGTGCTGTAGCGGTATTTGACAACAGTATTCGCAATCATTAGTCAGTTTCTTGACTAGCAAATCACTCAATATCTTAACGCCTGAATGGTGATGAAAAACTTTGATTTTCAGACAGATCCGGAAAATCGAATCTAGTTTCATTAATGAAACAATTTTGGCCAATTTATGCATCCTTACTATTGCACATTTGCAACATTGCACCGCCCGATATAGTGTCCCGAGTGGGGTTCGTTTAACTAAGAAATACCCAGTAGGCAATCCGTCGTTGTTCATTCGACGACATACCATTATCAGTAAAGGGGAAAGTAGTAGTGAAAAACTCAAATAATAACGGCAATAATAAATCAGGTAACTCTCAATCGGATACCGGACCTGAAAAATCAAACTCTTTCCTCAACAAAATAGGCCTCGGGGGGAAAGACAGCTCGGTTAACGCCGACAAGCCGGACACCCTGACTGCCAAGGTAGACCGACCACATCTGCCAGATACTGAATACAAAGATGCCCCTGCTACCGGACTACGTCGATTCCTGTCCCGCAACAGGCCTATGACTAAGATAGTTACTGTAGATCGCGTCGTTGAGAAAGTCGTGGAGGTGCCAGTCGATCGCATCGTTGAGGTAGAAAAAATTGTTGAAAAACCAGTTGAAGTTATTATCGACAGAGTGGTTGAAGTAGAGAAAGTGGTTGAAAAAGTTGTTGAGGTTCCGGTTGAGAAAATAGTAGAAGTTGAAAAGATCGTAGAAGTTGCTGTCCACAAACCCTCGACTGTAGAGAAGATTGTAGAAAAACTTGTCGAAGTACCGGTTGAAAAGACTGAAGTTGTAGAAAAGATAGTTGAGAAAGCGGTTGAGGTGCCAGTTGAGAAGATCGTTGAAGTTGAAAAGATTGTTGAAGTGGCGGTAGATCGGATAGTTGAAGTTGAGAAAATTGTAGAAAAGGTTGTTGAAAAGCCTGTCGATAGAATTGTCGAAGTTGAAAAAGTAGTTGAGAAGATTGTTGAAGTCCCCGTTGCTACAACGGTGGAAGTTGAAAGAATTGTGGAGAAGGTCGTTGAAGTACCGGTTGAGAAAATAATAGAAGTAGAAAAAATTGTAGAAAAGGTTGTTGAAATCGAAAAGCTGATAGAGGTGCCTGTTACAGTAGAAAAAATTATAGAAAAGCCAGTTGAGAAGATCGTCGAAGTCGAAAAAGTTGTTGAGAAGGTAATCGAAGTTCCGGTCGACCGGGTAATAGAGGTCGAGAAAATAGTCACTGTCGATAAGATTGTAGAAGTACCAGTCGAAAAGCTGGTAGAGGTTGAAAAGATTGTCGAGAAAGTGGTCGAAGTTCCAGTTGAGAAGCTGGTAGAGGTTGAAAAGATTATCGAGAAAGCAATCGAAGTATCGAAGCCGGTTCAAAAGATTGTCAAACAACAGCAGATAGTACCAACACCCGTCGAGAAAGTGGTTCAGGTACCTGTAAGTGTAGAAAAAATTGTTGAGAAACCGGTCGAGACTATTAAAGAGATTCGTGTCAACGTTGACAAGATCATTGAAACACCTGTAGAGCACATTCGTGAAGTTGAAGTAAACGTTGAGAAGATTGTTGAAAAACCAGTTGAGAAAACGCTCAGGGTTGACCGCATCATTGATCGGCCGGTAGAGAGCATTCGAGAAGTGCAGGTTAACGTCGATAAGATCATCGAACGTAATATTGAAACCACGGTCGAGGTGCCCGTTAAAGTAGACAACATCATTGAAGTGGAAGTAGAAAAACCATTGCGTGAAGACAAAATTGTCGAGAAGACCGTGCAAGAAATTAGAGAAGTTCCGGTCACAGTGGAAAAGTTCGTCGAAGTGAAAAAGCAGGTCCCGGTAGAAGTTGAAGTACGGGTAGAAAAAATAGTTGACCGTCCAGTCGAACGCATCAGAGAAGTTGAAGTAATGGTCGACAAGATCATCGAAACACCAGTCGAGTCTATTGTTGAGGTCGAAAAACTTGTTGAGACAATTGTCGAGAAGCCGGTAGAGAAGTTTATCGAAGTTGAAAAGATCGTCGAGAAGATTGTCGAAAAACCGGTCGAGCGTATTGTTGAAGTGGAAAAGCTGATAGAAGTACCTGTCGATCGCATTGTCGAAGTTGAACGCATTGTTGAAGTACCGGTAGGGAGAACCAGTGAGACCACAGGCACTTCAACACTTGATGAGGTTAGCAGCCGTGAATTTCTTCATACTGTTGATCGTGAAACAAGGCATGGTGGACGCACTACGGGTGAAACCAGAATCGCCTCAACAGAAGAAAGTGCGGCGTATGACAAGTCGCTTGGTGATAACGCTTCGGGTAGAGAGAAAGTCGGGTTTGGTGGTATGTTTGCCAAACTCTCCGGCAACGATAGAAGCGTTGATGCCGGGGGCTCTTCATCTTTGGAGCAGGTCGAGACAGACAGCTCTGCCAGCACAAATGCCTTCAAACAAGCCAGCGCAAGTACAATCCAAAGCGGCATTGACGGAGACACGTTCGGGTCACATCTGGATTCAGATTCAAACAATGAACCTCGCCACTCCGGTACAAGTGACGATCTAACTCGTGTCAAAGGAATTGGACCGGCCGTCAAACGCCAGTTGAATAAAGCCGGAATTACTTCACTACAGCAAATTGCTGACTTATCTGATCAACGTATTGCCGAGCTTCAGGACGAACTCAGCCACGAGCAGGACATTCACAAGCAGGATTGGGTTGGTCAGGCGAAGCGTTTGATTGATACCAATAAGAAGGTAGACGCCTGACAAGCTAAAGATAATCATAGTTACGTAGCCTCTACCTGTCGGCCAACCGTGTATGTACCGGTTGGTCGACATTTTTTGATCAACCCACGCATACCCGTCAGCTCAATGAGCTAAAAAAAACCTGGACGCGCAATGAGACAATTGCTGTGTACTAAGGCTCTACGGTAAAAAGTTCTATAGATAATATTTCGTAGGGATAAGCTTGTGCATCCACCAAACTGCCGCAACGAAATCTACAGGGTTACAGCGAAATAAAGTCGTCAGATTGACCGGGGTAATTACGCAACTGACATCCTGCAAACTGGCGGATGCGCACGCTTACCTCCTACTACGGTTACCTCCTATAGAGAGAGTACAACTGAATCAGCGCCTCGAGGCAGATAACGCCCGTCATGCAAGCCGACTTTCCAGCAGATCTCCCGTCTGGCTGAGTATCGGATACGCAACCGATGCAAACAAAGAGTTGATTTGCCGCAGAGCACGTGCGGTATCAAGATGGATGTTACTGCTTTCGATACTGTCAATAGCACCCGCTCGCAAGCGCCGCAGATGCTTCACATTGCTTTTACGTTCCTGAACACGAAGCCGCTCTTTCTCTTCAACCAGCTGCCGTGCAGAGATACGGTCACCCGAGACAAGAACGTTTAACGCGAGCCGCATATTTGTGAGCACCTGTTGATGGAGCTCCAGCAATTCATCACGACCGGGTTCTGAGAATGCCAGCTTGTTGTCGTGTTTTGCACGTGCAAGGTCCAGCATGCTTTTGCTGACAATATCACCGACCGCTTCAAGGTCAATCGCGAAGTTAGACAACTCAACACTGTGATTGATATCTTCCTGACTCATTTCACTGTCGCTAAGGTCAGCAAGGTATAACTTGATAGAACGATGGGCTTTGTTTACCTCCACATCAAGTGCTTTTAGACCTGACGCGCGCTGCGCATCGTAGTGATCATAATATTCCATCACCGGCCGCAGCATGAGTTCTACCATATCGCTCATACGCAATAGCTCTCTGGTTGCACTGGCAAGCCCGAGCTTGGGTAGGTGCAATACCCCTGTATCAAGCGCACTGCTTCGATTAAATGCAAACTCACCTTCCGCACTTGCTGCCGGATCTGCTACCAGCGCACAGATAAGTTTCTCTATCAAACCGGCAGCCGGTAAAAAAACGCACAGCACACCAACATTGAACAAGACATGGCCAAGCACAATCCACTGTGCAGGATTCTCGCTCGCGGTCACAAACGCTGGCAGCGCCAATGTGCGCAGTAACACAAGCGCTACGATTGCCGCGACGGCCCGGCAAAATAGATTTGCCACTGGCACTCGCCTGCCACTGGCATCAAGGTTACGCGCAAGGCTAACCGCGATCAGGCCAGAACCAAGATTACAGCCCAACACCAACGCCAGGCCAACAGATACTGGCAACACACTCTGTGATACCAGCATGGCAGTTAGCAACACTGCCGCTACGCTCGAATGTAACAACCAGGTAAAAAAAACACCGAGCAGGAAAGATGCAACCAGATCGTTATTCAGATACGTAGCGACGATTGGTAAAAATTCACTCTCACGCAACGGGATTGTCGCATCACGCATTAGCTTTAACGATAGCAACACCAGTGCTATCCCAAACACAATACGACCCGCCTGCACGACCACCCGACGTTTGCCGCTCAGATACAGCAAACCACCCATCAACAGCAATACGGGCATTAGCCAACTAAGATCAAACGACAGCACCTGCACGACCAGTGCAGATCCCAGATCTGCACCGAGCAGCATCGACAAACCCTGTGCCACCGATACCACCCCGGAACTGACAAACCCGGCCGCCAGTAAAGCCACCGCCGTGGAGCTTTGCAACAACATCGCCACCAACCCACCGGATGCAGCGGCGCGAATCCGCCCGACGGTCGCCCTGCGAACCATCCGCCGCATCGCTCCACCATTAATCTGCTCAACCCCTTTGCGCACCATACGCACGGCCCACAACAGCAGCACTGCCGCGCCGGCAAGGTTAATTAACAGGAAAAGTAGTTGCATCAGGGAGTTGGAATGATTATTGGAAAAGGGCGATAACCCCTTCTCCCATCAAAATCCATTCCAGCCCGACCAGCTTCCATAATTGCGGTGTAGCGATTAGTTACATGGGATCACTTGCTGTCCCGGCGGGCCTGGGCGTATACCCGAACAATTCCAGGTATTTTCCTCAAAGCGACTGCACGGGCAATCCGCCGGAAGGTCAGTTCAATTGATCTCGCAACTCGGGCCGCGCAGTCAGCCATTTTTCTACTTCGCTTACTATTCTGGATACAGCGGATTTCTTGTCACTGACAGATCGATCAGACTCTTCCATGTTTTCTTCCATGCCATCAGCTCTGGAGGAATTCAGTGCCTTCAACACAAGAAACGCACCCCGCTGATTGCCAAGCTCCACTTCCTCATCAGCCAGTTCTTTACTCACCATATCCAGGCTCATCTTAAGGCCGGCTATGTATCCCTCCAGATAGGGAAGCTCAAGTTCTTCAGGGCAGACTCCCTTGTAACTTTTACTATAGGATGTTTTACCAAAGTCAGAGCCTGTTTCAAACCCTACATCAGTTGTGCAGTAGGATTTTAATCCGTCGTTGTAACCACCCAGGTACTGTTCTGAATCGAGGCGCACGCCGTGCTTGCCACACGCTTTCGAATGATCCGCAAGCCGGGAATCAGAAACCTTACCCAACGACCCGTCTTTTAACCCGATTGATCTCCAGTCACCCGTTTCACACTCGCTCTTATTCAGAGTTGCACAACTCATTAAGCACGCGGTGCTACTGATTGCTAAAAGCCTAAGCGCCCTGCTTACCATTGTCCCGCTCCCGCGTTCTACAACTTCGCTATGATTCACTACGGTTGATATACCGTGGGTTTGAACTGCCATTGACATTATTCCTCATGCGGTATTGATACTGTCCGTTGCCTTCCATCTGCACGGGGGCTGCGCCACTATCCTACTCCCGTGGTCTTTTTGCGGCCAGAATCCGTTGGTTTCAGCTGCATTCTATCGCGTGGCAGATAACTGTCAAAAATTCTGTAGCGCATCGGCTAAGTTGTTAGCGGGGCTTGCAAAATCCGCTGCTACAACCAGCCATATTGCACAGGTTGCTGAGACGCACCAGCTATAGTTATGGAGCCTATCGGAATTGAGGAACTCCGGACCACATGCGCGTGCTCGTCAGGCACATGAGCATCACCAGCCGGCTTATCAGTGCCAAAGGATGAGGCGGATTGCAACGACGGGCCAGATTGCCAGTAAGCACAGAATGTCACCAATTGTCACAGCCGTTTATTTCCAGCCTCCGCGGCCGCTACAACCAGCTCGCAACAGGGACAGTTTCATTTTGGTCCACCACGAGTAATCCGAGTGATCACGGTTATAAAAAGAAACCTGAGCGTTCTTGCAGTAATGAGCTTTACCATTTTAATGGCGGCTTGCAGCTACTTTTTCTAGCTCAAATCCATCATGCTACTTTATTGCAGCTCCAGTGATCTCAGTGACATCAAAGCTACTGCGATTTACTTGACTCATCAATGATGTCGCTTAAAACATAGGCTGCTTCATCGAGAATAATATCTGGAAATTCTGCGTCTTCATCATCGCTGCTTGACGCTCCGAAAGCCTTTCGAAACAGCTCTTCGCGTTCTTCCCGGCCATCTCTTCGCTCCTGAAATTCTTTTTCTCTGACCGACTCTACGAGTGAGAGCTCTCGTTGCGCACGAGCAACACGTTGTGTTTCAAGCTCTTCTATAAGAAGTTTGAAGGTGCTGTTGCCTCGATAGCGGGAATCATGTCTGAACTGCAGATGCCGGTAGTTTGGTTTGCTATCGGTCCATGCTTCGAATCCCGCGGCATCAACTTCTGCCCACGGCAATGCGTTATCAAGACCGCGCTCTCCCTGCGCGTCTGAATCGAGCGCGGTGGGAAATATCACATCCGGGACCACACCACGGAACTGTGTGCCTTCGCCATTAACGCGAAAAAACTGTGCGATAGTCACTTTCAGCTGGCCCAGCTTGCCTTCCCTGTCCAGCGGTACAACACTTTGTACAGTGCCTTTGCCGAAGGTGGGCTCTCCAATGATCACCCCCCGACCGTAGTCCTGAATGGCAGCTGCAAAAATCTCAGAAGCCGAAGCACTGCCACGATCTACCAACACTGCCAGTGGACCATCGTAGGCAATTGATCGATCGTTGTCCTCTTCAAGTTTTACACTGCCACCGGCATCTCTGATTTGTACCACAGGACCGGTTTCAATAAACAAGCCCGTTAACTGGGTGGCTTCAAGCAACGCGCCACCGCTGTTGCCACGCAAATCGATAATTATTCCATCAACGCCACCGTCGGTAGACGTCAGCTCCCCCAACAACCGTCGCACATCACGTGTTGTGCTGCGGTAATCCGGCTGGTTTTGCGCCAGACCTGCAGAATCGAGATAAAAAGTAGGCAGATCAATCACACCGAATCGTCGCGTGTCAGCACCCATCGGAACCTCGACCACTGAGCTCTTGGCAGCCTGCTCCTCGAGTTTAATCTTGTCTCTCACCAGTTTGATGAGCTTGGGAGGCGAACCGGCAGGAGCGCTGCCCGGCAGCAGATTCAAGCGCACAGTTGAGCCTTTCGGACCGCGGATAAGATCAACCACGTCGGCCAGCGGCCAGCTAACCACATCAACAATTTCAGCGTCTTCGCCCTGACCGACTCCTACAATGCGATCATCCACGCTCACCAGCTCGCTCAGCGCTGCCGGGCCACCGGCAATAACACGTCTGACTACAGTATATTCATCTTCGGTTTGCAGAGCCGCACCGATACCTTCCAAAGAAAGGCTCATGTTAATTCTGAAGTTCTCTGAACTGCGGGGAGAAAAATAAGAAGTGTGCGGCTCAACGGATAACGTATACGCGTTTATAAAAAACTGAAATACCTCATTTTCACTAAGCTGACCGACACGACGGCCCATACGGTCGTAGCGCTGATCAAGCGTGTCTTTAATTTCATCTGCAGATTGTTCCGCCAGCCGCAGATCGAGCACATCGTTTTTAACGCGCTTGCGCCACAACTCGTCCAACTCTGCTGCAGAAGATGCCCACTGTGCGTCTTCGCGGTCAAACATGTAGCTTTCGTCGACGGTAAAATCGAACTTGCGATTCAACAACTCCTTTGCGAAAGAAGCACGCTCCTCCACCCTGCTGCGGAAACGGTTGAATATCTCAAACACAGGCCGCAGACGTGCATTACGCAGCGCATCGTCAAATTGATTGCGGTAATCTTCGAATTCTTCTATGTCACTCGCCAGCAAAAAAGCTTTCTGAGGATCAAAAGATTCCAGAAAACGATCAAATATCTGCGCCGAGAGCTCATCATCAACGCGAACCCGCTTGTAGTGATAGCGCTGCATTAGCTGATTGATGACAGCCGTGGCCTGCTCATGTTCCGGCGTCGGTGCGAGTTCGTCATCGGCGAAGGAAATCTGGCTGAACAATGCACAGCAGGTAAGCAGCATTGCACTGGCTATCAGCAGCCGGGTTCCACGGCGCGGCTCTGAGACTGCAATGCAAGCTGCGACTTTTTGGAAACCACCCTCAAGTAAACCTATAAAACTGAAATGCATTAATATATTTCCTTTCCGGGGAAACCCACCCCTGAGCATGCAAACCTGAGTGTGGAATTTGGTCCGGCCACCTGGATGGTGTCAGGCCCGGAGCACTGAGGTGATGCGGCCTGTGGCCGAATTAACAAAATACTGTTGCGTACGCGTATGAGCAACAAATTTCTGACAAGTTCACAGCACCACACAATATTCGTGCAATGTGCCGTACACGGGAGTCCGAACTTTAACCCAAGCTCAACGCGGGTGAAAGGTCCGGGACGCAACGGGTTGCTTCATCATGCCGGGCGGCGTCAGCCGGATTCCAGGTAAACGCAATTTTAAGTACGTTCTGTCACTCATCAGAATACCCCTTCCCGATGATCACTCAGTAGGCTGTCGGCGCGGTGTTATTTTTCTGTCACTGCCGCTTAAGCCCCGCCCAATCCCAAGGTGCAATCCAGGGCAGACTCCACTTCCTGACGAGCTTTTGCATCCAGAGGTAACAACGGTTTCGGTAAACTGACACGACCAAGCCCCAGAATATTCACTACCTCGTGTATCACCCTTATACCACCGTAGGAATCAAACACGGACCAGAGTGGTTTAAGCCCGATATCAAGCTCATTAAGCCTGTCATGATTATCTCTTGCACCCCAAAGCTGAGCGCCGAGTTCAGGCAGTGTGCCGGCTACAACCGAATACCATGCATCACAACCTGCTCTCAATGCAGATGTAATCTTTGCATCACCGGAGTAACCCAGTGAGAATCCGGCAGGCACTTGTGCAGAAAGTCTTTCTACCTGACCATCAAAATCCAAGTCAGCTGGTGGTGGATTTTTTACCGATGCAATAAGTTTTCTTTGTGCAAGCTGTACAATGAGCGCCTCATCTGGATTAAAGTGCGTGGTAACGGGGTTATTGTAAAAACATACAGGCAGAGCCGTAGATTCCGAAGCATCTACAAACAACGAAGCGACATCTTTATCGGTTAGCGGCAGGTAACTCACCGGTGCCAGCAAAGCACCTCTCGCCCCCACTCGCTCTGCATGTGCCAGCAACTCACAAACATCACTGGTACGCATCGCCCCAACTCCTGCCACAACCGGTGTATCACCAGCCGCTTCAATGGCAGACTCCAACGCTCGCATACGCTGTTGCGGCGAAAGGTACATGTAACAACCCGTCGACCCCAGGACACCGACGGACGCCACCTCACTCGATGCCAGACGTTCAACAAGCTGACCGAGCAGATCACAGTCAACAATACCTTGATCGTCAGCAGGTGTTACAGGAAACGCGGAAAGACCGTTAAATATAGACAAGACTTCAACTCCCAAAGATACAACGCACTGAAACCTATGGAACGGCAAAAGTCAGTGAGGCCCACAGAGTTTCCCATGCCACTTTCTTTTTCCTCGCCAGCTCATCAGATGGCTCACGCAACACGACCATATCTACCAGGTAACTGTGCGATGGCCTGACTGGCAAAACAACCTTACCTTGCGCGTCAGTTCGATGTAATGTGATTTGTACTTCACCATCCGCGGTTTTCTCGTACAGTTCTATTTGTGCATTCGCACGAACTTTGTTCTGATAATACCCGACTACCACTATCCCCTTGCTAACATCATCTGTGTACGGGTTCTGTAAGGCAAGCAACTCTATTTCAAGCCCGGCCTGTACGTCGTTACCCTCACCACTCCCCACCGAAATTAGAGACTTTGAATAGCGTGTATAAGCTTCTTTGAACTGTGATTCGGGCAACGAGCGCGCACGGTGTCGAGCAAGCATGTCGGGAAAATCTTTATGATCAGCAAAGCGTTGAAACTTCTCCCAGTTGGCGTACGTTAAAACAGACACATTACTCTGATGCACCACAACATTCAGACCGGGTTGCAGAGATTGCATTTTTAATGCAGGGTTATCGCCCAGCCGGGCAACAACAGAATCTGTACGTTCACCGTTCACCAAATCAAAGCGCGTGGTTTTAGCCTTTACATATGCGGCACTTGAACCAAAAAACTTTTCCCCGTTACGTAAGTACGCTTCAAGCACTGAGTCCTCGCCTACCTGGTAGTTCGTGGGTTCAATCCAGAACTCGTGAGCTGTCGCCGTTGACGCCATCACTGATAAACTCAACAGGCCACAGAGCCAATGTAAAACGATCGCTCTAACAGACATTAATTCCATGACATTCTCTCTATTTATTTTTCCAGCCTGGTTTAAGAATCTTCAAAAGCGGCTGATGTCAATCACGTTTCTCACCCTCGTACTGGTGGCTCAAGCCCCACATGCACATGAGGTATCGCCGAGCGTCAGTGACCTGGTTGTTACCGGCGACGAGCTTAATTTCGAGTTACGACTCAACATAGAGTCGTTTGTGGCTCGGATTGATCTTCAGTCACTGGAGAACACTGATGACACCGGGATGAAGAACGATTATGACCAATTCAGGGCGATGACGCCCGAAAAACTGGAGACTGTATTTCGCGAATTCTGGCCGGAAATGGCAAAACGATTTTCAATCAATGCGCCAGACCCGCTTCCGCTGGAATTAGAGAGTGTTGTGATCCCGGATATCGGCGAGGTGGAACTGCCACGACAATCCGCTATCAGCCTGACCAGCACCCTGGAGCCCGGCACACCGGGTGTGACGGTGAGCTGGCCCGCCGACTACGGTGCGCTGGTTGTCAGGCAACAAGGGGTTGAAGCCCCTTACACAGGATACCTTGAAGGCGGTAGTGAGAGTGAGCTGATCACTCTCGTTGGCGGCAGTGAAAAAACTGCATGGCAGACCTTCCTGGACTACATCCCAGTCGGATTCGACCACATCATCCCCAAAGGGCTGGATCATATTTTATTCGTATTGGGATTGTTCTTTCTGGCTGCCCGAATCCGACCTCTGATCTGGCAAATCAGTGTATTCACCGTAGCGCACACTGTGACACTGGTGCTGGGCGCACTCGGCTGGGTGTCGATACCAGCCTCGATTGTCGAACCATTGATTGCGGCATCAATTGTTTATGTGGCGTTTGAAAACATTTTCACCGACTCACTGCATCCACGGCGCACGCTGGTAATATTTTGCTTTGGTCTTTTGCACGGCCTCGGATTTGCCAGTGTGCTTGCAGAGTTCGGACTACCCGCAAATCGCTTTGTACCAGCACTGGTAGGTTTTAACGTTGGTGTAGAGATCGGACAGCTGGCTGTCGTTGCAATTGCATTCTTTGCTGTTGGCATCTGGAGTCGGAATCATCCGGACTATCGTCGGTGGATTGCGGTACCTGCCTCAGTGATAATCGGGTTGGTCGGAGCCTGGTGGTTCTTTGAAAGAGTGTTTTTAGGCTAGAGGGTTTATCCCATAAGTTCGTATACAAACTTTTCACACCAACAGCCTCAGCCGCCAGAGCTAGGTAGAAAAGCGCAGTCCCAGATACAAGCGAGATGGATCTTCAAGTTTTTTCAACGCGGCCATGGCGGTTCTGGCTTCGAGGCATGTCACACGAACTTATAGGTCAGCTACTGATTAGCCATATCGATGTAAGCCTGCATATAGCGACGCCCAAGCTCACGCAATCCCACCGCAGAAAAATGCGCCCCACTCGGGTCTGACGGCAAAAAAGGCAGGTCTGTGGTT
Source organism: uncultured Granulosicoccaceae bacterium (assembly GCA_937998875.1). GTDB lineage: Bacteria > Pseudomonadota > Gammaproteobacteria > Granulosicoccales > Granulosicoccaceae. The sequence goes on from CALLBO010000052.1 coordinate 13,369, forward strand.
TGGACGCAATACGTGCTCGCATCATCATCTTCATTGAGCGCAAGCAGACGACGGTTTATCTCAAAACCGATTCGCGTCTCGCCACAGATAAAGGGCAGATCACTGCGGCCCCATGTCTCTGAGCGAAAATTGGTGATCACAGCGTCGAGCTTGATCGCATAGTAATTCACATACTCGAGCTCGCTTTTATCAGTAAAGCCGGTTGCATCAGGATCAGAAGTACCTTCGTACAGTCCGTCGCTTTCCCCCTGGTGCCACAACATGACATCTATCTTATCTTTGTTAGGTAACTGCCCCAGTGCATTGTTAATTTTGTTACGCATTTTCAAATAGAATGGCGACTCGTAGTCCCAGTGGGCTATACCCTGGCCGGGGGCTGCCAACACAATAAATCCCACCACCGCCTGATCATCTATCTGAGCGAGCGACTTGCCATAGTGAAATACAAAATTATTGTTTGGCGATCGCGCAGGGTCGGTCAATGAATGATTACCCGGATGCGCATTGTCATCCCACACCTGATGCAGATCTGCGACCTGCCAGCCTTCGTCAGTAAAAGCAAAAACACGAGGATCCGGATGGTCAAGCGCTGGATCATACAAGGTACCCGACGCTTCTACGTTCGACTGCCCGGTAACAACAACCAGATGGTTTATATCTGCGGCAGAATACGCACCGGTGTTGGAATCTGTGACCGGATCGGATTGTTCACCTGCTTGTTCAACAGGCAGCCCGTCTGGATCGCCGCAATCCACGGCGTCGGGCTCACAACCATCACTATTGCAGGCAACTAGCAAGACGGGCACAAAGGCGAGCAATGTCAGCCCTATACAACGCCTGAGGTGGTACATCACGTTATCAAACTACCCAATCACGCCGTTCCGGCAAAGCCGCTTATTATAACGGCAAATCGAGTGGTGCGCACCATACACATCTAACAGAACCGGCTCGCGACCAGAACCGCCCTGCGCAAAAACAGGAACTCACGAGCCGGCTAGTGTTCGTGACAGCAAACCTTCCTGCGCATCATTATTAAAGCGCATAGCCACCAGACAAAGAACGTTCCGCCACCAGTATCGAGATCATTCGCTGCTGATATTTCAGGCTCGGACAAGTCCGCACTCACCGGTGGCGCCACTGATCCACCACCACTGGTTGTGCTATTTACTTCAGGCACATTGGGCAGCAAATCATTGCCGGATGCCGGTGTGGGTGCTGGCGTGTCTTCAGGTGAGGCAGTTTCCACTGATAATGCTGAGGCAACCAACGGGGTAGTCGCGATACGAAAGTTATCGTAATACATAACCTGATCGCTGCCCGGCGCCCAGGATGGATCGGCACCACCATAAAAGGTGCTGAAGTAAAACAGGTTAATACCGATGTCAGCAGACTTCCGATACAACATTGTTTTGGTGCTAAGCACTTTAACACCATCAAACCATGCCTCGACGATGCCATTCGCTTCACCCACAGTGTTTAATACTACCCGGTGCTGAATCGTATGCCATTGTCCTCGTTGCGGTATTACATCCCAAACCTCATCGTCGCCATATTCATAGAACTGGTCTGCATGGTACATATAGTTTTCTAATACACCGTCTTCACGCCACATGCCGCGGGCACTCCAACCATCGTAACCACTTGGAAAACCTCCACCGGTGTTACAACCATCTTTAGGCTCGAGCGTTGTGTTGTATCCGCAAAGACCGGGCAGCTTCCCGCCACGCACAAATTCAAAGTTCTCAGAGAACTTCACATCGTATGAGATATACAGCTCTTCAAAACTGCGTTCATAATTTGCACCGAACGATAGATCAGTTAAGAAGGCTACCGCCCCCTGTGAGCCATATTGATTTGCCGGAAACAACACCTGCAATGCCTTGCCGTTTTCGGCATCCTGTACGAGTTGCGCACGACCTTCAACGAGCCCCATATGCCACAAAGGGGTATCCCATTGTTCATTGAGATGTTCAGGAAGATAAGGGCCTACGGTGCCGGATTCGAAATCCTGCTCAAAAACAACCAGGTCATCCTGTTTAACGTCAAGACCCGGAACAGAACTACTCTGCTTCGGCAACGTCAGATCGATAACACACGACTGATTATTTTCCCAACCCCAACCGTCACCGTCTTTATCTGCACGTGCATCGCTACATATGGGAGAACCGTTATCGTCCAAAACAAGTGGTTTTTCTTCGACCTGACATACACGTGAATCAACCCACGGCCACTCTGACTTTTCATCGTATTGGCAGCTTACCTCCACCCCTTTTACAGGCTTCGCCACCGAAAAAGCAGCGATCATCACAGTAGCAACGATTTTGAAGCTCACACCGGGTACCTCAGATATTGTTTTTATAGTGCGAGGTGAACGGCAGTCACGCGTCAGACCTGACTTTGCAGGCTGAATATGTAGAGTTGATCAAACATTTCAGTATACTGAGTTAACAACATCTTCTGACTAATCAAGCACAACTCAACAGACGGAAATAATATGAACGCCATTGCTATTGCCTTGCACCTGGTCGCTGCCGTTGTCTGGGTCGGCGGGATGTTCTTTGCCTACGTGGTGCTACGCCCAACCAGCGATATGCTTGAGCCGCCAAAAAAGCTGGCGTTGTGGGCGGGTGTGTTTAAACGCTTTTTCCCATGGGTGTGGATGGCAATTATCGTACTAATAACCACCGGCTACTGGCTGATTTTCAGCTGGTTCAAAGGCTTCAGCAGTACACCCGGCTACGTCCATCTGATGCATATGATGGGCTGGATCATGACGTTGTTGTTCGCGTACCTCTACTACAAAATTTACCCGTCGTTCAAGCAAGCTGTAGAAAGCGAAAGCTGGCCGGAGGCCGGTGCTGCAATGGGGAAAATACGTCAGGTCATATTGGTGAATTTAGTACTGGGCATTTGTTTGTTGGTACTGGTGGCTGCCCTGCAGCGCCTGCCTTAACTCGAAACACCTAATGCAACAGGTTTGTTACAACAACAGCACTTCCAAACATAATTGCAAACTCTGAAATGAATACACCGGCACATCTGCTAATCGGGGCAGCACTTTTTGGCAAGCGGGACAATACAAAAATACTCGCCGCAGCATTGCTCGGCGGCTTTCTGCCGGACTTGTCACTTTACCTGCTGGCAGGCGTTTCGATCTTTGTGCTGAACATTTCGCCACAAGTGGTGTTCGGTGATCTGTATTTTTCACAAGCCTGGCAACTGATTTTCAGTGTTGATAATTCTTTTGTTATATGGGGTGTGCTCTGTGCATTTGCGTTCAAGTACCGTTCTGCTTTTTTTATAGCGTTAACCAGCGCCGCACTACTGCATTTGGTATGTGACTTTGGATTGCATCACGATGATGCAAGAGCACACTTCTGGCCGCTATCGAACTGGAAATTCGCAAGCCCGCTTAGCTATTGGGACAGCAATCATCATTCATTCTATGTCGCACCTGTGGAGGGGATTGTCACTGCTGCCGCCACGGTCTTTCTGGTAATGAGCAAACTACACCCGGCTATCAAAACCGGGTTGCTTATCCTGTTTTTCGTAGAACTATACACGTTGAGCAACTGGCTACGACACTTTTAAAACCTACTTAACCCCAATGAACGAAACCGCCCAAAAACCGCACACCTTAAAACGTATTCTTTTACGAGGTCTTACTACAACGGTACTGCTAATCGTAGTCACTCTATTACCACTACAACTCGCTTTCACCCAGGAAAAAGTGGATGAGCCCTTCATACTAAACTTGAAAAACGTCGATATTCGTTCATTGATTGAGACAGTTTCGCAACGCACTGGCAAGAATTTCATTGTTGACCCCAGAGTAAAGGCAACTGTTAATCTAATTTCATCAAACCCGATTGGTTCCGAAAAGCTGTATGAGATATTTCTCTCTGTTCTCGAGGTTCATGGGTACGCTGCAGTAACAGCCGGGCAGATGATAAAAATTGTACCCACAACCGTCGGCGCTCAAAGTGCAATACCTGTACTGAGTGCAGATGCCGTCACAGGCGATGAACTGGCCAGTCAAGTGGTTCCACTTACTAATACTCCCGCTGCTCAAATGGTTGAGTCACTCAGACCTTTGCTTCCAGAGTCAGCAATAATCAGCGCAGAAAGCAACACCAATAGCATCGTGATAACCGACCGTGCTGCAAATATAGAAAAATTGATTTTGCTGATTGAGAGCCTTGACAATCCCTAACCACAATCAATGCAGAACAACTTCACTATAAGGCCTCTAACAATAAACCAAAGCGCAGAAGCACTTACTTTGGTCACCAATGAATTTTCTGTGAGCAGCCCTCTACACCAGGCCACTGCGGTTACACCGCAGGAATACCAAGACTACCTTTCCAAGAACTGGCAATCTTACGCTTTTGGTGGTCCGGTGAATTCGCTAGGTGCTTTCAGCAGTTTAGATAATCGATTGCTGGGTTGTCTAATCGCTACTCGATTTCCAGTCTGCTTCGTACAACTGGATTTACTGCCAAAAAAGCAGAAGCCCATCGCAGCACTACTGCAGGCACTGGAGCTTCAGTATCTGCAGTGCAATGACTACTCGACCGATAGTTTACTTGTTGATCTCGCAGTCGTTGCGAAAAATCAGCGCGGTTGCGGAATTTACCAGCAACTCCGAACGGCTTTCCATGAGGCTGCAGCACTCGCAGGCTATAACACAGTTTACGGGGAACTCTCGTCAGCAGCCACTCAACATGTATGTGTCAGCAAGCTGGGGCATCAAGTCGTTGCGGAAATTCACTATGCTGACTTTCAATACGATGGCCGCAAACCATTTGTGAGCATAGAAGACCCCTGCTCCATTCAACTCGTGGCTGCTTCCATTTAGCCGCTTTCGTTTCGCGTATAACCATCGAACGGGTCTAGCCCGGTTTGTACTCTCTATTGGCCTCAGGATCACGTGGATCTCTGGCAAGCTGAAGTAACTCATCCCAGGCTGCTTCGGGAATTTCCTGCTCAGCCCAGTCGAATGTTTCTTCAACCCGACCCGGTTTGCTTACCCCACAGATAGTAGAGGCTATTCTGCTCTCTCTTAGCGAGAATTGTAACGCCGCAGCACCGACCGCAATGCCGTGCTTGTTGCAGATATCTTCCACGGCGTAAACGGGTGCTAACATCTCGGTACTCGCCTTCTGATACACATAGCGCTCGAACGCTCCTGCCCCTTTTGCCAGCACACCGCCACTATACGGGGCTGCATTCATCACTGCGATATTTCGATCTACAGCCATATCAATCATTTTCTCTGCATTACTGTTGACCAGGGTAAAACGATTGTGGGTAATGAGAACATCGAAATCTCGTGCCTTAAGAATTCTCATCATTACATCAACATTGCCCGCTGCAAGACCAACCGCTTTACAAAGTCCCTCATCTCGCATTTTGAACAACTCATCAATTGCACCACCGGGCTTTACAACGGGTTCAAGATCCGCTGCATGTTCAGGATCGTGCAAGTGTAAAATATCGACTGAACTCACACCAAGTGCTTCGAGACTTTCATCTATGGAACGGCGTGCCTCGCTCGCATCAAACAACAGAGTCTCCATATTGCGATCAAGCTTGGTTGAAATCACCACATCTTCAGGCAACCCGCCAAGCTCCTTGATAGCTTTTCCAATCCGTTCTTCACTTCGTCCCATGCCGTAGTTTCTGCCAGTATCAATAAACGGCGAGGGGGAAGTGAGAATAGATTTGATCGTATCGACAGCTCTTTGCTCATCCACTTCATAGGTGTAGGTTTCAGGCATATTGCCAAGGGCCGACGTGCCGAAACAGATATCCGGAATACGAATACCGGTGTCACGAATTTCTGTAGTTTTTCTTTGCATGATCCAATGTTACCTGATGAATATCGCTAATAGGTGTAACCCAGATAGAGCTTTCACGCCGCGCTCTTTTCTCACTTTATCATCCTCCGCTGCAAGAGCCTGTAAAACTATCTGCCCAGTTCTACTGGCAATGAAACCGGCCCGCGAAAAGCCCAGCCGGAAAACTTAACCTCTCCGTCTATGGCGATATTCGGGAACGCCTGAAACAATTTTGGCAGTGCCACCTCAGCGATTAACGATCTTGCAGCCGCAGCACCTGCACAAAAATGCGGACCTGCTCCAAAACTTACAGCTGACGAAGTATTGCGGTGAACATCAAAACACTCTGCATCACTG
>CALLBO010000053.1 GCA_937998875.1 uncultured Granulosicoccaceae bacterium
GTGATGGGCATTTACCTGATTGGAAAAAACCTGATGGCAGGTCCTAAAACTGATAGCAAGGAACCATATAAACCGCATGAGTTATAAAATAGCAATCGGTAGCCTCGGAACCATCGGTTATCAGGTAGCAAAGAAACTTGAAGATGGAATCGAAGGCCTTACACTCACTGCAGTATCCGCCAGCAACAAAGAAAAGGCTGCTGAGAAGGTATCAGGATTTGCCCACCCACCATCGGTTGTTTCGGCCCAACAGCTCGCAGATGCAGCAGACATTATTGTAGAATGTGCGCCCGCCGCAATTTTTAGAGATATCGCTGAGCCAGTTATAGAAGAGGGTAAAAAGCTGATGCCTTTAAGTGTGGGGGCATTACTATCCCACTGGGACCTGGTTGAACGTGCCAAAGTCACCGGTGCAAAAATACTGGTGCCATCTGGAGCGTTGCTGGGTCTCGATGCCGTGCGGGCTGCAAGTGAAGGTGAATTCAAGAGTGTGACTATGGTGACCCGAAAGCCACCGGCCGGACTTGCCGGTGCACCTCACCTTATTGACAACAATATCAATATCGAAAACCTGAGCGAACCCAAGCTTGTCTTTGAAGGCTCTGCACGCGACGGAGCAAAAGGATTCCCTGCCAATGTCAATGTGGCCGCAGCCTTGGCACTGGCTGGTCCCGGCCCTGATGATACCTCGCTACAAATCTGGGCAGACCCGACTGTAAGCCGCAACACCCACACTATTAAAGTCGCTGCAAGCTCCGCTGACTTTGAAATGAAAATGCTGTCTATCCCGACACCGGAAAAGCCCGCCACAGGACGTATTGTGGCATTAAGTGTTATTGCCAGTTTGCGCGCGCAGGTGTCTCCGTTGGTGATCGGGGCTTGAAGTAGTTTTCTACCCTCCGGCAAATCGCATTAGTTCGCAGTGGATAAGGAAATCATGTATCAAATGATACAGCCTGATAGAACAATACCCATTGACACTCCGTTATCCCGCTACCAGATCCGCAGGTGTGAGTTCTTTAAAAAAGGCACATATGTTATCGATTACTCTATATCCCATTGCATCACGAGTAGTTTCTGTCGCACTACCCAGGTGAGGTAGTAACACGACATTCTCCAGGGCCAGATATGCCTCATTGATGTGCGGCTCATTGTTGAACACATCCAATCCTGCGCCGGCAATTTGCTTATTTTTTAATACACTGATTAGTGCATCATCATCAACTACCTCCCCACGAGCTGTGTTGATGATAAAACCAGAAGGCTTCATTAGCGCCAGCATTTTGTGATTTATCAGGTGAGTATTTTCAACCCCACCGGGGCAATGCAACGATATAAAGTCTGATTGTCTGAAAAGATCATCCAGTGATTCAAGCTGGGTAGCTTTATATTCTTTTAACACTGCCGGTGGAACACGCGAGCGGTTGTAGACCTTTACCTGCATATCAAAGCCGAGTGCGCGTTGAGCCGCAGCCCTACCTATTCGACCGAAACCTACAATACCGAACGTCTTTTGACTAACTTTGTGGCCTATCATGTGCGTCGGCCGCCAGCCGGTCCATGCACCGTTGCGCAACTCACGCTCAGCCTCACCGGCCCGCCTGGCCGCCATTAACATTAGCATTACGGCTATGTCTGCCGTGCATTCACTAAGCACATCGGGTGTGTTAGTCACCACAATGCCCAGTCGTTTAACAGACGGCAGATCAATGTGGCTGAAACCAACGCCATAGTTTCCAATAATTCTGGTTTTCACTTCTGATGGTTTGATACCTTCAAAAACACTCGCATCCAGTTTGTCAGTAACGGTAGTCAGGATTGCGTCATATTCTAACAAGGCGCTTTTTGTTTCCAATTTCGAGAGCGGCCTGTCATCAGAATTTAATGTTACGTCAAATAATTCTGCCAGCTTTTCCTCAACAGACGTCGGCCATTTACGGGTTACCAGTACGCTTGGTTTCATTAACTGTTCCTGTTATCGCGTTACTTTTATCAAAAACGGATGCGGGAGATTATTCAAACAGACCCACCTCACGAACCGATTCACTTCCGCGATGTTGTATTTTTTCCCACAACTCATCTGAATTATCACCAATAACCGCTTTTGCTTTATTACGTAACCTTTTGCCAAGCGTATCCAAATCAATCCTGTTTGAAAGATCATGCTCTGCGTTAAGCTCAACACCATCTTTCAAATTGATTTTAATCTCAGCAGCAGTATCCGGAATATTGGCCCCAACCACTGTTACCTTTTCTGCAAAATCAATTAGGGCTTCATTAGTACAAACCTTGTTACTATAGGAATCAGGATCAGCGGTAGACAACCCTTTTATAGTCATGCCCGCAAGCCACGCATAACTGAATTTCGCCTCCAACCCTGTTACCGGTGATTTTATATCACAAACACGTAGCCACTTCGGGTGGATACAAACTTCAAGCGAGGTGACTTTATCTGCGGTGAATCTATGATTTCTGCGGGCATCAAGAATGGCCTCGATCATCGCGTGGGTTCCGTGACAACACGCATGCAACTTGAAGCAGATATCATCAAACAGAAATTTGTCGTTATCATTGCTCCTTGCAGGGTTGTTGCTGTGGGTTTCAATAAATCCCTGCAGCCCATCCAGCCCGTCATCTGCAGAGGTCACACCCAGCGCTGCTAATTCTGCGCACTCAACACCGTTAGACGCGGCGTAACCTGCATTTAACGGTTTCCCCATGGTGCCGAACTGATTTTTTAACCCGCTTGCACGCGTCGAACACAACCCCAGTGCAGCGTGCAATTGACCCGGAGATAGTTCATATAGGCGTGACGCAGCGACAGTAGCTCCAAACGCACCAGCAGTCGCCGTTTGATGAAAACCACGCTCGTAATGCTGTGGCCCTAAAACCATTCCAACGTTGATTGCAGCCTCTGCACCTATCACAAACGCATCTACCAGCTCGGTGATTGTTGCATCAGTCTTCTCAGCTACAGCCATCGCTGCCGGGTATACCCCTACAGACAAATGACCAATATGTGCAAAATGCGTATCGTCGTAATCGAGTGCATGTGAGATGGTGCCATTTGCTAAGGACGCTGCTACTGCCGTCGCGGGGTTGCCGCCAAAGACTGAACACGATCCATCAGCATACTGTCTGCAAATATAATCTCTAACCTTCCTTGAAACCGGTTCCTCGCGGCCACCTGTTCCGCACACAATCCAGTCAAACAAGGACAGTTTTCCATAGGTCTGTGTGAGCTGTGGAATACTGGCAGCGTCTAATGAATATAGTTTTGTAAGTTGCTGGATAAGACTCATACTTTAATTACGCACCCCTCTTACGATGCAAACAACGCTTCTGATTCTGCCAGGCGAGAATGTCTTTTTCGGGTAGATTGAAAAACTCACCAACCACGGTTATTGACTTCTCTATCTTAACGTTCGTTGTTTCACAGTTTGATCAACTGCCCTGGTGCAGGTGTTTCAATGATACCTGTAGCCGCAGCGCGCTCCCCCGGCTCGGCCATCGGCTCGTCTGTTAAAGAGAAGGTTCCCCAGTGCATACCGATCGCTCTTGAAGCACCGACATCTTTTACTGCTTGCAGTGCTTCTTCGGGATTCATGTGGGAGCTTTTCATAAACCAGCGCGGATCATAAGCACCAATAGGCACTAACGCCAGATCAACAGTTCCTAAACGCTGAGCAATAGTTTTAAAATCATTCGAGTAGCCACTATCACCAACAAACAAGGTTCGATGACTGGGTGAATCGATAAGAAAACCAGCCCATAGCACTTTGTTACGGTCAAAAGGGCTTCGGCTACTCCAGTGTTGCACTGGTACTGCATGAATAGTGGTACCTTCCACTTTCTCGCTGTCCCACCAATCAAGCTCGGTGACTTGTTTGACACCCAGTTTATCGAAAAACGGTTTCTGATTAAGTGGTACAAAGTACTGTGGTGGATTGTCTGGCTGTTTCGCCCGCAAATCTTTGATACTGCGTTTATCCAGATGGTCGTAGTGGTTATGCGATATCAATACAACATCTATGGCCGGTAACTGCTCTATAGACATTGCGGGCGGTGTAGTTCGTTTCGGGCCGGCAAAGCTTACCGGTGAAGCGCGGTTGGAGAAAATGGGATCAGTAAGAATATTCAGCCCGTCAACCTGAAGTAAAAATGTACTATGCCCAATCCAGGTTATCTGTGTTGTACCCGGGTCGGCTAGTGCCTCTGGTTCAGGAGTCACACCTGGCAAGGTTAACGGCACAACGTCTGGTGCCTGTCGCTGCCACTTGAGCAATTCCCTGAATGGTTTGTCTATCGCCTCACCATTGGTATTGACAAAGGTTCCGTCTGCTTGATGATGTGCCGGTGCATTGTTATCCATCTTTATAGAGGGAGAACAGGCAACCAGCACACCCACCAGACACAGGATGATTCGACTTTTTCTTGCGTGCAAGATAAAACAATCCTGCCTATTCCGGCAGATGAGCCAACACCTTCTGCACGCTTTCACGTTCCAGCATGCGATTGTAGTGATCTGTGCAATGCTTGAGCCCGGTAAGATCAAATCCTTCTCCCAGCCCACGGTCGTAGATCCAGAAAAAATATGAATCACAAACTGTGTAATGATCAAAAAACCATGTCCTGCCAGCCAACTCGGCGTCAACCAGCTCCATCTGTTCGATATACATGGCCTTGGACTTTGCCTTGATGTCTGCATGAGCATCGGTGTTGGCGCAAAACTTTATCGGCTTGAAGTGGCGGGTCAAATGCTGGTGAATTCCGGACCCGAACCAGCCCATGTAGGACAGTGCCTTTTTATGATCCCAACTATCTGCCGGCAGCAGATTAGCTTTCGGGTAAGTTTCTGCAATCCAGGATTGCATGGCGACATTTTCAGTCAGTCCTTTGCCGTCGACAGTGAGAAAGGGTACTTTCTTCTTCGGATTGATTGCCGCGTATTCCGGGCTGGTTTGATCACTGTTCTTCAGAAGGATGAATTTGACCTCAACTTCAGCTCCTGCCTCAAGAAGCGACACATAAGTGGCCATTGAGCAGGCGCCAGGCGAGTGGTATAGCGTAATGTCCATTAGATCCTCAGCGTGTCAGTTGTGTTTTTTACATTTACTTTTCCGGTGAGTGTATAAGGTCAAGCCAATTAGTTAAAGATTTATCCGCAGCCGGGTTCCCGCACCAGCGGCAGGCGGCCTGAGATCACAATCTGACGGGCTCAGCGGCAAAAATCTCCGGTGACTGTTGCCCCGTTGTTGGTGACCGTGCGCGTCTCGAAGGTATAGCAACCAGCCTGATCAGCCGGCGCGTAGCGCATATAGTAGTTCTCGCCCTGATAGCTGTATTCCATACTTCGCGTACCAGTCTCATCCTGCGTGAAGACCAGATTCTCAACACCACCCTTCGGTGGTCTGCCGGCTTCAATGCGCCCTCCGCCGGCAGCCGCTGACAACGGCGGCACGCGCGGTAAACTTCTCACACTTGCGACCTCCCCCATTAAACACTGCACGATATAAGGTGCAGAATCAGATGTGTGATAGCGATAGCCGAAGGTTTCATCTATTTGTCCGTTGCAAACATCCAGGTCATCTGCCCTTATAGTCGTACCGTCCGGATTGTTGTCACCGTAGATCGGAAATCCATCAAACGCCCACCCGATAATGGCATCATCACCGGCGTTCTCCATCTGCTCAATCATGCAAGTTGGCTTTACATGATAGTGATAGTCATCACCACGCCCCGCATGACCACCACAGACGTCAAGTTGTTGGGTTAACAATGTATCGTGCTTTGTTTGATGGTGGTAGAGATCCTCTTCAGACATTTCTCCACCGGCTGTGTAGTCATAGATCGGCACTCCATTAACTGCAACACCAAGTGCTGCATCTCTTGTGATTGGTTGGGATCCAAGATTAGGCCGCAACGGTATCGGTGCTACATAGTCCGCCGGAACCGGTAGTTGTTCATTGGTTCCTACAATGCCAGTCATGAGCTCATGATCAGGGTAGGTATCTGAAGAGATTAGTGCTTGCCCATCCAAACAAGTGACCGCCACGCTGTCACTGAACCCTGCTTTGGTAACCGACTCTGTAACTGCAACACAGTGAGCTTCTGCTTCATGCCCGTGAATACTCATAGGCCACACCGCTAACATGCCAGGTAAAAACAATTTCTTGCTGAGTACACCGTTGAACGGCTTTAACAAAATTAGTTTCTTACTGAATACTCCCATTTCCGGGCCTCTCCATGAACTGTTATTTGACGGTCTGCAGGCGCTATCTGCATTCGGGCTGCAAAAGTTCGTTATTGGTAATCAATGCAAGCTTAATTTCAATCGCCGTGCATTACTGAACTACTAATCGACATAGGACAGTATTGTCAGTTTCCAGGTCCGGGCCCCAAATCAACTTAGCGTTACTATCCCAGGAGATTCGATCGTAGCCGCCTTTCGGACTCACATCCCTTTCCGTGTGTTGCGTCGCTTGCGGCCAGTCAGAAGCATCAAAGTCTGCTGTATCCCAGCTTTCAGGTGCTACGGACACATCAAAACCACAGCTGCCCTGGCCCGCTACCGGAGAATCTTCATCAGCGCAAGATTTATCAAGTGGCGCACGATGAATCACCAGACACTGCCAGTTTTGATCGCTAACCAATACAGTTTCACCGTCAGCATCTTTGACCTGAAGAATAACCCCGCCATCCCCCATCTGTTGACGGCGCGAACCGATATACTCAAGCCCGGTGTCGTTTTCTTTGAAATCCATGGCGGTCAGCCCCAATACAAAAGGCGGCACCGCGGTGAAGGAAAATGTTTCTGCGTTGAACGATCGTTCGGTTGTAATCGGGACACTGTCTTCAGCAACCAGTGACCCATTGACACTAAGAGAAAACCAGTTGTCTGCCCAGACGTCTGTGGTATACGTTTCTGCGGTAGCGATTTGAGAGCCCAAAAGAAACACTAGCGCTGCAGCGCGTTGAATAAATGACATGCTCTTATCCTGATCGTAGACATTGATATCAATATCAAGAATGCCAGCAGAATATGTAAGAATAATGGAAAGTACCGAGACTGTTATAGCAAGGTTGCGGTTGGTGTCGATCCGGATCATGTAAAGTGGTAGCGATGCACTTGTCACTCTCATGACTGGAGAAAACGCAACATGTTGAACGACATCGCGTCCACAACTACAGATTGATATACTGTTTCGGTAATCAATAAAAGGCTGGAAGATCCATTGTTTTCCTTCGCATCCCGCAGACGTTTTTCAGATCTTAGCGAGCAGCAGGTGCTGGCACTCGCGATCTCCTCCGAGGAAGACGACGCGCGTATTTACCGGGGATTCGCACAGGCGCTTCGACAGGATTATCCTGAGTCTGCCTCAATGTTCGATGAAATGGCCGCAGAGGAAGACGAACACCGGCGGGCGCTGCTTGATCTTCACACCGAACGCTTCGGAGATGTTGTCCCCTTAATCAGACGCGAGCACGTTTCCGGCTTCTACGCCCGCAAACCGACGTGGCTGGCAGAAAATCTGGGTCTTGCCCAGATGCGCGCTGAAGCTGAAGCGATGGAGTCCGTTGCACAGGCGTTTTACGAAAAGGCTGCGCAAACCAGTACAGATGCGGGCACGCGTAAGTTACTCGGTGACCTTGCTGCCGCAGAAGCCGAACACAAGGAGATATCAAGCTCACTGGCTGAAGAACATTTGAGCGACGGTGCAGACTCAGAACAAGCCGCCGCGCATCGACAGTTTGTCTTAACTTACGTACAACCCGGCCTTGCGGGATTAATAGACGGCTCAATCTCAACGTTGGCGCCCATATTTGCAACCGCCTTTGCAACGCAGAACACCTGGACAACGTTTCTTGTCGGTGTGGCAGCTTCCGTTGGTGCCGGTATTTCGATGGGCTTTACCGAAGTGGCATCTGACGATGGTGTGATCTCGGGTCGCGGCTCCCCGATCACCCGAGGGATCGTTACCGGAGTCATGACAACCATCGGCGGCCTTGGCCATGCATTGCCATACCTCATCCCCGACTTCTGGACAGCGACGTATGTAGCGTTCGTGATTGTCGCACTGGAACTATTCGTGATCACCTGGATACAGCACAAGTATATGGAAACACCGTGGGTGAAAGCGATGTTGCAAATTATACTTGGCGGGGTGCTTGTACTGGCTGCAGGTATATTGATCGGCACAGGTTAGGAGAGAAAGCAGACTGGATTGTCAGAACTAAAAAAGCCCTTCACCAACAGTGACAACATCACCGGGCATGATTCTCTGAGCAAAATCAACGCGATAGTTTTTCTTAACGCCATCTATTTCGCGAAGCAGATTTATTCTTCTCCGCGAACCTCGGTCTGTCATACCGCCGGCCAATGAAATTGCCTTGGCCAGAGTCAATCCCGGCTCAAAAGCGTAACTACCCGGACTTCTAACTTCTCCATCAATAAAAAAGGCACGGTACTGCTTGATCGTAACATTCACCGACGGGTTTTTAAGATACGCACCGCTCAGCTTTTCAGTGATCGATTCAGTAAGCTCAGCTGCAGTCAAACCCGCTACCGGAATACTGCCGACATAGGAGTAATTAATAGAACCAGACTGATTCACGGTCGCATCCATGGTTAACTCATCATCGTTGAACACCTGTATGTGTATTTCGTCACCGGACTGAAGAATATATTGATCGGTTAAAGCCTGAGGCGGGCCTGCGGCGATTGAGCCATCTTCACCGCTATCGCCCGACACCATCGCACCCGGAGCACAGGCTTGAAGCACCAGCATCATTGCAGCAACGAGACCGATCAGTCCACTGATTCTAAAGTTCCGATTATCACTATTCATAGTGACCCCTTCGATAGATGATTTTGACTCGCGGAGGGTAACCCAAATCAAAGGCTTTTACATCCTTTGATCAGCCCGCGTTAAGGCAGATTAACTAATTGTTACGTATCAAAATTGATGTTCAGGCAATACAGACAAGGCCGTTGCCCGTGAGAGGTGAAATATCGCTCGGCATCGCCGGAATAGTTGCGCGCCGGAGGCACGGACACCCAGCGCGAAAACGGGCGCGAGCAACGGGCGCGAGAACGGGTGTGAGAACGGGTGTGAGACGGGCGTCCGCGAAGGAATATCAGACTGTTTAACTGCACCAACCCACCCGGTTTAATGCCGCAACATAAAATATTTTTGAAAAATGTGCCTTTAGTGCACGCTATGGCCGAATGTAGGCATAGCCCTTCTCCTGCAACTCAATCAGCTGAATGACACCGGATGACACCATGGTCGCCTCATCGACTAGTTCAATGTCTTTGCCAGCCTTTTTTGACATATTTCGATGGGTGTTACCACAGGCTGAAAACGTCAGATTATCGATTTCCAGAGACATTACAGACAGCCTGTCTTTCACCGGCGACGTATCTGATCGAAACATATGCAGGCCCGGACCATAGGCAACCAGCTCTATTTTCACTGACTCGCCTTTGGAATCGTAGTATTTCTTGACATTAGCAATATTATTCAAAGCCAGATTCATTGTGGCAGGATCGTTCTCATCCACATGGATTGCCACTTGATGATCAGTTTCACCTGCATAACTGCTGCTAACGGTCAAGAGTATTGCCGCTGTGATTGCCTTCAGAAGTGTAGTAACGCGAATCATGATTATTCCTCTCACTTTTTTAGATGGTTATTGTACACAATGCTAAACCGCCGGAATCCGTGGTCAACAAATACCAAATCGAAAACCCGTTTCGTGCGAACCAGCACCTTAGCGATACCTGCATTTGGTATGGCAGGATCGCAACTACCGGGATATCAATGCTGCAGAACTAGCTCAACCTGATTGCGGCACCGGGAATCCGTTTCTCCCAGGAAAATCTACAGCAAGCTCCCTTGCATTAGGCATCTTTAACCACAACCTTAACATTTTTCGATGACGTTCGTTCTCACCGTAGTCTTCAAATTCTGTGCGTGAGTGAAGTACTGCATAGTTGTTGGCGAACTGTAAATCACCTGGCTCTAGCATCATATCCAACCGCAATGATTCCTGGTGGATAATTGAGTCAAAGATATCCAATGCTTCAACTTCAACTCTGGATAACGGCAGCCCCATAATTTCATGTCCCAGCTCAATATATTGCCGCAGATATCTGCAACTTAGTTTACCGATGTGGTAACTAAAAATCGGCGACAAACCGGGTTCACTCTTCCCAAGGTGCGCATAATAAAAAGGCCGATAATAGAGCGCCAAAAACTCTGGATGATAGGCATTGGTTTCATACACACGTGTATTCTTGTCTTTTACATCTCCTACATTCATAACCAACCCAAGCAGATCTCCCTTTGGGTTTTGCCCAACTGGCTGCCCAAGATTTAAACCAATACCGTAGTAGATCGCATTGAGATCTTCTTCGGAATACCGGTCCACAGGCAAACCGCGCAACAGCAGAAAACCCAGGCCGTTCTCAAGAAAATCTGAGTAGGCACTTAGCTCTGCACAAAGCACCGGAAGTGGAAAGTCTACTTTAGTAAAGTCTGGAAACGCCAACCCCTTACTTTTTAATGTAGAGAGCGCGCTATCAATTGCTGCAATTGCAGTATCGGAAAGCAGATGTATCCACGACTGGTCATCCACGAGCTCAGAGCCTCTCCAGGCAGCTGGATCAGTAATCTTCTGTTTCAGTATCATACTTATCACACTTTATTGTGTAGGTTGTCGTTGCACCACGCAACAACGATTCGGTAGCTTTGGTCTGTGTATCGCCTGTTCACCCGTTTTCCAATCATACCTCCCATCACCTCATTCAGCACAGCCCGCAGTACAACCAATCAGGAGAACAAAGCAATGGGAATAATACCGAAACGGGCGTAGTAATATTCCCCGGACAACGCGACGCCAGCTCTCTACTCTATCTCTGTGCTAGTCAAATCGAGATTAGCTGTCAAATCTGCTTACGCATTTTCTAACAATGGAGAGTCCGAAAAATGAAAGTATTAGCCAAACAATCTCACGTCCTGAAACGCGGCATACTGGGCGTCGCCATATGTGCCACGCTGCCGTTAGCTACGATTACAACCCACGCAATTGGTGCCTGGGGTTTAGACAATACCCCAATGGTAGACTGGGGGAGCTGTCCCTGCGTGAATATCGGTGCGGCGTGGAGTTCAGTTCATGGAATAAACAACACTACGGCAACTTTTCCGTATCTACTAGAATCGGTTGATCAAAAACAAAAAGACAAATTTGCAAGTTCAACAAATAAACTATTTTTAAGTCAC
Source organism: uncultured Granulosicoccaceae bacterium (assembly GCA_937998875.1). Classification (GTDB taxonomy): domain Bacteria; phylum Pseudomonadota; class Gammaproteobacteria; order Granulosicoccales; family Granulosicoccaceae. Next base: position 11,286 of record CALLBO010000053.1, read on the forward strand.
AGCGAAGTCATAACGGCAGTTGGTGAAATTGATGTTATGGCCCCGACCTCGGCAGGTGTTCTGCATTGCAGCGCCTACAATAATAGAAGTGACAAAGAGCAATCCACCACTCACGCGGTATTAAACGCCCCTGTTGCCGTAAATGATTGCCGCACCGGCCTGTACAACATTGCCGAAAAGACCAACCCTATGCCGTTATGACACTGTAACATCTGTACAGTCGCAATATTATTTTCGAAAATATTCGGATCACCCTTCCGGTGTTCCGAATACTTAGGCAACTGAAATGATGCACTATGCAGATAAGCTAATTGAATGAGTACCCATGTAGCACACTCGTCCATTCCGGAAAATACGTAACGGCTTTATCTACCAGAAAATAAAAGCACATTTCTCTATCGGCCTATATCGGATTTGAGTGATTCGTTACACGAGCACACCGTCATCAACCAGCGCCTGAATCGCATCGTCACCATACCCGGCTTCACGTAACACTTCCCTACTATGCTGCCCTATCACCGGCGCGGCTACTCTGACTCCACCCGGGGTACCATGAAATTTAACCGGTGAACCCAGTGTTCTTATAGTGCCCGCCACTGGATGTTCGACTTCTACAATCATGTCTCGCGACACAGCCTGTGGATCTTCATGCATCTCCAGTATATCGAGCAAAGGGCCAGCTGGAATTCCCGCGTCGTTAAGCAGCCTTACCCAATCATCTGTGTCTCGGGTTACAAAGATAGCTTCCAAAGCGTCGATGAGCTCAAGACGATTCGCCATCCGATCCGGATTAGTAGCAAAGCGCGGATCTTCCTTTAAATGCTGCGCATTAATCGCCTCCAACATTCGCAACCAGTTAGTTTGATTTGCACACCCGATATTGATCCAGCCATCTTTTGTTGCAATGGACTGATAAGGGGCATTTAATGGATGCGCGGATCCCATCGGCTCAGGTGCAACTCCTGTTGCAAACGCAATTGCAGACTGCCAGAAAGTCTGTGTAATACCCGCTTCAAACAAAGAAGTATCAACACGCTGACCCTTGCCGGTCTTCAACCTTGAAGAATAAGCCGCACTAACACCCATCGCCGCCAAAATGCCTGCCGTGATATCTGTGACAGGCGGGCCGATTTTTACCGGTGCTCTGTTCGGACCTTCACCAGTGACCGACATCAGCCCCGCCATACCCTGGGCTACAAGGTCAAACCCTCCGCGTTCCCGATAGGGACCAGTACGCCCGAAACCGGAGATTTCGCAATATATCAAGGCGGGGTCTAATTCACTTAGCGTGTCATGGTCAAGGCCGAGCCTGGCCATCGTGTCGTGTCGGAAGTTTTCGATCACAACATCGGCATCTTTCAATAATTCAATCAATACCGCTTTACCAGCTTCATGTTTTAGATCGAGCGCAATGCCACGCTTATTGCGATTCATCATCATGAAAGCTGCAGACTCACCTTCAATTTCAGGTGGCACCATGCGACGGGTATCATCACCTGTACCGATCTTCTCAACCTTAACAACATCGGCACCCATATCAGCCAGCATTAAACCGCAAATCGGTCCAGCCATGATATGGGCCAGCTCTATCACCCGAACACCGGTTAATGGTCCATTGGACTGCTCACCTGACAGATCTTCACCCGTGCTCACTGCTCTAGCCTAGCCCGGATTATTCATAAGGCGACAAATAAACAATAGTGAAATGCTATGTATACAGTTCCAAACCATTTTTGGGCACCTCGATAAAAATAACAGTGTGTCTATTCGACGCCAGAAGAGAATCTGGTGTCACATCTCGTTAGTAATTGGGCTCATGAATAATCCTGGCTAGTGGCCCGTCCATTGAGGTTTTCGTTTTGCCAGGAAAGCATCCATGCCTTCGCGAAAGTCTTCACTTGTGTAACACTCGATAATCAAATCATCGCCCTCTACATTGGCGGCATGTTGGCGCAAACGTCGCAACCCTTCTTTAGTGGCTGCAATTGTCAGCGGTGCGTGGCCACGTAGTTGCTCGCATAGCTCCAATGCTCTGGCCATAGGGTCTGCAACCGTCTCATTAACCAGACCGATAGTTCGCGCCTCATCTATTCTAATAAGTCGAGACGTTATCAGGATCTCTCGGGTACGAGGTGCCCCAAGGAGTTCCACCAGACGCGATAAATTGCCTACTGACAAGCAATTGCCAAGGGTACGCGCAATGGGGAAGCCGAACTTTATGTCATCTGTTGAGATGCGTAGGTCACAACAGGCAGCTATAGCAGCACCGCCACCGGTACACGCACCACGAATGGCAGCCACCGTTGGAATAGGCAAAGATTCGAATAATCCCAGAACTCTGTCCATAGTGCGTTCGTAGCCCAGTGCATCTTCTTCGGTTCTAAAATCACGAAAACCCGAGATGTCGGTTCCTGCGGCAAAGGCCTTATCGCCCGCGCCGGTAATAATCAGTGACCGAATATCCAATGACTTATCCAGTACACGTTCGCAGTGGGTAGCCAATAATTCATACATATCAAACGTCAGAGCATTACGCGCTTCCGGTCGATTGAACGTGATGATTCCGATATCGTCGACTTGTTCGAACAACAGCTCTTCAGTCATACAAGTCTCCGGTTTTGATTGAACTGTGCTCGATCATTTATCTGTAAAAATACTCGACTAAAAACATGGGGACAGCTGGCACGTAGGTACACAGTAGAAGTACAACAAGCAAGACTGCAACAAACCAGACATTGACTTTCGAAACATCCCAGATATTGGCTTTAGCGATTGAACAGGACGTAATCAGTACCGACGCGACCGGCGGTGTCTGTTGACCAATAGCCAAGTTGAGCGTCACGATTAACCCGAAGTGAATCGGATCAATGCCGGCCAGCTGAATTAATGGAATTACTATGGGTACAACCAGAATAATCGCGGCTACCGAGTGCAGGAAGAAGCCAATGATCAAAAAGAAGACATTAAGAATCGCAAGAATGACATACTTGTTGTTGGTCATTTCCATCAGTGATTCAGCGAGCTCCTGAGGTATTTGCGCACGCGTTAAAAACCCACCCATCAGTACCGAGGCTGCAACCAGCAACATGACCACGGCCGTCTGCATGCCGCCTTCAATCATTGCTGACTTAAGTCGCTTGAAGTTTACTTCACGGTAGTAGATTCCAAGACCAAGTGCGACAACCACCGCCAAACCCGCTGCTTCAGTTGCGGTAACAAAGCCACCGAAGATGCCTCCAAGAATAATTACCGGCAAAAGAAATGTTGGGAGCGCTTCTTTAAAAGTCTCTTTGACGCGCTTGGTGTTAAACGCTTCTTCTTTGGGCAGGTCATACTTGACTGCGAACGCATACGCCACGCTCATCAGACCTACTGCACCAATCAACCCCGGCACCAGACCTGCAACGAACAGCTGCTCAATACTCGCATTGGCAGATACCCCGTAAACAATCATCGGGATAGACGGCGGTATAATAATCGCCAGTGATGCGGAAGATGACGTGATGGCAGCAGATAAGGGAGACGAATAACCACGCTTCTTCATCTGAGGGATCATCACCGAACCCAGCGCTGCAACATCCGCTACAGCGGAGCCGGAAATCTCAGCAAAGAAAAGTGACACACCAATATTCACCATACCCAGACCGCCGCGTACAAACCCGATAAGCGCTGCGACAAAGTTAATCAACCGGTCAGTGATACCACCGGCATTCATAATCGCACCAGCCAGAACAAACATAGGTATTGCTATTAGAGAAAATTTGGTAGAGCCGTCATACATATCCAGGGCGACAGTCACAAGGGAATCGACACCTTCTGTCATAACCAGACCAAATATTGCGGCCACCGCTAGCGAGACGGCTATCGGTACATTTATAAAAATCAATAACAGGAGGACTAAAAAGACGCCGAGCACGATCATGAGCGTTTCACCTCTGTATGGCCCGCTGCCGCCATTTCTGCGGCAACCTCTGCTTCTATCTCAGCGTGCTCCGCAGATTGCCCCGCGATAACCATTTTTATATAGGCTGGAGCGGCTAAAAGCTCGCATATAATAAACAGCACTGCGCCGATCGGAATTACGGACTGAGTCACCTGCACCGATACCCAACGCAGACTCACCAGAGAGTCTCCTTCCAGAATCAACACCACCTGCCATCCAGCCCATGCGAGCAAAACAAAGAACGCGATAAAGACAAATTCTGCAAAGATCGTAAGGTACAGCCGCACCGGCATCGGTATCGAGAGAAGCACACTATCAAAGCCAATGTGCTTACGCTTTAGCACTGCCAGTGCTCCACCATAATAAGTGATCCATGCCAGTATCACACTGGCAACCTCGTCATACCACGAAAGCGATGCATCTAACTTTCTATAGACAACAGCGATCACAACAATGACTGTAAGCACTACCATCAACAACATCAGGAACCACTCAAGAAAGGTAGCGAGCGCTTGCGACAAACGATTCACACTGGATCTCCGGGGTATGAGAGGTTAAAAACGAAATCACCCGCTGCCGGCGCCATAACAACAATTTATTATGAGGCCGGCAACGGGTGAATTATTTAAGCGCAGAAATAATGCTTTTCCGTGCCTTACTTAGCCAGGGACTGAACCGTGTTGATCAAATCAGCACCACCATCAACAGAGCTTGCAAACTCATCGTAGATTGGCTTTGACGCTGCGATAAACGCATCTTTATCAGCCTCATTGACTTCGACACCACCGTTCTTGAGGTTCTCTAACAACTCGGTTTCAAGCTGCGCGGCCATCTCATAGACGGCGTCCTGCGATTCAGCAGCAGCAGCCATCAGATCACTTTGCACATCTTCGGGAAGCTTGGCGAAGTGCTTGGCAGAAGTCAGTACATAAGCAGGTGTATATACGTGACCTGTAATCGATAGATACTTTTGCACTTCCTGGAACTTGGCAGACCAGATTTGTGCATACGGATTTTCCTGACCATCAATTACACCGGTTTTAAGGGCGGTGAACACATCAGAGAAGGCCATTGGCGTTGGGTTAGCACCGTAGAGCTTGAACATCTTCACCCGCCACTCTCCATTGGGTGTTCTGAGCTTGATGCCCTCAAGATCTTCAGGAGTACTCACAGGTCGGGTGTTATTGGTGATATGACGAAATCCGTTCTCAAAGTAGCTGAGAATTTTATAGCCATTTTCTTCCGCTGCCGCATTGAACACACTCTCACCGATTTCGGCTTGTACCGCTTTCATGTGATCACGCGACTTGATGATATATGGCATTTCAAAAACACCGAACGCATCAGCAACTGAAGACATAACTGATGACGGTAATGCAAAATCCACCTGACCAAGTTTCAGCTTCTGTAGGAGTTCCTTATCTTTACCCAGTTGCGAAGAACCAAAAGCCTGTACTTCAGCCCGATCCCCAAGTCTGGCATTGGCATTTTTGACAAATTCATTCACCGACGCTTCAAACAGCGACCCGGGGTTGCCCACATGGCCGAATTTAAGAATCAGCTTTTCAGCCGATGCACTCGTAGCGCTCAGTGCCATTACACTGCTAAATAGCGCAGCGACAATAGTCTTTCTCATCATTTTCCTCTCCTGATTTACATTGGCCGCATTAAGCGGATTTCAATTGCCTGTTGCCATAAAAACCAAAATAAATTAACTCAAAACCGTTAGGCGGCTTTGGCCTTTGCCTCACGGGTAGCCTTCAAATAATCCATTGCTGCCTGAACACCGTTTGCCTGATGTGGTACTCCGGCATGGTGCAATCCCATCTCTACCGCAGACAAAGTACCAACCAGCGTGACATCATTAATATCACCAAGATGCCCTATACGAAACACTTTACCAGCTACTTTCGATAAGCCGTTTCCAAGCGACGTGTCGCACTCGGCGAGAATAACGGCTCGCAATTGATCAGCGTCACTACCGTCCGGAACTCTTACAGCGGTAAGCACAGGCGAATGCTCGTCCTGAATCTTACATTGCACTTCGAGCCCCCAGGCGTCTACCGCAGTTCGCGTTGCTGCAGCATGCCGGATATGCCGTGCGAACACGTTATCAAGACCTTCTTCCTCAAGCATATCAATCGCTTCTGCAAGCCCGAACAGTAGATTTGTTGACGGTGTATACGGAAAGTATCCACGCTTGTTTGCTTCAATCATCTCTGACCATTGCCAATACGAGTTCGGTAGTGAAGCGCGACTGTTTGCCTCGATTGCCTTTTCACTGACCGCGTTAAACGACAGACCTGGTGGCAACATCAAACCTTTCTGGGAGCCGGAAACCGCCACATCAACGCCCCATTCATCAAATCGAAAATCTGCTGAAGCGAGACCGGAAATCGTATCTACCAGTAACAAAGCAGGATGATCGGCGGCATCGATCGCCTTCCTGATAGCAGCAATTCGAGAGGTGCTGCCAGTTGATGTTTCGTTATGTACAACGCAAACGCCTTTGATCTCATGCTTTGAATCCCCTCGAAGCGCTTGTTCGATAAGATCCGGATCAGCACCGCGACGCCAATCAGTCTCAATCAGCTCAGGTTTCAACCCCAGCTTCATAGCCAACGCCTGCCACAGTGATGCGAAATGACCTGTCTCGACCATTAGAAGTTTGTCACCGGTACTCATGGTGTTCACCAGCGCAGCTTCCCAGGCTCCAGTTCCCGACGACGGATAGATGATCACGGGCTGTGTGGTTTTAAAAATCCGTTTGATACCGTGCAGTACGCGGTTACCCAGATCAGCAAACCCCGGCCCCCGATGATCAACAACGGGCATATCGATCGCACGAAGAATACGGTCCGGCACCGGGCTGGGACCTGGAATTTGCAGAAAGTGACGGCCTGCTCGACGCATAGTTAGATAGCCTCCAATTTACCCTGGCAGATTCAACAGCGATGGTTGCTAAATCTGAATTATGAATTCATTATTCAGCAAAACGAATGTAAAAATCAATGACTAAAAAATGAACACCGATTTACAGCGGCGCCTGATCACCGAGATCGAAGGAGATGTGCACACCGACCGCTATACCCGTGGCCGCTATGCCACAGACGCATCGATTTACCAGATGATGCCGGCCGGTGTCGTGATTCCCGCTTGTCAGCAAGACATTCAAACTACAATTGCCATCGCACGAGAGTTTGAAACGCCGATCACTGCTCGTGGTGGTGGCACGTCCCAATGCGGCCAGACGGTCAATTCCGGACTGATCATTGACAACTCGCGCCACTTTAACCAGCTACTGGAGCTCGATGTCCCGAACCGGCGCTGTGTTGTGCAACCGGGAATTGTACTTGATGAACTCAACCGTCTTTTGAAGCCCCACGGGCTATGGTTTCCGGTAGACGTATCCACCGCATCCCGCGCCACGATAGGTGGTATGGCTGCGAATAATTCCTGCGGACAGCGATCAATTCACTACGGCACGATGCGCAATAACGTGCATGCTATCGATGCGATTGTGCCAAATGGAGACGCACTCCGTTTTGAAGAAGTACATATATCGCTTGATGGAATAACCGGGTACAAACGCGAGCTGTATAAAAACCTGCTTACTCTCGCTGCGAATGATGCAGACAATATTAAACAACGATTTCCAAACGTTCTGCGTCGTGTCGGTGGCTACAACATCGATGCACTTTTGCCGTCGTCGACCAGCATTAATTCGACAATCGTCAACATGTCACATCTGTTAGTCGGATCGGAAGGCACGCTCGCCTACTCTACCGCCATAGAATTGAAGCTTTCACCGTTGCCTGTTGATCGCGTGCTCGGAGTTTGCCATTTCCCGAGCTTTTATCAGGCTATGGATGCAACACAGCATCTGGTCGAACTTGGCCCGCATGCCGTTGAGCTTGTCGACAACACAATGATTCAGCTAGCACGTGATATTGAACTATATAAGTCGTCGGTAGAAGAATTCGTACGTGGTGACCCGGCTGCGATCTTACTGGTTGAATTCGCCTATGATTCACACGATGAAAATCTGAAACAACTTGCACGCTTGCGAGAGTGTATGGGCGATCTTGGGTTTAGCTGGGATGGTAACGACAGGCAGTGGGGTGGTGTTGTCGATGCGATAGATACCGGCATGCAGGCTCGTATCGGTGAAGTCAGAAAGGCCGGCCTGAACATCATGATGTCGATGAAATCAGAAGGTAAACCGGTGTCTTTTGTTGAAGATTGCGCTGTGGAACTGCCAGACCTGGCTGAATTCACTGCAGGCCTTACCGAAGTTTTCAATAAACACGGCACACCCGGCACCTGGTATGCACACGCCTCGGTCGGTTGTCTGCACGTTCGACCCGTATTGAACATGAAGCTTAAGAAAGATGCCGACAAAATGCGGGAGATAGCCGAAGAAGCTTTTGATCTGGTTTTAAAGTACAAAGGCTCACACTCCGGTGAACATGGTGACGGAATATCCCGATCAGAGTTCCATAGCAAAATGTTTGGTGTTGAAATGGTGCAAACGTTTAAAGCGGTAAAACATCACTTTGATCCGGACAACCTGTTTAACCCCGGAAAGATCGTCAACGCTCCGCGTATGAATGATCGCTCGCTGTTTCGATATCCACCCGACTATAAGATGATCGAGATCAAACCGGCACTTGACTGGTCACAGTGGAGCGGTGCCAGCGGCGGACTTCAAGGCGCTGTTGAGATGTGCAACAACAATGGCGCGTGTCGCAAAATGAAAGGTGGGGTGATGTGTCCATCATATCGGGTGACGCAAGACGAAAAGGACGTTACCCGGGGCCGTGCCAATACGCTGCGCCTGGCTATGTCGGGTCAACTTGGTGATGAGGCAATGGGTTCAGATGAAATGCACGATACAATGAAGTTATGTGTTTCGTGCAAAGCCTGTAAGCGTGAGTGCCCTACCGGCGTTGATATGGCGAAGATGAAAATTGAAGTACTGGCAGCACGAGCTCGTTCACAAGGCCATACGCTCCATGATCGTTTAGTCGCTCACTTGCCACGCTACGCACCGTTTGCTGCAAAGCTACGCGGCCTCATAAACCTGCGCAACTCATCGCCTGGGTTTGCCCGCATGTTAGAGCCAATAACCGGTTTTGCCGCGAGTCGACCTCTACCCTCCTGGTCCGCATCACCGTTCACCGAAGCAACAGACAATACAAACGGGGCCAATGATGTTGTGCTGCTGGCGGATACTTTCAACACCTGGTTCGAACCAGAAAAACTACGGGCTGCCCGTATTGTTTTGCAAGCCGCAGGGTATCGGGTAAATATCGCCGATGCACCCGGTGCTCGTAAGCTTTGTTGTGGACGAACGTATCTCGCCACCGGAATGTTGAAGCAGGCAAAGCGGGAGGCCAGCAGAATGGTTGAGGCGCTAATCCCCTGGGTTGAGAAAGGGGTGCCTGTTGTGGGGCTGGAGCCGAGTTGTCTGCTAACTTTACGTGACGAGTATCCTGTACTTATACCCGGTAGCAAAACAGAACAAGTAGCAAGCAACGCTTTTATGCTCGAAGAACTAATTATGCAGGATCACCAAAGCGACAAATTAAAATGGACACTGCAAGCACCAGCGCCGCAGGTGCTCGTCCACGGTCATTGCCACCAGAAAGCGCTTGGAGCCTTTACAGCCGTGCAACAGTGCCTTAGCTTAATCCCTGATATGAAAGTAACCGTTATCGAAACCAGTTGCTGCGGAATGGCAGGCTCGTTTGGCTATGCCCGCGATACCGCAAGTACATCATTGCAAATGGCTGAGCTTGACTTGCTACCGGCCGTACGACAGGCAGATTCACAAACGCTGATCATAGCCGATGGCACCTCTTGTCGACATCAAATAGATGACGGTACTAACCGCAAGGCCATACATGTTGCCGAACTACTCGCAATGGCACTAAACCGAGCAACATCCAATCGGGCATCTGCTGCTGTAGGAGAACCTGCATGAGTACACTCAATCAAGTCTCGTCTATCAGGCGAACTTCACTACATGTCGAACTGACAGACAGGCTGCGCGACATGATTGTTGAAGGCGTTCTTACTGCGGGTGAGAAAGTACCTGAAAAGACACTTTGCGAAAAACTCGGTGTGTCGCGCACACCCATGCGTGAAGCACTAAAGGTACTGGCAGCAGAAAGTTTGTTAACACTGGAACCTAACCGGGGGGCGCGTGTACGTGCTATTACCATTGAAGATCTGGAAGAGGTCTTTCCTTTAATGGGTGCATTTGAAGCACTCGCCGGAGAACTTGCCTGCAGAAATATCACCAAGGCCCAACTGGCAGATATCAAAAAAGCGCACAATCAAATGCTCAGGCATTTTCACAATGAAGACATGCCTGAATACTTTCGATACAACCAGCAGATCCACGAAATCATCATGGACGCTGCTGCCAATCCGACGCTTAAGACAATGTATAAATCTCTCGCGGTACGGGTGCGCCGTGCACGCTATCTGGCAAATATGAGCTCTGAACGCTGGCAGCAGGCTGTCGATGAGCATGAAGAAATAATCGATGCGCTTGAAAACCAAGACGGCCAGCTACTAGGTGCTATTCTAAAACGCCACCTAATGAATAAATTTGAGACGGTTCGTCAATGGCTCGGTGAACAAGAATCCCAGACTACAAACAACAACTAACTGACAACACAAAACGCCGTCATTCGATTATCCATTAATTTTTTACCTAACTGGAAAGCAACATATAATGCAACTATCACTTGAACAAGCGAAAGAAATTCTCAAGCACACATTGGCCGAACAAGGCAAAAAGGGCTTCAAGCCTATGGCTGTTGTGGTACTGGGTGCCGGGGGCGGCATTAAAGCCAGTGAAAGTCAGGATGGCACCAGTTTGCTGCGACCCAAGATTGCCCATGGAAAAGCCTATGGTGCTTATTCACTTGGGCTGGGTTCTCGTGCCTTGTTTGAACGCGCGAAGGTTGAACCGTTTTTCATTCAAGCCATGAATTCATTGTGTGATGGCGCATTGGTACCTGTGCCGGGTGGCGTTCTTATCCGGTCCAAAGATGGTGAATTGCTGGGTGCTGTTGGTGTGACAGGTGATTTATCAGATAATGATGAAATATGTGCCATTGCCGGTATTGAGGCTGCGGGTCTTGTAGCCGATGCAGGGTAGGAATCGCAGGCTGCTCAAAGATTTCTGGCAGACCAGTTAATCTGTTCGAAGGACGATATCATCGTCGTCCCTGCAAACCCGTTCACACTCAAAGCAATGCACGTTTAGCTATAAGCCGTACTACCCTCCCCGGCGCTTTGACGCCGAACCTTCCTGGAGCGGGCAGGAGCGGGAGGGTATCTTTTCGGCGCCTTCGGTATGCTAGATTCGTATTCTAACCCTGTGAAGCTTGACCCCTCCCTCCGGGAGGTCCGAATCTAAGCTTAAGGAAGGGATAATTCGCTCAGTCATGTTGCTACTACAGTTCAACTACGTGGATAAACACCACAACCATGACTAGCAAACAAACTAAAACCCATCTGTATTAACGCGACATACAACTGTCAATCAACTGAAAAGCAGAAACAATGATAACCATCTGGGGCAGAAAGTCTTCTTCTAACGTGCAATCAGTAATGTGGTGTCTTGAAGAACTGCAACTGCCGTACAAACGTATAGATGCGGGGCTCACTTACGGGGTTACAAATACACCTGAGTACCTGTTAATGAATCCTAACGGACGCGTTCCCACCATTCGTGACAACCATGGTGATAACGATAATCCGCCTGTATGGGAATCGGCTGCCATTCTCAGGTATCTAGCCAACAAATACGCCAGTGGTGAGTTCTGGCCTGCGAAACCGGAAGCCCGGGCGGTGGTTGATCAATGGGCAGAATGGTCAAAAATCAACGCATCTGCCTTGTTTACACATCCGATCTTTTGGAAAGTCGTTCGCACACCAAAACACCTGCAAGACCCTGCCTCCATTAAAACGGCAGTAAAGAATTTTGAGGCTGCCCTTCAAATTGCAGGTCAACAGCTACAGAAAAGTGAATACCTTGCAGGACCTGCACTCACATTGGCGGATATTCAATTTGGTCACGTTCTCTACCGCTACTACGACATTTCAATCAAGCGCAATCCGCATAGCGCGGTAACTGACTACTATGAAAGAATATCAAGCCGACCTGCCTATCAACAGCATGTGGCAGTGTCATATGATGAGCTAAGAGCCTGAGCTGTTTTTCAGACAGGTTGAGTGCTACAGAATCCAAAGCGTAAACAGTTAATGCCGCCCATGTCGCTAATGCACAAAAACAGTTCCGTCGATAAAGCTATGGTGCTTTCATGATCTCATCGACCACAAGCACCCGTGACATCTGACACATTGACAAACCATTCAACAGATAGCCACAAATACGGAGTGCTATTTATTTTTGCCTCCGGTGTACTTTGGTCAACCGTTGGTCTGGGTATACGTTTAATAGAAGATGCTGTGGTCTGGCAGATTTTGCTTTATCGATCCATCAGCATGTCGCTGTTTCTCTATGTGGTAATACGCCTGCGTTCGAGAGAAAGCCCGTTCGCTCAGATACGACGCATTGGATTTCCCGCTGTCATTGCAGGGCTCGCATTAGTGGCAGCTTATTCCGGTGGAATTTACGCAATACAGAACACGTCGGTTGCAAACGCGATGTTACTGTTTGCGACGGCACCGTTCATGGCAGCAGTATTGGGATGGGTTGTCCTTAGAGAACCGGTACGCGTTGCGACATGGGTGGCAATCGCTGTCGCCCTTGGTGGTATCGCAATAATGTTTAGTGGCGATTCCGGTAGTGTTGCACTGACGGGAGGCCTGGCTGCACTGGGCTCAGCCTTAGGCTTTGCCGTTTTTACTGTAGCGTTGCGATGGGGACGCACCGGGGAAATGTTGCCTTCCGTTTTCTTGTCAGGTGTATTTGCCCTTGCTATCACCTTTTGCATTTGCCAGGTTTCTGGCCTTTCCCTCATTCTCAGTTTCTCTGACGGCAGTGTTGCGATGGGTATGGGAGTCTTTCAGGTTGGCGCAGGGTTAATTCTGTATACATTGGGTTCGAGAAGCCTCCCTGCAGCTGAGTTGGCTTTGTTGTCTCTAGCAGAGGTGTTGCTCGGTCCAGTCTGGGTTTGGCTCTTTCTCGGTGAAACAGCCAGTGGCAATACGCTGATTGGAGGCGCAGTTTTGCTCGCTGCAATAGCCGGCAACGCTATATCGGGCAAACGTCGAAATCCACCGGCAATTACCACTCCTTAGGTGCCATATACCAACGCTATGGGATTTAATCTTCTCTGAAGAAGCACCGTAAAAACTCTTCTCTCTTGCCTTTGGCTTTAATAGAAACAAGTTAATGCCAATACTCACAAACCTTGTAAATATGTAGTGAGATTCAGAATTTCATTATCTGTCAATTCGCTTGACGCCTCTCTCATAACACCGTCGATGTCGTTGTTCCTTGATCCGTCGCGATAAGCTCGCATCTGAATCGCAAGGTATTCAGCGTTTTGACCTGCCAGTCGCGGCATACTTATTTTGGTGGCGGCACCATCAACGCTGTGGCAATCCAAACAGGCTGTTTCATAAATCAACTTTCCCAGAACCATTGCGTTAGGATCAGTCTCAAGTGATATCGGTGGTTTTTCGGAATAGTACTTTACCAATTTGCTCAGCACCGTAGTCGATATCCCGTTAACCAATCTGCTGGTCTTTTTGGGATGGTTACGAGCTCCAGATTGAAAATGTTCAAATTGCTGTCTTAAATATTGCTGTCCCATACTGGCGAGATTTGGTGAAAACGGTGCATTCGATCTGCCATCTATACCGTGACACTTTGCGCACTTAGTCTCCACAACTCTTGGGATAGATAGCGGCGCGTTGTTTGCGAGTAATAATTCAGCTGCTTCCGTTTTCCCCAATGCAACAGCTTTGTAAGTAGGTGTATCTTTAAATCTGCTGATGACTTCGAGACTTGCGCCTTTCTCGATCAAAGCATCAATAACATCAGTACGATTTTTAAGAATAGCTGCAAAAATCGGTGTCTCGCCTTTCTTATCCTTTAATTCAGTGTCAGCTCCTATTTCAATCAAATGTTCAACTATGTCCAAATGCCCTTCTCTTGCTGCCAAGTGCAAAGCTGAACTCTGTGATTTACCGTACACAAGCGATACGTCAGCATTTTTCGCAGTCAGTAGACGTACTATTGCTAAGGATCCAGACTTAGCTGCAATATGTAATGCGGTGCCCCTATTTTCATCAATGTGATCAATGTTGATATTGCCAAGTTCTAAGATCGACTTTACCTGTTCCAGATCTCCGCTCTCGACACTTTGGATAAGATCTTCTGATGAGACTACTGCAGAGCCATAAAGAATCAAAAGCCCTAAACCCAGACAGGTAATAAATCTCATCTTAAAGCTCCTTATATGTAGTTTTAGGCTAGAAAAGTGATAACAAGCACGGTGAAACCCATCATCCCAGACTCCCACAAGACGCGCCCCATTCACTCTTGGGTTCAAAATTCGCTGTGCTCTACAGAAGTTATTTTGCCTATCGGGGCACCCGCCAACGCTCCGTGTTCCCGTAGGGTTTCTGGTGAGTCTGCCCGGTAAACGCAATAGGTTCCTTCACTAGTTAAATATGAGTGATCCCACTCAATAATCTCACCCAGTTTCGTTATCGCATTGTTGGAACCTTTTGAAATTTTCTTTTTTTTGTCCAACCCAAAGAACCCGACTCCTGGAATAGGTCGTTCGATCACAAATACGAGATGGCCATCTCTTGGTTTTTCGCCGGCTGCGGTGCCACCTCCTAATTCAGGACTGTTAACGAACAACACTTCCGAGACCTTTTCCGGGCTGACTTTGGCTAAACTAAGCATTTGTTTAAGATTCGACTGGCTATCTGCCTCGAATACCGCATAGGAGTCAGCGCCCGCAGCGAACGACTGTTTTAATTCCACTCCGCTCTCAGAGAGTATGTCACCCGGGATGTCTTCGATTGGTGCAGACAGCTCCACCACGAACTGACCTGCTACCGCAATCGGGGCGATAGTTGTAAATACAATTGTCAGAAAAGTGCGAAAAATCTTTTGACTCATTATCGTTCTCCAATTCATAGTTCATGACGCCAGACGCCGGAAATCTAAAGTTAGTTTCCGTGTGGCATTCCGAATAGTAAGTAAAGGTTGGCGAAAACACCCTAATGAAAGGCGAAAATATTCCGAAAACTGCCGAAATTCTCACTTTCGGATCAATTATCTACAACACTGTTACTGGCGAGCTGACAAATACCGATGGAGATCACCTCACGCTACGCCGTCAATCAGCTGATGTCCTGGCGGTACTTGCCAGCAACGCAGGCGTACTGGTCAACAAAGAGACTTTGATCGATTCCGTCTGGCCCGGAATCGCGACTACTGACGATTCCCTGGTGCAGTGCATCGGGGATATCAGACGTGTTTTAGGGCGCGGTGCGGTCGATACCTTTCCTAAGAAGGGATACCGATTAAACGCGGTGATCCCAGAACCCTCGGTTCAGCCAATGCGGGGAGGAATATCACAACGCTGGCTAGTTGCTTTCTGCGCGGTTGCGCTGATCACGGCAGCTATGGCGACCATGTCTACAGTACTGGTTGACGAAGACGAACCCAAAATCAGCAACGTCAACGAGGCTCCTGCGAAAACACTAGCTGTCCTTCCGTTTACGGATCTAGGGCAAGACGGAAGTACGAAGTTTTTTAGTGATGGACTCGGTGAGGATCTCACAACTGATCTTTCACAGGTAGAAGGATTAACCGTCATTTCCTATGCATCCAGTCTTGGGTATCCGGAGGTTGAGAGCGGTTTTCGAAATATTTCAGAAGAACTGGGTGCCGACTATCTTGTGCGGGGAACAATTAGACAACAAGGAACTCGCTTTCGAATAAACGTTTCTCTGGTCAATCCAGCAGATGGCATCACCATCTGGTCTGAACGTTATGATCGGTCCGTGGATAGTCCGTTTGATGTGCAGGCGCAAATTGCAAAGCAAGTGGTCGAAGCCCTTGCCTTGAAATTGGATGTGCAACCGCTTGAGCGTAAAGTAGATCCAGATGCGTATAAAATGCTCATGCGAGGCTATGAACGACAACGCGAGTCAACGGTGGAAGCATATGATAGTGCTCGCGTATACTTCAAAAGAGCCATCGCTTTTGATCCTG
The DNA here is from genome assembly GCA_937998875.1 of uncultured Granulosicoccaceae bacterium. Classification (GTDB taxonomy): domain Bacteria; phylum Pseudomonadota; class Gammaproteobacteria; order Granulosicoccales; family Granulosicoccaceae. The sequence continues at coordinate 27,455 of CALLBO010000053.1, forward strand.
AATACGCGAGGGCACATGCCAGCATCGCTGTAACTTTTGGCAGAAGGGCAATGTCAAATGGTGTGAGTGCAGGTCGGCGTGAAGACATCGATATGGGTCTGCAGGCAGCAGTGACGGCCATTCAGCTGGATCCTAAATTACCGTTGGCATACTTTTCAGTTGGGCTGCTAAATCTTGCCCTCGGTGATATCGAGAACGCATTGGCCGCCGCACGACATGCTATAGGGCTCGACTCCAACTTCGCAGATGGTTACGCTCTATTAGCGGAAACTTCACTGTTGGGCGGCGATTTAAACGAGGCCTTATATTCGATACGTCGAGCAAAGTTGCTGCACCCCCACCACCCACCCTCGTATACCTGGATAGAGGGCTCTATTCTGCATCAGCTAAATCGCTTTGAGGATGCACATGGTTTGTTGATTGAATCCGTCGAGCTTAACACTGAATTTCTCGCTGGCAAGGTAACCCTGGCTGCCAACTATGTAAGACTTGGCAAAATTGATAAAGCTCGAAATTTAATTGAAGAATTAAAAATAAATGATAAGTACGTTAGTTATAAAAGTACACTCGATACAATTCCATTCAGAATAATGAATCGAAAAACCACATTGCTAAATAGCCTTTCTCAGATACGCTGAATGGACATCTGTTTACATGCTCGTCGTTCCGGAAACCCTCGAACTGGTGCGACCGATGGCAGTCGGCAAGTCGATGAACCTCATCAACCTCTCTGAATGGATCCACAGCACCTTCGCTGTCACTCTACGATTTGCTTTCTCTGCATTCCGGGCCGGAACCAGGCGCTCTTAATGACATTTTTCGGTTTACTGCCGTTCAGATCCGCCTGAAAATATCACATACGCCCTAAGACTCCCGCCTTAACGCCTGAGCCATACAATGGATGCCACCACCGGTTTTTGATATTTCGGCTGTATCCACATCTGTCACTTCAAAACCGCGAGAGCGAAGATTTTCTATCAGCACTTTGGATGAACTTGGTGCGATCACTCGATCACTGCCGAGTGACATCATATTACAACCCAGCGCCATCGTATCCTGAAACGGCACATCGATGATCTCGTGACCTTTTCCTCTTAACCAACTGACTATTGAAGGGTCTGTGCAGTCGATACATACCGCGGTAAGTTTTTCTGCAATTGGTACCACCATCAAATCAATGTGTACATAGTATTCATCAATAAACGCCAGTTTTACTTCCCAGCCTTCTGCCTCGAACCATCCAGCTACCTGCCGTGCGCCCTCTTCCTGTGTTCGGGCACCCCCACACCCTATTAACACACAACCCTCTTCAATAACATTGAAGTCACCACCCTCAAAGGTTCCGGCAGTGACCATATCGTAGATAGGAATCCCGAGCTTTTCATAGGCTCTGATTGCCGCATAGTTTTCGCCTCTGCGCCACCAGTTCGCCATCGCGGTTATAAACGCGCCGTACGGTGTCATTACGCTCGAATCGCGCGAATACACCTGCATGGTGAGCTCTGGCTCGGCCTCGAGCATGTGTACGTTGACGTTGTAGTGTTTATAGGCTGCTACCAGATTGGCGTGCTGTTCCTTGGCCAACTCAATATTGCACGGGCTCTCACGTAAGTGCTTACGCGACAAGCTGGACGTTGCACGGTGAAATAAATGATCAGCAGGCCCTAACAGTACATCAGTTAGTGGGTCTGTTTCGTTTTTCAACGTCCACTCTACGAGTGGTACTGTGCCACCATTCGGGTTACGTCGCTGAAGACTAAAACACTCTGATTGTTGTTCCTGACTCACAGAACCGTTCCTCTCATCTGTAACTAATCTTCACTTATTAATCATCAGTGCCGTGTTTCATCTCATGCAGAACTGCCAGAGAATGATTGGTAAGTGGCAGAGTAACCGGCTCATTAATCTCGGCTGATACATCTGCAGCACAGTAACTCTCCATCACCATTTTGGCATGATCGGCTGACACCATGACATCTGTGTCTTGTAGCACGGCTTCCAGAAAGTGAATTGTTTCAGGCCCCATTTGACCGGCAAAGGCGTGATCCACCTGTTCACCCGGCATGGTTGACATTGGATATTGGGTACCATCCTTTACCGTATTCAACCAGTTATCACGGCTGGTGTCGTCAAGTATCAGCGCACCCTCTGTGCCGGTGATTTCTATCCAGGTACCGCAATAGTTTGGATAACTGGGTGGCAGATTCCAGCCGCCACCCACGACTACCAGTGACCCGTCATCCATCGTTACTGTGTTCCACATGCAGTCATAAGAACCATTGAGTTCCTGCATATATCCATACGCACCCTGCGAGTACACCCGCACAGGTTTTGCTGGTGCCAGTAACCAGAAGACAAAGTCCAGATCATGTGTGCTTTCCATCGCAGCTGGTGACAGCTTTACTCTGTTGGCAATTTTCTTACCCAGATTGCGAGACAAGTGCCTGCTGACCATCACATTGACTATCTTGCCAAGCTTACCCTCGGCAATAGATTTTTTTGCATAGGCAATCTTAGGGTTAAATCGTTGTGAGTAGCCAATAGTGAACTTTACGTTTTTGTCTTTTGAAAGTTTGATTAACTCGTTCGCTTCATCCAACTCCAGGGCGATTGGTTTCTCTAGTAGCACGTGCTTACCGGCTGCCATACAGTCTCTTGCAATCGGGAAGTGAGTTGTCTCTGGTGTGGTGGAGATATAGACAACCTCAATCGCCGGGTTATTTACGATATCCTGATAGTCTTCTGTCGCAGTTGCAGGATTGGTAAGTTCCCGTACTTCAGCAAGTCTTTCCGGTCTGATTTCACAGATATGCAGTTTATCTACAAGTGCTGAACGAGAGAGTGTTTCTGCACGGATACCTCCGCACCAACCGGTACCTATAACAGCGACTTCAATCTGTCTCATATAAGATGTTCTATTGTTGAATAAAAAAATTGCGGCCGGAAGCAAATGTATCGAGTAATTTTGCGCCTTTATGCTACCCCGACCAACCGGTTGACTGACGACACTTTTTCAAGTTCCGGCAACTGCTGTGGACGGTCAGTATTTCAGGATTTTTGAGACGCTGCAAGAATCAACGGAACATACCATGAAAGACACCAGTGTGATTTTCAGTGGGCGCTAAGCTATTACTTATCAAACAGTTAGTCAGGGACGATGACAATATCATTTTCTGTACTGTTTGATATCAAAAACCATAGTTACTGTCCGGCTTCAGAAATGGTGTCATATGGGTCGAGCCTCCAAACTGTCGAGCCATGATGACAACCAACCCGCCACCAATAGACAGTATGCTGCTACGCAAAACACTCGGTTGCTTCCCAACAGGGGTGATTGTAGTGACAACTCTCGGTGACCATGGTCTTCCAGTGGGCATGACTATCAACTCGTTTAGCTCGGTGTCACTGGAGCCTCCGTTGGTCCTCTGGAGTATCGCTCGCAGCGCGCCCAGCCACGGTGCATTTCGAACCCATCCGGGGTTCACCCTCAACATCCTGTCTGACGAACAGCAACTTGTCAGCAAGCAGTTTGCAACACCGTCAGACGAGAAATTCAAAGGCATTGACTGGCAGCCCGGCTTTAAGGGTACGCCGGTGATCCAGGATGCCGTGGCCGTGCTTCAGTGTAAAACCTACCAGGTTTATGACGGCGGCGATCACGAGATCTTCCTGGGTGAGGTAGTAGATTTTAAATCGTCCGATAAGAAACCTTTGGTATTTTATAATGGCCAGTTTGTTGACTTAGCCACCGATACATCAACGCATTAGGACCGCCCAGAAAGTACGACAACCCAAACCCTGGAACGGTTTTGTCGAGCATCACTAAAATATGAGAACATACCCGTCTTAAAAGAATATCCGTTGAATTTACTCGATGCGTCTTCGTCAATTACGTTTCATGATTGCAGTGGTAGAGGAAGGGTCTTTTACCGCGGCAGCCACCCGTGTGCATGCTACACAGTCGGGAGTAAGCGCACAGATTAAGTTACTGGAAGAAAGCCTCGATACAAAACTTTTCGAGCGCTCTGTTGCGGGGGTGATACCCACCGCAGCCGGTAAACTCGTTTACCAACGGGCCACTCGGGTATTGCGCGAGACAACCGCAATGGTATCTGACGTCAGCGCTCTGAAAGGCACCGTCACCGGCTCGGTATCAACAGGACTAATGCCGACCACCACACGTTCAGTTGCAGCGCCGGTACTTGAATCATTTGCCTCGCGTTATCCAAATATTGAGGTGAAAGTGGAGGAAGCATACAGCGCGCAATTGAGTGAAGGGGTCCGCACAGGACGCCTGGACTTTGCCGTAGTTCCAATGTCTGCCACAGATACAGGCCTTAGAACGACTCAGCTCGAAATTGATCCTGAGGTCTTCGTTACTGCGCCGAACAACAAAAGACCTCACCTGTCGCCTGTAGATCTCACTGAAATTAAGTCATTAAAACTTGTGCTGCCGGGCTCTGCAAACGCACGACGAGACAGTATTAAAGGTGCTCTTCGCAGCAACAATATTTCGGTTGATAAAGTCATGGAACTCGACACAATGATGGCGACACTTGATCTTGTCTCCAGAAGCGAGTGGACAACCATTCTTCCGGGCTGCCTGGTGATTGATGACCTGTCCGGTGAACATCGGCAGCTGCACCCGATCATTCACCCGGCAATGTCACTACAATATGTGCTAATAGAACCGGCATCCAGAACGCTATCGCCAGCGGCTCAACTGCTTTGCGACGCGATGCTCGCGGAGCTTACTGCGGTATGTGAAAAGTGCCGATCAGTATTCGGCTCGACAGAACAGCATGAGACCCGCTAGATCCAAGACCTGACTACCTTAATCGTGTTATTTTACCCGATGTTCGTTATCCTTGATTCACCCAAACGGAACTGCAAAAGGCCCAAATACAATGATTGATCTTTATACGTGGACTACCCCGAACGGACGCAAAGTATCCATATTGCTTGAAGAGCTCGGCATTGAATACAATGTTCATCCGATTGATATTTCCAAAGATGAACAATTCGCACCGGATTTTCTGGCAATTGCACCTAACAACCGCATTCCTGCAATTGTCGATAGCGAGACTAATATTGCTATGATGGAATCTGGTGCAATCATGCAGTATCTTGCCGAGAAAACCGGTAAATTCCTGTCAACAGATTTTGACACTCGCTGGAAAACCATAGAGTGGCTTAACTGGCAAATGGGTGGGCTTGGGCCAATGGCCGGACAAACGCACCACTTTGTCAAATACAACCCCGGTAAATCCCAGTACGCAGAAGATCGTTATCAAAACGAAACCAAACGACTGTATGGCGTACTGGAAAAGCAGCTTGAAGGTCGTGACTACATTGCCGGTGAGTACTCAATAGCAGATATGGCTTGCTGGCCATGGATTTCCCGCTTTGAGTGGCAGGGCATTGATATAACCGGGTATAAGAATATTACTCGCTGGTACAAGGCGATTGCCGAACGTCCCGCTGTGCAAAAGGGATATCAGGTGCCGAAGTATGTCACTGATGTACCAATGCCCTGAACACCAATGACGGTAACACTGGACAACATAATACCCAAACAGCATGCCAGCACTGAAATCGTGGTGGGAACCAGAGATACCGCACACCATGTAGGCAGCGGCAAGATAAAGGTGCTGGCAACACCGGTGATGGTCATGCTTTTAGAAGAGGCAGCGCTTAATGCCGTTGAAGGTTTATTGCCAGATGGTTTCCAGTCCGTTGGCACCCGGCTGGATATTAAACATATCGCAGCTACTCCGGTTGGCATGCAGGTAACTGCTCACGCGGAAGTGATAGAAGTCACCGGCCGCAAGATTCTTTTTAAAGTCTGGGCAGATGATGAACGAGAACGTATTGGGGAAGGAGAACACGAACGCGTCGTCGTAGAGCTCTCAAAGTTTGACGATCGAGTTCAACAAAAATCAACTGCATAGGCTGTTAGCTTGTTGACATCTTCCAGCACCACACTTCTGGCTCAGCTCGACTGGCTAACACTGGTACTTGTAGCTCTCGCTGCATTTGCCACTGCCTTGTTTCACTCAGTGGCAGGTTTCGCCGGCGCGTTATTATTGTCTGTGTGTCTGGCACCGCTAATAGGCGTCAAGGAAGTTGTGCCGGTAGTGGCTTTGGCAATGATCATCAGCAACATCAACCGCACACTACTGTTTCGTCGGCACATAAACTGGCGAGCCTACGCTGCAATAATGATAACCGGGCTACCCGGAATAATATTTGGTGCAGTGGTATACCTTCATTTATCAGTAAAAGCGGTGGCATTGGTATTAGGCAGTTTTCTACTGATCACTATCCCATTACGTCGAATTTTAAAAAAACGCAACTACACAGTTGGATTACGAGGTCTGTCAGCAGCAGGCGTGGTTTACGGCCTTATCTCCGGCACCGTCTTTGGCGGAGGCATGATCCTTGGCCCGTTTTTTCTGGGCGCCGGTATTATTGGGGAGTCTCTGGTCGGACTTGTCGCGGCACTTGGTTTGACGCTCAATATCACTAAAACTGTGGTTTTCGGTACTGGTGAGCTACTCGATGCAAGGGTTATTTCTTTAGGTTTAGTGGTAGGTATATTCACCATACCCGGGGGTATACTAGGCAAATTAATCGTAAAAAACTCCAAAGTGACAGTGCATACACTCGTGGTAGAATCGCTGATGTTTTTCGGTGGCTGCTATTTTATTTACCAGGGGTTAGTTGGCCTTACTGGTAACTGAATTCCCTTGCAATTGTAAACTGCCTTGCAAAGGATCTTTACCGTATTCGATAAACCCTGGATTCCCTACAAAGGCGATTTAAACGGTCAATCACCTCCGGCTGTCGACCACTACGGACAGACTAACACCCGTACGACAAGTGCAATAACTCGCTCCATTTGCCGCTTGGTACAAAAGGCATAAGTAATTGGCAGCGGACCCAGCCCTGCTTGCGCAAACACCTTTACCTCTCCAATGCTCGCCACACAAAAGCCCGATGCGCCTGCGGCTTTTTGACGCTTCGCAATTTCAACACACTTGTGCGCTTTTAGATGAGGCAAAAAACTTTGCCAGACGTTTTGGCAAATTTTGTAGCGACAGCAATATTCTGTTCCAACAATCAAGATCAAGGATAAGCGAAGGTGTTTCCAATCGCTCCCTGCTACTGGCAAGACCAATGAGGTGAGGATTATCTGTGGCCGGTGTCCGCTCATCATTCAATTGCAAGCTTGACTTTGGTACGCAACGTTCAGCAGGGAATTGTTTTGCTACCAGGCGTCGCGAGTGATTTCATTTTCTCAATGGCTGTAGTCGGACTACTGATCACAGGGATGTCAGTGACACTTCTTGCGTCTCTCTCCGCTGTTGCCATTGAGAAGTGCGCAAGTAATATTGCGTCTGCATCTTTCACCGATGAAATCGTATTCGAGATTATCTCGTTATGTTTTTCGATGTCACCCTGCTCTACTGCCTGTCTTGCGCCCTCAGCATAGACCGATTGAATTCTTGCAGAAGATTGACAACGTGCAGCTTCCTCAAGAAATTCCTGTTCCATCCCAGCAAGGGCTGGTGGGAACGTATAGACCATGGTAATTCGATCACCCATGGATAAAGCTTTTTCAAACATTGCTTCGTTAGGTTTTAAAACAGGTACCGAAGATGACAAAGCAGCCTTTTCGATAGCTTCACCAAATGCCGAGCAGGTAAAAAGTACACCATCCGATCCAACACCTTCAGCATGACGGCATAGTGCCACGATACGGTTTGATAACGCTTCAGTCAGATGCTCATCTTTACGCCGATCAAGAACCAACGATTCATCCAGTATGGATATGTGCTCGGCGTCTTGCCATTGCGTATCAAAAGCATTAACAATCGGGTCAATGGCGAGTCTGGTTGCGTGAATCAGAGCGATACGGGTTGCGTCAGTCATTGTGAATTCAGCGAGCTAACTATCATTCGAGCTTTTGTGCTACCAGCTTCCCAAACGCATCGGTATTCATAGAACCCCCAAGATCACGGGTTCTGGTTTCAGGGTTGTCGAGTATCGCGTCAACTGCATTGGAAATTTCCAACCCAGCATCCATTAGCTTTTGATTGCCGCGCTGCTCACCGAGCCAGCTGAGCATCATGGCCGCCGACAAAATTAGTGAGGTAGGATTGGCTATGTTTTTTCCAGCGATATCAGGTGCTGAGCCATGCTGTGCCTGCGCACAACATAGACCGGTTTCTGCATTGGCATTGATTGATCCGGCTAATCCGAGTGACCCGGAGAGTTCGCTTGCCAAATCCGAAAGAATGTCTCCATAGAAGTTGGACGCAACGACAACATCGTAGGCTTCAGGTTGGCGCACCAGCAGTGCGGCATAGGCATCTACAATAATTTCTTCTGTTTCAACTTCCGGAAAATCTTTTGCCACCGCGCGAAAACACTCAAGGAATAATCCGTCTGTCATAAGAAATGAGTTGGCCTTGTGAATGGCGGCTACTTTTTTTCTTCGCTGCATGGCCAGTTTAAACGCTTCTCTGCAGATTCGAGTTGACGCATGTCGAGTGATCTTACGTACCGACAAAGCCATATCGGGATCAGGCATCATTTCGCCGACGCCGTTAAACATATTTCTATCAGGGTAAAAACCCTCTGTGGCCTCGCGCATGATAACCAGATCCATTCCCGGCGCTTTGTTGGGGATATAGTCTCTGCTTCTTGCTGGTCGTACGTTCGCGTATAGGTCCAGGCCCAGGCGGAAACCCGCAGAGACGTTTCTTCCACCTTCGGCTACCGATGGATAATCCATGTGTGACTGGGTTCCGAGTATCACACCATCAAAATCGCTTCTTGCTCTATCCAGTACCTCTTCACGAAGTGTTGTTCCATGGTTTTTTAAACTGACGAATCCAGCTTCTTCTTCGTGAAAAGATATGCCCAGATCAAAACGCTTGTTAACGATGGCAAGCACGTCCAGTGTGGCCGACATTATTTCAGGGCCAATGCCATCACATGGAATTGTCATTATTCGCACGGTTTAGATTCCTTCACAATCCCAATTATATAGAACACGATTTATCTGTCGTACGTAAGTTACTCATGTCGAGTTGACTCCATTCGTGCTTTCATTCTACGGCCATAAATCATCGGTAATACAAACCCGGCTATCGCTATGATCCACAGAATGATCGCCAGTGGACTACCCACAAGTGTTAACCAGTCACCGTCAGAGATTGTCATTGCCCGGCGCAGGTTAACTTCCATTTGGTTACCGAGAAGAATGCCCAGTATGACCGGTACCAATGGTACCTCGAGCTTGCGTAATAACCAGCCGGCAACACCAAACCCGACCATCAGCATCACATCAAATGTAGAGCCCGTGATGCTGTAAATTCCAACAAAAGAAATCATGGCAACCACTGGCATTAATATACGGGTTGGAATCAGTAATACCCGAGTGAATAATCCCACCAACGGTATGTTCATCGCCAGTAACATGAAATTGCCTAAAAATAATGCAGCAATAAGACCCCAAACCACATCCGGATTTTTAGTAAATAACAGCGGACCCGGTGTGATGTTGAGCTGTAACAATACCGCAAGCAATACAGCCGTTGTGCCGGAGCCCGGAACACCGAGCGCCAGCATGGGTACCAGTGCCCCACCAGACGCTGCATTGTTTCCTGCTTCCGGTGCCGCAACACCACGCGGATCACCCGTGCCAAACGTATCGCCATTGCGATCAACCGTTTGCTTTTCTAATGAGTAGGCGAGGAATGAGCCGAGAGATGCACCGGCTCCCGGCAGTACACCGGAGAAAAAACCCAATGCGGTACCGCGCCCGATCGATGGCATACAGCGTTTAAGCATTTTGAAGTCAGGCAGAATACGACCGATTTTCGGTGGGCCTCCGGTCACTGCAGCGCCACCTCTGTGTTGCTCTAAGAATATAAATACCTCGCTTAGCGCAAACAACCCGACTATCGCTATTAGAAAATCAATACCGTCATAAAGATGTATGTGATCAAAAGTGAAACGCTGTGATCCCGTTTGTGAATCGCTGCCAATCATGGCGATTCCGAGTCCAAGGGCTGCAGCAAAAGCTGACTTTGCCTGATTGGTAGACGTAATACCACCCAGCGTTGCAAAGGCCACAGTGAACAATACAAAGTATTCTGCAGGACCAAACAGTAAGGCTATTTTGACCAGTTGTGGTGCGAGTACAACCAGGCCGCAGGTTGCGACAAATGCACCCACAAACGATGCGATACCAGACAGTGAGAGTGCCTCACCTGCCTTGCCTTGTTGTGCCATGGGATAACCATCAAGGCAGGTCATCATGGCAGGTTCATCACCCGGAATGTTCAGTAATATCGAACTGATGCGCCCACCATACATCGCTCCGTAGTACACACTGGTTAATAAAATCAGGGACGGTGTCGGGCCAAGTCCGAGTGAAAACG
>CALLBO010000054.1 GCA_937998875.1 uncultured Granulosicoccaceae bacterium
GTTTTGCAAGATCAACCAACGGTAGCTCACTGATTTCATCACGGGTATGCCATGCACATAAATCGGTGCTTCCATCGCTTTCAAACCGCAGCTCCCCGGAAATAGCCGTTACCTTGTAGATAATGCGAATACTGTGCATAGCTGGCCAGCCAGGCATGCTGTCGTGCAGTGAATCCACGCTGACCAGCTCTTCTACTTTAACGGTGAGTCCGGTCTCTTCGATAAATTCTCGCACCACCGCGGCTTCAGGGTCTTCGCCAAAGTCGATACCGCCGCCGGGTAAGGTCCAGCAGCCTGGATTTATACCTACGCGCTGAGACAGGCGGCATAGTAGCATTTTGTTATCGAGCTTTAGCAAGCCATAAGCGGCAACGCGGGTTTTGCCTTCTTTGCTCATTTCGTAGGATTTCCGTTGCGGAGGCTATGGATGTGGATGTTTGCGTATACTGAGATTTTTAGTTGTGCAAGACCAGCGAGCATACACTCGCTTAGTTAGAAGAGTTGCTGCTTATCTTTCAGGTATTTGATTAGACTTTGCAACTTCACCAAACCATAAAGCACTGGCTTTGGGTACACGCTCCAGCGTCTCATAGTTTACTCGCACAAGACCAAAGCGCTTCTCATAGCCGAATGCCCACTCGAAATTGTCAAACAGTGACCATGCAAAGTAACCGTTAACCGGTACGCCAGACTGAATGGCCCGGTGAACCTGCTGCAGGTGATCATGAAAGTAGTCAACTCTGTTTTGATCATCGACAAAGTCTGATTCATCTGCGTTGTCTGCAAATGCAGCGCCGTTTTCCGTAATAAAGTATTTTTTGAAACCGTGACTGTTGTGCAATCGGGTGAGTGTTTCGTAGATCCCCTGAGGGTATATTTCCCACCCCATATCAGTTTGTGGCAACGGCTTGACCGGCTCTTTGCCATCAGCGCGTTGTAACTGGCGCGTGTAGTAGTTGATTCCAAGAAAATCGATGGGCGTGGATATTATGTTGAGGTCGTCCGGTTGAATTTCTTTTTGATCCCAACCGAGTGCCTCTACCGCATCCGCAGGGTAGCCAAGCCCGGCTATCGGTTCAACGTACCAACGATTGTCCCAGCCATCTGTCGTATTGGCGGCTTTCTTATCTTCAGCGGAGTCGGTTGCTGGATAACAGGGCGTGAAGTTAAGCACGATACCCGCATCGGACTTTGGTGCGAACTCTCTAATAACCGGCATTGCCAGCCCGTGTGCGAGCAGCAGGTGATGAGCAGCGGCAAAACTGTCTGTCGGTGACTTGCGGCCGGGTGCGTGTTCACCGGTTTTATAACCGAGTGAGGCAGAGACGAACGGTTCGTTGAGGGTGGCCCATGAGGCAACACGGTCACCCAGCCGATCAACAACGGCCTTTGTATAGTCTGCAAACGCATACGCCGTGTCGCGATTCACCCAGCCGTTTTTGTCTTCTAAAATCTGAGGCAGATCCCAGTGATACAGCGTTGCGTACGGGGAGATGTTTGCGTTGAGCAACTCATCGACCAACCGGTCATAGAAGTCGAGACCCTTCTGATTGATTGCGCCGGTGCCAGCAGGAATGACCCGGGGCCAGGCAATAGAAAAGCGGTAGGCCTGCAAGCCAAGGGAAGAGAGTAGTTGAACATCTTCTTTGTAACGATGATAGTGATCGCAAGCGACGTTGCCATTGGAGTTGTCTGCAATTGCATCTTGCTGTTTACAAAATCGATCCCAGATGCTTTCGCTTCGACCATCTTCGTCCGTTGCACCTTCAATTTGAAAAGAGGAGGTGGCCGAACCCCAGAGAAAGTTCCGGGGAAACGATATTGAATCAGGCATGCAGGAAAGACTTTAACGAAAAGTGATAGTGTAGCGAAGTGGGCCCGGTTAATAAACAATGTGGAGAAAGAAAACCTCTCTCTCATTCTGTTATTTTGTTAAGCGCGTTAGATTATGATTCAAACCAGATATAAGATTATGTGATGAAAACTAATACTATTTTGTCTCCGTTTAGCTACCAGAACTTTGTTAGAGATTTTTGGGAAGCCCAACCGATGCATATTGACCGCTCCGATGCTCTTTATTTTAAGGGGTTGTTGTCTGCAGAAAAAGTATTTGATTTTGTTCACGGTGGCGCTGCCAGCTTTCCGGACGTGCAGGCAATCAACGCGAATAAAGCGCTGGAAGTGGCAGACTATACGATTGATAAAAAGAGGATCAACGCTGAAGAAATCACGCGGTGCTATCAGGACGGAGCAACGATTGTAGTGTCCGAGGCGCATAAGAAATTTCAACCGTTGCAGGATATGTGCACACAGTTCAGCAGGGATTTTAGAATGTTGTGTCAGACAAACGCCTATCTTTCACCAGCCGGTAACCAGGGATTTTATTCTCACTACGACACGCACGATGTATTTGTGTTGCAAGTTGCCGGTCGCAAGAAATTTCGTTTTTACAGCTCCGGTGTAAAACTACCATTCCCTGAGGACACTTATAGCCCTGAGAATAAAGCTGACAGTGAACTAATGGATGTGGTTGAAGTTTCTGCTGGTGACACCTTATATATTCCCCGGGGTATTGTGCATGATGCGATTGCGAGCGACGGTGAACCGTCGCTTCATATTACGTTGGGTGCTTTTCCATTTGTGATGCGTGATCTTTTACAAGAGATAGTTCAAGTGGCGGCAGAGTGCGATGTCAGGTGGCGAACCTCTGTGGATCTCAAACCGCAAGCGCATGATCCAGCTCAGCTCTATGAGCAGGCAGGCAGTATTTTCACTGATGCAATATACGCGGAGGCCTTGTCCAGGTTGGCTGATGAAGTGGCACTTGCTCAGTTGACTGAACAAATAGCTGTGCCTGAGTTTTCCTTGCAGTCTCGAGTGACAGTAGTGCATTCCCGCGTATTCGGCGTAGAGAGACTGCAAGATATTCTCAAGCTCAGGGTGGCTGGCAAGGTGCTCTGCTTTGAAGCGCCCATGTCTGCGGCGGTGGAGGCCATTTTGAGTGTCGCGAAAATCCGTGTGAATGAAATTCCAGCGCTCGATGATGAGCAGAGATTGGCCCTTTGTCAGCAGATGGCTGAGGCGGGAGCAATTGCCATTAGTAATGAGGCTTGACCGTCTTAACCGGGGTTTGATAGGTTGGTGGTAGCCAAGGCAGATGGAATACCAATGAAAAAGCAGGATACCGTTGTCGTGCAGGATAAAAACGGCCGGAGACGCTTCATCCGTACCGGAGCAGCCTTTTTGCTTGCTGGTGCGGCCGGAGTAAGTGCTCAGGAGGAAGATGACGTTTTCCGGTCCGATTGTGATTCGCAGGGCGGCGGTGGCCCCAAAAACCCCGACATGGCGGGTTCAGACAGTGATTCCGGTGCAAGCGCTGATCGCCCGGGCTGCGGCAGAAAAAAACCGGTAATGACGGAGTACCGGGAAGAGGGTCATCAGAAAGTTAAGGTAGCCAGGATCATTGCCTGACTGCTTGCTAATGCCTGATTGCCGGTAATGCCTGATTGATATTAGTGAATGTGCAGATGAGCAGGCTGTAGTGTCATTGCTCAGTGTTGCATCTTCGCGTTAGTCAATTTCAATAACCCGATACATTGGTCGGGTTCTGTCAGCATCGCTTAACTTGCCTTTACGCAGATCGGTTGCCATGCACGACAACACCTGTACCGGCAGATTCCCGATCGTGCCCTCTACATTCCGGTGAATATGTCCGCAGTAAATCGCCTCTACGTTTGTGTACTCAAGTAAAAGTGCTTCAAAAGCATCAACCTCAGTCCAATCATGAAACTGGTGAGGGTCCGGTATTTCTCCAACAGCATAGGGTGAATGATGCATGAAAATGATGGTGCGCCTGGCGCGCTCTTCCTGAAGCATTGTCCTTAGGTGACTTAATCTGGCGGCACACAACTCGCCTTTGCTGGTCAGCTCGCGCACCGTATCGATAACCAGCAGTTGCGCCGGTTCAAGGTTAATGCGGTATTGAATAAAGCTGTTGCACTGTTGTAGATAATCGTGGTCGGCAAAGGTTTTGCGTATCAGATCACGCGAGTCTTTGTTGCCGTTAAGTACAAAGTAGGGAGCAGTCAGTTTCTCCAGCCTAAGACGTGCTTCCCTGTACTCCTGAGGGTGTCCATTGTGGGTTATATCGCCGGTGTGAATAACGATGTCTGGTGCTTGAGCGTTGACTGCCGCAATACAATCATCAAGGTCAGTCAGACGTTGTGGAGTCTCCTGCGCAATATGGCTGTCAGAAATCTGGATAATGCGCATAGCTAGCCTTTTGAAACGGGTTGGGGACGGTTTTGCAGATGGCAAAGGTGCTGCCATAAGGGTAAGGTGCGGAGTCTATCATTCGAATTTGAATCTGGAAATTATGAGTAACCCGCCCACCCTCACCGAGCTAACCGAGCAACTGATTGAGTTTCGTGATGCCAGAGACTGGCGTCAATTTCATTCCCTGAAAGACCTTATTCTGTCGTTGAGTCTGGAGGCCTCCGAGTTGCTGGAGCTATCGCAATGGAAGCCTGCAGATGACTTTGAAAGCGAAGCGGCGAACGAGCCAATGCAACAGCGACTCAAAGAGGAATGTGCTGATGTACTGCTTTATCTGCTGTTGATTGCTGAGCGCACCGGTATTGACTTACAGCAGGCTGCAGCAGATAAAGTCAAAGCTAATGCTTTGAAATATCCTGTCGAGAAATCTCACGGTAAATCGACCAAGTACACGCAGTTATAGTGTATTTGCCTCACGTCGCGCAAAAAAATGACAGAGAGCCGTTTGTGTAACTAGTTGGGTGTATATAGTCTGGTTTAGCTATGCAGCATCGATACGCTGAAAAGTAAAATGATCAACAACGCTCGCCAGATTTTCTACAGCTACGGGCTTAGACAGTAAATATCCTTGCGCGCCGCTGCATCCCGCCTGATTAAGCCAATCCAGTTGCTCCTGTGTTTCCACGCCTTCGCCAAGGCTGGGGATATTTAATCCGTTAGCAATGGCAAGTATGCCGCTTATTACTGACTGCTTTTTGAGGTCGTTTTCAACACCATCAACAAACGATCGATCAATTTTTATACGGGAAATTGGAAGTTGAACAAGATGGGTCAGAGACGAAAAGCCGGTGCCAAAATCATCCAGCGCAATACTGAAGTCCGTATTCCTTAATTGAGTGGCCAGATCTGTTGCATGATCAGGGTGCATCAGAAACGCGGTTTCAGTAAGTTCTATTTCCACATCTGCTGCGCTTACACGAGACGACGAGATGGCCTGATTTAGTCTGTCAAGCAGGTTGAGTTGAGGAGAAAATTCGAGTGCCGATACATTCACCGCTAACTTTATGTCGGGGTATTTAATCTGCCATAAGTGCATATCTGAAAGTGCTTTCGCAAGAACCCAATCAGTCAACGAAGCGATCATGCCGCATTGTTCTGCCAGTGGTATGAACACGTCAGGGGTAATGGTGCCCAGTTCTTTGTGATGCCATCGCACCAAAGCCTCAACACGATCAACTTGCATCGTTTTGATAGCAAACTGTGGTTGATAAACAAGCGATAGTTGATTGTTTTTAATTGCTTTTGCGAGCTCCTCCTTCAATAGTGAGCGATAGGTGATCTTTTCAGACAACTCTCTGGTGAATTTGTAAAAATTATTTCTGCCCGTATCTTTGGCGTTGTACATGGCGATGTCAGAATTTTTAATCAGTTCTTCGGCCGTGTTTCCGTGTTCAGGATAGTTACAAATACCAATACTTACGCCAACATTAACTTCCCGCAGAGATACGCTAAAAGGCCGACCGATTTCTTCAATGAGTTGTTTCGCTAGTACTTCAGTTGGTTCTCTCGATGACGTATTCGAAAGTAGTATCATGAATTCATCACCACCAAAGCGCGCCAGTGTGTCGGTGCTGGTTAGTAGGTTTTGTATGCGTTGTGAAACCTCTAGCAGCACCTGGTCACCTATCGCGTGCCCCATCGTATCGTTGATGTTCTTAAACAGATCAAGATCAAGAAACATGACACTTATATTGTTCTCAGCAGTCGAACTGCCGATAGCGAGTTTCAATTTCTCACTAAACTCTTTGCGGTTGTAAAGTCCGGTTAGTGGATCGGTCTTGGCTTGTTTGACCATATCCGATTGCGCTCTGATGCGTTCCAGGGTTGAATTCGCGAGCCTTACTAAAGTGTTCAGGATAGATTTTGTATCGCCGATGCTCAGCTCGGTTGTTGCTGACGTAATATTTAAACATCGACGGGGCATGCCTGCGCAGCTAATCGGGAACGACCAGATGTGGTTGTAACCTGATTCACCCAGGGAGCGCTGAGATCTATTCTTTGAATTCAATAGGTCGGTACTGTACTTTAATTTTTCATGGATTAAAGTATCTTCCAGGCCTGATTCCTCAAGGGGTATACGGGTGCCTTTTGTATCTTCACTTTTCCCGACAAACCCGACAATCTTAACGAAGTTTGGATTCGAATCAAGCTCGCAAAAACTCACTCGCCCGGCGTTTGCCAGCGCTTTTGCACAGTTAGCTACCAGTAGCAGCGCTTCATCCACAGTATCCGCCAAGAGTAAGTTCTCACTTAAAATATTCAAGTGTTCCAGGTGTTTTGCGTAGAGTCTTTGACGCTTTATTTGCCCACCTGACTGGAATGCGACTGTATGGGTCACTGAAGTGGCCAGGAGGGCAGATATTTTCTCAAGGCGAAATTTATCATTCTCCTGAAAGTAATGATTTCGAGAAGCAATATTAATGGTTCCGACAATCTCTAACCCGGATATAAGGGGCACCAGCATCACTGACACCACTCCCTCTGCAGCGAGCATACGGTTGATCTTTTTATCTGGATTTTCCGTCGGTTGGTAAATCATTGGTTTAGAAACATTATGTGAGTATGCTTCATAGGTGGAAAATGACTTTATTTTTTCACCGCGAGAGAGATCTATACTTAAGTCTGGCGCACTGTATAGCGCAAGCACCTCGATACTGCTATCGATTTCGCTATAGTGCGTAATGGTGACGTGATCTGCAGGGAGAACTTGCGGAATAAACTTTACGATGCAATCGTAAATTTCTGCAATGGAATCCAGATCGGAAATAGTCTCAATGAGCCTACCGAGTTTGGTAAGTACCGTATTGTCAGCAATTCTCACCGGATATCATTCTAAGTAGTTAATAAACCAAGGCGACTCTTGATTCGTGCAGAGACATGCGAGGTATCGGCAGGACCGTGGGCAGTTAGATACCCACGGTAATTTTTTATGTGAAGTGTGGCCCGATTAGGCAACTACTACCGATGGCAGTTGTGCGGCACATCTTGCTTTATCGTCAGCAGGGATGGAGAGTAGGCTGGTGTTGTTGTGCTGCCAGTTCAGCAACATTTTTTTAATCTCAACTACGATAATGGTCCATTAAAATCTGTGCAACCTCGGGGCGCGAAAATTCTTCCGGTGGAGCTTTTCCCTCGCCTAGCATTTCGCGTACAGCGGTCCCTGACAACAGAACAAAGTCTTCTTTGGTGTGATCAGGTGCTTCCCGCATCATCACCACTTTCTGGAGTTTTTTAGAGTAAGCGGTGTGGTCTGCTTTAAAGAGTTCAATTTCAAGTGCGCCGTCTGGCAGGGTGTCGAAAACCTCCTGCGCTTCAAATGCACCATAGTAGTCGCCAACACCAGCATGGTCACGGCCGATAATAAAGTGCGTGGCTCCCATGTTCTGTCTGAACACAGCGTGTAGTAGCGCTTCCCGTGGGCCTGCATAAAGCATGTCAAAGCCGTAGCCGTTTACTAACGCGGTATTTGGAGGAAAATACAGCTCAATCATTTTTCTGATTGCTGCATCACGAACATCAGCTGGAATATCACCGGGTTTTAACTTACCAAGTAGCATGTGTATCACCAGGCCATCTGCATTCAGTCGGTCCATCGCCATATGGCAAAGCTCTTCGTGTGCCCGGTGCATCGGGTTGCGTGTTTGAAAGGCGACAATGCGCCTCCAGCCAAGTGCTTCAATCTCTTCTCTTATTTGTACGGCGGTGCGGAAGGTATCTGGAAAGTCTTTTTCAAAGTAGCTGTAGTTGAGTACTTTAATTGGGCCTGCGATCGATGTATTGCCTTGTGCAATAAACTCAGCGACACCTGGGTGTTCAGGATCAGTAGTGCCGAAAGTTTGCAGAATCAGTGTTTGAATCTCTGCATCAGTAAAGGCTTCTACCGTTACTACTGTTTGTATGGCAAGCACCGGAGCGCCATCGACATTGGGATCTTTAAGGGCAATCTGATCACCTGCCTTTATGCTGCCTGCATCCGTTACCAGGTTCAGTACAGGGGTAGGCCAGAAAACACCGTCTGTGGTTTTCATTGAATTGCCGATCGACAGTGCATTGGCTTTGTCCATAAACCCTGTCAGTGGTGTGAAGTAACCGCCACCTAGCATCACAGCGTTACCGGCGGCTGCTGAACTGATCGTCACAGATGGCATCGAAGCCGCGTCTTTTGCCAGTTGAGCGCGGGTGCTGTCGTCGGCTACAAAGAGGGGGTTGAGCGTGTCGCTGCCGTGCGGTCTGATCAGGTTTGCCATGGGCTATCTCCGGCGTTTGTTATTGCCGAGACATTACAACATTTTGCCAATCAGTGCTTGGCTAGAGATAGGTCCAGCTATGCCGTTTGATATACACATAGAATCCGCCGTCCGGGGTTTTCGTAGCGGTAGTGGCTTTGTGCGCAGAGAATAGGTTCTGTTATTCAGGCTTCAAATGGTGGCAACGATATTACGCTGTGTTGTTTTTACTTGGGCCAAAGTAGCCTGAATATTTTCAGGTTTGGATCGCCCCGCCACGTACCCCGGTGTTCTCGTGATAACCCATCGCCGGTGTTGGCTTTGCTTCGGGTTTGAATGCCCAGTCGGGCGGGTATCGATGTCTGTGCTATTGAGTCTGCAAGAAACCACGTTGATGGGGACTTCGTTATTGCGGGGTATAAATTCTCACGTATTACGGGTTATTCCCCGTTACTTGAACAGGTTGTTGACATCCATAATGTCATGACATATAGTGTCATGACAGAAAAAACATATGGTTTCATTTCCTGAGGAGTATTCCATGATTTCACTAACGGGGCCTGTTGCTGCCAAATCAACAGTACATTTCTTTCGGCTTTTTACGGGTCTTGTTCTAAGCGCCACTTTTGGCGCTCAGCTTGCTTTCGCGCAACAAGGATCGGATTGCCTTGCGTGTCATTCGGCACTGCCGGCAACCTTTGGAAACCTTATTCCTGAAGAGTCTGACAGCGCACCGGTGGTAGCTGACGCTTGTGACTACTCGACTGCAGATTTGTTTGCTGGTTGGGGTTGGAATTCGGTTACTCAGGAAAGTTGTCCGCCCCTATCGGAAGATCAGGCTGATCAGTCAGCGGCTGCTTCAAATTGCGACTACACGAATGCAGATAGTTTTGCCGGCTGGGGATGGAACCCGGTTACCCGTGAAAGCTGCCCTCCGGTAGTAGGCGAAGCAGATCCACATGCCAGATTCTCTGTGTGTAGTGCCACTTTATACGATGTGGATGGTGACGGCTTTGGGTGGGAAAACGAAGCCAGTTGCATTATCACATCAGAGTCAGAGCCACCCCCGGTATTTACAAATAGGGAAACCGGCAACCAGGTTAACCTGGTAAGAGCTAACTGGAACGGCAATAGAGATATCGCTAACCGGGTCATTCAGTGTGATTTGTACTACTTTAATTCAAATTCGAATCAGTATCGTTTAGAACCAAGCCCGTTTAGAGCAGGTGCCCTTCTTAACAATCAGGTATTTCCTTCCTACCAGTTTCGTCACCAGGCGCTACCATTGGTATCGCCTTTTCTGGGGCCGATAGATTCTGTCAGTTATGTTGATGGGTCAGATATTTTCCCGACTTCCTTTGCTTCAGATGCCTATTGGACCACCAACGATGGTCGATACATCGGACCCACGGTTCTGCAATCACCGTATGTTGAATTAATCAATCGTGCGAATGGATCCAGAGCAATACGCACCTGGCATTTGAGCAGATTTGATACTGCACTTAACCTGCAGTTTTCCGGTAACCGCGTACAAAAAGATGGCTTCTTTGAATGTTGGGATATATCCGGTAGCGATCTGGTACCAACGCGTGGTTCAGATAGCGGATCCAATAGCACTGTTAGTAACGCAAACCAGTGTGACTACAGCAATGCTGACAGTACCGGTGGCTGGGGCTGGAATCCGGTAACCCGGGAATCGTGCGCGCCACAGCAGGATGTTGCAGCGAGCAATAACAGTCAGGGCTGTGATTACAGTAACGCCGACAGTTCCAATGGCTGGGGTTGGAATCCGGTGACGCTCGAGTCCTGTGCTCCACAGACTGGTATAGTTAATGATGACAGTCAGGGTTGTGACTATAGTAATGCCGGAACTCAGAATGGTTATGGCTGGAACCCGTCTACCGGGCAGTCATGTCCACCAAGGTAGGTATCTGAGAAGCGAAGTTGTATCGCAAGACGGGCCACTCTTCATGGGGTGGCCTGTTGATTTGCCGGGTCTCAAGTTATTCTAAAGCACCGGTTTTCACTACATTGGTTACTTCGGCTTTGCGAATGACGTGTACAACTTGTACAGTCCATAGACGCCAACAAGGTACATGCCGGCAGGCCCGGGAATGACATCAGCGATAGCGCACATTGCTGCCAGTATTGCAGCAGCAATTGCAAAGAACTCAATGCCCAGCTGTGTCGTGTCTTCAACAACACTCTGGAACCGGGTATTGCAGCGATTTCTAAGTATATCTACTTGCTGAATGTACTCCTTCCGCTGATCAGCTGTGACCGTGCTTGATTTTGGTTTTAAACTCACTTTCAGCTGAACTGTATTGCCTTCAACCTGTGATGATTCGGTATAGTTAAACCATTGATTATCACACTGAAACGAATCATCCTCTCCAGTTGGTTTGGTGGCGTGTGTTATGTAAATCTCCTGTTGAGATTCGCCATCGTGGGATAATTCTTCAGGCGTGGCCGCTGTGTTAGAGATCTCAAGTTGCTGATAGAAAGGTGTTGTCAGTATCAGGTAGCCATCGTCTATCTCATCCAGCGGTGTTTCAATCAGATAGGACTCTTCGGTAATCAAATGATTGCTGTGCATATCATCAGTGACTATATGCATCTCTTTCAGCGGAGTCAGTTCCGCTTCAAGCTGCTCTGACAAGCCTTCGCGATATGATTTTTGTATGCTGGTGAGTTCATCGGCGCTGAAGTATTGGCGCATATTATCTGCGCGTGTTCCAAAATACTCTCGTCGGTAAGTGACAGACGGTTTGCTGTGCTCTGTAAGGCTGAGATCAAAGCGCTGAATCAGTTTATAGACCCATGAGTCTGTGGGGTAGGGTATATCTACCAGCTCGCCGCCTTCCGGTTTTAGGATGAGTGCGGTTTTGTAAGGTAGATTTGCCATGGTCGCAAGCGTGCCACCCTGTTTTTGTATAGTCGCATCTACAAAGTACGACTTCTCCTGCCACTTGAAATGCACAATCATGTGATTGAACAGCAGTGGCGAAGGTGTGACTGTTTTTATTGCATCACGCAAGCCGGTATCCACCAGTGCGAGATTGGCTTCTATGCCCATGGCGTTAAGCACACTCAACAGCAGTGTCGATTTGTCTTTGCAGTCACCGGTGCGCTTTTTGAGAGTTTTGGATGGCAGTTTCGGTGTGTGAGTAAAAATGCCGTTGCTATCACTTCTATATCGAATGTTGTTTTGTACAAAACGTATATTGTTAATCAGTGATTCTTCGGTGGTATTTCCCAACTCCAGCTCAGCCGTGTTAACTGCTTCAAACACACCGGCTTTGTGATAAAAATGATGCATGTACGCTGATATTTCGCTCCAGCGAGAATCAGTGGCAATAAACAGGTATGGCGGCCAGTACTCCGCTGGCAGATTACCGGTTTCGTAGGTTCGCGGTAGATCCTTCCATTCTTCTTCGAATACGGCTCCTTGTGATACCACCGTCTGATCATTCGTGTCTTTCGCCGAATCAACATGCTGCACGACCAGGTTAGTATCCGAATCGTTAACTACGCGTATTGTCTGCCACGCAACTGGTCTGCTCCAGGCAAGATGCCGCCCTTCCCGAATATAGTGCCCGTGTATCGGGTGTGCTGACTTAACCGAGTGATAAGTGGTTTCTATATCGACGATGTCACCGGTGCGAAGATCATCGATGATAAACTCTATGGTGAGTGCATCGGAGGACACATGTCTCTCGAGTTGAAGCTCTCTTTGCATACAACGTATGTTATCTGCATCAAGGCTATCGATCGTTTGATCGTCGCGGTAAATGACACAACGGTGAAACGATACAGATTGCGAATCCGGTTTTACCGTATACAGAAATTGCGACATATCCTCAATGCATGACGCATCG
The DNA here is from genome assembly GCA_937998875.1 of uncultured Granulosicoccaceae bacterium. Classification (GTDB taxonomy): domain Bacteria; phylum Pseudomonadota; class Gammaproteobacteria; order Granulosicoccales; family Granulosicoccaceae. The sequence goes on from CALLBO010000054.1 coordinate 12,440, forward strand.
TTGATCTGGAAGCACATGCGCTGGTAGGAGTGGTTTCCTGTTGCGTCTACCAACGTCTGATAGTCGAGCAGAAGATACGATTGTGGTGATGACCCTGCGTCTGGATCGGCCTTTGGTTTAGGTTTGTGGCTAACCCAGTCCGGGCGAGCAATAAGCTCAAATGGAACATCCAGATATTGTTGTTTTTCTGCTGGAAGCATACTTCTGTCCTTGGTTACTGCGCACTGGCTGGTTACAGCGTGCTGGATAGCGGGCTGTGTATCGACAGGATCCTAATAAACGTGACTTTTTGGTTGGCAGGCTTGAAGTCAGTCACACGAAAAAACCAAAATCAGAATGTAACAGGATGCACTTTCTGCCGCACAGACACCTGGCTGGCTCCAGCACGTTGTTTTGTGATTCCCCTTTCTTTTTATGCTTCAATACCGCAGCACGCTATAACCTTGCTTTGTATACTCCCGGAACCAATTGCGTTGCGATACTTCTGTATGTGGAGTGATAGGTACACGTATTAGCAGTGTGATTAACCTTGTAGAAAAACCGGCAATCATATCGGAGCGCCAGTATGTCATTAGTTGTATCTGCCGTGAGGCGCGTTACATCCGGGCGGATATTTACAACGCAGGGGATGGTTTTCTCAATGCTGCCCGGCGTGGGTAAAAAGATTCGACGCTGCGTTGGGTCCTGCCTTGCATTGATAGCAGTTGTCGCCTGTGATCCTGCCATGCCACCATCGCTGGAACTGACTGGTGCCACAATGGGCACTACCTATAGCGTAGTTGTAGCCGACCCTGGAGAGGTGAGTCAACAGGATATTGAAGCAGTACTGGTAAAAACGCTGGCAACGGTTAACGCACAAATGTCCAATTGGGATTCTGAGTCTGAGGTGTCTCAGTTCAACAATAATGAGACAACCGCCCCGATCGCAGTGTCCGCTGAGCTGGCTGAGGTAATTACGGCTGCAAGGTTAGTGCATCTGAAAAGCGATAGGCTTTTTGATATCACACTGTCACCTCTGATTGAGCTCTGGGGCTTTGGTAGTGACGGAAACGATAATCTCGTGCCAACCGATGAGTTAATCAACGCTGCACTTCAGCAAGTGGGGCACGAAAGGCTTTTACAAGCCTCACCTTTGCAATCAACAATAACCAAACGTCACCCGAAGGTCAGCGTTAATCTGGCTGCAATCGCTAAAGGCTACGGAATTGACCAATTGGCAAGTGCGCTGGATGCGCTCAAGCTTGAAAACTACATGATTGAGATTGGTGGTGATCTCTATACTCGCGGCAGGAATGCGAATGGCACTGAATGGATGATCGGGATCGAGAAACCTGAGTCAGGTAGCCCTGATGCAGTTGGCGGTTTGGCAGTGACTGACAAAGGAGTGGCTACTTCGGGTGACTACCGCAACGCTTTTCAGGAAAATGGCAAACGATACTCGCATATTATTGATCCACGGAATGGCAAACCTATCGAGCACCATACCGCCTCCGCCACGGTAATCGGCGAGTCAGCGATGATGGCAGATGCGTGGGCCACGGCAATGCTCGTACTCGGCAGCGCAAGAGGGCTGGAGATTGCAGATGAAGAGCGAATCGCCGTGCAGTTCATTGATCGCAAGGCGGGCAAGTTTGTCGTGTTGGAGAGTGCCGCATTGAAAATTTATGCAAGGGGTGGGGGATGACCCGACAGTGCAGAACAATTCAGTGATGCTTTGATTCCCATTCCTGCAAATATCAGCGGGATGACCAACAGATAGTGAATGTAATCTCAAGTCAGGGGTGGCTATTTCAGCTACCCTTGTACTATGACTTGCACTGTTCTATATCAATGATCGATCTTGCCGGTATTTCCAAGACCTACCCGATGGGGCAGCACCGGGTGCATGCACTATCCAGTATCAGTCTCGGTATCGGGCAGGGCGAGTTCGTGGCTATTCAGGGTTCTTCAGGGTCTGGTAAATCAACCCTTCTCAATATCCTCGGAATTCTAGATACACCAGATAGCGGTACCTACACGCTTGATGGGCACGCGATAGAAAATTTATCTACTGCTGATGCTGCACGCTACCGGAACCGGTTTATTGGATTTGTTTTTCAGTCCTTCAATTTAATTCATCACAAAAGTGCACTCGAAAACGTAGCGCTGCCACTCTACTATCAAAAGATCGGCCGTAAGAAGCGCAATCGTATAGCAATGGAGTACCTCGAGCGGGTGGGGCTGGAAGAACGTGCCGAGCATAAACCGTCTGAGTTATCGGGAGGCCAGTCGCAGCGCGTAGCTATTGCTCGCGCATTGATAACAGAACCGGCGTTACTGCTGGCGGACGAGCCAACCGGCGCACTGGATACCCAGACGTCTGAGCAGATTATGCAAATCTTCCGCGAGGTGAATACCAGGGGTATGACGGTCGTGTTGGTAACCCATGAACCCGAAATTGCAAGACAGGCCCAACGTTCGATTGTGTTGCGAGATGGCGGTATTCTCAGCGACCAGGTTAACAGGTCTTCGTTAACATGATTGACCCGCTGATTGAGGTTGCAGATTCGCTGCGTACCCATAAAGTACGTACTGCACTGGCAGTGCTGACTGTGGCGTGGGGTATATTCATGCTGGTGCTGTTGCTGGGTGCCGGGCGTGGTATTCAAAACGGTGTTGAATTGCAATTCAGGGATGATGCAGTAAACAGCATCAGAATCTATCAGGGTAAAACAACCATTGCGCACAACGGGCTGCCGCGCGGCCGCTCTATAAGCTACAACAATGAAGACTACGATCTGGTGAGAGCCAAGGTAGCGCATGTTGATAAACTCACAGGGCGTTACTATGTTGGCGATAATCTGGTCAGCTACGGAGGTCAGCAGGCGGCGTTCGATATTCGTGGTGTACACCCTGATCATCAGTATCTTGAAAAGACGGTGTTGACCGATGGAAGGTATATCAATGAATTTGATCTGCTGGAACGTCGTAAAGTCTGTGTAATTGGTGCGCAGGTGGTTGCTCGTTTGTTTGAAGATAGCGAAAGTGGACGTGGCCCTGTTGGTGAGCTGCTGCAGCTGGGCGGTACGGTCTGTCAGGTGATAGGGGTGTTTACAGATGCCGGCTCTCGCCGTGAGGAAGAGGCGGTTTATCTGCCGGTTTCAACCGCGCAGTTGCTGTTTGGCGAGCCGAATCGTTTGCACCAGTTAATGTATACCGTTGGTGACGCAAGTTATCAGGAAAGCAAAGACAGCGAACAGCAGGTAAGAGTACTGCTTGCCAGTGCCCATAACTTCTCACCGGAAGATCCGCGTGCTGCCCGTATCTATAACAACCTGGATGAATACAAAAAAATTACTGATCTGTTCTTCTGGGTAAGAGTTTTTGTCGCTGTTGTGGGTGTAGGTACAGTGCTGACCGGAATACTGGCAGTGAGCAACATTATGGTGATTTCGGTATCTGAGCGCAGGCGTGAAATCGGTATTCGTAAGGCAATTGGTGCCACCCCCGGTTCGATAACCCGCTTGATTGTGCTTGAGTCAGTCATTTTAACTTCAATTGCGGGTTACATCGGGTTGCTTGCGAGTCTGGGGTTGCTGGAGCTACTGAAAGCGACGGTGCCCGAAAATGAATATATGTACCAGCCGGATGTAAATACTTTTGTGGTGGTTGCGGTAACCGTGCTGGTGATTGTATCCGGTACGCTGGCAGGTTATCTGCCAGCGCGACGTGCTGCAGTGATTGATCCGGTAGAGGCGTTGCAACCCTCATGATAGATCGTGAGCTATGGAGTGAGGTCTGGCAGGTTTTAAGAAGCAATAGAATGCGAACATTGCTAACCGCGTCGGGAATATTCTGGGGTGTGTTTATACTAATCGTGATGCTTGGCTTCGGTAACGGTATACAGTCGGGTGTAAACAAGAGTATGGCAGGCTATGCCACTAACGCGCTCTATCTTTGGGGGCAGTCAACGTCCAAACCATGGCAGGGTTTACCACCTGGCAGGTTGGTGCGACTAAACAACGCTGACACTGAAGCATTGGAAAGCGCGGTGAACGGCATTAGTACTCTAGCGCCGCGTGTACGACTGGCAAATTACCGTGGCCGAAGTGATGTTGTCAGTGGCGGTAAAGTTACCGATGCAGAAATCTCTGGTGATGTACCTGCGTTTCGTGAGGTGTTGCCGATGACATTCAAGTACGGCCGGTTTATAAACCCGATCGATATCGCTGAAAAACGTAAAGTGGTGGTTATCGGTGAGCGCATTCATCGGGATCTCTTTGGCGAGGGTGTTGATCCACTCGGCAAACAGATTCAAATAAGACAAATCAGTTTTACCGTGGTAGGTGTGTTCAAACCCAGACGTTATGGCAGCAACCGTGAGCGCATGGGGAGCCTGGTGATGACCCCTCTGTCGACTTTTCAGCAGGTTTTCAATTATGGTCAACAGATCGGGTTTTACGCGATGATTCCTGAGCCCGGTCTGCGCAGTGAGGATGTCGGTGCAACTATGCGTCAGCTGCTGGTGCAGCGTCATCGGGTTGATCCGGCGGACCACAGGGCGTTTGGTGACTGGAATTCAGAAACCGAGTTTCTGCGTATTGAGCGGCTATTTACCGGCATCAGGGCGTTTATCTGGACTGTGGGTCTGGCCACGCTGCTGGCCGGTGTATTGGGTGTTAGTAATATCATGATGATTGCAATCAGGGAGCGGCGCAGAGAGTTTGGTATTCGTAAGTCTATTGGTGCAACACCGGGTTCTGTGCTGACGATGATTCTTGCAGAGACGGCAACACTGGTCGGTGTCTCGGGATTAATGGGTCTTATTGCAGGATTAATGGCGTTGCTTGTGGTGGATCTGATTACCCGTCCGATAACCAAAAGCGTAGATGCTGAAGTTTTATTTGATACACCAACAGTGGATTTGAAGATTGCACTGATGGCAATTTTTGCACTGGGAATTGCCTCGTTACTGGCAACTCTGATACCGGCCCGTCATGCGATGAAAATAGATCCTGTAGAGGCACTGCGAGCGGAATAACCATGATTAAGATACTAATTAGAATAGTTATATTGTTTGTGGTGCTCGCGTTATTCGGAGCTGGGTTATATTTCCTGGTAAAGCGCAACGAGCAGCCGACAGAAGTCTATGAAACCAGGAAAGTAGAAACTACTTCCATCGTTAAAAGGGCGGTTGCTACAGGTTCTATAGAGCCGCGTAAAGAAGTCACTATAAAGTCACGCGTGTCCGGGGTTGTCGAAACGCTGTTTCTGGAGCCGGGTGGTTATGTAGAGAAAGATGCACTGATTGCGAAAATAAAAATCGTACCAGATGCAGTTACGCTGAATGCCGCGCGGGCCCGAGTAGAGACCGCTCGTATCAGTGCGGCCAACGCGCGTCGTGAACGGGACAGCCGAAAAAACCTGCTAAATGAAAAGCTGATCTCAAAAGATGAATATGCAAAATATCAGTACGATTACGAGATTCAACGTGAGGAAGAGCAGAGCGCCAGGAGTAATCTCAAGCTTGTTCGGGAAGGCGGTAGTGGGGAGGCAGGTACGGTATCAAGTGAAATTCGTTCGACTGTCAGCGGAACTGTTTTGGAGATACCGGTAAAAGAAGGTGAGACGGTTACCGAGACGAACAACTTTAATGAAGGCACCACAATCGCATCGGTCGCGGATATGACAGACATGATCTTCACCGGAACGGTGGATGAGTCTGAAGTGGGACGGATAAGTGAGGGCATGGCGCTGGAGATAAGTATTGGTGCAATCGATGGTGATACCTTTGACGGGGTGCTTGAATTCATCTCTCCCAAAGGTGTGCGAAACGAAGGAACAGTCCAGTTTCAAATCCGTGCAGCAATCAGGCAAAATTCACAGCAACAGGTCAGGGCCGGGTACAGTGCCAACGCAGATATTGTGCTTGATCGTCGTGATGATGTACTCGTCCTCGATGAAGGTGTGTTGATATTTGAAGATGACAAAACCTTTGTTCTGGTTGAGAATGCTGAGGGTTTTGAGCGCCGTGAGATCACCACCGGCCTGTCTGACGGGCTGAAAATAGAGATTGTTAGTGGCCTTGCTGATGGAGCTGTAGTGCGAGTTCCATAATCTCAATCCGTTGTCAATTTCGGTAGCAAAGGTGCGCGATGTAAGAAGTGACTTGATTTTCGACTGCGTTATTGGCGATAGTAGATGCCCGTTCGAGAAAATCAAAGGACTCCCATGAAACTTGAGTCGCTGGCACTGCACCATGGATACACAGCAGAATCCACCACCCATGCTGCTGCGGTTCCCATCTACCAGACCACCTCTTATACTTTCGACGATACTCAGCATGGCGCTGATCTGTTCGACTTGAAGGTGCCGGGTAATATCTATACCCGAATCATGAATCCCACCACTGATGTGCTGGAGCAGCGCATTGCTGCGATGGAAGGCGGCATTGCAGCACTTGCTGTATCTTCGGGTATGGCGGCAATTACCTATGCCATTCAATGTATCTGCAATGTCGGTTCAAATATTGTCAGTACCAGTCAGTTGTACGGTGGCACCTATAATCTATTTGCGCACACTTTCCCGCAGCAGGGCATAGATGTACGTCTGGTCGCTGCAGATGATTTTGATGCTTTTGAAAAAGCGATTGATGAAAACACCCGTGCGATTTTCTGCGAGTCCATTGGTAACCCTGCCGGTAACGTTGTAGACATCGAGCGGCTTGCAGCAATTGGAAAAAGCCATGGCATTCCATTGATAGTAGACAATACCGTTGCTACTCCCTATTTATGTAAACCCATAGAGATGGGCGCATCTATCGTGATTCATTCACTGACAAAGTACATTGGCGGCCACGGTACTTCAATTGGCGGGGTAATTATCGATTCCGGTGCGTTTGACTGGGCAGCAAACAGTCAGCGCTTCCCGATGCTGAATGAGCCGGATCCTTCTTATCATGGTGTGGTCTATACCGAAGCGCTCGGACCCGCCGCCTATATTGGCCGTTGTAGAGTAGTGCCGTTGCGCAATACCGGTGCTGCCATTTCCCCGCACAATGCCTTCTTGATTCTACAAGGGCTTGAGACACTGGGCTTGAGAATGGAGCGCCATTGCGAAAACGCAGAAAAGCTTGCGGCTTTTCTAAGTGAACATAACAAGGTGGAGTGGGTTAACTACGCTGCGTTGCCCGACAGTTCATACCATGCAGTTTGTCAAAAAATTTCCGGTGGAAAAGCATCCGGTATTCTAAGCTTTGGTATCAAAGGTGGCAGGAAAGGTGGTACGCAGTTTATTGATGCGTTGGAAATGATTCTGCGACTGGTGAATATTGGTGATGCGAAGTCACTGGCCTGCCATCCTGCAACGACAACTCACCGACAGTTGAATGATGAGGAACTCGCCAGCGCAGGTGTCAGTGCTGATCTGGTCAGGATATCTGTGGGTATTGAAAACATCGATGACATCATTGCTGATGTTAGCCAAGCGCTTGATAAGGTTGCCTGATAAGTTTTGCAGATAACCTGCGTTGCGAAACCCGTGTAAATTACTGCCGGTTACCTGCACTTGTTTGTCAGGTAAGCGGCAGTTTTCATATGTGATCAGAAAATATCATCAACAACTGTTTTAAGTGATGCAACAGTGCGATCTACATTCTTTAGTTTGTCTAAGCCGAACAGGCCAAGGCGGAAAGAGGAGAAGTCTTCGCCTTCGTCGCATTCCAGTGGCACACCGGCGGCGATCTGTAAGCCGCGCTCTGCGAAAACTTTACCGGTTTTGATTTCAGCTGAATCTGCGTAGCAAACCACAACACCCGGTGCTTCAAATCCTTCTGCGGCGATACTGACCAGCCCTTTGCTTTTTAAAAGTGCTCGGACATCATCCCCCAGTTTTTGTTGATTGGTTTTGGCTTTGTCAAGGCCGAAGTCAAAAGTCTCTTTCATCACATCACGAAATACTCGCAGGCTTTCGGTAGGCATAGTGGCGTGATAGGCGTGAGCACCGTTTTCATAAGCTTCCATTATTTGCAGCCATTGTTTCAGGTTGCAGGCAAAGCTGTCACTTTCTGTAGTATCTATCGCTTCTCGTGCCCGTTTGCTAAGCATAACAAGTCCGGCACAGGGAGGGCCGCTCCAGCCTTTTTGTGGAGCGCTTATTAGTACATCGACGCCGGTTTTTTCCATATCTACCCAGATCGTACCTGAGGCGATGCAGTCGAGCACCATTAAACCGCCGACGGAATGTACCGCATCTGCAAGTTGCTTTATGTAGTCATCCGGCAGAATTAAACCCGCGGAAGTTTCTACATGTGGAGTGAATACGACCTCAGTTTTGTTTTTTTTGATTGCCTCTACGGCGATATCAATATCAACTGGAGAAAACTGAGCATTCTGATTGCTGGTATCGCGTTTCGCTTTGAGCACCGTGGTGTTTGATGGCAAGTCACCGCGCTCGAGAATTTGCGACCAGCGGTAACTGAACCAGCCGTTACGTGTTACCAGGCACTCCTTTTCTTTGGCAAACTGTCTCGCCACCGCTTCCATACCAAAAGTGCCGCTGCCGGGTACAATCACCACGGAGTGGGCGTTGTAGGTTTCTTTTAGCATGGAGGATAAATCGCGCATCACCGTTTGAAAGGACTGCGACATATGGTTCAGGGCGCGGTCGGTGTAAACCACCGAATACTCGAGCAGACCATCCGGGTCTACGTTGTCTAGAAGGGCTGGCATGTTGGCTCCAAAAAGTGAATATTGAATGAGACCGAGTGTACCTGAAAAATCTGTAATTAGGATCGTGAATCGAAGCTATTTCGGGGGCAGACGTCGCGCCCCCGTTCGGCGCTGGACGCAGTTTGTGAACAAAAATACGCAGTTGCTGTGTATTGTTAATGCAGCGCTATGAAACTATTCAGGTGAATCAGATGTTCGAAGCGACTGTTGCCGCAGACGGCTCGCAATTAATAGTCACAGGCGAGGGGTCTGCGCGATTTCATATGAGATTTCATGCGATCTGGCTCAGAGACAATGCATGGGATGAATCGACCCGGTCTGCTGTTAACGGCCAGCGCCTGATTACGTTGGCGGATATTCCGCCGCATACCCGTATCAGTCACGTAAATGTCAACGGCTCCGAAATACATCTGACCTTTCAGCCGGAGAATAAAACCATCACTTACAGCGCCAGGTGGCTGATGGACAATGCCTATGACCAGCAGCATTGCCGGCACTCCGGTTGGATGCAACCGAATCTGGTTATATGGGATAGCGACCTTAGTGGCGAGCCGGATAGCAGTATTTCAGGTGCAGCTTTCAATGACATATGCAACGATGCTTCGGCATTAAAAGAATGGTTGCAGCAGATAGCGCGCTACGGATTTGCACAGCTACGTAGCGGACCGGTGAAAGATAAAGCGCTTTTTAAAGTTGTCGATCTGTTTGGCTACGTTCGGGAAACTAATTATGGCAGGCACTTTGAAGTTAGAACCGAAGTGAATCCTGTCAATCTTGCCTACACCGGCTTGGGTTTGCAGGCCCATACCGATAATCCTTATCGTGATCCGGTCCCGACGTTACAGGTGTTGTACTGTCTTGAGAGCTCAGCCGCCGGTGGTGAAAATATGGTAGTGGACGGGTTTGCAGTTGCGCATAAGTTGCGGCATGAAAACCCTGAGTGGTTTGATGTGCTCAGTCGATACTGTGTTCGCTTTGAATATTCAGGCAGCAATGGAGTGATGCTACATGCACGCAAGCCGATGATAGAGCTCGCACCCGATGGCGAACTTGTCGCGGTACGGTTTAACAATCGATCAGCCGCTGCAATTACAGATGTACCGTTCGAACAGATGGAGATTTTTTATGCTGCCTACAGACGGATGTCGGAACTCATTGAGGATGAATCAATGCAGGTGATGTTCAGGCTGAACCCGGGTGATTGCTTTGTGGTTGATAACACCCGTGTTCTGCATGCGCGCAAAGGTTATTCCGGCAGCGGTACGCGATGGCTGCAGGGATGTTATGCGGATAAGGATGCGCTGTATTCAAAGCTGTCATCGTTAGAAAAGTCAATTGCTGAAAAACCTGCCAACGAATAACCAATGATAGATAAACAAGTGGGGGCACATGTAGTGAATACGCAACATTTTTCAACGCTCAGTAAATCCAATGTCGTCGATTTTCTTGAAGATATTTTTAGCAGACGTGGTGGAGAGGAATATCTGGGTGAGCCTGTGACCATGGCAGAGCATATGCTGCAGGGTGCTACGCTTGCCGAGCAGAACGGTGAGGATGACTTGATCATAGTAGCGGCGCTGCTACATGATATTGGTCACTTTACCAGTGAATTTGGCACCTTCACGATGGACGATACTCAAGACAAGTATCATGAAGATGCCGGTGCCAGGGTATTGGAAAACTTCTTTCCACCATTGGTGATTGACTGTGTGAAATACCATGTTGCTGCCAAGCGTTATCTTTGTGCGGTGCGCCCTGAGTACTTTAATGAGCTCTCAGATGCGTCCGTGCTTTCACTCAATCTGCAGGGCGGACCAATGGATGCAGCAGAAGTCCGGGCGTTTGAGGAAAAGCCGAATCTCAATCAGATTATCGCAGTTCGCCTGCTGGACGATGCCGGAAAGTCTGCCGATATGAAAACCCCTTCATTCAGTTACTTTGCACCCATGGTACAGCGAGTTGTCGATAAGTATTCCAGCCGGGCGGTGAGCGGGTAGTTGAATAATTCAAAATGCAGATCTGAACCTGCCACGCCTTATCTTACTAAAGAGGTTAGATTCCAAGGCTCTGTAAGCCTAATCCAGCATTCTTGATAGGCGCATGTAATTAACTTCAGGGCAAATCAGTTCTGACTTAAGAACACCGATTGTCAGCTCCAAGCATCTGGCTTAACCACCAAACGATGCGAAGCGAGTTGCCCGAGCGTTTGATTTGTTTTTTGAAAACATCCGGAGTCGGGTCTAAGCGCCAAGGATGGCGCGTGAGCGCTAGCGGCACAGGGGTGTTGCCCATAGAAGGCAATAATGGGCGCGGCCCGACGGAGGATGATTTCAAAAAATGGCGCAGCCACCCGCAGGGCAAAGCAGTGCGATTACAGCGTTTTGGTTACTTTTGCGCTGTATCAAAAGTGACTCGTAGAGCCAGGGACTGGCTTCGAAAAAATCGACGGGATAGATTTTTCACAAGCGCGGGGTTTGCGCGCAGCCCGGAGGGTGAGTCCCATGGACGGGACGAGTAAAACCGCCATGGATGGCAAGTCGCTTACGTTGAGCGCAGCGAATGAATAAACGTTGAGCGCAGCGAATGCTTAATCGTCAAGCCCAGCAAAAGACTACACGTTCAGCGCAGCATACACCCAAGTCAGGCGAGCTGAGCTTCAACGTACTCGATAAGAGACTCTGTCTTTACGTGAAAATGGTTGTACACCACGGTGCCCTCTGGAGAGATTAGTATCAGCCAGGGTGTACCACCAGTTCGATAAGCCTTCATTGTAACTGGGCGGTCATGTGTTTCCGGATCCCCTGGATCATGACCCATCGTAATCGGCAGGTCATAGCGCAATTGCAGTTTACGCACGTCTTCCAGTGTATTGGATCGGTGGCCTTCAAAAACGGTTTGAATCGCCGCAATGGCAACATCCGGATGCTCGGCAAATCTTTTCGAAAATGCCTGCAGTGTCGGGAAGCCGCTGCTGTGGCAGCCCGGACACCAGTTTTGAAAACATTTCAGAAAAACCCATTTGCCGCGTGACTCCGCTACCGAGAAGTCACCGGGTTCTCCGTTTGCGTCAATCCAGTAGTCGAGCTTGATCTCGGGTGCCATTTGACCCTCTATGCCCCGGGTCTGGCCGAGTACTTTGCCACTCATACCGCCCGACAACGCCATGGTGGCTGAGAGTGCGCTCGCCTTGCGCAGAAAATCACGGCGATTTTGATTGTTAGTCATTAACTTTCACAGAAGCAAAATAAAGGGAGTGGGAAGCGCATATTGATGCTGATACCATAGAGAACGCCCGAGGCTGTCATTTTATTGCGAGCCTTGCTCAGCTATTTGAAAGCCGTTACTTCAAGTAGTTCCCTGACGCCGTTAGCTGCTGATTCCCAAATTGAATAACCCGATCTCAAATGAGTCAGGCGGCTCACGTTTTGACAGTGTTCCCCCGCATGCGTTGGTCTTTCTGGCGATCATTGCAATCCAGCTTGGCGCAGGGGTATCCACTCGATTGTTTCCGGCAATTGGCGCTGATGGTGCTGTGGCACTGCGAATCATCTTTTCTGCTCTTTTGTTGTGGTTGTTCAGTGGTACGCGGCCGGGTGTTGGTTTGACGCGGTCCATTGTCAGGCATTGGCAGTTGTTGTTATTGTTTGGTTTGTGCATAGCAGCAATGAATTATTGTTTCTTCAAAGCCATTGAAAGAATTCCGCTAGGGGTTGCTGTCGCTATAGAGTTCAGTGGACCATTGACAGTGTCAGCGATTACATCGAAAAAATTCAGTCATCTTGGCTGGGTAGCGCTGGCGGCACTCGGCATCGTTTTACTAACCCCGCTATCAGGTGCTGAGATTGATCCAGTCGGCATTGTCTACGCCATGTTGTCAGGGGTTGGCTGGGGAATGTTTGCATTGTTGTCTAAACGAGTATCTGAACGTCTGCAAGGTAACACGGGATTGCTTATCGGTATGACGGTAGCAGCAGTACTGATGGTGCCGGTTATCTCAACAGTGCCCGCAGATAAGTTGCTCGATCCGATGGTACTGTTTATCGGATTATGTGTTGGACTGTTGTCTACAGCTATTCCGTTTACGTTCGAGTTCGAGGCGTTAAAACGCCTGTCAACAGCGACCTACGGAATACTGGTAAGCACTGAGCCTGCCGTGGCGGCGATTGTGGGTGCTGTTTTGCTGAGCGAGCGAATCGGTGTGCGTGGTCTTTGCGCTGTTGCTTGTGTCGTGATTGCCGCAACTGGTGTGAGCGTTGCTGATATGCGTCATCAGCGGCTTGTAGATAAATCCGGCTAGCGTATTACGCAACAGCCCGATAACAAGCCTAATTCCGGCTGCATTACGATGTCTGCAGCCCAGTTGTAATTAATATCACTCATACCGTCAGAGCAGGCTTTTCGACTCACCACTGTAATCGCCGTGTAATTGCTTGCGAGGAGTTCTATTGCCACCGGGTGTTTGGATCTGTTTTTAGAAACACTCACGTTAGTTAGCGACATCGGTGTCACAGATTCAGGGGTGCTCAGTACGGCACTTTCAGCAGATTCGATTTCCATAGTCCAGAATGGCTCGGTACCGGCACACAGCAAGCCAATCGGCACAATCGTGTTGGCGAGGTGTGGTAGTTCGATAGGTTGCATAAATCTCAGCGACACCCAAGCTGTTTTTTCAAGCCATAGAATACGACCCCATTGACCGGTTTCGTCTACTTCCAAAATTTCAAACGGCTGTGTACCGGGTTTAAGATCGCCGATGTCTTTAGAGTCAGAGGAGGGCTCTTCACGAACGTTTAAGTGTTCGGTCATTGATTCGGTGACTTTGTAGTAGCTTGTCTGTGCGTTGACAGTGGCGGTACAAATGCCAAGCAATGCTGCAAAAGATGCAGCAAAAACGGGAGCGGATATTCTTTTCATTTTTATTTAATTTTGTTCTCTAATTTTATTCTTTGGGACAGCAAAGTGCGTTAGCGAAACTTTGCGAATATTTCTTTCTCTTCCGGTGTTAGCTCAACTGCTCTCGGGTATAACGGAGTGTCCCTGTCTTCCTTTATGCCGAGATCAAAATTTAGTGTAGTGGCGAAAAATTTCTCGAGACCAGCGATACCAAAGTGTTTGTGATAACCCTGCATCACAACATCAAGATACGATCGCAATATACGTGAATTTTTATCCGCAGGATGGTTATCTGCGACGTATAGAAAGTGCTTATTGCTTTTATTGCTGTGTTCAGCAGTTTGCTGTTGGTTCTGGCTATTTTTCGGGTCACTTTTCTGGTCGTTGGTCAGGTCATGGAATGCTATAGAAGCGTTGTCGAGCATAAATCTTGAATATAACGATTCCCGCTTATCAAGTGACGGGAGGCTGCTTGCGTGATCGGTGATCATCATTCCATCAATTTCCGCATCCACAGCGGGGGTAACTGACAGAAAAGCAAGGCCTTCGGCCGCTGCAAAACTGCCAGGCTCATAAGGCCGGGAGAGCCATGTCCTCTTCCATCCTTTGACGGTGGCTTTGTGGGCACTTATGTACGGAGTTCGCAATGACTGCAGGTTAACCAGCGAACCATAGCCAAAGTATGCAATGGTTGAGGCACTCATTTACGTAGTGCGCTGGTCTGATGCGCGCCGGGTGTTGTCAAGATTACGGTCATGGCGAGATATTGTACCGCTTCTATCAATTGCCCACAGTGGAGATTACTTCAGTGACTATTGCCGCTGGAATTCACCATGTAACTCGATCTCTATATCGTCACCGATAAACGCACTGAATGTATCCATGCCAAAGTCAGAGCGACTGATGCTGGTTTGAGCCGAAAAGCCAATGGTGTATTTGCGAGTCAGTCTGTTATCTGCACCACCGTTGAACTTTGCCAATAACGAGACAGGTCGTTCGGTACCTCGCATCGCCAGTATACCTTCTATATTAATCTTTCCCTCGTTTGTCAGGCTGACAGTTGTGCTAACGAAGCTGATTTGCGGGTAAAGTGCTGAATTGAACCAGGTGTCGTCCTGCAGTGTTTCCTCAAGATCATCGTTGTTAAGATCAATGCTGTTTGCTGCTATCAGTCCGCTGAGCTTTAAACCGGTCGGGTTTTCGGGGTCGAAGTCGAGGCTGGCTTCCAGTTTGTTAAACCGACCGACTATTTTTGATAAGCCCAGATGATCTACCTTGAATAGCAAAAAGCTGTGCTGCGGATCGAGTTGGTATTGACCGGCGCGTAGCGTTTTAAGCTCGGTAGTAAAATTTGGCCGAATTATACTTTGGCAGGCATACAAGTTAAGCAGCATGACAGCAATAACGATTGCTCGATACACCGACTGGATACGAATGAGTGAGTTATACATACAGTAGCAAAAAACCTGAGTTATAAATGAGTGAGCAGGTGGAGAGCAGCAATTGAAATCGCACCAAGCGTTAGAATCATTCCAGCGACCCTGAATATCAGCGGTTTAATGGTACCTGTCAATTGTAGGTAGTGGACTACACGCCCTGCAATCAGGGCAACACCAAGTGCGTGTAGTGTCATTGAAGATGTGCCCTGCAACTCCAACAATAAAATTAGTATTAAAGCTATCGGTGTTGTTTCAGTAAAGTTGGCTTGTCCGCGTATAAGTTTGTTGAATTCGCGGTCACCCCCATCACCGAGTGAGATTCTGGTTGCATGTCTGGTTAATGCAATTCGTAGTGTAATTGCTACAAAAATGAAGCCCAGCATAGCTGCATATAAGGATGTAACGGGTACCGTGTGCACTTTGATGATTTCCTGTGTTTTATTGGCTGTATTTTATTGGCTGTGCGTCAGGTTTTGATCACAAAGTCGAAACTGGCGGCGTAACTTTGATCGTCAGCAGTATCGAGAGCAATCTTTAATTTATTGTGACCGCCACTTTTTGCGAGATAGATCTGGCTGGTGAGTTTTTCATCGCCATTGAAAAACACTTTGGTATGAATGTGGGGCGGGCGGCCTGTGTAGGGCACAGGCACGATTGTAGTGAACCGATAGTGTCCGGTGCTGTTTGTGGTAGTTGTACCCGCACCCTTGAATTTTGTGTCAAACGATTCTTTATTAGGTGCCCCGGGATGATCGTAGATGCCGTTTGCGTCGCACTGCCATATTTCCACACGGGCACCACTCAGTGGTGTCGCTGTTTCATCGAGAACAACGCCGGACAATTCAAGCTCTGAACCCTGATAACCCGGTAGTAACAGGTTATTTGAATCTGCGATTGGAGTAACCGGGTAGAAAGGGCCTTCCTGCTGAGCAACAGTTAAATCAGGGGCGCCGGCGCTTACGGAACGTGAGTCCATTGTACAAGCAGTGGTAACAGAGGAGACAGCAATCAGTTGTATAAATTTCCTGCGTTGCATACGTTTTATTCCGACCTGTTGATGAAATTACGGAGAGTATATCCCGCTATCGATGTACCTAAACCAAAACTCCTAAAATAACGGGATTGAGTTAACTGGCTTGTTTGGTAATTGGCTCTGTTGCAATTACTATTGATCATGTCAAAAATTTAGGATGCCACAGTGGCTGTTCTCAAGCTTCAGTCTTCGTTGAATGTCTCGGCAAATCAAGCTGCTGCATCCTTGTCGGGGGATTTTCGTCTACAGCTGGATTTGCTCGAGCCCTGGCTTTGCCGGGTTGCGATATTGCCGCGAGCGGGTCTCGCAGTACCCAATACCTGGATGATCTCACCTGAAGGTGAGGTTCCATGGGAGGGCAGACCCCGTCTCTCAACTGATGGATTCACGTGTCCGCGTTTTTTGGGCCCGGGCATTTTGGACACAGGTTTTTTGGGTTCGGGCAAGGGGCGCACTGGTGTCATCAGTGTTGAAGGTGAGTTTTTCAAGGTGTCTGTTTCCGCTGATCCACTGGCAATCTGTATTGATCACAAGACAGCTGGTGGCCGTCAGCCATTGCTGCAAGATCGTCCTATGGCGGCCTATAGATATCTTCCCGGTAGAGGGCAATTTCACCATGCACAGCTACGTTCACTTGAAGCTCAACACCTTGGTCTGGGTGACAAGCCGGGGGGACTCGATAGAACCGGCAAACGTTTCCGATGCCTGCAGACTGATGCGCTCGGCTACAATGCCGAGACTTCTGATCCCCTCTATAAGCATGTGCCATGGATTATTACTGGCAATCACGTCGATGGTTACTGCGGTCTGTTTTACGACACGATGTCAGAATGTGTGTTTGATCTGGGCGCTGAGCATTCTAACTACCATGCGCACTATAGAACTGTTGAGGTATTTGAGAACGCATTGATCTACTACGTAGTTTTAGGCCCGCAGTTAAAAGAGGTGGTGGAAAGATTTCAATGGCTGGTTGGTATGCCGCACTTACAGCCGCGTTGGGCATCCGGTTTCGCACATACCTCTATGCATCATGCGGATGCAGATAATGCTCAGCAGGTTATGACAGAATTTGTTGATCAGTGTAAGACGCGAAACATACCGATAAGTGCGTTGCACTCGGGTTCCGGTTATACCACCCGTGATGATGGCAGGCGTTATGTCTTTACCTGGAATGAAAATAAATTTCCCGAGCGGAACAAGTTTTTTGATCACCTACGGAAAAACGAACTGTTTTCCTGCGCGAATATAAAGCCGGTGTTACTGAAGGAGCATCCGCTGTTTTCAGAAGTTGAATCATTTGGCGGATTTATCACAGATGCAGAAGGCCAGCCAGCCATAGAAATGTTCTGGGGCGGACCGGGTGCGAGTCTTGATTTTACCAACCCGAAAACCATCAAGTGGTGGCAGGATGGGGTAAAAGAGCAGGTGCTCGGTGCAGGCTTCACTTCAACCTGGAATGATAATAACGAATGTGAAATCTGGGATGAAGAGGCGCGGTTAAATGGTTTTGGGGACGGGCTTCGGGCAATGGACGTGCGTCCGATACAGGCAATCTTAATGCTGCGTGCAAGCTTTGAAGCTGCCAAGGAATTTGATGCATCCAACCGCCCTTATATCATCTCTCGAGCCGGCCCGGTTGGCATAAGCCGTTATGCGCAAACCTGGAGTGGTGACAATTACACCTCGTGGCATACGTTAAAATGGAATCTTGCCAATGGTCTTTCAATGAGTCTTTCGGGGTTTCCACTGGTAGGTCATGATATTGGTGGATTCGTCGGGCCGAAGCCGGATTCTGAGCTGTTGTGTCGATGGTTTGAAATGATGGCGCTGCATCCCCGTGCAGTGATGAACTCATGGAAGCCGCAGGAAGAAGATCCTGCATCGCTTCCATGGATGCATGCGTCAGTAGAAGATGAGGTTCGATCAGTACTTGAGCTTCGTTATCATTTGCTGCCATGGTTGTACCATCTTGGCTGGAAGGCACATGTTGAAGGTGTTCCGGTTATTACGCCAATGCTCTACTACTTTGATGATGCTGCGTGTCAAAGTGATGTATCCCAGTTCATGTTAGGCGAATCGGTTCTGGTAGCGCCGGTAGTCGAACAAGGTATGACTTGTCGTGAAGTGTATCTGCCAGTGACTGAGGGTGGTTGGTATCGATGGAGCCCTGATGCTGGCAACGACTGTGAATTATTGAAGGGTGGGCGGGTGATATCTGTAGACGCGCCGTTGGGTCAACTGCCTGTTTTTGTACGCGCAGGTTCGGTTTTACCGGTGGCGAAAAAATGGTTACAGTGCAAACCGCATGATGCGACCGAAATTGCGCTGACTTGCTTTGCATTACCGGCTAGCGGGGATTTCACGCAGCCTGTGTTTTATGATGATGGACTTAGCTGGAATTACCTGAAGCAGCAAGTAGCTAACCTGAGTGCCACTGTGCATTGTGATGCTAACCAGGTGCAGTTACGGGTGGAGCGTCAGTGGTCTGCAGACGCATCGCTGCAGTGGGTACACGATTTTGTTGGATTGAATGGTCGTGAGTTTTCGATTGTTTAGTTAACTTCTTGGGTATAGTTACTTCCGTAACGAAGGTATACCAACGCCTGTGCATTCAAAACCCCCGTCTGCCGCGATAATCTGGCCGGTGATATAGCTCGCCTCTTTGGAACACAGAAACACGATCAGATTAGCGATTTCCTCTTCACTGCCGTATCGGTTGAGTGGAATAGCATCATGGTAGGCATCGATGATGTCTTGTGTGTGAACTGCCATAGCCAGTTTTGTTCTTACCGGTCCCGGTGCTACTGCATTGGCTCGAATACCGAATTCACCGAGTTCAACTGCCTGTTGCTGGGTAAGCTGGATGACTGCAGCTTTCGAGGTACCGTAGGCCACGCGTAACGTTGAAGCGCGCAGACCGGAAATACTGGCGATATTGACAATGCAGCCCGAAGTCTTTTTAAGGTGCGGTGTTGCCGCCTGTGAGCAGAGAAAAACACCATCGAGATTAGTCGCCATGACAGTGCGCCAGCGTTCGAAGCTTGTGTCCTCAATAGGTCCGAAGTCGGCGACACCAGCGTTGTTTACCAGGCAATCAAGACGTCCGAAGGTCTTCTCGGTTTCGGTAAATACCTGTTCAACCTGCGCTGGATCTGAAACATCAAGCGCAAGCGGCAGAACTTTGTCACCCAATGGGCCACTAACGGCTTGTAGTTCCTTGTCATCGCGGTCGACCATGACCACTTTCAGGCCTTTGTCAGTCAATATTTTGGTTGTTGCCAGACCAATGCCGCGTGCGGCGCCGGTTACCACTGCTATCTGATTGCTCAACGGTCTTCTCAACTCTTACGGTGGTGGGTCTAGTGCTGCAGGTTTGCAAGAATGCCACTTATCATCGGTCGCGGCCACAATATAATGCTTATGTTCTAACGCCTGCTAAACTAATCAACAGAAAACTCGGAATCAATGGTGGACCAATGAAAAGGCTAGTCAACTCTGTCTGCTGTACTGCGCTTCTCGCGCTGGCTGTGGCGCTGCCGCATGCATCAATTGCCGAAGAAATTACCAAAACCTGGGCGATGGCCGAGTTTGGTGAGCCGCTTTACAAAGATGGTATTGAGCATTGGCCTTACGCAAACCCAGATGCACCTAAAGGTGGCACTGTTGTGCTCGGGGGGTACGGCAGTTTCGATAGTTTGAATACCTTCATTCTGAAAGGATCATTTCCGAGAAGCATCGGTCTGACCCTTGACAGCTTAATGGTGAATTCCGCTGATGAGCTGTCTGTGGTGTACGGAATGATCGCTGAGACGGTTGAGTATCCTGAAGACAAGAGCTGGGCAGTTTTTAACCTCCGTCCGGAAGCCAGGTTCAGTGACGGCACACCGATTACTGCCCACGATTTTGTTTTTTCTTTCGATACCATCAACAAGCATGGTCGGCCGTTGCTTAAATCTTTCTACGGTGAAATCGAAAGTGTCGAAGCCCTCGAAGATCACAAGCTGAAGTTCAGCTTTACTACCAAAGACTCAATGAAACCGCTTATGGCAGCGGCCGGTATGAGTGCCACATCAGCTGAATACTGGAAAGACAAGGACATCAGCAAAACCTATCTGGATCC
Organism: uncultured Granulosicoccaceae bacterium; assembly: GCA_937998875.1. Classification (GTDB taxonomy): domain Bacteria; phylum Pseudomonadota; class Gammaproteobacteria; order Granulosicoccales; family Granulosicoccaceae. Next base: position 32,633 of record CALLBO010000054.1, read on the forward strand.
AGCGCCTGCAAGTGGTGCTTACAGGATTGCTTCCATTGAACCGGGTCGCTCAATCACGTACGAACGGATTGAAGACTACTGGGCTAAAGACCTTAATCTGTCTCGCGGCCTGAATAACTACGACACAATTCGCTATGACTATTACCGCGATCTGGAAGTAATGCATGAGGCTTTCAAATCCGGAGCAATAGATTATCGAGAGGAGAATAGTTCAAAGCGCTGGGCCACAGGATATAAAACTGATGATGTGGAAAAGGGCGACATTATTCTCGATACACCGGCGGACAATAAGCCACAAGGTATACAAGCGTTTATGTTGAACAGTCGGCGTTCACCGTTTGATGATCAGCGCGTACGTAAGGCGTTTAACTACTTGTATGACTTTGAGACTACCCGACGAACGGTACTCTATGATCAATATGAGCGGGTCAACAGCTTCTTTCCCAACTCGGATTTTGGTGCGAGTGGGGTACCAACTGCGGAGGAAATCGCGGTACTTGAACCGTATCGCGATCAGCTGGCGCCGGAAGTTTTTACCGATGCTTATGTTTCTCCTGTGACAGATGGGTCAGGTAACAACAGAAAGCAAGTGCGAGAAGCGCTTAAGCTGTTTAAAGAAGCGGGCTGGACACTTTCTGAAGGGAAGATGATGAAAGACGGCAAGCAGATGAAGGTAGAGGTCTTGTTGCGCGATGCCGGATCACAGCGAGTCTATGCGCTGTTTGTTCAAGGCATGAAAAAGGTCGGGATCGATGCCGAGTTCCGCGTGGTAGACAGCTCACAGTATCAGGTTAGAACTGATGACTTTGATTTTGATATTGTTTCTGTTTTATTTAACTTCTTTCCGCCTCCGGGGCCGGAGCTACGCACCTACTATGGTTCTGAAGCCGCTGATGAACGTGGTTCCGGAAACTACGTAGGGGTTAAGAACCCGGTTGTAGACGCGCTGATTGAAGAGGTGGTTGTCGCCCCGACGCTTGAAGATCTTAAGATCAAGACACGTGCACTTGATCGGGTGTTGCTATCGCTTGATCATGTTGTCCCGCAATTTTATAACGCGAATTTTCGCCTGGCTTACTGGAATCGATTTGGGCGCCCGGAAACGATGCCCAAATACGGTACTTTGTTCCTCAATGCCTGGTGGGTAGATGATGAGCTCGATAATAAGCTCGATCTGGATCGGTAGTAACGCCTGAAATTATCGCCGCCTGATCAAAGCCACTAGTTCATGTTTGCCTATATCGTACGACGATTGTTGTTGATCATCCCGACCCTGTTCGGGATTATGTTGATCAACTTTATTGTTATTCAGTTTGCTCCCGGTGGGCCAGTCGAACAGATGATTGCCGAGATGCGTGGCAATGCAGCTGATGCAACTTCGGCGTTTTCCGGTCAGGGAGGAGATGTACAAGGCAGCAATAATGAACCTGCTGCAGGAGGTGGCAACAGCACCAGTAAGTACCGGGGGGCACAAGGGCTTGATCCTGAAGTCATTGCTGATATGGAAAAGCAGTTTGGCTTTGATAAGCCGTTGCATACCCGCTTTTTCAATATGTTATCAGACTATATTCGATTTGATTTTGGTGAAAGCTATTTTCGGGATCAGCGCGTGCTTGATCTGGTGCTCGATAAAATGCCAGTGTCTATTAGTCTGGGACTGTGGACCACGCTGCTTGTCTACCTGATCTCTATTCCACTCGGCATAAAAAAAGCCGTTCGTGACGGCTCCAGATTTGATGTCTGGAGTAGCGGAGCGGTTGTTGTTGGCTATGCAATTCCGGGTTTTTTGTTCGCCATTTTATTGATCATTCTCTTTGCAGGCGGACGCTTTCTTGATTGGTTTCCGTTACGCGGTCTGACATCAAGTGGTTGGGATGATATGAGCTGGCCGCAGAGGATTATTGACTACTTCTGGCACATTACTCTGCCTGTGGTAGCCATGGTGATCGGTGGCTTTGCCAGTCTGACAATGCTCACTAAAAATTCCTTTCTTGATCAGATTAATATGCAGTATGTACAGACTGCCAGAGCCAAAGGTCTGGGGGAGCGGCAAGTGCTGTACGGCCATGTGTTTAGAAATGCCATGTTGATTGTCATAGCCGGTTTTCCCAGTGCATTTATATCCATTCTTTTTACCGGGTCAGTATTGATTGAAGTTATTTTCTCGCTGGATGGATTGGGGTTGCTTGGCTTTGAAGCAACGATTAACCGGGATTATCCTGTGGTATTTGCCACCTTGTTCTTTTTTACCTTGCTGGGTCTGATACTGCAGCTGATTGGTGATGTGATGTATCACGTCATTGACCCGAGAATTGACTTTGAGAGTCGTAGTATCTAAATGGCCTCGAATTTAAGTCAGCTTAATCAACGAAGGCTTGAGACGTTTAAACGTAACAGGCGAGGCTACTACTCGTTCTGGATTTTCTGCGTACTGTTTATTGTTTCTCTTGGTGCAGAGTTCATTGCCAACGACAAACCATTGTTAGTGAACTACGATGGCAAAATGCATTTTCCGATTTTTAAAGTTTACCCGGAGACTGTTTTTGGCGGCGATTTTGAAGTGGAGGCGGACTATACAGATGAGTTTGTACAGGAATTAATCGAGGAAAAAGGCAATATAGTCTGGCCGCCTATTCGATTTTCCTACGATACTGTTGATTTCAACCTTGCAAGTCCGGCCCCGACACCACCGGAAATACGCCACCTGCTTGGTACAGACGATCAGGGAAGAGATGTGCTGGCGCGGGTGATCTACGGATTCAGAATATCCGCGTTGTTCGGTCTGTTACTTACGTTTTTCACATCGATAATTGGTGTTGCTGCCGGTGCAGTGCAAGGCTACTTCGGTGGCTGGCTGGATTTAATAGCGCAACGCTTTGTTGAGATTTGGCAGGGATTACCAGTGTTGTTTTTGTTAATTATCATGGCAAGCTTTATAAAGCCGGGATTTTTTTCGCTGTTGTTCTTAATGACGCTTTTCGGATGGACGGTTCTGGTAGGAGTTGTACGAGCAGAATTTCTTAGAGCGAGAAATTTTGAGTATATTCGTGCGGCCAGAGCTCTGGGTGTTAGTGATAGTACGATTATGCTTAGACATACGCTACCAAACGCCATGGTCGCTACGGTGACTTTTCTGCCGTTTATTCTCAGCGGCTCGGTTAGCACGTTGACTCAGCTTGATTTTCTCGGTCTCGGTTTGCCACCCGGTTCTCCATCACTGGGGGAGCTTTTAAAACAGGGCAAAGAAAACCTCCATGCTCCATGGCTGGGACTGACTGCATTTTTTGTTTTGGCCATCATGTTAAGTTTGCTTGTATTTGCAGGTGAAGCACTTCGTGACGCGCTTGATCCGCGTAAAACGTTTAGTCAGCAGTCTATTGCATGAACCAGCCTGCTAATCGCCAACCGTTGCTTGACATACATAACCTGAGCGTTTCCTTCGGAGCTGGAGCTACACAAGCCCGGGCAGTTAAAAATATTTCACTAACTGTTGACCGTGGTGAAACAGTGGCTCTGGTCGGTGAGAGTGGTTCCGGTAAGTCTGTTACAGCATTGTCTGTGATGCAGCTATTACCGTATCCGTTTGCACACCATCCTACCGGCAGCATTTTATATCGCAGTGATGAACTTGTTGGTGCCGGGCCTTCATTGCTGCGTGCCGTCAGAGGCAATGAGATCAGTATGATCTTTCAGGAGCCAATGACATCTCTGAATCCGCTACACACGATTGACAAACAGATTGCGGAGTCTTTGAAGCTACACCGTGGGTTAACCGGCGCAGCTGCCACTGATCGTGTGCTTGAACTGTTGGATCTGGTTGGAATACGTAATGCGAAACAGCGCCTCAGTGCTTATCCACATGAGCTATCCGGTGGCCAGAGACAGCGTGTGATGATTGCGATGGCACTTGCTAACGAGCCGGATTTACTTATTGCCGATGAGCCGACAACAGCACTTGATGTCACCATTCAGGCGCAGATACTTGATTTGTTAAAGGATTTACAGGCGCGTCTTGGTATGGCTTTGCTTTTAATCACTCATGATCTTGGTGTAGTCAGAAAGATGGCCGACAGAATTTGTGTGATGACTGACGGTGAAATAGTAGAGCGTGGTACACCGCAACAGATTTTTGATTCACCACAACATCCTTATACCCGGCACTTGCTGGGTGCAGAACCACGACCGAAACAACAGCGTCAAGAAAGACATACCCCGGTGGTGCTTGATGCACGTGATATTAAGGTCTGGTATCCGATGAAGAAGACTTTCTTCGGTCGCGTGAAAAGTTATGTGAAAGCCTGTGACGGGGTTGATATCAGCGTTTGCGCTGGTCGAACCATAGGGGTGGTTGGTGAGTCCGGCTCTGGTAAGACAACTCTGGGTCTCGCGTTGCTTAAACTAATTAAAAGCGAAGGTGAAGTCTATTTTCACGATCATCCGGTGCATGATTACAGCACGGCACAAATGAGAGATCTGCGCCAACGCATGCAGATTGTTTTTCAGGATCCATTCGGCAGTTTAAGCCCGCGTATGTCTATTCAACAGATTGTTGAGGAGGGTTTAAAAGTGCATCAGCCAAACCTGAGTGAACGCGATCGCAATCATGCAGTGGCACGGGTAATTGATGAGGTAGGCCTGGAACAATCCAGCCTGCAACGATTTCCACATGAATTTTCCGGCGGTCAGCGCCAACGTATCGCCATTGCCCGTGCGATGGTGTTAAAGCCCGAACTGGTGGTGCTGGATGAGCCGACTTCGGCGCTCGATATGTCCGTGCAGGCCCAGATAGTAGATCTGCTTCGAGATCTACAAACGCGATATCAACTGGCCTACATCTTTATCAGCCATGATCTGAAAGTCGTCAGAGCGCTCAGTGATGAAATAATGGTGATGCGGCAGGGCAAAGTGGTCGAATACGGCGACGCCGAGCAGATTGTTACCGCACCTGCGGATTCTTATACCAGAGAGTTGATGTCTGCTGCGTTTGATATTGCCGGTTAAATGAATCAGGCTGGTGGATGAGGCCAGCACGAATCTACACGCACAGCCTATGCAATCAGACTTCCCTGTTGATCGTTTATGAGGTACAGGTGCGAGTCCGGGATGAACCTATTCGAGTACTTGTTCTCAAATAGCTCAGGTACCGGTAACTCCAATTCATGATTATGCGTAGCGGAAAACCAATTGACATAGACATTCTGAATGCCGGATACCGGTACGCGTTGTCATTGTCACCAAACCGTCAGGACGCCGAGGATCTGGTGCATGATGCGTGGATTCGTCTTGATAACCGCTACGGCAAGGCACCTGAAAAGGGGCTTTTGTATACCACCATCCGCAACCTGTACATCGATCGGTATCGACGTGCCAGGAAAATCCAGTTCAGTGAGTATGTGGAGGAATTCCATAGCCCGGAGGATGTTGCACCAGACAACATTACAGCGGAGGAAATGGATCGATTCCTACATAAACTGAGAGACGTGGAGCGTGAGGCGTTATTCCTCTCAGTGGTTGAAGGGTATACCGCAGACGAAATTTCTAAAATGACCAACACTGCCAGGGGTACTGTGCTCAGTATGATTCATCGTTCCAGAATTAAACTTAGAAAATGGATGGCCGGTGAAGACATTCGGGGAGTTAACGACGCCAAGGCTGAAGTCGTGGAGTTGGCCGCAGAGAGGCTTCAAAGTGGAAAATAGAACAACTCAATCGCCGCTATCAGATGAAGACGCCGGTAACCGGTTGATTGATCATTATCAGTCGCAGCAAATCAGTAGTGACCGGTTGCATGCAATGCTTGATGAATCACAAACATTGCATAGAAGCCGCGTAACGAGCTTTGCGCTTGCGGCTTCAATGATACTTTTCACACTGGGTGTTTTGATGCATCAGAATATTCTTGCATCGCAGCGAACTGAAATTGTGATGAGAGAGGCGGCGTTGAATCACTCTACAAAGTTGCAAATGGATGCAGAGGCAGAGTCACTGGAGGAATTGCAGGTGAAGCTTAACGAGCTACCGTTTGATATAGCGCTGCCTGAAGGTGAAAAATTTCCGAAGCTTGCGGTGCTTGGTGGGAGATACTGCACTATCAACGGGCATCTTGCGGCACATTTGAAGCTGGCTGATCCGGAAACCTCTAAGCAGTACAGTCTTTTCCTGACGCCATCTGCGGAGAGTCTGCGTTCTATGAAGGCGGACGTAGCAGAGCTTTCAGGTGTTGATGTGAAATTATGGCACGAGAACGATGTGGTCTACGCGTTTGCTATGGATACCGGTGACACGCTGTGAGAATCCCGGATCTTAAAGCTTGTTTGTTCGCGGCTGTCGTAATGACGTCTACCTTGCACAATCCGGTTGTCGCCGCTTCCCTGGATATAGATGAAAAGCTGCAACAGGAACTGTTGCAGGTATTTGCCGAACGCGCTGATGGTTATAAGCCGCGTACAGAGCACTTTAAAGAGGACGGTACTCCCCAGTATATTAATCGCCTGATTAAAGAAGATTCCCCTTATCTTTTACAACATGCGCACAACCCGGTTAATTGGTATCCGTGGAGTGATGAGGCGTTTGAAAAAGCCAAAGCGCTGGATAAGCCGGTGTTCCTTTCAATCGGCTATGCGACTTGCCACTGGTGTCATGTGATGGAGCGGGAAAGTTTTGAGTCTGAGGAGATAGCTACTCAGATGAACGAGCAGTTTATAGCGATAAAGGTTGATCGTGAGCAGCTTCCTGACGTGGATGCGATGTACATGCTCGGTGTGCAGGTGACAACCGGGAGTGGTGGCTGGCCGTTATCTGGATTTTTAATGCCAGATGGAAAGTTGTTTCATGGCGCGACCTATATGCCTGCAGATATTTTCAGTCAGGTGATGAATCAGGTGACAGAAGTCTGGAGTGCCGAAAGACCGCGTCTTTTAGACTATGCAGAGAATCTTGCAGCAGCCATTGCCGAGAGCGGTAATCTGACTGGTGAAGCTATCGAGGTCGGGCAGGCAGAGATAACGCAGGCGCGTGAAAGTCTGCTCTTGGGTTATGACAGTTTTCAGGGTGGCTTCGGGCCGGCTCCCAAATTCCCGCGCGAGTCCTCACTGTTTTTTCTGTTAGATCTTGCTGAGCGGGATGGTGATGAAGGTGCCCTTGAGGCCGCTGACTTTTCACTGGTGCGAATGAGTGCCGGCGGTATACATGATCAGGTCGGTGGCGGGTTTCATCGCTACACCGTTGATGACGACTGGTTAATTCCACACTTTGAAAAAATGCTCTACACCCAGGCGAGTTTGCTGCAGAACTATACGAAAGCGTTTGAATTGACGGGGCGGCAGGAGCACGCGCGTACAGCGCGTCGTATTGCTGACTATGTGCTGCGTGACATGACCACGGTCGACGGTGGGTTTTACTCTGCAACTGATGCCGACTCTGCCAGTGATGAGGGCTCGCCGGCAGAAGAAGGAGTTTACTTTATATGGGAGCAGGATGAAATTCGTCAGATCCTTGCGGATTCTCTTGGCAGCGAGGAAGCCGACCTTGCGCTGGAACTTTGGGGTGTCAGTGCGCATGGCAACTTTGAGGAGAAAAATATTCTGCGACTTGAGGATTCACTGGCGAATCTCTCTGACCTATACGACATACCGGAAAGTGAACTCGCTGCAAAACTCAATAATTATGCTGAAGTGGTTCTGCAGGAACGCAAAAAGCGAATTCCACCATTGACCGATCGCAAGATTATCACTGAATGGAACGCCATGATGAGTACGGCCTTGTTGAAAGCCGGACGTGTTCTGAATGAGCCCCGCTATACACAAGCTGGTATGAATTCAATTGAATTTCTGCTGCAAAATAACAAGCAGAGCGATGGGTCTCTATGGAGAGCCCGGTTTGAAGGCAGGTCTACAACATCTGCATCGCAACCTGATTACGCGTATTTAGCCCATGCACTGATCACAGCTTTTGACGAAAGCGGTGAGAGTAAGTGGCTTGATGAGGCAATCAGAATTGTTGAGAAAATGAACGATGAATTCTGGGATAGCGAAAACAGCGGGTACTTTATCGGGCAGGTGTCAGCTTCCGGAGCTAAGTTACCTACCCGGCCCAAGGCGATTTACGATAATGCAGCACCAACCGGTAACTCGCTCGCGCTGAAGGTGCTGGTGCAACTCTGGAATCGAACCGGTGAAGACAAATATCGTGAGCGTGCGGAACGACTAGTGACCGCGTTCTCCTCTTTGCTTTTACGCAGCGGTAGTGGTCTGGGTTTTTTTCTTACCGGCACTAATGATTTGATAAACGGCGAAATCGGCCCACATCGCTACGTCGCGAAGGGTAAGGTTAAAGCATCTGTTGCGGCTCTGGATGATAAGTCTGTCTCAGTGGTGATTGATGTTGCAGATGGATGGCACGTCAATTCTGACCAGCCGCTGCAGGATTATCTGATTCCGACGAAGCTAAGCCTCAACGATGGAAAGCCGATGACCCAAGTCGATTATCCTCAGGCTGTCACTCGCAAGCTCGGTTTTCAAAGGTCAGAATTAAGCCTGCTTGAAGGAAAAGTACAACTGACTGGTGTGTTGCCGGAAACAGCAGTCGGTTCGGCAACCACTGAGATAGAGCTGCAGTTGCAGGCTTGCAGTGATGAAATTTGTCTGGCTCCAGAGACGCTCAGCTTTAACGTTCCGCTGACGCAACTTTCCACCAATTAGTAACTCTATATCAACACAACTTCTACGAGGTGAATCTCCTGATGATTAAAAAGATAGTCCACGCTGCACTGTTTGTATTTGCTTTGTCTGCTTTTTCCAGCGCATCTTACGCGCAAGGTGGCTATGAAGAGCTGCCCAACCCGCCAAAGAAAGCGGATGACAGCCGGGTAGAGGTGCTTGAGTACTTCTGGTTTGGTTGCCCGCATTGTTATGCGTTTGAACCAACGATTAATGGCTGGGCGGAAAGCAAGCCGGACCACGTTGATTTTGTCCGTGAGGCTCCACCGCTAAATCCTGCCTGGACGCCACATTCACAGGCCTACTACGCATCGCAGGTGCTTGGTATTCAAGACGAGTTCTTCGAGCCGTTTTTTAACGCTATCCACAAAGAGAAAAAGCGACTGTCTTCCCCGAAGCAGATATCAAAATGGGCGGCCTCTTTGGATATTGAAGGAATAGATGAAGACAAATTTCTTGCAACGATGAAATCGTTCGCTGTTGATGCAAAGATTCGCCGTTCGATGGAAATGGCTCGTCAGGACGGTATCAACAGCGTGCCGAGCGTGGTTATCGACCGGAAATACAAGACGTCTGGATCAATGGCTGGTTCCAACGCACGAGTGGTTGAGGTTATCCGCGAGTTGAGTGAGAACAACTCATAGCAAGTCAGTAATTTGAAACCGGATTTCTCGCGGGGGTAGAGGCGACCCCCGCGTCGGTAGTATTTCTTCCCCTCTGATCTTGCGTTAATTCTGATTATTCAGTAGCTGAAGGTCTTCATTGCGCCGTTTTGGGTGATTCCCACTTGATAACGTCGGCGTGCTGAAATAATCTGATGTGGTTTCCGATCCGGATCGCAAAATCAATGAGTCATTGGAGGATTATGAATACTTCTAAATCATTTATCGCATCTGCAGCTGTTGTTGCTGCACTGGCAGCTTCAGCACTGGCAGGTTCTGCCCAGGCGGCCGATCAAACCCTGACCTTTTCGCACTGGGCCGGTCCCAAGCACGCAATGGCCACCAAAGTTTACCCCTGGCTGAACGACCAGCTTTCAGAGTGCTCCGGTGGATCACTCACCGTGAAACTTGAGAATGGCCTGGCTCCACCACCTGCTCAATACGACACGGTTCGTGATGGCGTTGCGGATCTTGGCTGGATTGTTCACGGCTATACTAAAGGTAAATTTCTGACCACCAAGATGATCGAACTGCCAGGCTTGCCAGGTAACGCCGAGCAAATGTCTGTAGCGTTCCAAATGACGCATGAGAAATTCTTCGCTGATGCCAAAGAAGCTAAAGGGGTAGAGGTTCTATCGCATTTCGTGCATGGGCCGGGTGTTGTGAATACGGCAAAGGAAATAACCTCCTACAAGGATATGGAGGGCATGAAAATTCGTGTAGGTGGCGGGGTTGCTAATGACGTGGGCAAAGCGCTTGGTGTTGCAGGGGTAAACATGCCGGCACCGGCAGTCTATGAAGCGATCTCATCAGGTGTTGCTGACGGTGTTTTCTTTCCATTGGAAACGCTCTACTCATTCAAAATTAATGAATTGACGAAATATTCGTTCAAAAATCCGGATGGCATGTACACCACTTCATTTGCGCTGGTGCTAAACGCAGACACATACAGCGACCTGTCTGATGATCACCGTGCCTGTGTTGACGGTATCCGTGGTGTTGAGATGTCGCGTCAGATCGGTAAGTTCTGGGATGAAGCGGATGCTGTGGGTGCAGAAGAGTCTGCCAAAACTGGTTCGGTAGTCATTCTTGCCAGTGATGAAGAACGCGCCTACTTCAAAGAAAAAACATCTGGTATCGAAGCCGCTGTGCTTGAAGAAGTTGCCAGCCGGGGTGTTGATGCCAAAGCGGCACTTGAGTTTATGAAGGCGCAGCTCCAGTAGAATTGCCCGTTGCAGTTAATTCTTGAAAAAGTAGAAAAGCTGACGGATTCTGTCAGCTTTTTTGCGGCGAATATGGCGGCTTTGGTATTGCTGGCCCTGGTGGGAATCACCTGCGTCGATGTGATCGGCCGTTACGCTTTTAACTCTCCGTTAACCGGTGCGGTTGAACTGGTAGAAATCTGTATGGGGGCCATTACTTTTTTCTCGTTCCCTATTATGTTCATGCGCCACGATCATATTATCGTTGATCTGGTTCCTCACTTTCGTCGTGGCTATCTTGGTTGGATCACCTCACTGCTTACTCTGGCGGTGACCTGTTATGTAGCGATTAAGCTTGGTGACCGGGTCTATGACTATGCGGTCAGAGCGTTCGAAGATGGCGATATAACAGAGTATCTTTTCATACCGCGGTATCCGATCGTAGGGTTCATCACGGCGGCAATATTTACCGCAGCCGCCATATCACTGTTGCGGTTTCTGATTCTAATTTCCCGACCCGGACAAAGCGTTGAGGATGTAGCGAATGCGGCAAACCTGCGCCCAGTGACGAAATCTGCGATTGATGCCTGAATGATTTCATCGCTCATTGGTTTTGCCTCCGTACTGGTACTTGCTTTTATGCGCGTACCGCTCGGTATCGCGTTGGGGTTGGTAGGTGTTGTCGGCTTTACCTACGAGTCGAGTTTCAGGGCGGCCATGTCGAGTGCCAGTCGGCTGGTAATTGATGCCAGTCAGTCCTATGGGCTTTCTGTCGTGCCACTGTTTATTCTGATGGGGCTTATGGTTGAGCGCGGGGGTATGGCAAAAGAGCTGTATCGTGCGGCCTATGTTTTTCTTGGCCACAGGCGTGGCGGTCTGGCGATGTCTACTATATGTGCCTGCGGCATGTTCTCGGCTATCTGTGGCTCGTCTTTGGCGACTGCTGCCACAATGTCCAAAGTCTCAATGCCGGAGATGCGTCGTTACAAATACAATGATTCTCTTGCGTCAGCTTCAATTGCTGCCGGGGGTACGCTCGGCATATTGATTCCACCGAGCGTTATTCTGGTCATCTACGGGCTCATTACAAATGCGTCTGTTGGTAAGTTGTTTATTGCCGGAATTTTGCCGGGTCTTGTGGGCGTGTTGTTTTACCTTGGCGCTGTTCGTTATGTCGTTTCGCGTGATCCGGCTGCAGGTCCTGCGGGGGAAAAAACCAGTTGGCCTGAGCGTGGTCGGGCACTGCTGGACGTATGGACAACGCTTGGTCTGTTTGTCTTTGTTATTGGTGGTATCTATGTTGGCGCGTTTACACCTACCGAGGCTGCCGGTATGGGAGCGGCTGGTGCAATACTAATTGCGGCGTTCCGCCGAGTACTGTCTATCAAAGTGTTGATGGAAGTGACCCGTGAAGCTGCCCTGACTACCGCCAAGTTGTTTATGGTGGTGTTCGGTGCGATGATTTTCTCTAATTTTGTCAACCGTGCAGGGCTACCGGATGCACTGATTGGTGTTGTGCAAAGCTTCGACGTATCACCGCTTGGTGTTATCTTTGTTATTCTCGCAATTTATCTGGTACTGGGTTGTGTGTTTGAATCGCTATCGATGATTCTATTGACCGTGCCGATCTTTGCCCCGTTGGTTGAGGGGCTTGGCTTTGATCTGGTGTGGTTCGGCATACTGGTTGTAGTGGCCACTGAGATCAGCCTGATTACGCCACCAATCGGTTTGAATGTTTTTGTGTTAAAGGGTGTACTAAAAGATGTGTCAGTCAAGACAATCTTTAAAGGCGTGACACCCTTCTGGATTGCAGACATATTGCGTCTGATTCTGCTGGCTCTTGTACCCGCTATTGCGCTCTGGTTACCTTCACTGATGAAGTGAGCGGTAACTGTTGCTCCAGGAATCTCTCTTGACAACTCTCACTGTAGGCGTCGCCCTGATTAAGCTGCTTGAGCAGTATCAGGTGGAACACGTATTCGGTATTCCGGGTGTACACACCATAGAGTTGTATCGTGGTCTGGCAGACAGCAGTATTGAACACCATACCCCGAGACACGAACAGGGCGCAGGTTTTATGGCAGACGGCTATGCGCGCGTCAGTCGTAAACCGGGTGTGTGTTTTGTGATCACCGGCCCTGGCCTTACCAATATCGCAACGCCTATGGGACAGGCACTTGCCGACTCTATCCCGCTACTGGTTATCTCAAGTGTTAACGATACGATCGCGACAGCACAGGCGCAGGGTATGTTGCATGAGATGCCTGATCAGCTGGCGCTGAGCTCACAGGTGGCGAGATACAGCGAGACCGTGTCCACTGCAGAAGAACTACCTGCAGCACTTGCCAAAGCCTTTAATCTGTTTGCAGGGCAGCGACCAGGTCCTGTGCATTTGCAGTTGCCGATCAGCCTTCTTGGCAGTCCCGCAAATGAATCATTGATAGCCGAGCCACCACAGTTATCTGCAAGATCTGTTGCAGCAGAGGTAGATATTAACGCGGCTGCCAGTTTACTAAACAGTGCGCAGCACCCGACAATACTTGCAGGTGGTGGCTCGGTTGAAGCAGCCCGGCAAGTCAGGCTTCTGGCGGAGAAATTAAATGCACCTGTGCATCTGACGATCAATGCACGAGGCGTGCTTCCGTATACCCATGAGCTTTCAGTACCTGCAACATGTACGTATCACCCGGTGCGGGAAATACTGAATGAATCTGATGTGGTTTTGGCGCTAGGTACAGAGCTCGCAGCAACCGACTATGATCAGTTCAAGGATGATCAGTTTGAGATTAATGCAAAAATGATCCGTTGCGATATTGATCCGCTACAGATCAATAACAACCATACGGCAGACGTTGGTCTTGTGGGAGATGTCGGGCTAACAGTACAAAAACTGCTGGATGTAGTTGAGCCAGTCGCAGCGGGTGATGGAGATGATCGGGCTCGCAGATCAATGCAGGCTGCAACAGCCGCGTTAAGTGCACGCGAGCGGCGTCACCTGACAATTCTTGAAACAATACGTGAACAGGTTACCGATTGTATTTTCGTTGGTGACTCCACGCAGATTATCTACAGCGGCAATATGATTTTTAATATGCCTGAACCCGGGCGCTGGTTTAATTCGTCTGTTGGCTTTGGTACTTTGGGTTATGCGCTACCTGCGGCAACCGGTGCGGCACTGGCAAGAGAAAATACACCGGTGGTTTGTTTTATTGGTGACGGGGGGATGCAGTTTGTTCTTGGTGAACTTGGTGCGTTGAAAGATACCGGTAAACCGGTTGCCGTTGTTGTCTGGTGTAACGGTGGCTATCTGGAAATTAAAACCAGTATGGAGCGTGCGGATGTTACAACGGTGGGGGTTGAATTTTCAGTGCCGGATTATGTAAAAGTTGCGCAAGCATATGGTGTTGATGCGGTAACTGCTTCAAATGAACATGAAATCTGTACTGCAATTCAGCAACACTTTGAGCGAGGTGTTCCGGTTGTTATCGTGGTTGATGAAGAAGAGATATTGCACGCTTCCTGACAGCGTATATAAAGATAATCGGTGGTGAGTTTGATGATGCTATATTTTCGTAGGGGGGATAAGCTTAAAGCGCATCCACCGAATGCACCTCCGTTACGTTGATGATTTAAAAAACCGAAATCACGTGAGTGGCATTGGTGGATGCGCTTTGAAGGTAGTGCGGGCAATGATAACGTATGTGGTTAAAATGCTTTGGATTTCATGTGGCTACCGATTCGCTTATCCCCCCTACGAAAATGCGGCTACAGGGCGGCTCTTGGGTTGCGAGATGACTATCCTGCGGTGCCTTCAAGTATATGTTCAAGCCTGGTGTTTTCACTCTCCCATGAGTACTGGGTAGAGACCAGTTCCAGGCCACCCTGGCTGATGCGTTGATAGCTTGCGGGATCGTTTGTTAATGTGTCGATGGCATTCAGGTAGTCGTCAGCAGTGTTTGTGATTATCAAGTGCTCATTGTCGACGCAGTTAATGCCAGTTGCTCCTTCAGCGGACGCGAGGACTGGCAGCCCGCAAGCCATTGCCTGTATTACTTTATTCTGTAAGCCGCGTGCGACCCGAAATGGTGCAACCAGAAAATCTGCCTGCTGGTAGTGTGGCAGAATATCATCAAGGTAGCCGGTGACTTCAATACCGCGGCGATTGGCAAGCTCGCTTACTTTTTTACTCGGCCGCATCCCTGCAATGACGAACTTTGCGTGAGGGTATTTTTGGATTAAAGATGGCCATACGTTATCTGCAAACCAGATCACCGCATCTTCATTGGGGAAATAGTCCATCACTCCGGTAAACAGTATTACCGGTGATGCGCCGTTGAAAAGATCGCCTTCAATGCCATCGCTATTAGCATTAGCATTAGCATTAGCAGGGTAGTAAGAGTTTCTGTCGACACCGTTGCTGACAACATGTACTTTTTTGAGTAGTTCTGGATTGTCGTGCAGAAGATCTTTCTCTTCTTTTGAAACAAACAAACTGGCATGAAAATTATCAAGTACCCTGGATTCCAGCGCCGACAGCAGTTTAGCTTCACGTTTAAAAATCAGTGAAAGCGGCCATGGCTTGCGGGCGGCGTATTGCTCCCACTTCAGGGAATCGAGATCCATGAAGTCCATCACCAGCCGGATAGTCTGCGCTTTTACCGCAGTCGCTGTTGATGCGTTAAAAATGTACCTCGCCATTGCCGAGCTTGTGCACATAATAGCGTCAGGTTGTTCGGATTTGATTTTTTCGTTGAGTTTATTCTGTAGCTCTGCCGAGTGGAAATTGGTCACACTCAAGGCTTGTCCGGTGGTGATACCACGCAGCATTCTGACATGGCGATTACCCAATGGGGCATGTACTACGTTGACGTTTAGTTTCGCACTCAGTTGCTCTGCGAATTTTAAATCGTCGTTGTTTTCCAATGGGGTAAAAACAGTGACGTTGTGACCTTTGCCAACCAGATAGCTGAGATGATTGAACGTGCGTATTTTCTCTCCCTTATCAGCGGGGTAGGGCACTCGATGTGCCAGCAACAGCAAGTTCATAAATGTAGGAGCCGTAGGAGTTACAAATCAGATTTTGGTGGTCACCAGTAATCTATATATCGTCAAGAGATGCGAGTATAGAAGATTGCTACACAGATTTTCCTGTTCGTGGTCGACAAACGGTTGAGTTTTGTGGGGCGCCGTCTGCAATGCTATTCCACAATGTGACGCGGTTCACCGGCGTCAAGCAGGGTGAAAATTCAAGCTTCCTGTTTTGATAATACCCAGTCGGCGCGAGGGAAATGGCAGGTGTAACCGAGGGGAATACGTTCAAGATAATCCTGATGTTCCGGCTCGGCCACCCAGAAAGCACCTGCAGGTTCAATTTCTGTGACAACCGGCCCCGGCCAGATTCCGGAAGCATTAACATCGGCAACAGTTTGCTCTGCAATGGCTTTTTGTTCATCGGTGGAGTAGTAAATTGCGGACCTGTACGACAAGCCTCGGTCATTGCCCTGTTGATTCAGGGTGGTGGGATCATGAATTTGAAAAAAGAACTCGAGTAACTTTCGATACGAACAAACCTTTGGATCAAATTCTATTTCTATCGCTTCGGCATGCGTACCGTGGTTCCTGTATGTGGCATCAGGAACATCGCCACCGGAATAACCGACCACAGTTTTGTGAACACCGGGAATTTTGCGAATGAGATCCTGCATGCCCCAGAAACAACCCCCTGCAAGAATGGCTTTTTCAGTCATGGTGTACCCTCAAGAGTTAACTGTGGTTTGGTCCCGATTATATCATGCGATGGAAGTGCAACAGCGGGCAGTTCCCAGTGTGATTCGCAGAAAACCTAATGTGCATACTTACGCTGTAGCTGCCACATTGCATAGATACCGAACGCAGGCCCCAGGGCAAGCAACGCCATTAACACCGGCCAGCCGGCTTTGCTTGCAACCCACGGAGACAGCTGCACGGTGACTGTGGTTAACGCAAAACCCAGTGCGGTTTGCAGTGTCATCAAAGTGCCTGCTTTGTCTGCATCGGAATAGTCTGCAACCAGTGCAGAGAACTGCGCAGAATCCGGAATGATAAATATTCCCCATACTATAGCGATAACAATCGTCAGCCAGATACTGCCACCGAACGTTAATGCGAATAAAATTGCACACAAGCCGCTGATCGCCATTGCGATAATGGTCAGTTCTGCTTTGCCAACCCGGTCGGCAACGTAGCCCGCGAGCGGACAACTGATCGCACCAAGACCAATCACAATAAACGTGATCAGTTTGGCCAGATTATCAGCCTCTGGCTGTGGAATCTGATAGGCAAAGCTTGCAGCCAGTGCCAGGCCAATCCAGGCCCACATGGAATAAAGTTCCCACATATGACCAAGATAACCACCGTAGGCGCGTCTTATCGAGACATTAGTCCATGCATCGGTAAGTGCAGTCATTTCGAACCTGGTTTGTTTCCTGTGATACGGACCGTTTTCAGTTTTTAAAATCACGATTGCTGCGACTATGGCGAGTATCGATGCAGCGCTAACGGTAATGCGCCAATCAGCACCACCCAGGTAGGAGAGCAAATGCGGTGCTGCGGAACCAAGCGTCAATCCGCCTACCAGCAGGCCGACTAACAAACCACGGTGACGTTGGCTCCAGCCAACGGCGATTTTCATTCCGACAGGATAAACACCGGCGAGAAACGCACCGGTTAAACCGCGTAATAGAATCGCCTCCAGACTCCCCGGTGTCACCACAAGTAACAGTGCGTTAGCGATTGCGGCCAGTAGTGCAAACACACTTAGTACGTAGCGAGGTTCGAATCGATCAGCAAGGCCTGTCAGGGCTGAAAGGATCGCACCGATAACAAACCCGCCTTGTACCGCTGCAGACATTGCAGCTCGTGCCCCATCTGACAGTTCGGCCTCGCGCGCCATATCGCCCAGTATTGCAGCAGAAACAAACCACAAACTCATTGCTGCGATTTCGGCAATAATCAATAGCGATATACTGCGCACTCTGGCGATACTTATAGTGGCATCGTTTAGTTGGTTGTCGGTGTTTGTCATGATCAGCGGGTTGGACTTTGCCTGTGACAACAAGTTCGGCACGGTGGGATCCGAGTATACTTGGGGCGGAAGCCGCGAATTGTATTCAGTGCCACATCAGGAAATTGGAGGTCTCAACCATGACTCGGGAATTGCACAATGACATTAAAAACCTGATCAGCCACTTTGAGACCGTTCTGATGGCTACCAGCAGTTCTGAGGGTGAGCCTGAAATTAGCTACTCGCCTTATAGCATTGTTGATGGTCAGCTACATGTCTTTCTGAGTGATCTGGCGCTTCATACCGGTAATCTTAAATCTAATCCACGAGCCAGCCTGCTTTTTATAGAGAATGAACAGGATGCAGAGCAACTACACGCCCGAAGGCGAGTGACTTTTTCAGCGACCGCCGAATTGATTGATCGCAAGTCAGATCACTTCAGAACAGTGATGACGGTGATGGAATCCCGGTTCGGTGACATCATGCCGCTGCTTGAGTCATTGCCTGACTTTCATTTGTTCGCGATGCGAACCGACAGTGCTGTGCTGGTAAAGGGATTTGCCGACGCGCATACGGTTGAATGCGAAGGATTTCCGGAGCCGTGAGTTAAACACTTCCGGCTCTGATTGAGCCCTTTTCAGTCGTCGTTCAGGCCGACATTTATATCCAGTTACGTAGATGTTTTAGAGCCAAAACGGGAATTTCATGCGCTGCCGCGACACCGGCGGCCAAATTCAATGTAAGACGCTTACATCAGTTGACTTTGCGGTGCTGCTCGCCGAGTATGGGGATAGGTCTAGTAGAGACTTCTGGTCCCTTTTTCCAACGAATCCAATGGAGGATTTATGAAATTAACCCGTTTAGTTAGCGGCCTTGCACTCGGTGCCGCGTTAGTCGCTGGCAGTGCGCAAGCCGAAACCACAATTCGTGTGCAATCGGTTATCGGAGATTCATCAGATGAAGTGGTCATGCTCAAGGAGTTCGCCAAAGATGTCAGCGAACTTACAGGAGGCTCGCTGACCATCGAAGTGCTGCCTGCTGGCGCCGTTGTTGCCCCGAGCGATATCATAGACGCGGTAGATGCTGGCCTTGTTGAAGCAGGTTTTGCATGGACTCACTACTGGGGTGGCAAGCACGTTGCCGCGAACCTCTTTGGTGCTCCCGTTGCGGGCGCAGGTGTTGGCATGGACAACATTGCGTTTCTCAGCTGGTTCCAGTACGGCGGTGGAAAAGAGCTTTATGACCGTCTGTGGGACGAAATGGGTGTGAACGTCAAAGGTTTCATGTTGCAACCTGTGGGCCCTGAGGCATTGGGCTGGTTCCCGAAGCCTATTGAGTCTATGGACGACTTCCGCAAGTTGCGCTTCCGAGCACCGCCGGGCATGGTGGGTGCCGCTTACGCTGACATCGGTGTTCCCGCTGTTGCAATGGGCGGTGGTGATATCTTGCCTGCACTTGAAAAAGGCACTATCGATGCGGCTGAATGGTGCTGCCCGAAGCCTGACTCTGTTTTCGGCTTCCAGAAAGTTCTGAAGCACTACTACCTTCAAGGCTTGCACCAGATTGTTGTAAACGCTGACCTGTATGTGAACGGCGATGTCTACAACGACCTCTCTGATATCGAGAAGAAGGCTCTGGAAGTTGCTGCAAACGCATCTCTGTCCAAGGCCATCTCATACCGCATCTTTGAAAACGGTAAGGCGCTGAAAGATCTGACCGACAACCACGGGGTTATTCTGGAAGACACTCCGGCGGAATACTTTACTGAGTACATGGCCGCCGCAAAGAACGCGTTGCAAAAAGCTGCTGATGAAAATGAGTTCTTCGCAGAAGTCTGGCAGTCGCAAAAAGATTTCGCGGATACCGCGGTTCCTTTCTGGGCAGGTGCGCAGGCTTCAAACGCTGCTCTAGGTAAGGCTCACGCCGACACACTGAAGTAGTTTTCAGCTAGATATGCAGTGCATACGGGCTCCATATGGAGCCCGTACTTCATTATACTCTGCAGCAATTCAGCTCATTGCAGGGTTCTTAGCGATACCCGAGCGTTCTTGTTTTCCAAGCGCCACCTGATATGACGTTTTGAAAAAGAGAATGCGGATTGAAAATCCACGTCTAGCGAAGGAAACACCACATGGCTGAAGAACCGAATCCGGAAGATCTGGAAATCGCGGATGAGCTTATAGCCGAACGGCGCGCCGAAGCTCCCGGTGAAACCCCTGCGGATATGACGTCCTGGCAGCGCCCGATCACGGCCGGCATCGACATCCTGAACTATCGTGCGGGTCAGATTATCGCACTGCTGTTGATACCGCTTATCGCAGCCGTAGTGCTCGAGGTGATCTCACGCAACTCATTCTCGATCCTTCAAAACGCGGGCTTCGAAGATCTGGCGCGTTCCATCACGATCAAGCTTCGAGGTTTTGAATGGTCGTTAGGGCCCACACTGTGGGTCTATGACGTCAGCCGCATGATTGCCGGTGTTCTGTTTATGGCGGCCGCAGGTTATGGGCTGATGCGCGGCGTTCACATCCGCGCAGACTTCCTTTATCGGTACTGGTCTGACAAGACACAGGCAACCGTCGATGCAACGCTTTACCTGCTGTTCTTCATACCTTCGATGCTATTTTTTACCATCGTGGCGGCAGAGTACTGGTGGCTGGCTTATTCAACCGGAGAAACCCGGCAAGCCGACAGTGCCTGGGGTCCGTTAGTCTGGCCTGCGCGTCTTGCCATGCCGGTCGGTGCATTCCTGCTGACAATACAGGGCATTTCCGAGATCTTTCGCGCTTTCCATAAGATGGGTAAAGCGCGTGAGCGCTGGTTTCTTCGAGCTATGCCGATCTATCTGATTGTTCTGCTGTGGCTGGTGCTGGCAGTGTTTGCCCCAGAGCTGGTGCCGGGTGGTGAATGGTTTACTGATGTAATGAAAGCACGGCCAAACCTGCCCAAGCCCGTCATTGGGTTGATCATGCTTGGGGTGATGTTGTTTGTCATCTTCATCGGTTTTCCGATTGCCTTCACGCTGATATTTCTGGCTTTCGTGTTTGGTATCTGGGGTGCAAATTTCAAACTCACCACCCTGCTGTTGACACTGAACACCAACTCGACCATGTGGAACGATCAGCTCATGGCGGTGCCGCTGTTCGTGCTGATGGGTATCGTTATGGAAGCGGCCGGATTGATGGAACGTCTGTTTGCGTCAATTCAAATGATCATGTCGCGTGTGCGCGGCTCGCTTTTTATTGCGGTGCTGATTGTCTCAACCATCTTTGCTGCTGCAACCGGTATCGTTGGTGCCTCGGTGACACTACTCGGCATTATGGCGGGTGCAACGATGTCCCGCGCCGGTTACAACGTGAAGCTGGCGGCTGGAACGATTACCGCGGGCGGTACGCTGGGTATTCTGATTCCGCCATCGATTATGTTGATCGTTATGGGGCCTGTACTTGAAGTCTCGACTCTCGATCTGTTCCGCGGTGCGTTTATTCCCGGTGCGCTGTTAGCGACTCTGTACTTGCTCTACACGTTGGGCCGATGCTGGATTAACCCGAGTTTGGGGCCCATCCTCGCTGAAGAAGACCAACCGGAAACCTCCAGATTTTACGGTGCTGAAGTCGCGTTGATCTGCCTTGGCATGCTGACCCTGTGCCGTGTCTTTGGACTTGCCATAGGCGGTGCTTTTGCCGGACTGATGCCGTTCGGTGGCCTCGTTGTCATGCTGGTGACCATGGCGCTGGCCTATGCGGCTTATCGAAACATAAGCATTCTTCGGATTGCTGTGCCAATTGCCGTTCTGTTTCATCTTTATATGATTTTCGCGAATGCAGGTGACGGCGGCTTACCGATCTGGTCGATCGTGTTTGCTGCGTTTATAGGCTTGCTTGCGTATCTGGGCCGGCCGATCTATAACAAAGCGCACGGCAGTGACTTTTACTTCTCCAGTCTCTGGAATGAATTCTTTGCCGGCTTGATGCCACCGACAATACTGATCTCCTTTGCTTTGGGTTCCATCCTGCTGGGCTTTGCGACACCGGCTGAAGCTGCCGCTATGGGCGCGTTTGGTTCTATCCTGTTGTCAATCGGCTATCGTAAGTTCACGTTTAAAGGCTTTTTTGACTGCCTGGTTAAGGCGTTGGAAATAACGGTGCTGATCATGTTCCTCGTTGCAGCATCGAACTTCTTTGGTGCACAGTTCAGCGCGCTTGGAACGCCAAAGATGATGACTGAGCTGCTTCTCGGGCTCGAGATGTCGCCTTATATCATCCTGCTGCTGATCATGGCATTGATCTTTCTGTTGGGCTGGCCACTGGAATGGGTGCCGATTGTTCTGATCGTGGTTCCCATTCTGTTACCGACGGTTGAGTCACTGGCTCTGCACGGCCTGGAGCGCTACGACCTTATGGTCTGGTTCGGAATACTTGTCGCGGTGAATCTGCAAACCGCCTGGCTTTCGCCGCCGGTCGCACTCTCGGCTTATTTTTTGAAGGGCGTAGTACCAAATTGGGATTTAAAAGATATCTACCTCGGTATGATGCAGTTCATGTTGGTGCAACTTATTGGCTTGATCTTGATCTTCATCTTTCCGCAGCTGGTACTGTGGCTGCCCGAAGTGATGAGTGGTTAGGAATGGAGCGATATCTTCCTCGGTGTAGTCCTTTGCGTTGCTACAACCTTTTTCACTAGGCTTATCACTGGGCTTACTTAAGTAGTTATATAAAAATGCTAGAACACGTACTCGACTATGGTCAAATCATTATCGCTGACATTGTATTGTCTGGAGATAACGCACTGATCATCGGTATGGCTGCAGCCGGGCTTGCACCTGAGTTGCGTAAGAAAGCCATCATCTTCGGCATGGTTATCGCCGCACTGCTCAGAGTTGTGTTCGCGGTGATCGCCACTAAGCTTCTGGGAATTCCAGGGTTGTTATTAGTGGGGTCCCTGTTATTGTTTTGGGTTTGCTGGAGTTTATACACGGAGATTAGATCTCAAAGTCATGCAGCGGCACTTGAGGGCGAGGGTGCAGACGCTGCAACCGAGGGTGCTCCGCGTCGAACACTTGGTCAGGCTTTAATTGCCATAACCGTTGCAGACGTCTCTATGTCTCTTGACAATGTGCTTGCCGTCGCGGCTATCGCAGATGGTGATACCAACAAGTTAGTTATCGGTTTAGGCCTTGCTATCTTGTTAATGGCATTTGCGGCAACGCTGATCATGAAGCTGCTTGCCAGGTATCCGTGGATATCCTGGGTGGGATTGATCGTGCTGGTATATGTGGC
>CALLBO010000055.1 GCA_937998875.1 uncultured Granulosicoccaceae bacterium
GGAGTCATGGGTGCCTACATTGTGCTCTACCCGCGCGTGCATGTGCATATGTTTGTGATGGTCATTTTCCGGTCTTTCGCCGTCCCTGCGTTCCTCATGCTTGGCTACTGGATAGTGGTGCAGTTGATGGGCGTCTATTCTTCAAGCAATAACAGCGGTGGTGGTGTTGCATTCTGGGCACACATCGGGGGATTTCTGGCTGGAGCGATTTTGATTTTTATCTTTAAGAACGAACGACTTCTTGCACAACATCAGTACCGTGGCTGGAATCAAAAACGTCACAGTGAAGCAACGTGGCAAAAAGTCCCCACTAAAAATCAACGCTGGCAATGATCCCGTTTAAGTTCAATCATTGAATCAACGCAAATCAATCACCCGATCATGCATGCGCTCACCTGTAAACACCATCCCACACGGCGAGCGCACTGCTGGTGATTGAAGCATGGGTAATATTTTCACTCGGTGGTGCATTCTTTCAAAATTTGCGTTCAGCACTGCAAAAGCATCTTAGTGGAAAACTGTCTAACACAGCAGCAGCCTACTCAAGGTTTTTATATGCACTGCCCTTCGCTTTTCTGTATCTGGTTTTTCTGCAATTTATTAATCAGTCCCCACTGCCAACAGTAAACATAGAGTTTTTTGTTTACTGCATAGCTGGCAGCGTTGCTCAAATTCTCTTCACGGTTCTACTACTATGGATGTTCACCTTTAATACCTTTGCCGTGGGTACTACTTTCTCAAAACTTGAAGTCGTCATTGTTGCTCTGCTCGGTGCACTTTTACTCAAAGACAATCTTAGCCTCGCAGCGATAGTCGCCATCGCAATTTGCGCCAGCGGCGTTATTGCGCTTACAGCCGGCCAGGTAGGCATCACTATAAAAACAATCGCTTCCCAGTTGCTTAGTCGCGAAACACTCATCGGCCTTGTTTGTGCTTTTTTTCTCGGTGTATCCGTTGTCTGTTTTCGCGGTGCGTCACTTGCCCTGCAGCACAACAACATTCTTACCTCCGCTGCACTCACGCTGGTTATTGCACTGTTGATTCAAACGCTCGTAATG
The DNA here is from genome assembly GCA_937998875.1 of uncultured Granulosicoccaceae bacterium. GTDB lineage: Bacteria > Pseudomonadota > Gammaproteobacteria > Granulosicoccales > Granulosicoccaceae. The sequence goes on from CALLBO010000055.1 coordinate 1,059, forward strand.
GGTCTTTGGATCACCTGGCGGGAATCGGAACAATGGCGAAAGCTCATTCAACAATGGCGCTGGGCAACGGTGATCGGTGCAGCCGGCACCCTGACTTCAATCTGCTGGTTTACAGCCTTTACTATGCAGAATGCCAGCTTTGTTCGCTCCGTCGGGACTATCGAGCTGCTTTTTACCTACTTTTTTTCGACCAGAGTTTTTAAAGAAGAGGTATCAAACTTCGAAAAACTCGGCATGCTGCTGATCATTGCCGGCATTCTGTTACTGCTATTACGCGGCTAATAATCAACCAACAGTCTGTTAGTGCAACCAGTGCAAACCGCTCAACAGACAGGCCGAACAATTCAACTGTCGCATAACGCGAGCTTCCCCAAAGAGAGTTGTCGTAAAAGCAACTAGTAGGCGAAGTCCCAGATAGCAATTCTCCTTCCCGGGTTGCCAACATGACAACCCACGCCCTTTTACAACACCCGCTCCGGGAGAATCAGAGGCGTTGTTTGCTCGCAAGAGGGATCAATACTTCAAATACTAACGCCACTTGAATGGAAGGTATCCAGGAGCGAGTGCGCGGCTTTCTGATTCTGTGCTGGCGTCGTCCGGCCTGCCCGGCCTAAATACCGTCAGACACCACTGGTGTTGTCCAGTCAACCTCATCGCCGGAAATTAATATGTCATGACATTTGCATTGTTTATGTCATGACGCTAAAATAAATTCCTGTCATGACGCTATATGACTGAAGAACGCAGGTTAAAAAAATATCTGCCGAATTTCTGACAGCAGCTATCTTCTTAAGGTGCGCAGTCGGAACCAAACTAAAACAATTACAAGGGACAGCCAGTGCACTACGTACGATTCAATTTGACCTGTATCGGCTCACTGATGCCCGCGCTCACAAGCCTGAAACGCTCCTCATCCGCGAAAGTGATGATGGGTGCATGTATTTCTGCGCTTGTGATTCTCGCAGTTCTGTTTGTTGGCACCGGAGCTAAAAACGCCCTCGCCCCGTCCGGCAGTCATGATTTCCAGTGGACACCCGCAAAAGATGTGGTTGAGGGTGTGAATCCATATCGTGAATTTATCACCTGGCAGGAGCAAGGCAACAGTTCGGTTCCACCGCACTTCCTCAATCAATCGCCCAGCTATCCGGCGTCAACCTATGTGTTGTTGTCACCGTTCGCGCATTTTGACTGGGAAACGGCAAAGGCTTTCTGGCTGGGGGCTAATCTGCTGTTCATCGGGATGTTACTCCTTGGCATGCAAAAGGTGTTTCCGGTTCGCAGCCCGACGATACTTGCGCTACTGGTACTTTCTTTCCTGATTGCATCACCACTGCGAACCAGCCTCGGGGCAGGTCAACATAACTTTATCAGTCTGGCCGCATTCATCTGGGCCTACTACTTTGCCCACAATGGCCAAAACAAGAGCCTGTCCGGACTGTTGCTTTCAGTTGCATGGATAAAGTACTCCTTAACCTTCCCGCTTACATTGATTTTTCTGCGTCGCGGTACCTACAAACCGGTGGTGATCGCAGCCGCCATTCATGCTGTTTTAACCTGTATTGCGGCATGGCGTATCGGTATGTGGCCGCATGAATTTTTCTTCAACTCGGTGCAAGTGGTGCTGATGGGCGATGGTACCGGCTTTCTTAATCTGATCGCTTTATCGATGAACCTTGACCTGCCATTGGCAATGCCACTTGCCTTTATAGCACTGGCTACCCTCGCTGTAGTCTATTGCCTACATCGCAACCCGAACGCAGACCCTTTACTGGTAATGTCGTCCCTCGGGCTCTTCTCCTGTGCTGTGTTCTACCACCACGGTTATGATTTTGTGGTGTTACTGTTGTGTGCCTGGGCGGTTGCGCAGGGGAGAATTCATGGCGTTGTTAAAAACTCAACGATAGGCCTGTTGATAATAGCCTGGGCAGGCCATTGGCTGGCCAAAGAGCTGGCAATGTATGTAGGCCCGTATCCCGCTATTTGCGCTAACTACCTGCTGGTGGTGGTGTTCTACTACACAGCGTTTCTTTACGCTCGAGCACTACACTTACCAAAAAGAACGCTTAAACCGGTCATTTCTACTTCGTTCTAGCAAGGCTTGGCCCCACGCTGACGGCACGGTGTAGTTTCAGCGTAATTGCACTGCAAGACTATACAGAACGAATGTAAACTAAGGTCTGAATTCTTCAGTTACAGCCACCGCGCGGCTGTTAGAGCACAGGCCTATGCATGTAAATCCACTGGTTAGCCATACCGAGTTTCCACCCGTCACTGAAGCTGCCAACTGGATCGCTGATCGCGTTTTTCCGGATGATCTGCCGCTTATCAACGTGTCTCAGGCGGTACCCGGGTATGATCCAAGTAGCGAAGTACTGCAGCATATTTCAGAAGTTATCCACGTTCCCGACGTGAGCAAGTACGGCCATGTACTGGGACTACCCGAACTCAGGGAAGCCTACGCCGACTACCTGGCCACAAGCACACAACGCATTGACGCCTCAAATATCGCCATTACTGCCGGATGCAATCAGGCATTTCATGTTGCTATGACAGCATTGCTGGAACCAGGAGACGAAGTCCTGCTACCCGCACCCTGGTACTTTAACCACAAGATGTCACTCGATATGCTTGGCATCAAAACAACACCTCTACCCTGCCCGGCAGATTCGCAACTGGTACCAGACGCAGCAGTCGCCGCCAGTCTGGTTAACGCAAAAACAAAAGCAATTGTTTTAATCACCCCGAACAACCCGACAGGCAAGGAGTATCCAGCCGCGACGATCAACGCCTTCTACGAGCTCTGCAAGCGACGCGGTATTGCACTCATCCTTGATGAAACCTACCGTGACTTTCGGGCGGATACCTCAACCCCGGTGCATCAGGTGTTTGACGATCCGGACTGGTCAAAAACAGCTATTCATTTATACAGTTTTTCCAAATCCTACGCGCTGGCAGGCTATCGGGTTGGTGCAATCACCGCATCAGTTGATTTCCTGATAGAGGTGACCAAGGTGCTGGATTGTGTATCGATTTGCGCGCCTCTGGTTTCACAAAAAGCAGCGCTGTTTGCGCTGCATCACGCGCAGGATTGGCGGCAGCAACAATGTACAACAATGCACCGCCGGGCCGCTGCATTCAGTGACGCTCTGAAAAACAATAACCACGGGTATCAGATCACCGCAATGGGAGCCTACTTCGCGTACCTGGAACATCCTTTCGATTTACCAGCCCGCAGGGTGGCACGCTTTTTATCCGATAACGCCAATCTGCTCGCCCTTCCAGGCGAGATGTTCGGCCCGAATCAAGAGAAGCACCTCAGAGTCGCGTTCGCCAATGTATCGCACAAAACCATGCCGGAAATAGGCCGTAGACTTGCGGTATTTCGCCCGGATAATCACCATATCTAGTGGTTTTGATGCTAATTTACAGATTATTTCAAATAAAACAGGCAATTACGAAGTTGACTTGGCTATACTCCTCCATGACCTTGAGCGGACGTTAAGAAACCGGCTGAGGCCACACAGTATTCAATTTAGGTACGGGAGTCGGACTCCCACAACAACAGGATTATTAATATGCTCGGTTCAATTATTTCAGCAGTACTTGGTGGTGGTGGTGGTCTTCTGGGTGGCAACCTGCTCGGCAGCCTTACTGGAATGGGCGTAGAGGGCGGCACTGGCAACATTATCAGTGCAGTTGCCGGACTGCTGGGTGGTGGTGCAGTCGGCGGACTCATGGGACGCGGCAGCGATGCAGCCAGTGCTGGTGCAGCAGCTGCAGGTGGTTCTATCAACCCTAAGCAGATCATCGGTGGATTGCTTGGTGGCGCTGGTGCCGGTGCAATCGGTAACGGCATACTGGGTATGATTATGTAAGGGTTCCAGCCCTGCAAAGGTAAAAAAGAAGCGCGGCCCAGCCGCGTTTTTTTTGCTTTACCAAAAGCTCTATTAATATCTGCAGTTTGGTTTGTTCCGGATTTCTATCAGTGAGAAATCCAGTGGTGTAACTTCGGTACATGCACTTCGACAGTATCGCGCAAATTGATCATACCCTCCCTCTCTACCCATGCAGTAACACCTCTACGCTGCATTGCGCTTTTAACAAACAATTTCCCGGCGCCCTTGTAGTGCTCGTCAATAATATCGGCCGGATATTTACATGGTTCGTTTTCCACATCAACAACCAGTGTCGCACCGCTACTGAACAGTAACCGGGATGCTGGTGGCACTTTGGTTAGCTCCGGTATACCAGACAAACACAAGTTAGCACCCAGCCACTCCGGCTGTATGCCGGATACTTTCATCGTTTGGGCAATAGACTGCAGCTCTTCCTGAGACACAATAGAAATTTGCCGTGTATTTCTGATAACCGTACCGACTGGATACTGTCTCTTAACCCTGACGCATGACTCGCGCGTAAGTCCGGTATGAGAGTCACCATCAAATCCTGCAAACGACACATTGACTGAGTCTATCGGCACCGTCGTAATGTCATCATTTGCATTAGTATGAATAAATAGAGAATCGACGACACCCCTGCTTCCAGAGTCCTTAATTACCGCCATGGTTCACTCATACTTTGCTTGTAATAATGCGGTCAGCTATTGTCCGGCACCGAAAACCGTATCACAACTTCGTCGTCAACAAAATCATCCTGCCCGTCATCGCCCACTCCAAAGTCACTGCGATTGATTGTAAACTCACCCCATCCGACACCATCTTCAAGCAACAACTCAAACTGTACTGATCTGGTATTCCCCTTGAGCGTTAAGTCACCCGTCACCATGTAAGCGGATTCACTTGTTTGTTCAAAACCCGTTGATTGAAAAGTGGATTCTGGAAATTCTTCTGATGCAAACCAGTCTGCAGTGACCATCGTTGCATCAAGCTGCGCGTCATTTGACTTTACCGAACCTGTCATCACAGTGGCAATGAGCGATGAAGCCTCCGGTGCCTGCTTATCCAGCTTAAGCGTTGCCTGCACTTCGCCAAACTCACCAATCAATGGCTCACCGGTCTGCACCGCAGCAAAACCTGCCGTAGCGGGCATCCGGTCTGTGGCTGCTGCAGGTTCAGATGTATCAGCGGCTGATACACCGCCCAAAATACCCTGACCCGAAACACTCTGAGTGTTCATAGTACTGACAAGGAAAACACTACCAGCCGCTGCTATCAGCACGCCGGCCACCAAACCATTATTCAGATCACCAGCGTTGCGGTGGAAGCCGGATACCACCATGCGGGAGATTAACCGATCCTTGCGTACCCACTGGTGAAACAACGCTGCAATCGTGTGAAGCAGCACCAGCAACAAAATCCCGTTGGCAAGCCAGGTATGTATCAATACAGCCCGATCGGCGACAACTTCCCGGTCCGATACAGTGGTGAGGAAAGAAATATGCGGCCATGGCACAACACCAAACAACACAGTCTCCATATTCAATGGTGAAGCGGAAACCATAATCCAGCCACTCACCGGTATCACCACCATGAGCAGGTAGAGGGCTGCATGGGTTAGCTGTGATCCAATCTTTTCGAACCCGGTGGTGCTCTCCGGTAAAGCCGGCGGTTTATGCGTCAATCGCCAGAAAACCCTGAACAAGGCCAGCAACAATAAGGTAATGCCAACAGACTTGTGCAACTGCGTCAGTGTGTAGCGCAGTGGATCATCCACTTCCAGATGGGTCATGTACTTTCCCATCGCAAGCAAATTGACAATAAAAAAAGCGATCAGCCAGTGAAGGCTGATCGCTACCGAGTTATATCGTTGCACCTCTGCCATGAGGAGACTCTCTTTATAAATGCGCTACTACCTTGATCTGGTATTTACTGTGCAGCAACCATTTCTGCTTGTATCTCAAGCTTAACTTCATCACTGATATAAGGTGCGTTTGCACCCAGGCCCCAGTCAGAACGCTTCAAACCACCGATAGCGGAAATACCTACTATGGGTTTCTGCGATCGGGGATGTGGCATAGCACCGTTTACCGTAACGACCAACATTACCGGCTTGGTGACATCTTTAATCGTCAGATCACCTGTCAAGTTAAACGTACCATCTGCGTTAGCAGCTACTTCAGTGCTCTGAAAATTAATCTTTGGATTATTAGCAGCATCGAACCACTTTTCACCGGTAATGTGTTCGTGCCAGATGTCTGATCCTGTGTCTACACTGTCAGTGACGATTTCCATTGTCACTGTGGTTTTCGAAGGATCATCCTTGTCAAGATCCATTGAAATTTCAAATTCATCAAATTGCAGAACCGGGTTCGAAAGCCCGAGGTGATTATATTGAAAGTTAATATAGGCGTGAGTTTTATCAACATTGTACGCTCCGGAAGGAACCGCTGAAAAATCAGCAGCCGAAGCAGAACCCGCCACGACTAACGAAGAAATGGCCAGCGAAGAGAAGGCCAGAGAGGAAATTAATAAGGCTGATCGTTTCATTGAAAGTTACCTGTAGCTTTTTTGAGGGCATAAACGCCCCACTTCGACACCATGTTAGAGGAAAGGTTCCAGACGGAAAAACCCGATCCCATGCCCGCCCGAAGCCCGTTTTACGGCCCGGTTCAGGGAGAATGTAAAGACCTTGAGATTCTCAATCGAGCGCGCTCGGCAACCCCTCGATTACGGTGTAGCATACCCCAATTGGCAGCAGATTCCACAGACCGAAAAATAAAACTCTGAGTTCCAGGCCGCACTCCGGAAAACGACTCAAACTGAAGATGCTTATGATAACTGACGAGAAAATTGAACAGTACAATCGCGACGGATTTGTGTTCATTGAAAACGCGCTAACCTCAACACAACTACAATCTATGCAATCCGCCACCGCAAGGTTGATTGCAGAGTCAGCCCGCATCACAAAGAGTAACGATCAATACGATCTGGATACCAACCACACGTCAGCTAACCCACGCCTTACGCGAATAAAACTCCCGCACCTGCTCGACCCGATCTTCAACCAGGTTTTAAAAAGTGAACAGATACTCGGGTTGCTCAGACCTTTGCTTGGCACCGATAATATCCGGCTCCACACCAGCAAGCTCAACACCAAAGAGCCGGATGGTGGTCAGGCCGTTGAGTGGCATCAGGATTGGGCTTTCTATCCACATACCAATGATGATCTGCTCGCAGTCGGTATCCTGCTTGAAGATGTCGACGAAGAGAACGGCCCGTTGCAGGTCATTGCAGGAACACACCGGGCGTCAGTGTTGGATCACAGCAGTAACGGTGTATTCTGTGGCGCGATTGATCCTGCAGATCCTCTGTTCGATCAAAGCAAAGCTGTCAGTCTGACAGGTAAAGCCGGCAGCTTAAGTATTCACCATGTAAGAACATTACACGGCTCGGCACCCAACAATTCAGACCGTGCACGAAAAATTCTGTTTTACGAATGTGGTGCTGCAGATGCCTGGCCGCTCAACGGCAGCAGCAGTACCTATACTGGAATGAGCCAGGAAACTATCTGGAGCGAAATGCAGGCGCGGATAATTTCTGGAGAACAACCCAAACAGGCCCGCCTTGCCAATGTTCCGGTGTTAATGCCAGTACCTCCACCACCCGATGCAACTTCGATTTTCAAAGTTCAGGAAAGCGGAGGTGCCGTGAGTGCATTTGCAGAATCTTAACCTGCATTATTCATGAGCCTAATTACTAACGACATGGAGCGTTCAGAGGAAATTTGGCTAAACAGGTCGGCCAATCGTCCGACAAACGTGGCTCGCCACGTGCCGAGGAGGATTGATCGATGTGACGCCAGATTTTCTCCTGGCGTCGAATAGACACACTGCTAAATTCGCTGAGGATCTGGCACGCGTATTTGGAGCTATATAGATAGACTTTCGTTCTGTTCTATTGGTCGCCTCATAAATAATGCAGGTTAAACACCTCTCTGCCGCTTATTCAGGAAGCCTTAACTTCATCAACACAACGCAGTATTTCCTCTGCAGTTGCTGGCGCGTTCAATTTGGGAAATACTTTGTAGTCACCCGTTGCCGCAATGGCATCCCGAATGGCGCACCAGACTGAAAACGCCAACATCAAAGGTGGCTCACCCACTGCCTTTGACCTTATGACCGTGGGCGCCGGATTAGGGCAATCGGCCAGTAACTCGACATTAAACTCTGCCGGTGCGTCACCGATTGCCGGTATTTTATACGTGGCCGGGCCATCCGTTAGCAGCCTGCCTTCAGTATTCCACTTCAACTCTTCCGTGGTTAACCAACCGACGCCCTGAATAAAACCACCTTCAACCTGCCCGATATCAATCGCTTCATTAATGGAACTACCGACATCATGAATAACGTCTGTGCGCAGTAGCTTTAATTCACCGGTAAGGGTATCAATCAAAACTTCACTCACAGCCGCGCCATTAGCGTAGTAGAGAAACGGCCTGCCTCTGGCATTTTCACGATCGTAGTAAATGTCTGGCGTTTTATAGAACCCGGTTGCAGACAACGATATTCGCGCAACCCACGCAGCCGTTGCAAGCTCCTGCCAGCTGAGTGCTTCTTCGTTGGCTATACGCACACCTTCGGCACCAAACTCTATTTCTTGTGCTGTGCAATTATGTTCAGCCAACAAAAATTCTGTGAGGCGGCTTTTTATTTTCCGGGCCGCGAGCAACGCCGCCATACCGTTTAAATCTGAACCTGAGGATGCGGCCGTGGCCGAGGTATTGGGCACTTTATCAGTGCGTGTTGATGATATCTTAATAGACGCAAGCGGCACACCCAGCTCTGTAGAAACTACCTGTGCCACCTTGGTAAACAGGCCCTGCCCCATCTCGGTACCGCCGTGATTAAGGTGCACGGTACCGTCGGTGTATAGATGCAAAAGTGCACCAGCCTGGTTAAGGTGAGTCGCTGTAAAAGAAATACCGAACTTGACCGGTGTTAATGCAATACCCTTTTTTAAAATATGATTAGCCCGATTATATTCCCGGATCGCATCACGCCGTGATCTATAGCCGGAACTCTTTTCGAGGGAGTCAACCATACGGGGCACGGTAAAGTCGGTCACCACCTGATAATAGGGGGTGATGTCTGTACCTTCGTCGCTGTAGAAATTTCTTTTTCGCACATCGAGCGGGTCCATTTGCAACGCAAAAGCAATTTCATCCATAACCGTTTCCGACGCTATCATGCCTTGCGGCCCACCAAAACCTCTGAATGCTGTGTTTGATACCGTATGGGTCTTACAACGCAACCCGTCTATCAATGCGTTGGGGTAGTAATAAGCGTTGTCACAGTGAAACATTGCCCGATCAACAATAGCATCAGACAAATCCGGTGAAGAACCACAGTTGCCTGCCAGTTGATACTTAACCGCATTGATCGCACCATCATCGGAGAAGGCAACCTCATATTCGTTTATAAACTCATGTCGTTTGCCGGTTATTATCATGTCATCACGACGCGACAACCGACAAACTGTCTTACACTGGTTACGCAATGCAAACAGCGCAGCAAAACAACAGCAGGCATTTGCCTGAGTTTCTTTACCTCCGAAGCCACCGCCAAGCCGCCGTGTTTCAAGCAACACATCTTTCATTGACAAGCCAAGCACTTCGGCGACCAGCTTCTGCGCTTCTGTCGGGTTCTGATTTGAACTGACAACATGAACACCGTTATCTTCATCAGGAGTTGCTGTGGCGACCTGGCCTTCAAGATAGAAATGTTCCTGACCACCAACACGCATTTCACCGCTCAAGGTGTGTATGCCGGGAGAATTAGTCGCATCATTTAGAGCGCCGATTGCATCGCCTCGCTGCATTCTATGTGGAGGTCGCACATAGAGTTTTTTGGCGATAGCTTCTTTCAATTCGAGCACCGGTACAGATTTGCTGTATTCGATCCTGGCCTTGCGTATTGCTTTGCGAGCCTGTACGCGGGTGTCAGCGAGCACTGCAAATATCGCCTGACCATAAAACTCAATCTCTGTTGAGGTCAGCAACGGATCACCTTTAAACACCGGACCGATATCGACATGACCTGGAATATCGTCTGATGTAATCACATCTACAACACCATCACTTGCCACAACATCAGACAAGTCAATACGTGTTATTTGTCCGTGAGCAATTTCGCTGCCTCCGATTGCAATGTGCCGGTAGGTCGCATCCACCGTATCATCAACATAAGGCGCTGCCCCGCAAACATGCTTTACAGCACTCTCGTGTTCACTAGTGCCCATGTGACTCTACCGTGGTAGCTACATCCGGCGTATAGATCTCTGCTGCCAGACGATGCAACAGATTGGCCGATACTTTACTGCGGTATTCGGCCGTTGCGCGCACATCGTCAATTGGCTGGAAATCTCGCGTCAACGCTACCACCGCATCCAAAAGACACTGCTCATCCAGCACCCGACCGGCAAGAGTTGCCTCCAAAGCCTGTGCGCGTTTCGGTATTGCCGCCATGCCGCCAAACCCGGTAGATGCAGCAACTACCGTGTTACCGCTAAGCTGCAGATGAAAGGCAGCGCAAACCGCAGAGATATCATCATCAATACGTTTACTGACTTTATAAAATCGATTCACAATTCGGATGCCATTATCACCGGAGGGCAACAGTGACACATCAAATGCGGCGAGTGGAATCATAAACTCGCGAATTATTTCATCCGGTTGCAACAGCGTTTCTTTATAGGATACAAAAAACTCATGCACCTTAACGGTACGCTCACCCCGAGCAGATGCCAGTACCAGCGATGCATTTAGCGCGATAAAAACCGGGGGTAAGTCTCCCACCGGAGATGCGTTAGCGAAATTACCACCAACGGTTGCCTGATTACGCACTTGCGTACCGGCAAATCGGGCAAGCAGTGGATCGAGTTCCGGACAATAGTGCACCAAAGCATCACGAAACCCGGTAAGGCTGGTACCCGCTCCGATCCTTATTTCATCACTGGTTTGTGTGACAAACGACAACGCAGCAACACCATCAAGCATAATGACCGACTCTAAAGAATCGAGCTGCTGGGTAACACGCAGCGCGAGATCAGTACCACCACCCAGCACTGCTGCATCCGGATGTTGTTGTTTCAACAGATAGAGTTGATCGAGTGAGACAGGTCTGAAAAATCCGCTACCCGTTTCTACACTGTTGTCTGCAATTCCGCGCAACGCTTGTATTGTATCACCAGCATTGTGATCAAATTGATCGACGATGTCACCGCAGTTCAATAGTTTCTCTGCTGCATCAATGATGGGTCGATACCCGGTACAGCGGCACAGATTCCCACCGAGTTGCTCGTTGATATATTCTCGTGAGACTGGCACATCCTTAGCGGTCTTCATGGCTGCAAATAAAGACATAACAAATCCGGGTGTACAAAAACCACACTGTGACGCATGGTGCTCTACTATCACCCGTTGCGAAGGATGTAGCCCGGTTACCGTATCTGAGGGTGGGTTGGTTTTCTGGGTGAGTTCGTCAACGGTGATCAGTTGCTTACCGTGCAGCGCACCGACAAACGTAATACAACTGTTTGCACTACGATAACGAATTGTTTCATTGCCTTCCGCATCCTGCACCAACTCACCAATAACAACCGTACAAGCACCACAATCTCCGGATGCACAGCCTTCTTTGGTGCCGCACAGCGATTGCGATTCTCGCAAATAGTCAAGCACCGTTAAGTCAGCTGGCAGCCTGGCTTCATTAATTATCTGGTTTTGATGGAGAAATTGCAGCACACGAGAAACCGGTTATACACTGCAATCAAGTTTAGACCCGCAACAGATACAGAGCCACTACAAGAGCGTTAGCTATTGTCCTGCGGTGCCTGCTGGCGCGGTGACTCAGCTGGTTTGTCGACGCCACTGAAAACAGGGTCCGACTCTTTCAGCCCGATATCCACCCGCAACTTCAAAGAGCTAGTCACGCTCTGTGGGTTAGTACCGGGGCTTTTACCGGCCGGGCTCATAGCGCCGGCAAGCCGGACGAGATCACGCAGTGATTCTGCACGAACAACAACCGACTGATTTTTTCCGACGATGAGATTGCCTTTGAGCATTTGAATGTCTCCGACCTTTCAGGAGACTAAATCAAAGCCCGGCAATCAAGTCACGAACAGGAATTCGGGAATGTGATAAACATCACAATGGATCGAGATACAGGGTAAAACTCCGGCAAGCTGCAGCGCGTGGTGCCGGCTGGCTTATTGATGTGACCTATCGCTGCGGCGACACCAGACGGCTGTATATCCAGCCCGTCGCACCGGTATCAGACATCTCGACGCGTATCCAGTTACCGGCACGTTCGATCTCCGCCAACTCGTCGCCTCGAACAACCTGAATCAAAATGGAAAAGTTGGTACCCGGCCCGTCGCGCAGATTTACCAGTTCGGAGTCGACATACCAGATATTTCTGTCCGGGCTGGATGACTGTGCAGCAGTACCTATGACCACAGGTTGCACGGTTTGTTCGTCCAGGGTAATCACAGTAACACTGCTATCCGGTTGCACTGTAGAAGAGGTTAAAACCACCCCATCGTCTCCGAGTGGAAACGTTTCAGCCAGATTCAGTTCGTTGTCGTTGTCGTTGTCGTTGTCGTTGACATTGTTTGTATCGTTGTCCGTTGTAACAGAGCCTAGTACCTCGATCTGTTTAACCTGTTTGACATCCTCACCGGGAGCGGTCGCATCGGCAACACGATCAGCTACGCTGTCAGTGAAATCTTCTTTATTGGTGCTGAAAACAACATAACTCCCAACTCCAAGCAAAGCCAGTACAGCGATACCGCGCATCCAGCTGCCAATAGCACTTAAACCCTGATCTTCGTCATCAGGTCCAAGCAGCAATGTACTCCCTGAAGACCTGATTTGATCGTTATGCAGCTTTACAAAAATTAGCCCGGCGACAATCGCGATAGGCCAGATTATCACCACCGCTGCAATGCCGATCTCGGTAAAGTACAGTACTGCCAATATCAGCGTCAGGAAAACAGCCGCGGCCATGCTGCTATATACGAGCCCTATTGGGCCGAAGCATAGTGTCGCAATAAATTGGGTAGACAGGGATTTCAACATGACAAAGCTCTAGCTGTTTGGTAAAACGCGCTTCCTGATTATGAAAACCATACTCCGCGCAGAGCTTCATCACCTTGCTACAGCGCACAATCCCGGGAAACACGAACCTAGGTACCTGTCAAACGTTGTCGACCAATATTGGATTTCCTTTATCTGCCGTTCACGGCGACATCCAATTAACTTGTTGTATTACATAAAAAACATCTATCATGAAGATTGTTTTGGATTACCAATATCAGGAAACTACCCAATGCGTTACCGATTACTGGCTGCCCTGCTTCTTTTACTGCCCCTGACCGCCAGTGCGGTTTACTTTCCCAGCGGGATAGACTGGACCAACCCGTCTCAAAGCCGGTTTGTGCAATCCCTGTATCTGAATATGCTTGGCCGGGCACCCCGATCATCAGAGACACAGAATGCGGTAGGTACCCTGCGTCGCAATGACAATCGCACAGCGCGCCTGAGACTGTTTGAATCGTTGTTGCAAACGACAGAGTATCGCGGTCTCTTCTCTGCAACAGATAATTCATGGCAGGTATATCAAGCGCCGGATTATAATTACAACAATGGCGAAGATTACATCCGCTATCTGGCTGCACGCTCAAGACCCACAGGATTCACCAACATCCCCGGTGGCAGCAGAACGTTCTCTGAAAACATCGCTAAAAGCGTTGCCGGCTACTACGACGCCTTTTGCTATCGTGGCACCCCGTGCATTGACAACCCCGAGCTTGCACGTGGTAAAACTGCAGACCTGCTGTTGCAGTCGCAAGTTATCAACGCGCACGCCTGCGGTGATCCTGCCAATCTAAACAGCCAGTTCAAATGGGTAGCGATCAACGGCACTACGTATCCACAGGGCATTAACAGCGATACCGTTTGTTTTGAAGATGCGTATTTCAAAATCAATCGCCTCAGCCTGGAGCGTTATGATTGCGATGCAAACTATACCAACTGCCGCAGAAACCAATCACTGGATTTAACCGCCAGCAGATCGGGTCAGGATAACGACGGTAATCCTGCATACTTCTTTCGCGATGGATCCCGACTGGCATTGATTCAGGTAAATCGATCAGCGCAACAGCCAATCGATACAACAAACAACAGCGTGACCATTCCACCACAAGACCCGCTACTCACCAACACGCTACCGGCGGCCAATGCCCACGCCTGTGCAGACCCGTCACAAACCAACAGCCGCTATACCTGGCAGAGCGCATCTCGAACTGCAGAATCCAAAGGCATCGGCACCACGGTTATCTGTATGGATGACTACTATTATTCGGTGCAGCGCAAGACACTGCTTCGACACAACTGCGACAACGGTTTTGTCAATTGTCGACCGGATCCTGACAACAATCTAACCGCGCAAAGCAGCAAACGTGTTAACGGTAATCCGGCACTGGTATTTGGCAACGGCGTTACCCTTACACTGACAGCACGAAACGTTGCGCCTGCAACACCATCCGCTAACACCGGTACGCGTACAAATAACCAGAACCGCCAACGTTCAACCGTTAATCAAAGCGGAACACAAACCAGAACACAGGCACCGACAAGTACCGCCTCACAACAAGCGTACAGCGGCGCAGACTGCGCCGATGCGAAGAAACGCCTCAGCCAGTTCAGATGGAAAAGTCAGGGGTTATCGAGCTGGCCTGATGGAATCGATGGCAGATTCATCTGCCTGAACGACTCCTACTATGAAGTAACAGCATCGAGCTTGCGCAACTACAGCTGCCAGAGGAATTATTCAAACTGCAGAGCCAACCCGGCTAAAAATGTGACCGTCTCACAAGTCAGCCAGGATGGTACCGTCTGGACACTCAACAACGGTGACCAGGTAACCCTTATAAGCAAGTAGGGTCAGCTGGTAACATCCGCAGGTAATGTGCACTATCAACGCCGGCGCTGCCTGCGCCGGACACTAACCACCCACTCCGCTATACTGCGGAGCGCCGGAACCCTATTCCGGCTCTACCCGATAACCGCCTGCCTCAAATTTATGCTGACCTTCACCAACCTGTGCGTTCGACGGGGCCCACGGGTTCTGATCGACGAAAGCACGTTCACCATCCACCGCAGCCATAAGGTCGGTATTACCGGTGCAAATGGCACAGGTAAAACCACCCTGTTCCAACTCATACTCGGTGAGGTTGCCCCTGATACCGGTGACTTTGACATTCCCTCAAATCTCACCATCGCACACGTAGCGCAAGAGGTGAAAGCCACTGACAGAAATGCCGTGGACTTTGTTATTGACGGAGACGTTGAGCTTCGACAGCTACAACTCCAGCTTGAGAACGCAAACGATGACGGCATCAAACAGGCAGAACTGCATGCAGCTATCGAAGTCGCAGGTGGTTATAGTGCGGAGGCCCGCGCCTCGACGCTTCTAAACGGCCTCGGCTTCGGTAAAGAACAACTAAAACAGGAGGTCCAGAGTTTTTCCGGTGGCTGGCGTATGCGACTTAATCTGGCCCAGGCACTGATGTGTCGATCAGATGTACTGCTCCTTGACGAACCCACCAACCACCTTGACCTTGATGCAGTGATCTGGCTCGAGACCTGGCTAAAGAGATACGAAGGTACCTTGTTACTGATTTCGCACGACCGTGAGTTTCTCGACAATGTTGTCACTGAAATAGCGCATATAGAACACAAGAACCTGCGTTTATATACCGGCAATTACTCACAATTTGAAAGAATTCGTGCAGAGCATTTATCGGCGCAGCAATCTGCATTTGAAAAGCAGCAGCGCGAAATTTCACACATGAATGATTTTGTCAGACGCTTTCGCGCCAAAGCCACCAAAGCCAAACAAGCACAAAGTCGCATAAAAGCACTGGAAAGGCTCGAAACCATAGCACCGGCACACATTGACTCACCGTTCAATTTTACCTTTAAAGAACCACACAAACTTCCTGAGCCACTGTTACGTATTAAAGATGCATCCGTCGGATATAGCGATACACCGCTGCTGAAAAACATCAAACTGGAACTACACAATGATGCCCGCATCGGATTACTCGGTCCCAACGGTGCCGGTAAATCAACACTGATAAAAATGCTTGCAGGCGAGCTTGATGCCATGAGTGGCGACTTCCATTTTGCCAAAGAACTCAAGCTTGCGTACTTTGCACAACATCAACTCGACCAGCTGCATCTAAATGAAACACCACTGGATCATATGCAACAGCTTGATCCTAAAGCCGGCGAAGGAGATTTGCGCAACTTCTTAGGTGGCTTTGGCTTTCAGGGTGATCGGGTATTTGATCAGGTCGGGCCTTTCTCGGGCGGTGAAAAAGCCAGACTCGTCTTAGCCATGCTGGTTTACCAACGCCCCAACCTGCTGTTACTTGATGAACCGAGCAACCACCTCGATATAGAAATGCGTCACGCGCTAACGATTGCATTACAGGAATTTCAAGGTGGCATCGTGCTGATCTCGCACGACAGACATTTGTTAAAAATGGCTTGCGACACATTATTACTGGTCAACGCCGGTGCTGTCAGCGAATTTGACGGTGACGTAGACAGCTATCCCACCTGGCTACAAAACAGAAACAAACCTGCATCCACCGGCAATCAGACTAAATCCGGTTCCACAACAAAAGAAACGCAAACAAGCACGGCAAAATCAGACAAGGAACGCAAACGTATTGAGGCACAAAACCGCCAGAAATTCGCCCCTCTGAGAAAAGAAGTCGATTCACTCGAAAAACAAATGGACCGACTACGCGCAAAGCAACAGGAACTGCAGCAACAACTTGCCGATGAATCAATGTATTCAGACGACAAGAAGGAAGAACTAAAAGATATGCTCTGGAAACAGGCAGAACTGGTGAAATCACTTGAGGCAGCGGAAGAGGAATGGATGGAAAAAGCCGACAAGCTCGAACAGGAAATGCAACAGAGTAACGGTTAATACAACACTGCAAACCTTCATATTCAGTACACTTTATGCTACTACTTCTGGTGTCGGTTAATTCGGAGTAACTCATGGCAGGCGGATGGTCGAGAGATGGCGCAGTACAGGAACAGATAGACGCAAGCGTCGCAGACGCAGTAAAACAGGCCCGCAATCGTCTGCCCAAAGGAGAGAGCGCGACTCACTGCGACGAGTGTGAAAAAGAAATTCCGCAGGCCCGCCGGGAAGCGGTGCCCGGTGTAAGGCTATGCGTGACTTGTCAGTCAGAAGCAGATGAGGCCGAACAATCATCCGCTTCCTACAATCGTCGTGGCAGTAAGGATAGCCAACTCAGGTAACCCTTACTCCGCAAACCAACAGTTCCTTAATCAGCACAACAAGCACAGTTACGCAGTTCCCTTTACCCGGAATTGAGCGCACAATACCTTACTTGTTTACTCATCAAGTCACGATTGCCCATGACCGACAACACCCCACCCAATGAAGTACCGCTTCGAGTCCAGCAGGTAGAATCAGAAGGACGCAAATTTGCTGAGAAGTATCTGTTTCCTCAAATGCAAAAAGCCTATGACGATGGCACTGATCCTGACTACGCTTTGTTTGCTTTGATGGAGTGCGTATCACGCATCGTGCAGGCAAGACATGGCGGCAATCTGAAATCTGCCGCCGATGACCTTGAACATATGGCGCGCAGCTATGCAGAAAGCTGGCGCCTCTGGGCTGATAGTAAAAACCCAGAGAGCTGATAACAAAAACCGAAGCTACTCGCTAACGGTTGGACACAGTGCATCACGTAGGGGGGGATAAGCTTGCGCATCCACCAATGAACAGCTCGTCAGAGATTTAATTTACCTTGTTAACCAGCGATTATATTGCTGTAGGTTCAAAGCGTTCGATGCGGCAGTTTGGTGGATGCGCTGCCGCTTATGCCCCCCTACGAAAATGCGGCATCATCAATTTTGATTGATCACAGAACTCTTTACAGCAGAACCGACGAACAGCAGTCCCGCAGGGGAATAAGCTTGCACGTCCACCAACATCCAGCATTGACAATAAAACCCCGGGGACTGATAACAAACACGGAAGCTGAAATTTATCAAGGCGATAAAAGCACCAGTTGCACCCCTATCAGTTTGACAAAGAGCATCCCGTAGGGGGGATAAGCTTGCGCATCCACCAATGAACAGCTCGTCAAATACTCAAAAATGCTGCTAGCTAGCGATTGTATTGTTGAAAATTTCGTAGCGTTCGTTACGGCATATTGGTGGATGCGCAAGCTTATCCCCCCTACGAAAATACACCATCAGATTCAGGATTTCCCAAGTGCTTTAACCAGCGCTTCTTCAAACTCTACCGCCTGAGTTTCGTTAAAGCCGGTATGACTCTCCAGCAACCTGCCCTCACGATTGATAATCACACTGCTCGGCAAACCCCTGACACCAAATTGATCTGCCACTGAACCATCAACATCAAAACCAATAGTAAACTCGGCTGCAAACTCCTCGGCGAATCGTCGAGCCAGGTCCTTGTCCTGATCAAGTGACACGGCAACCACCTCGAGCCCTTGCCCGGCGTACTTTGCACGCATTTCATTCATCCATGGAAACGATTCACGGCATGGCCCGCACCAACTTGCCCAGAAATCCAGATAAATCACTTTACCCTCGTGTTTTGCACTGATAAACATTCCATCATCGGTGGCAACAGAAAACGCTGCAGGTTCAAGCTCCGGCTCTTTGGCACACGCAGCGAGCGTTACCAACATAAGTAATACCGCAGTACGCATAATCCTGCAGCCCGACAATGAATTTCTATAGTTCAACACTTTTCAATAATCTCTTGTTCTTTGCAACTGTCTTCAATCCATTCACGTACCGCAGCTTGCTCACATACCGTTTGCATATACTTACCAGGCTCCCCCTCGAGCTTGACTCCGTAGGTTTTAAATCGCATCACTACGGGTGTGAACATCGCATCAGCGATTGAGTATTGTCCAAACAACCAGCTACCGTAATTGAAGTACCGGTGACGGCAGTCGGCAAACAGGCTGCGGACTCTGTCAATATCGCGCTGCACTGCTTCAGACAACTCAAACCCCTCAATGGTTCGCCTGCAATTCATTGGCAACGAGGAACGAAGTGCGGAAAATCCCGAGTGCATCTCAGCGCTGACTGCACGAGCATGCGCTCGCGCAGCAGTTTCTTCCGGCCAGCCAATACATTGCGGATGTTGCTCTGACAGATATTCCAGAATCGCCAGCGAATCCCAAACTCGTATGTCACCGTCAATCAAGATAGGCACAGTTGTGCCACATCCATACTGCGCGATCTCCTGTTTTGTTGTCGGCGCGTACAGCGCAACACAATGTGTATCAAACACAAGATTATGGTGGCGCATCCAAACCCATGGCCGCATAGACCAGGACGAATAATTCTTATTGCCGATAACAAGCTCGTATTTCATATTTTAAAAAAATACCACGCGGTACAAAAAATGTCTGGAAAACGCAGGTTAGCTAAAATCACAGGATAATTACCAAATCCCACCACACCGGAGTTACAATTATCCCTTATTGATCATACCGCATCATTTCCCACTGTGCCCAACATGCCCTTGTTCGCCCCATAACGAACGAGCATCTCCGTTAACTGCAATATCAACTACAGAACCTCTCAACTCGCAACCTGAGTATTTTTTGAAAAATATAATCCAATACCTCGCGAGCCTGCCAGACAACACGCGGGGTGCGGTGACGCTACTCATAGCGGCAGCGGGTTTCAGCGTAATGGCGCTCCTGATCAAATTGGCGGGAGCTGATCTGCACGTCACGCAGGTTATCTTTGTGCGCCAACTGGTTATGCTTGTGGTCATGGCGCCGGGAATCATCAACAACTTCCCCGCGGCTTTAAAAACCGCGCAACCACTGATGCATTTGGCCCGACTGGCAGTCGCACTCGTTGCCATGCTGTGCGGATTCACCGCAGTTATAAACCTGCCGCTGGCAGATGCAACCGCGATAGGCTTCGCGAAAAGTCTGTTCGTCACAATCTTTGCCATCATATTTCTTAAAGAATCGGTAGGTATTCGCAGATGGAGCGCTACGTTGATCGGCTTTGGCGGGGTAATGATCATGCTGCAACCAGGATCAGCAGGTTTTAACATTTACGGGGTCTATGCAGCAACAGCCGCCGTAGCAGCGGGACTGGTCATGGTACTGTTGCGAATTATTTCACGCACCGATCCGCCATCCTGCCTGTTGTTCTATCAGGGTGCGGGGGTGGCTATCATATTGGCATTACCGGCGATTTACTTCTGGCAACCCCCAACCATTACTCAGTGGATGCTGTTACTTGGAGTCGGTCTTTCCGGTTATTTCTCCCAGTTGTGTAATATTTACGCGTACAAATTTGGCGAGGCATCGTTACTGGCCCCGCTTGAGTACACCCGGATTATCTATGCAACAGTGATTGGCCTTGTTGTCTTTGGAGATCTGCCGGGTGTCAATACAACTATAGGCGCTATCATTGTTATTCTTGCATCCGCTTATACGATCCACCGGGAAAGACAATTGAATAAAACAGGTAAATGAGTATAGATCACGGCCGTATTGCTGAGCAGCTGACTCAACTTTCAACGAATACTTAACACTTGATAAGATCGTACTCAATTCCGGAGCACGTTTTCCGTGCATAATATAGCTCTGTTACTAAGCCAGCACTAACCGGAGAACATAACTATGCCCGCTTATGCCATCGTAAGAGCTACTGTCACCGATGCAGAAAGATTTAAAGATTATGTAGCTGGCACCCCTGCATTACTCGAAAAATACGGCGCGAGATTTCTTGCCCGCGGCGGTGATGTTGTCACGCTTGAAGGTAAGGCTGAAAATCGCCGTGTAGTTCTGATTGAATACCCGTCTAAAGAAAAAGCGCTTGAGTTCTATCATTCAGATGAGTACGCCGGCCTGCTAAAAATCATGAAAGAATCCGGCACGCGAGATTTTATACTGGTAGACGGCTTTAACCCCGACGCAACCTGAATGGGATCTTCGTTTATTACCAGTTACGATCTGGGGTATACCGTCATTGCAAAACCAGAATATGATGATCTGGGTGCCGATAAATTCCCAATAAGATCACGAGCTATCGGGCGATGGCAGTGATGTTTGAGATGATCAGCCTGATTGCGGATCAACGCTAAGCAGGCTCAACAGGAAACCGCATTGAACACCGCCGCTAAAATTTCAACCTGCTCTTACTGCGGTACCAGGGTAGTATTTACACTCTCCGGGAACGCCCGCCATGAACTGATTTGTACGTCCTGTGGTGCGCCGTTAAAAAACACCACACTTATTCATCGAAGCCCGGTCTCAACTGCCCAGACTTTATTTGATGTTCCGAAGTTAAAACCGGATGAGCAATATAAGGACAAAGAAAAACAGGAAGCTAAGAAGCACAGCAAAAGACGGGATTCTGAGGAATATAAAAAGTACCGAAAATACAGATCCCGAGATTCAGAAAAAAAAGAGTGGCGCAAGGAAGATGACGATCTCTGGAAAAAATACAAAGAAAGAAAGTATCACAAACGAAAAAAGCCTACCAAAAAGCGCCGCGGACTTTTTTACTGGATTCGCGAAGCAGCTGATGAGATCGACGATATCTTTGATTAGCTGTAGAAACGATACCTGAGCTGACAGTCTCCGTAAGACTGAAACTAGATTTCCGGCAAATGTTATTTACAGACGATCGCCGCATTCCTATGAACATGGATCTTTACAGCAAGATGATAGGAAAGCAGACTATCGACAATCAATATGAGTATCAACTACGCCAACCGCTCCGGTTCCTTCTTAGAATTGCTCCACTGCCTGGGAGACTGCCCGTACATACGCTTGAACTCTCGGCTGAATTGTGAGGAGCTCAAGTAGCCAACGCCCGCAGCAGCCTCGTTAACATTCATACCCGCCGCAATCTTAATTGCAGCGGTGTTGAGTCGCATTGACTTCACAAACTGGAGGGGAGACATCGTTGTGGCCTGTTTGAATCTGCGGTGAAATACTGCGCGGCTCATCCCCACCTGAGCAGCAATATCTTCGATGGTGACCGATTCTTCCAGATGGGAAGACAAATATTTGATCGCGCGCGCGATCTCATTGCCTACCCCAAACGCATGACTGACGGATTCTCCAGCGTCACCTTTGAACACAGCGTAATAAAACTCCCGAAGCCTGGCATTCCCAAGCGCCGCGATATCCGCAGGGTTTTCAGCAATCTGAAGTAGTCGCAACAGTGCTTCGGTGAATTCACCGTCCCACCGTGCTAGCGCAAGCCCGCTTGGAGCCGGATCAACCTTGCACTTACGGTAGGTGTTAGCGACACTTTTCATTTCAAGCGCCAGCTCCGTCATTACTCTTGTATCCAATGAGACAATGACACCCAGGAGGGGATTGTCTCTTGAGGATTTGGGGGTTCCGGCCTCCACCGGCATCGGCATCGGCATGGTGCAGCACATGTACTTACTGCTGTCATAGTCATATGTCTTACCATCCAGTATTGCTTCTTTGGAGCCATTAACAATAGCGATCACACTGGGTTCATACACGGCAGGAGCACAACGCACAGGATCTGTTACCCGGAAAAATTGCACCCCTTGCAATCCGGTTTCCGCTATCGGCTCATCACTGATTTTGCTTTCAATGATCTGCTTTATTCGCTGTTTACTCATACGACCAACGTAGCATACTGGAACCGTCAGTTTAACTTCCCCGATACAATTAGGCATGTATTAGCGACTATTTCGCCTGGTTATATGTGTCTTTGGTAGTTATGTTATTTTTCGAGAGGCAGTCTGTCCTCAAAAAAAGCACCAGACAACACCATGAAGTCTCGCTGTAAAATACTAAAGCTGGAGAATCGATTGGCAGACAACGTAAACGAAACCATAGGCTGGACACCGGATCGCCTGGGCTCTCTCGATGGTAAGACCTTCGTCATCACCGGAGCGAATTCTGGCACGGGGTTTGAGGCGAGCCGAATCCTCTTGTCAAAGGGTGCAAAGGTCGTGATGCTGAACCGCAGCACCGATAAATCGAATGCCGCTGTGGAGAAATTAAAACAAGAGCTCGGTGAAAACATCCCAGTGAATTTCGTGCGCATGGATCTATCGGAGCTTGCGAGTGTGCGCCAAGCGGCAGCCGAAATTGTAAACACGGTGCCTCAAATCGACGCCCTGATCTGCAACGCTGCTATTGCACAGGTACCAACGCAGCAGCTAACCGTTGACGGCTTCGAAAGCCAGCTTGGCACCAACCATTTTGGACACTTCGTCTTATGTGGGATGCTGTTTGATCGTATTGAAGAAAACAATGGCCGCATCGTTGTCGTTGCAAGTCTTGGCTACAAAATGGGGATAAAAACAATTCAATTCGACGATTTAAACTGGGACAAAAACTATAGTGCCAATCCCGTATACAGCCAAAGCAAACTGGCTCAGATGATGTTCGCGTATGAGTTGCAAGACAAGATTAAAGCAGCAGGAAAGAACGTCAAGACTTATGTCTGCCATCCTGGTTCATCCGCAACCTCGCTTATCAGTACCAGCGGCAGCCTCATTACAAGGATAGTATTTAAGCTAATGTCACTTTCGCCAATGGTTCAATCTGCCGAGAAAGGCGCATACCCGGAGATCATGTGTGCCACCGAAGATGGCCTGGAACAGCGCGCCCTTTACGGCCCCACAGGCCGAATGGAGTGGATCGGCCCGGTCGGGCAAGGCACATTAGAGCCATACGCATACGACAAGCCAGTTATGGAAAAGCTGTGGACTCGATCGGAAAGGGAAACCGGGTTTAAATGGAATATATAACCACTCGGATAGTTGGTTCTACTGCTCTGACTATCAGCGTGGAGCGCTCTGCATTTCGAGCCTGGTGTGCTGCAATCACTGAGACTCTGGTTAGTACAAAAACATGAATAATTAGCCCTGACACAAAATGATGACAGGGCGTAATTACATAGTGGATTTAACTTACTCCATCCAACCCTTCACAATATCCATATTGGCTTCAACCCAGCTTTCTGCAACATCAGCTGGATCCTCACCTTCGTCTTTAATCTCCAGTATCCATTGATTAATTGTGTCTGGATCAAGCTGAACCTGAGAAAGCATTTTTGCGACTGGCGGATTGCGTTCTTCAAGCGACTTTGAAAACGCAATGTAAATAGTGGCGTCTTTGCTTTCACAGTTAAACGTAGAAGATTCTAACCAGTCTTCTTCATCAAGATTAAGGTCTTCACAACCGTCTGTTCTTTCTGCTTCCGACAACGAACTCAAATCATACTGAGCGTGTACGGCTTCTGGTGTCCAGTAGTAGAAAAGAACGGGTTCTTCACCGGCAATGTTACCTTTTAACTGCGCAAGGAAAGTATCCTGCGGCACAAGAACGGGCTCCCATAAGTCATCAAGGCCATAACTCTTAAACTTGACTTGCCACATCTTAGTAGAAGCCCAGTCCGACGCGCCTGCCCAGTATTCACCTTTACCATTGCCGTCCTTATCAAACATGGCGGCAATTTCAGGTTTGGCCAGATCATCGAATGAACTTACCTTGTCGGCCATATAGGTTGGTACGTACATCATCTGGGTGCCGGGGTAGGGCTTATTAACCAACACAGACTCAGCGCCTTCTACATACTTATCCCATATTACCTGGCGATTAGGCATCCATAGATCAGTATAGACATCTGCAGATCCATCACCCTTATCCATACCTTCAGCAACGATGTTGCCATCTGAAAGACCGTTAACAATTTCGGCTTCGGAACCCATAGGGCCGTTTATAACAGCTGATAGAACATGACCGATTACTTTGGCTCCAGTCCAGCTCAAGTCTGAAATTGCGACTTTATCCTGTGCCTGTACTGTGGTCGTAGAAGCTGCTATCGCGGCAGCAAGTAAATAGCGTTTTACAGTCATAGTGACTCCTCGTATCAAATTAGCCTCTGGCACCGTAATAGTTATGCCTAAAGGGTGAAGATGGTTTCCCATCGGTTAATACCAACCTAGTTTTCAGCTCGATTGGCCTGTTGAATAATTCGGTCTATGGCCATTGCAATTAGTGCGATTGCGATACCAGCCAATAATCCCCGCCCTACTTCGCTTTGCCCTAGTGCATCCACTACCACAAAACCAAGTCCCCCTGCTCCAATCAGTGCTGCAATAACCGCCATGGACAGGCTCATCATAACGACTTGATTTACACCCGCCATGATCGATGGTGTTGCCAACGGCAGTTCCACCTTGGTCAGTAGCTGCCTGGGATTAGCACCAAAAGCCAGGGCCGCTTCCTTGGTGGATTCAGGTACCTGTTTTATACCCAATGCAGTCAATCGAACCATTGGTGGCATGGCAAAAATAACGGTGGCGAGAATGCCCGGTGGTTTGCCAATAGAGAAAAATGCAACTGCAGGCAGTAAGTAGACAAAAGAAGGTATGGTCTGCATTACATCAAGTATCGGGGTTACTATTGCTGAGCCCAGTCTCGATTTTCCAACCCACACCCCGAGTGGCAACCCCACCAATACACAGATGATGGTTGAAGCGATAACAATGGATACCGTGCTCATCGCGGTTTGCCAGAAACCAAACACACCGAGATATACCATGGTTGATGCGGTAAAAACCGCCACTTTCGGCCCTGCAAAATGATACGCAATTAAAAGAAATATACCGGCCGAAACCGGCCACGGTGTACCGACAAAAAGTGCTTCAATTGCATTTAGCAGGGTGCGTAACCAACGTGTGATGCCATCAAATATGTAGCCGTAGAACGCCTTGGCATAATCTATTTTTTGATCAATTACTTCAGACAACCAGACATTAAGATTTACCGGTCTTTTTGCTTTGGATTCTTTAAGAACAATGTTACGTGTACCGTCATCATTTTTGGGGTAAGTATACTGGGGTGGGCGTTTGAGCCACATTAGCGTTGGTACTTCCGAAATCGTACTGCAATCAAAGCGTGATTTAAAACCAACTTCATCACCAGCCTGAATGGCCCTGGCTACTTTAATACAATCGCGATTGCTTGGAGCATCCTGTGTTGATCGGTACAGTGTGAGTGGTGCGACCAGGGTAACGACCAGTGCTGCAATTATCCATCGGCTGGCGTTTACTCCAGAATTAACCGAGGAATCAATTCTCCAGGCACTGTATTGTCGGTAGTAAATACGATCCGCCAACCAACCAATAATCAATCGACCAGCGATAAAAATTCCCACGGCTGCGATCAGATGCAAAAAAGTCCAGTTACTAAAACGTTCAATCAAAAATTCCTTATTGGCGACTATTGCGTCTGCCTTGTCAGCGCTATACCGATACACCAGCCCCAAATTGGCAGCAGCGATCATATCGAACACAAATCCTACCCAAAACAGCATCCAGTTACCTCGCAATGCAGCCCATATAAATCCACCTAGAGCTGCCGCGAAGTTCATGTGCCACAACCTGAGTCTGGCTTGTTGTATTTTTAGGAAAGTACCTGCGTAGTAGTCACGGCTCTTCTCGACAAAATCACCGAACGCAGCTTTGGCTTCCGCATCAGCCGCACCACTTTTTTCTGCTGCTCGTTGTGCTGATGTCACTTCTGCAAGCGAGCCAGCCTGGTGTTGAGTGTCTGCTGGTGTCTGCATCAGTTTTCTCCCTGAATGCCACGTAACAACACGTCTTTAGTGACAACACCTACTCTGTTGCCATCATCAACGATTAAGATCGGTGTGTCACGGTTGACCGATAAGCCAATTAGCGTGTCTAGATCTGCCTCAGATGACGCGACCGGCCACTCCTCGCTGCCGTGCAAGCTGCCGCCGCTTTGTTCATAGGCTTTAGGATCAAGCATAACGGTGTGTGCAAACACCAGCTTTAAGCGTGAAATCCCTTGCACAAAATCAGCGACGTAATCATCTGCAGGTTCAGTCACGATCTGCTCTGGTGTACCTATTTGAACAATCACCCCGTCTTTCATGATGGCGATACGTGACCCCATGCGAATGGCTTCATCAAGATCGTGTGTGATAAACAGTGTGGTTTTACCCATCACAGCTGATAACTCGAGAAATTCATCCTGCAAACCACGTCGGATTAGCGGATCAAGTGCAGAGAACGGTTCATCCATCAATAATATTTCCGGGTCAGCCGCGAGCGCACGCGCAAGGCCTACGCGTTGCTGCATGCCACCGGACAAATCCGCGGGCAAGCGATCACCGTAGCCTTGAAGACTAACTGTTTCTATGACTTTGTCAGCAACCTGCATACGGGTAAAGGCATCTACATTGCGTAGCTCTAGTGCAAAGGCAATGTTATCGCGAACCGTTCTGTGTGGAAGCAAAGCCATGTTTTGAAAAACCATACCAATACGATCTGCACGCAACAACCGCAGCTCTTTGGGATTGAGCTTTCCAACATCAACCCCGCCAATGAGTATGTCACCATGGGTGGGTTCAATAAGCCGATTAATGTGTCTTACCAAAGTAGATTTACCGGAACCGGATAAACCCATAATGCAGAAAACTTCGCTTTCCTGAACATCAAACGATACGTCTTGCACCCCGATCACCGCTTCAAATCGCTCCAGCACTTCTGCCTTGGAGAGATTTTCGTTACGGATAGCGGTAAGTGCTTCATCCGCGCGATCACCAAATATTTTCCAAACATCACGTACTTGTACTACCGGATTACTGGTGTCTTTATAATTGTTGTTTGAATTCATCGGATGTGTGGTTCTTGTCTCATGCTCGGGCCCGGCTGCGAGTTGGATCAACAAATGGAATGTCACAGATTTCGGCAATTAGTCTTTTGCCGTGACTGTCGAGCTTGCCTGTTTCTATTTCATTGCCGGTTTGCGCGTGCTCTATAGAGACTCTTGCCATCGCTATTGCACAATCAAGTGCGGGAGAAACTGTGGCACTGGTAACTACACCCACATGGCGCCGCCCAACCATTACCGGATCACCGTGGAGTGGTGCCTCATGTCCTTTAAATTGCAGTCCTTTTAATACCCGGCGCGGATGTTCAGCATTTCTTTTCAATGCATCCATCCCTATAAATTGATTTTTTTTAAGATCAACAGCGAATCCCAATCCCGCTTCAAAGGCATCTACATCGGGCGAAAACTCGGCGCCCCCTGCCATCAAACCCGCTTCAATCCGAATAGTGTCCAGTGCCTGCAGCCCCATAGGGGTTATACCGAGATCCTCACCTGCGTCCATGATGGCATCCCAGATAGCGAGCGCTGATTTTTCGTGGCAGAAGATTTCATAGCCTAACTCACCGGTATACCCACTGCGAGTAAGCTGAAAAGGTTCTCCCTCACGATCATGCAATCGCGCAATGGTAGATCCAAACCATTTTAATTGTGCGACGTCGCTATGGGTTGGTTGGGTAAACGCAATGCGCTTCATCAACTCACGACTGTTCGGGCCTTGTACAGCAAGGTTAGGCATCGAACTGTATAGCGATTTTATCCAGACATTGAACCCTTCTGCTTCAGCTACTGTTTTTAACTGCAAGCCACTGTCATCTGAACCACAACACCATCGAAAAGTATCAGGGGTGAGTCTGAACAGTGTGCCATCATCAATGACGCTGCCGGTTTCATCACACATTAATGCGTAGATACCACGGTTAACTGAAAGTTTGGTGATATCTCTGGTCAGAGCTACCTGCAATAGCGCTTCTGCATCTGGCCCCAATACATCGAATTTACGTATTGATGACATATCCTGAACCGTGACGGCACTACGACAGGCGTTGTATTCCTCATGGCTACGCGTGGACTCGAACGATTGTGGTAACCATAGATCCCGGGCTACACTAAAATGGCGTGTCAGCGCGCTCGTTCTTTCATGAAAAGCAGAATGTTCTGTCAATATTGGCTCCGCGTCCGGCTCTCTGCGATACGCGACCGCATGTCTGACCGGTATATTTTTTCGATAGATGCGAACGTGAATATCTGTTGGATTCCAACCGTTTATCGGGTCGACATCATCAGGACACGCCGTCGACACGGCTACTAGATCAGTCATAGCCTCCATGGCAACATAGTCACCAGGTTGTGACCAGGCTTCATCTGACTGGATCAGGTTATCGCGGTGGTCTATCCATGAATTAAAGAAAAAGTTTACTGCAGGCCATGCCGCACGCTTCTGTATCCCGTGGTGAGAATAAGCATGGCTAATGTTGTCTGAGCAGTTTAAGTGACCAAAGAAACCACGCTCTTCATAGCCACGAGCAGTGCAGGCATAGGCAAAGGTATCGTGCCTGCCAACCGTATCCTGTTTCAGTTTTAATAGTGGACGAATATCCTGATCATAGAATTTATCTAGTAAACCCGGAATTGGATAAGCACCTCTAACCATTGAGCGAGTAACGGTTGAATCTATGTAACGTTCAAGACCCTTATCAAGTGCCTGAGCATTCATCGCCATAAAATCTGAACACTGCTGACCGTCTACGTCGATAATTTGTACTGTCTCACCTTCTTGAACTGTGTACGCCTGTGCTGTACCACGTGATACGGTGAACTCATCGCGGACGTCACCAAATGGCTCTGGCAAAGTATTGGCCGATTTTCCATTGCGCAGGTGCTCAAAACTGATGGCACCACCCATGCCACCAGCGAGTAAACGATCATCGTTTAAGTTAAGGTAAGGATCGATCAACAACCACAGCAGTACCGGTTGCGTAGCTCTAATCGTGAAGACTTCTTCAGCTCGAGTATCAGCGTCGAAGACTCTAACGGCCTTTAAGCTCGCTGCTGTCTGCTTGCCACCCTGTCCGAGATACCACCGATCTATTTGTTCAAGGCCACAGCTTGTTGCAGAGTGCCCACTCACAAGAGGTACGGTTGGGTTATCCGCAAGACCTATCGCGGCGAAATCATTGTCACCTGTTTCATTTATCGCAATGACAAGTACTGGTGTCGCACCGTCACTGTTTGAGAGCGTAAGTAGATCGCCTGCCAGCAGATCGACCTGCGCAGGCCGAGATGGTCGAAGTGTTTGAGCTCTGCGTGAACAGTTATAGCCACGATATGTCCGCGAGCGGGAATCCAGCCCGCCTGCTCGTGGCTGATATAACCAGGCTAGAGGCGCCGGCTGGTACAAAGAATCGATACTCAACCTCCGTGGGTAAAAGCTTCATCGACAAACGCTCAAACTCAGTCTACTTGCCCTGATCGTCAATGAAATCGTAGTATGTAACCGGTTACATACGATAACATCACCGTACAGCAGGTCAAGTTCAATGCAAAGTAAGTGTCGGAAACAACCAAGTCCAGTACATGAGTAACGCCAAATCAGGCATCAGAAATATCGCACAGAAGGCAGGCGTTTCGATTGCCACGGTTTCTCGTGTGCTGAACGATAGCAATAAGGTTAGTACTGACACGCGGGACCGTGTTCTCAATGTACTCGCGCAATCAGACTTCCGGCTCAACGCCGCTGCTAAAGCCTTATCTACTAACCGAACCAAAACCATCGCTGCAATTATTCCGACCCTCGAGCACTCAATATTTGCGGTTTTTCTGAACGCGATGGAAGATCAGCTGGCACAAGTCGGCTATGGGTTGGTTATCGCCACACATGGATTCGACAAAGAAACCGAGACTCGTCGTTGCAACGAAGTACTGCGACTCGGTGCAGAAGGAATTATCTTATCGGGTGCTGATCACGATGCCACTTGGCTTAACACAATGCATGCTTCGGGTATACCGGTACTTTTCACCAGTATCTACAAGCCGGAAGGATTTTACCCATCATACGGTTACGACAACTATGCACTCGGAGTTCAGGCGATAGAATACCTTGCTAACTTAGGACACAAACACATCAAAGTGATTCACGGTCCCTGTGAATACAACGACAGAATGCGTCTGCGAGTTGCCGGTATTCAAAGCGCTGGAAATCGTGCAGGGTTAACTCTAACACTCGATGAAGTAGAACTCGGGGTGGCGGGAGGTAGCAAAACGTTGCGTAACTGGTGCAACAACAATGAGCTACCTGACGCCTGCTTGTGCCTGGCTGACGTACTAGCGCTCGGTGTGATATTTGAAGCCAGGAAACTTCAGATTGATATACCCGGCCAATTGTCAGTTATGGGATTCGAAGATCACGACTGGGCAGCCTGTTGTACGCCATCACTAACAACCATCGCACTACCCGCTGCTGAGATGGGCAGAGCAGCAGCCATGGCATTGGTCAACAAGCTAGATAACAATATCAATATTGAGCACCGTCTTTTTAACGCTCGGCTGATTGAACGAGAATCGACATGCAGCAACTAACCTTTGTCAGCACATTTAGGCAGTTAATATTCGATTGCTGATCCGTTGTAGCGAACAGGTAACAGCGCAAATGTAAACGGCGGAAGAGCTGTCCGTTTGAGAGCAATCAGGTCTGATTCCAAGCATGCTCCGCGTTTACCAGTTTCCCCAATATCCCAATTCTATAATTTCGAGTAAAGCATCCTTGACATTTTCATACCATGAAGTAAAGTATACTTTACTTATAATCAAGTATATTTGACAAAGGGGAAACAGGATGCCCAAACCTGGTACGTACGCCGCTCGCGAGTTAAAAAACGCATTGTGGGCAGTTTTTTCATCATTAGCCTGGGGGCTTTCAATCGCATTGAGCATTGCAGGCCTTGCCAATGCTCAAGAACCTACATTGTTCTTTGTTATTTTTGTTCTGGTAATCAACTTTGGCATCGGCGTCGCAGCAGTGATGGTGCATGTTCACTGGCTAAAAAATTCAGATGAAATGATCCGAAAGATATGGATTGAGTCAATGGCAATGACTTTTGGCGTACTTTGGATTGTATTAGGAAGCCTGTTGATACTAGCCAAAGCTGAAATAATTTCTATCGACCACAAGGTAGTTGGGCTGCTATTTGTACTTTCGGGTGTCGGATTCGCCACAGGTGGTTTTAGGACGCTTAGGTACTAGTGAAAAACAGACTAAAAGTATTGCGCGCCGAACAAAACTGGACTCAGGCCAACTTAGCTACTGAGTTGGAAGTTTCCAGACAGACAGTTAATGCCATAGAGAAAGGTAAGTTTGACCCAAGCTTGCCGTTAGCTTTTAAAATCGCGAGGTTATTTGGCTTACCGATAGAAAAAATATTTTTTGATGACCAATAGTAGAAATATCTGTCCATAAAAAGTAATTCCAGATACTACTGTTACGATAATAAGACGACATGAGGACGCTGTAATTGGGTTCCAGCCCCAGGAAAAGTCACCTCGATTTTCACAGCTGGCATTCTGCACAACGCAAGACTGACCGTTTTACCATCCGAATCCATCGCCATCAGAGTCGCTGTTCTCACAGGCAACCCGGAAGCGCCTGAGCAATGCCCTGACTAGTAGAGACGACAGCTACAATAGAAAATATTAGTAGTTGAGTTTTGCAAGTGTGCGCTTTCTTAAGTTCAAGATAAATACACCGTTACGGATTTAGAACGGTGAGATGACCAATGGCGAACAGAAACGATGAGCTTAATCGTTACGGCCATTGCCTATAAAGTAGGCACAGGTTTGTGCAAAGTAGATCGCTACGAACTAAAGGTGATACAGCCAGGCACTAACGCTTAAGATCCACCCATTGCCTTGAATCCTGCGATTGCCACATCGCATCAATAACGCGAGTTACTTCCATCCCGTGACGGAAAGTCGGCCATGCAGACTTACCGGCATGGATCGCGTTTAAAAAATCTTTCGCCTCAATAATTAACTGATCCTGATAGCCGGTACCATGGCCGGGGCCCAGACAAAACTCCACGTAATCAGGATGAGCCGGCCCGGTTAATATTTTACGAAAACCACGTTCGGCTTCAGGGCCTTCTGCGCGATACAGCCACAGAGCATTTTGATCTTCCTGATCAAAACGAATTGCTCCACGGGTACCTGATACTTCATAGGCGTAACCCATTTTACGCCCGGTAGAAATACGGCTGAAATACAAATGCCCCATTACACCTGATTCAAATCGACACATACAGTGTGCATGATCATCGTTGGTGACCTCCTCCGCCGCAGAAGGATCATTCTCGGAGGGTCTGGTGCGATGTACGGTTTCAATATCTGCGTTAACGGTTGCTATTGGGCCAAGCAACGCCATTGCACAATTAATCATGTGAGAGGAAAGGTCACCCATTGTACCGGTTGCCCGACCACGCGTTCGCCAGTTGGCAGGCGCATCAATATCGGCTAAAAAATCTTCGGTGTGCTCACCGCGGAACCAGGTTACTTCACCAATCTCACCATCAGCGATCAGCTTTCTAGCATACTGTGTGGCCGGTGTACGCACATAGTTAAAACCCACCATGTTCACTACACCGGAAGCTTCTGCCGCCTCAGTCATTGCTATCGCTTCATCAAGTGACGCACCCATTGGCTTTTCACACATCACAGGCTTGCCTTTTGCAAACGCTGCGAGCGCAATTTCTTTATGAGTGGATTGAGGTGATGCAATAACGATCGCTGCCACCGCAGGGTCATTAACCAGTGTTCTCCAGTCTGCGGTAGAACGATTAAAGCCAAATGCTTTGGCCTTTGCAGCCGCACCCTCCTCTGTAGTAGCACACAGCATTTCACAAACCGGCTTGAGTGGTGTATCGAACACCGCCCCCACTGCGTTCAGAGCCACACTATGTGCCTTGCCCATATAGCCTGCACCTACCACACCGATACCAATTGAACTCATTTCTGATTGCTCGATTAACGAATACCCGCAATGATAACCCAGCGTCGATCAAGTGCGAACCACGATATAGCTCTACGCTCCTAAAAAACTACAACGGATTTTTTTAACTGGTTCTATCAGAGAAACCGGCCACTAACCGCGCATATAATCAGTTCGCCAAAGTAGAGCGAGCTGTCACAGCTGGCTCTATCGAGGTCGGCACGCCATCACCGGGGGAAGATGTTTCGATAGTGTGTTCTAATCAGTTAAGCTACCTTGTTTTTCGCTCGCGAAGAGCATCGAACAATTTTACCCAATATTAAGAGCCGGGCACGCCCTGGCATTGCACACTCGCTGATACAAGCAGAATTGCAGGCACACATCACACATCTTAAAGTACATGAAGTTCATTAAAACAAGCAGACACGGCAGTGCCGGGTTTATTACTCTGGACCGGCCGGCAGCACTTAACTCACTAACCCATGACATGGTGGTTGAGATTCACGCGGCATTAGTCGCCCACGAGGCTGATAACAATGTAGAAGTCATTGTTGTGAACTCCAGTAGTGACCGCGCCTTCTGCGCCGGTGGCGACATGAAAACTATTCGCACTCTGGCACTTGACGAAAAGTGGCACGAGATTAATCAGTTCTTCGAAAAAGAGTACGCCCTCAATCTACACATAGCGCAATGCAGCAAACCCTACATCTCAGTCATTAATGGCGTATCGATGGGCGGTGGGCTCGGCCTCAGTGTTCACGGCGACGCTGTCATCGTATGTGAAAACTCGATAATGGCTATGCCGGAAACCGCAATAGGATTCTTCCCCGACGTAGGAAGCACCTACTTTCTAAATCAACTACCAGACAACGCAGGCAAATGGCTTTCTATCAGTGGCACAACGCTTAAAGGCGATCAATCCGTATCCGTGGGTCTCGCTACCCATTACGTTGAATCAATACACTGGACGCGCTTGATTGAAGCGTTCGCAGAAAAAGGTGCTGCAGCAATCAATTCAGTGTTGCCAGCCTTATCATCTTCAGTTAACGATTCTGAGTACAAGCGACTCTGCAAACACCGTGTTGATTGGTTCGGCGCACCAACAAACGATGAACTCTTTGGTAACCTGCAGTCAGCCAGCCAAAACAGTGTTGAAGCGATGATCAGTAAAGATGCAGCGGCACTTCTAAAACAGGTAAAAAGGTTGTCTCCTTATGCGATGAACTTAACTCGACAGCTACTAATTGAAGCCAAAGGCCTAAATCTCAGCAACTGTCTGCAATTGGAATTGAAAACCACTAAACACGCAGTCAGACATCCGGATTTTATTGAAGGTGTAAGAGCTGTGCTTATAGATAAGGAACCGGCAGCCTGGAACAGTTAGCGGTAGATTCCGGATAAATACTCCAGCTAGCTAAACGCCAAAGAAGCCTGCTCCTTCAACCATCCAATCATCATTTTGTAAGGTGTCGGACCATAGCTCACCCTGGACGCACCGAGTTCTGCAAATTCTTGTTGGCTGGGTGTATGCGGCAACACAATCATATTAACCGGCAACGCTACAGACTCACATAACCGCGCGATCTGGCTTTTATCCACCATACCCGGTGCGAAGAACCCGTCTGCGCCAGCTTGCTCATAAGCCTTAGCGCGTTCAATCGCTTCATCCACCATCGCATCAGTATGCATGTCGGGTTTTGTTTTCAGAAATATATCGGTGCGCGCATTGAGAAAACCGCAAATGTTATCTTGATCTGCTGCTTCACGCGCAGCCTTGATACGCGCCTGCTGCTGGTTTGATGGGTAGAGACCCTCACCACCCACTATCTGATCTTCAAAGTTAAAACCAATGACGCCGGTACTCATTGCAGCAGAAATCGACTCTGCAACCACCGCAGGATCGCTGCCGTAGCCACCTTCCAAATCCATAGTCAGCGGTATATCAATAACGTTGAGTATCCGCTTTACAATCACCAGTGCATCATCAAGCGCAAACTGTTCACCATCTGGAAAACCATTCGCCATAGCGACTGGCGCACTACCCGTCGCGATGGCTTTTGCCCCGGATTCAGCAACCGCTTTAGCGCTTCCAGCATCCCAAATGTTGTAAAGGATGACGGGATCCCCGGCCTTATGTAACGACTTGAATAATGCCGCTTGCTCTGCTTGTGTGGTCATTTAGATGCCCTGTCAGTGGTGAGCCCAGGATGAAGAATTGCATAATAAACCATATCATGCCTCATTTGTCTCGGGAGTGGTTTAAGTCACTGGATTTATTAATTTAAACTGGTGGACCGGCATCCCATGCTATATTGGATCATAATATGGCGATCAAATGATAAGCGCGTCACCTCAGATTGTTGTTTAGCTCATGTATTCATGTATAAGGAGATATAGATGACCGACTATAACACTGGCACATGGTATTGTGATCGAGCTGATCTAACCCGAAGAGCGTTTGTACCAGAGTCC
Source organism: uncultured Granulosicoccaceae bacterium (assembly GCA_937998875.1). Classification (GTDB taxonomy): domain Bacteria; phylum Pseudomonadota; class Gammaproteobacteria; order Granulosicoccales; family Granulosicoccaceae. The sequence continues at coordinate 37,236 of CALLBO010000055.1, forward strand.
TTTAAATTACCTCTTTATGAACGCTGGCGCGTATCACTCAACGAAAAAATTTTAAGCTCCTGTGTTGGATCAGAGCTAGTGCCACATTTATTCGTTGGGTCTGGAAAAATTATCTATTGCATAGATGCCGAAAACGGTAGTGTAGTTTGGAGCTCAGAATTGGACGCCAGAATTAGCTCAGTTCCGAGTTTGCACGTGGCAGGCGATGGCAAACCTGGTGATGATGATTTTTCCTATGTACTTTTTGTAACAACAGAAAGTGGATCTCTATATAATTTTAACTCATTTACCGGTGATGAAATTTGGGTTAACAATTCATCAACTGGTTCATACCCAATTGTTTCATCGCCTACAGCTGCAGGTAATTATATTGGAATAGTGTACCAAGCACACCCCGATATAAGCTTTATTCGTGTAGTGAGTAGCGATGGCCAAACATTACGAGAGATACCTCGTTTCCCGCTAACAAACAACACTCCGTTTTACTATTTTAGTCGATTTATTACTGGTATAGAACGGCTTGGATCAGCTAGCTCAGATGATGTGCTGCACAGTTACCATGTCGGAGAAATCGAAAATCAATTCGCGAATTTGGTGGATTGGAAGCTGCAAGACAATGATTCGAAGCAAGGAAGCAAAACAAGCGGCGTTCATATTCATAAGCTAAATGGAACCGGCGCTCTTGATTTGGTATACAGCCCAAGAGAAGGAGTAATTCACGCAATTAATCCCTTGGATGGAATTTTTCTATGGGAACTGCAGATTCCTAACGACGAGCCCGTTATCGGTTTTGCTTATAGATTCAGCACAGCAGAAGCCAACATTTTTGAAAAAACTCTAATAGTAGGCCAAGCAAACGAAATAAGCGCTTATGATCTCGATGGAAGTCCGACATTCAAGTGGAGTTATCAGCATGAAAGAAACCACCCAATAGGCGAAAACAATCGTATTCCTCAACCGGCGGTAACTGATAAGTACGTTATTTTCATTACCGGAAACTCGGCACTTAAGATACTAGATATAGAAACCGGCGTAGAAATATGGGAACTCCCTTTACCCGCAGAAACGTTTGCATCTCCTATGATCACAACCGATTCTATTTACGTCGGTTGTAGTAACGGAGAGCTTGTTGCCTACAGTAACTCTTAACTTTGTTATTTAGGATTTTTTTGTGGATGCTTCGAGTATTTGCGCAACGGCAATGCTCCGCAATCGCAGTCTTATTGATCAAGTGGGTATTTCGACAGACAACGGCCAGCGTTTGTTAGATGAGCACCCGAACACAGTCGCAGCAAATGACATGACCTCACAATCGCCAAATGCAATGACAAACGGGCTTTGTAAGCAGATAATCGAAAAGCAGGACGAGTTAAGAGATGAGCATTGACACTATTGCCGCCGATCTTTGATACGGTGTTCGAATCGAGGCGCGGCTAAACCTGTTTCGCCGACACGGCCATAATCTATCGAAACCAGACGTCATTGGTCGGATGACGAGCGCAGTCATAGGATGTACTATGTTACACCTGCGTTTAGGGCTTTTTCTGGATACCCAGCCTTGTCATTTCCAACACACCTAATAAGAATATTCATATTACTCTGCATCCCATGCGTGTCCTTTGCTGCTGATAGGCATTTTGTAAAACAACAAGTCGGAAACTCGACTATCGCAATCTTTGTCCATGGGTTTACCGGAGATAAAACGAAAACATGGGGGCGATTGCCAGAATTATTGGAAACCGACTTGGATCTGGACTATACCGATTTTCTTTTCTGGGGGTACCCGAGTAAGTTATTTGGTCGTACAGAGTCGCTAGGAACTATCGGTCAGCATTTGAAAACGGAAGTCGATTATCTGGAGGATAGATATTCGTCTGTTGTTCTGATTGGTCACAGTATGGGTGGTCTTGTAATCCGTTCGTTCATTGTACAAGCACTCATTGACGGTAAGGGTGAAGATTTGTCCAAAATTCGCGATGTCCTACTCTTCGGCGTTCCGAATGCTGGAATAAATAAGGCTGATCTCATTCCCGCTTTTGTAAATGACCAAATTGCGGATGTGGGTATGGCGAGTGATTTGATAGTTAACCTCCGCAAGTATTGGATACAAAGAGTGACGAACGCTCAAGAACCGGATGAGTACAATAGGCCTATTCGAACCTTGGCGATTGCCGGTCTGGAAGACAATTTCGTTCCAAAAGAAAGTGTGGTGGATTTCTTTAAAGAAACAGCTATGACTGGGGGCGACCATAAATCGATGGTGAAGCCAAAAGATCGGTCACATCTTACCTACAAAATAATAAAGAAACGTTTATTGGACGTTCTTATGGAGTCGGGGGAGAATCGATTTGCACCAACTGAAATACAGAATATCAAGGAAAGACTAAAACTTGACTCTTCGGTCAATCTGAAATCAATACATGATTTGCTAAATACTAAAGTGCGAACAGAGGGCAAAGAATATTTCTCCCGATTTTTTCAAAACCGTTGGGTGATAGGGGATGGAATAGTAGCTGTTGTAAACCGAGAGTTAAGAAAGTCTAAAAGTGACGACACATGGGTGCTTTCGGTGCAAGAAATTGACAAGTATGGGGTTGTAGATAGCAATTCGATTTCATTGCAATTAGAGTCCCCAGATCAAGCACATTTTCTTCGGCAAGGCGATGTAATACGGTTCACCGGAAGACTTGACAGGTATTTCCTCGGACTTACAGTTGCAAACGTCGTCTTTGTAAGGGACGGAGTGCCGGAATTTTCAGCCTTAAGTGAGCACGATGTAACCAATGATCAACAGTTCCTGAGCGAAGGTACTTTCCCGTCAGATATCATGAACACAATAGGCGAAGAAAGCTACGGAGCACGACGAGAGAAAATTGCTGAGATGCACTATGAAGGCAAATGGGTTCCACCTTCCGGGTGGATAGGAACGGTAAGATCGTTACCAGAATTAATCGGAAACCACATCACTTGGAATTTCGTTGTTGAGATAGATGAACCGGGAAACGCAAACATCTTCCTGCCAATTCTCAATCTCAGTACTACCAAAAATGTATCTGGCCTTTCAGAAGGAACCAAGATTCTATTCAGTGGACGAATTAAAGACGTTGACCCCTACTATTTTGCCCTTGAAGCTGTGGACTATAAGAAACTAGCGAAGTAAGTCGATTTCGTAGACACACAGGGGTCGTTTTTTTTGGTGAAGGCCGAACGGACGAAACTGGTGCATCCCTCAAGCGGCATAGTTACCCAATACAAATCGCACGTGCAACCGATCAAAGACAGAGTAAAAAAATATAACGACAATCGGTCGTAACTTCGATGCAAAAACCATCGACGATCTTATTCGTGCTATGAATGAACGCGATGGCGAGCTCATTAATACAACCGGATAGATACTATTTTCCAAATGCTGGTTTGAACGCTTAGGCACAAAAAGAGAAATAGCGCCCGCGGTTGAACATGTATCGGAAGCGGTGTAAATTATTGAATTTAAAGGGCTAATTTGGTGGGCCGTGAAGGATTCGAACCTTCGACCAATTGATTAAAAGTCAACTGCTCTACCGACTGAGCTAACGGCCCTTGGGCGATCGAAAAAATTTACCGCAAATGCGGGTAGTCACAAGCCCCCTATTATAGCCCGATCAGATATGGTTTGACCAGCTGTTCAAAGAAAAAACTATGCAACAAATTCGCATGATCGGTAACTGCTTAAGGTAATCGATTCTAGAGGAACCTGTAAAGTTGTGGCATGAATCACACAATTAAAAGCCATTCGAAAATACAGTCGTACGAACATCTGCTGCGTTTTGTTTTTTATGACTTATTTTGGCCAAATGAGAAGAAGTTATAGGCGGTACCGTCTTTACAACAAATATTCGAAACCAGTACACTTGGTTTTGTTGGATTTCGCTCTATTTGTAGGAAAGATATTCTGCGGTATTGTCGTATTATCAATTATTTATACGATACTTGCTGCCGTAGTGGCGCCGTTGGCTGAAAATTCGAATGTTGCTGGGTCAAAGGCGGCTCGTGCGGTGGGAACCGCTGCCACTACAGATCCAGATATGGAGGTTCGAAAACCAGAGTTCAGTGAAAAGATCAACGCCGCTGAGTTAGACATGCTGGAGGTGGATCTACATATACTAAGTGCCAGTGCCAGTGCCAGTGCCAGTGCCAGTGCCAGTGCCAATGCAAATACCAAAGTGCCCGAGCGGAGATATTTCGATGAACACTGGATTTATCAACAGGACTCAAACTCGTTCACTGTGCAGTTTGGATCTTCGGCTGGAAAGGAGCTGTTACGTGAGTTTGCTTCTGAATTTCCTTCGGGAGCAGAACTGGTGATTTACCAATTCAAAAACGCAACTGGCGACGAAAATGAATATGGTATCGCTGGCGGCTTATACAACACAGTTGCTGAGGCGCGAGATTCTATTGCCAAGTTTACAGAGGCGCAGCGTCGCTATGGCCCATGGATTCGCTCAATTGGCGAGCTAAAACGATTAGTTGTGAACCCCATAGGGGAATAAACCTGGGCTCTCTTTGTTATTCTTTGCCGATTCTTCTTACTGTTTCAGTTTTAACTGTCCTTTTTAGCTTGGATTCGCGGTTAATGGTATACGCAGAGGCACACACCACAATAACGGCGCCAACTATCGTTGATTTGCCCGGGTAATCTCCAAATACGACAATCCCGATTATGGTTGCGTAAATGAGTCGGGTGTACTCAAGCGGTGCCAGTAAAGAGGCTTCTCCCAGTTTATAGGCCATGATA
>CALLBO010000056.1 GCA_937998875.1 uncultured Granulosicoccaceae bacterium
GATTTTATTCACGGTAAACTTTGTGGCGCTCGGTGCGGCGAGTCGGATAAGTAATTATCCAATCAATCTTTGATGATTCTATTCGCGGTAAACTTTGTAGCGCTCGTTGCGTCAGTTTGGTGGATGCGCTTGGCGCTTATGCCCCCCTACGAAAACATTCCCATATATATCTGATTAGTACAGAGCATCACGTAGGGGGGATAAGCCTGCGCATCCACCAATGTGTAGACGTCAGATAAGTAATTATCCAATCAATCTTTGATGATTTTATTTGCGGTAAGTTTTGTAGCGCTCGTTGCGGCAGTTTGGTGGATGCGCTTACGCTTATGCCCCCCTACGAAAACATTCCAATATGTATCTGATTAGTACAGAGCGTCACGTAGGGGGATAAGCCTGCGCATCCACCAATGTGCAGCGAGTCAGATAAGTAATTATCCAATCAATCTTTGATGATCTTATTCGCAGTAAATTTTGTAGCGCTCGTTGTAGCAGTTTGGTGGATGCGCTTACGCTTATGCCCCCCTACGAAAACATTCCAGTATGTATCTGATTAGTACATAGTGTCTCGTAGGGGGGATAAGCCTGCGCATCCACCGATATACAGCCGTCAGACATAAGAAAATATTTACGCTACGCAATTTCAAAGAGCGCGGCAGCACCCATACCGCCACCAACACACATACTCACGACAACGTACTTTGCACCACGACGTTTGCCTTCTATCAAGGCGTGACCTGTGGTGCGGGCGCCGGTCATGCCGTAGGGGTGTCCAATAGAGATCGAGCCGCCGTTTACATTGTAGAGCTCGGGATCAATGTCCAGCTTGTCGCGACAATACAGGCACTGCACGGCAAACGCTTCGTTCAGTTCCCAGAGTCCGATGTCAGAGATTTTTAAGCCATGTTGCTTGAGTAGTTTCGGAATCGCATAGATAGGCCCGATACCCATTTCATCCGGTTCACAACCGGCGACTGCCATGCCACGATAGATTCCGAGTGGTGACAGGTTACGTTTTGATGCGAGCTTTGCATCCATCACTATGCAAGCGGATGCGCCGTCTGATAGCTGACTGGCATTGCCGGCAGTGACGGTGCCGTTTTCAATGACCGCGTTGAGCCCTTGCAGGTTTTCAAGTTTGGTGCCCGGGCGATTGCCTTCGTCTTTTTCGAGTGTCACTTCCTTGAAGGATTCTTCTTTGGTTTCTTTGTCGACAAGCTTCTGAGTAGCAGTGATAGCAACGATTTCATCATCGAAAAAGCCTGCATCCTGGGCGGCTGCGGTTCTTTGTTGTGATGACAGGGCGTATTCATCCTGCATGTCGCGCGTCACTTTATATCGTTCTGCAACGACTTCAGCGGTTTGCAGCATTGGCATGTAGGCATGTTCTGACATTGCGACAACGGCAGGGTCTATGCTTTTGCCGATCCATTCGAAGTAGTGCTGTTGAATCTGGGAGATGTTGTCCTGACCTCCCGCAACACAGGTCTGCATTCCGTCTACCATGATCTGCCGCGCTGCAATTGAAATTGCCATCAAGCCTGAGGAGCATTGCCGGTCAACCGTTTGTGCGGCCACGCTCGCTGGCAGGCCTGCTGCCAGTGAGGAAAGACGGGCGACGTTGTTGCCTCCTGTGCCTGCGGTTAACACAGTGCCTATGATGACATCATCGATTTCATCACCCGCGACGGCTGAACGATCTACTGCATGCTTTATGGCATGGGCCATCATTGTCGGGGATTTTATGTTGTTTAGAGAGCCTCTGAATGCGCGGCCTATTGGTGTGCGGGCGGTTGAGACGATGACGGCTTCGTTCATGGTTGATCTCTGGGTGGTTTTTGTTTTGGGTATGATGGCTGGGTGGGGTGGGATTTGCAATTGGGTTTTTGTGTTGGTTGGGTGTGTTGTCTTGTTGTGCTCATTTGACGAGGTGTCTTGACGTGCTGTCTTGACGTGCTGCTCTGACGTGTGTTTCTTTACGTGTAGGCTTGCCATCCCTGGCGTGTTTCGAAGCCAGTCCCTGGCTCTACGAGTCACTTTTCAAAAACGAAAAGTAACCAAAAGTTTTTTTACGCGTTAATCAGCCTTGCAGGTGCCTGCGGCATTTTTTGAAATCACCCTCCGTCAGGCCGCGCTAATGGCACATCCTTGTGCCGCTAGCGCTCACGCGCCATCCATGGCGCTTAGACCTGACTCCAGATGATTTCAAAAAACTGATTAAATGCTTTGAGCGGCTTGGGTAGCTTGGTTGCTTGGGTTGCTTGGGTTGCTTGGGTTGCTTGCGTTGCTTGGGTTGCTTGAGTGGCGTGGGCGGCTTGAGTTGCTTCGAGTACTTAATTACTTGTGTACTTGGCTATGTGCTACAGACCGGCTGGTAGTTGAATGTTTATTCTTGCTCCACCTTCGGGGTTGTTTGATACTGTCAGTGATCCGCCGTAGCCTTCTATTAGCTCTCGGGTGATGGCGAGGCCGATGCCTTGTCCTTCGACTTGTGTATCTGCACGTTCGCCACGTTTTTGTAGTCTTTCGTGCATGCCTTCGGGGAAGCCGGGGCCGTCGTCTTCCACGGTGATGATCACGTTGCCTGACTGTTTGTGACCTTGCAGGGTGATGTGTTGTGCGCCGTACTTGCAGGCGTTCTCAAGAATATTGCCGTATATCTCCATCAAATCGCCTTCTTCGGTGCGTACACGCAACTCGGGATCAATGTTGTTTTCAAACCTGATGTCTCTCTGGCGGTAGACTTTTTCAAGGGATCTGATGATTCGATCTGCAGGGCCTGCGGGTGAGACGGGTGCGGTGAGGAGTCTTTGTGAACCTGCGTCAGCGCGTTTGATGTGATAGCTGACGATCTGTTCCATTCTGTCTGCTTGTCTGATCTGCTCCTGTGCTGCCCGTGAATTAGTGGTGTCGGCATTGCGCAACACACTTAGCGGTGTTTTGAGACTGTGGGCCAGGTCATCAAGCGTTTGGCGATAACGTTTCTGTCTGCCACGTTCGCTTGCAATCAACATATTTATTCGACTTGTGAGCGGGTGTAGTTCATCCGGTACTTCTACCGGCAGCGATTCGCGTTTGCCTGATTCTATTTCGTTAAGCTGCCTTGCGATCCGGCGTAGCGGGTTCAGACCCCATGCAAGTGCGGCAGCTATTGACACTAGCAGCAGTGCACCCATGCTTAGCATTGCGATCCACAGGTTTCTGTCAAACAGGGATCGCTGTCGATCAAAGTCACTGCTTGAATCAGCCAGTACAAACTGATAAGCGGTGGTAGCACCACTGGGAAGTAACCACTCAACCGCAAAGCGATTGACAAATATAGAGCCTAGCGATTCATCGACCTCTTTCGAGAACATCCACTCACCAATAGCGCCATCGGTGCTACTGGGTATTGAACCTGCCAGTGAAGGCGAACGCCATACTTGTCGTTCTTCGATATCACGTACTTCTGCGTAGGTGCCTGAAGCGGGTTGGCGCATCAGGCCATTGGGCAGATCCGATGCATGAATATTAATCTGACCGCTTGCATCGATTTCGGTAACGCCAAGCAGGGCGTAAATCTGCCCTTGCATGCGTTCCTGCAATGCCTGTCGGGCACGTTGATCTACCGTGTGCTGTATTGCAAGGGTGGTGACACCGATAAACACCGTCATCAATAGTGCTGCCGCGAGCAGCAGGCGGACGGTAATTGAGTTCATCTATTGCGCTGATGGCTGATTAATGGATCAGGCGTCAGTCTGATTGATTCGTTCCAGTGCAAAACGGTATCCACGCCCACGCAGGGTTTCTATTGGATTCAGCGTGCTTTCCGGATCGAGCTTGCGACGCAGACGACGGACAAACACTTCCAGTACGTTGGTATCGCGTTCAGTATTTTCTTCGTATAGATGATCGAGTAGCGCAGGTTTTGAAATCACTTCACCGGATTTAATAGCGAGGTATTCAAGCACTTTGTATTCGTAGGCGGTAAGCGTTATCGCTTCATCGTTAACCGTAACTTTCTGCTCACGCGTTTCGATACGCATACCGTCAAACTCAAGCAGCGGGTGGGCCCAGCCACCCACGCGACGTAGCAGTGCTCTGACACGTGCCAGTAACTCCTCTAAGTGAAACGGCTTGCCGAGATAGTCGTCTGCACCGGCTTCCAGCCCTTCGACGCGATCCTGCCATCGATCACGGGCTGTGAGTATAAGAATAGGGTAGAGGTGACCTTCTTCTCTGACCTTGCGGATGATTTCCATGCCGTCTATGCCGGGTAGGCCGAGATCAATAACGGCGACGTCTACCGGCATCTCGCGTGCGAGGTATAAACCTTCTTCGCCATCACTGGCAGAATCAATGGCAAAGCCGTCTTCCTTGAATCTTTCGCAGATCTGGTTTCTAAGTAACTCTTCGTCTTCAACGATCAGGACGCGCATGATCAGGCTCCTGTTTTGTTAGGGATGGTGATCGCTTTGATGGTGCCGTCGATCAGGATTCTAATTTTGAGTTCCTTGCATCCGTTGGCATCAGCAGCTTCTTCTACTTTGAGCACTTTGCCACCGGCGTGTTCCGTGACCAGCATTGCGACTGCTGATTCAGGGTCGAGGGTTTTACAGTTGCCCGTGGCAGACACGCTGCTGATTGCGGCACTTGCGAACAGCAAGCTGGCAATAGTTATTCTCTTACAATTTGTCACCGGTGGAGTTCCTTTGGCCATCATCTGGCCAATCTGCCTGGCCAATTTACCTGGTTAATTTGCCTGGTCGATTCATTTAGCCCGGCAAACTGCCTGCAGGTTCATCGATTTGCCCGTAAGTGTGTTGGTTTTAAATGATTATGCCACTTTAACGCAACTGTCTGACCGACAGATTAACGGCTGAAAACCGGAACTAATGAGGTTTGACCGCAACCGTGACTCTGATTCGGTCACCGGGATGATAATCGGTTCTCGCCTGGAAAGTATTACCGCGGTAGACGTAGGTCACACGATAACCGTCGTGACGTCGTTCCTGGCGCGATACTGTGGTAGTCACGCATTGCCTGTTGCGTCGATTGCGGTGGTGCCGGTTGTGTCCGTGCCCGTCGTAGTGGGATTGGGTTGGTTTTTCAAGATATTTCTTTTCACTGCTCCCACGCTCGTTCCGACTGCTTCTGTTACCGGTATAAGACTCGCCGGATACAAATACCCGACGCTGATGTCGATGCGGCCGATGATGCCGATGTGGTTGATGATGGTGCACACGAGACGGGGTAACGTAAGAACAGTGTCTCTGCGGCTCATGGACGGTGAAATATTTATACACCGGTTCGACACCGGTAACCCGGGCGTAGCTGGTGAATGATGAGCTGTTGTCAGCGTGCGCTGAGCTTGCTGCTGTGATGGCAAACAGGACCGCGCCGATAAGTGTTAGCAGATGTTTTTTCATTTTTTCCCTCGCAGCAGAAAGCAGTGTTGAGTCGCAAGTTTACGTTGTTGCTCTGAATACTCTCTGAACTCGATACACCCGGCTGGAACAGACCGGGATAAACAGGCCGGGATAAACAGGTCAGATAGACAGTAAAGGGATAAAACGGGAAACGGTAAAACAGAAAAGTTTGAAACTGAACAGGGTATTCTGCAGCCGCTACTTTTTTTCAACCGCTTCTGTTGCACCGCCATGCGCTTTCCATCCGTCATAACCGCCGCCGATGTGACAGATGTTCTCCAGCCCCATATCGTGAAGTGTTTTTGTCGCCAGCGCGGAACGCCAGCCAATTGCGCAGTGCAATACCAGGCGTTTACCTGAGGCAAAAATTTCTTTGTGGTAAGGGCTGTCCGGGTCGACCCAGAATTCAAGCATACCGCGTGGCGCATGCAGTGAGCCCGGTATCCTGCCTTCGCGATAGAGTTCCCGGATATCGCGTATGTCTACAATTACGGTGTTGTCGTCATTGGCGAGTTTTACCGCTTCTTCAGCAGGGAGTGTTTCTATAATAGCCTCTGCTTCTGCAACAAGTTCTTTAATGCCTTTCTTGACCATGCTCACGCTCCTTACCATATATTTTATTGTTGCTGACGAATTAGTTGGGTGCGCTGTTATCAACAGGGAAAATTTTGGTGATGATGCCCACTCTGGAGTTGTCAATATAGTGCATTTGTCTGCTACGCATGCGGCGCTCAGATTCAAATGCGAATGACACATCCGACCCGGGTGGTGTGTAGGCAAGCAATGTATCAAAGTGCAGAAAACGACCAACCCAGACTTTTATACCACCGTAGAGCCTGGCAGATCGTCTCTGCCTTAACTCAATGTTTGTGTCTGCAGGCGGAGTGAGGTAGCCGCGTAAAAAAAGACTTTCTGAATCACCGCGTTCGGCCAGCATGTTAAACGTTCGGCCAAGAGCTATCGACATATACGGTGCGCTCTCTTTATCAATTGCGCCCTGCCGCCAGCCACCGTGGTAGAGCAAGCGATGATTGTTGGAGGTTTTTATCTTCTCGACTTCTGTTAGCAGTCGCAGTTCACCAATGGGTTGTACCTCTGCGCCGGGTACTGCAGCATCGGGTATAGGTTGTGCGTTTCTGGTGACTGGTAATAATAGTGTGTCGCTACTGCCGACCATTGTATCTCTGACGTGTTCAAAGATTATCACTTCAACATCATACTCAACGGCGTGAGCAGAGGTTATAAACACCGCACTTGCCATCAGCATGGCCAATGTTGTAACGGTGTGTCTGAAAATTCTTTTACCAATCATAGTAATGGCGATCATAAGTTAAGGTTGCTTTGTGAATCGTTACTAAACCGGGCTAGCAGCTCTGCGATGTATTCTATGCGGTCTGCCGGTTCTTCCAGTTCATAGAAGAATTTGAAAGTTTGTTGTCCGTCAAAGCGATACTCTTGCGGTGACTGTTGAATTAGCTTTATCAATAGCATTGGGTCGATCTTTGGCTTTTCGTCGAACACAATTCTTCCACCACTCTGACCCGCCTCAAGCTTTTTCACACCAAGCTGCTGACATTGCAGCTTAAAGTCTGTGGCTCGAAACAGGGTTTGTGCAGGCTCCGGCAGTAATCCGAAGCGGTTGATGAATTCTACTTTGAGTTCGTCCAGTGCTTCATTATCTTTCGCACTGGCAATTCGTTTGTACAGGATGAGGCGTGTGTGCACATCTGCAACGTAGTCACCCGGAAGAATGGCCGGAATTCCGAGCTCAACTTCGGTAGATTGCGCCAGAGGTTCATCGATATCCGGCATGCGGCCAGACTTCAACGCATCGACGGCACGTTCCAGTAGTTGGGTATAGAGGGTGAATCCGATTTCCTGAATCTGTCCGCTCTGTTCATCGCCCAGTAATTCCCCGGCACCGCGAATTTCCAGATCATGGGTGGCGAGCGTGAATCCGACACCGAGGTCCTCCAGCGATTCGAGTGCAGTCAGTCGTTTCTCTGCATCTTTGGTCATTGCTTTCTTTGGCGGTGCAAGCAAATAGGCATAAGCTCTGTGATGCGAACGTCCGACGCGACCGCGCAATTGATGCAGCTGTGCGAGCCCGAGCCTGTCAGCGCGATTAATAATGATGGTATTGGCTGTGGGTACGTCAATTCCACTTTCGATAATCGTTGTGCACAACAACACGTTAAAGCGCTGATGGTAGAAGTCGAACATAACGTCTTCGAGTTGCCGTTCACCCATCTGCCCGTGTGCAATACGAATGGTTGCCTGTGGAACAATCTCATTCAATTGACGTTCAATACGTTCTATAGAACTGACTTCATTGTGTAGAAAATAAGCTTGACCACCGCGTGATAGTTCTCGTTGTATGGCTTCCTTGATTTGCGTGTCAGACCACTCGCCAACGAATGTTTTTATCGGATGACGGTTTGGCGGGGGTGAGGCGATAATCGACAGATCGCGTAATCCCGAAAGCCCCATGTTTAGCGTCCTGGGGATTGGTGTTGCAGTAAGCGTGAGTATGTCAACTTCTGCGCGTAACTTCTTCATATGCTCTTTGTGTCGAACTCCAAAACGGTGTTCTTCATCGATGATCACGAGCCCGAGGTTTTTATAGACAACACTCTTTTGCAATAGCTTGTGTGTGCCAATGACAATATCAACAGTGCCAGCCTTGAGCCTTGCAAGTACAGACTCCTGTTCTTTGTTGGTCCTAAAGCGTGACAGGCATTCAATCTGTACCGGCCAGTCTGCAAAGCGATCCAGAAAATTCTGGTGATGCTGATGGGCGAGCAGGGTGGTGGGTACAAGAATGGCAACCTGTTTACCTCCGTCTACAGCAACAAAGGTAGCTCGCATCGCGACTTCGGTTTTACCAAAGCCCACATCGCCGCAAACGACTCTGTCCATGGGTTGTGCAGAACGCATATCTGCGACAACATCATCAATGGCACGTTCCTGATCGGGTGTTTCTTCATACGGAAACGTCTCTGCAAAAACAGCGTAGTTGTTGGTTTCTTCGTTAAATGCAAAACCTTTTTTCGCGGCACGTCGAGCGTGTATCTCCAAAAGCTCTGCTGCAACATCGTGCGCTTTCTGTGCAGCTTTTCGTTTAACTTTCTGCCACTGTTCACCGCCAAGCCGGTGCAGCGGTGCCGACTCTTCGGAGGCACCGGTATAACGGCTGATAAGGTGTAGTGATGAAACCGGTACGTAGAGTTTGTCTTCTTTGGCGTATTTGAGTGCCAGGTATTCTGTATTCGGAGCACCGACATCAAGCGTTACCAGGCCTATGTAGCGGCCTACACCGTGATCAATGTGAACAACCGGCGCGCCGATAGATAAGTCTGCAAGATTGGAGATAACCGCATCACTGTCTCGTGTTACACGTTTGCGGCGTCTGCGTGATTGCTCAACACCTGTACCAGACACTTGTGATTGGCAGACAATCGCAAGGCCGTTTCCCGCTGCTGGCAAAACCAGCCCGGTCTCAAGCGGGGCTGCACAAATACCGTATTGGCGATCGCTCTGAAGAAATGCGTGCCAGGTATCGACACTGCTTACTGGCACGTGGTTGCTGATGAGCATTTCCATAAACGCCTCACGACGCCCTGCAGATTCAGCAACAAACAATACCCGGCCATCGAAGTCATCAAGGAAGCTTTGTAGCAATCCGATAGGGTTTTCAAGTCTGACAGTAAGCGGGAATTTGCCCGGCGCCCGGGTATTGAAGTTGTAGTTGGTTTTTGAATCGGGAAGTTCTGCAGCGGAAATGTTAATGCGTGACAGTTTTTTTATCTGTTCGTTAACCTCTGCAGCATCAATATATAGCTCAGCCGGTTCCAGCACTGGACGTTCTACGTCATAACGTCTTTGTTCATGTCTTTCATGGAGCTGCTCGGTAAATTCCTGCATTGCAGTGGCGCAGTCACCGGCTTGTATAACGGTGGTGTTTTTGTTCAGGTAGTCGAAGATGGTGACCATCTCTTCGAGAAAAAGCGGCATATAGTACTCGCAGCCGGACGGCACAACACCGTTGCTGATATCACGATACACCGGGCTTTCGCGACTCGACTCAAAGCGTTGCCGGAAACCCTGTCTGAAGCGTGTAATTGCCGCTTCATCCATCGGGAATTCCCGTGCCGGTAACATTTCAACGCGTCCAATCGGGTTTTGCAGATCGGCTATCTGGTTTGACGGATCAAACTGATAAATAGAATCAATTTCATCGTCGATGTAATCAATTCTGTAGGGCTTGTCAGATGCCATCGGGAAGAGATCAAACAATGATCCTCGAACTGCAAACTCACCGTGCTCAGAGACTTCACTAACATTCCGGTAACCGGCATTAGCAAGTTTATTGCGAAAGTCATCCATTGAGAGTTCATCACCGGCGCTGATGATTAACGCTTGCTGGTTAATGTATGACGCCGGGCATAGCCGCTGCATTAGTGTGGACACTGGCAATACCAGCACACCGGACTCAATTCCCGGTAGCTGGTAAAGGGTCTTGAGTCTTTGCGATACGATGTCCTGATGCGGTGAGAAAAGATCGTATGGCAGGGTTTCCCAGTCGGGGAAGCTTAATATCGTTAGATCAGGCGCGAAGAAACGCAGGGCATCTTCCAGGTTAAATGCGTCGGCACTTGTCGGAGTGACCACCAGCGTCAACTGCTTAGAAGTCGTTGCGCGCTCGGCAATTGCCAGGGCGTTTGAGCAGCCGTAAAGTTTGCCCCAGTGTGCACTGGATTTTTCTGGAAGATCGAGGACCAGCGGGTGGGACATGTGAAGATCAGATGGGGGTCAGCAGGTGACCGTGCGGTAGGAGCCAGACGTCTTGCGTCGACCGGATTGAACCGCGAATTTTATCACAACCCGGAGCTGGAGTGGGTTACGAGCAGCCCGCTGCAACTTCAGGGGCTGCTAAGTTTTGACAGGTTTTGTATGGCTAATTGACAATGTTCAGGTAAGCGTCTGCATAGCGGGCGCCGATTGTTCGCAGTGCTTCGGCACTGAAGTGTCGATTGTCCCCAAGCGTTGGAAGATCTGCGCCTTGCACACATGCAGTCGTTGGATCTGAATCACGATTCAGGCTGTTCAGTCGTTTGTTTACAGATGGAATTTTTGTCTCACCACAGATGAACGGCGCATTGGATGCTACCCATGGCTCACTGCGCAGATTGTTGATCAACTGATAAAGTGCGTCGCTGTAATACTGCTTGTCTTCACCGTCGGATTCCCCCTGATGCCAAAGCACGCCATCTATGGAACTCTTATGCGGCAACTGATTTATCGCATCGAGTACTTTGGCTTGCATTTGCGCATAGAAACTTCCGCCTGTCTGCCAGTTTTCTATCTTCGCACCCGGTGCCGTCACCAGTACAAAGCCAATAACCCGGGAGCTGTCTTTGGCGGCAACGTTTTTTCCGAAGTGCAGTGAAAAATTGTTCGATGGATCTGTGTCAGGGTGATTGCGAGGATGCCAGTTGAGATCCCAGACCTGATTCAGGTTTGCGACCTGCCAGCCATTGTTAGTGAATGCGAAAACTTTTGAATCGGGTGCATCAAGGCTGGTGTCATAGTCGGTGCCGGCACCAAGTGCATTGGACTGTCCGGTTACCAGGATCAGGTCAGTGATTGCTGAAGCCGCGGCTGTGCCTACCGGCTGCGAAGGTTGGGTAACGTTTGCCGAAGTTGCAAGGCACGTTGCTCCGTTTTCCCACCCGTAGCCGTCTCCATCAGGGTCGCTTGCCGCGCTGCTGCAATCACGTCGTGCAGTGTTGCCGGATGACGTTGATGCACTGGAAGTGCCGGAGGCCGGCGGTGGGTTTGAGTTGTCGGGGGCTGGGTCGGGAGTATTTGAGGTCACCAGGCAGGTGTTATTGTTTTCCCAACCAAAACCATCGCCATCTGAATCGCTGGCTGTGCTGCGGCATGATGGGAGCGACGCAGTAACAGGATTAGCCGGAGTCGTTGCAACCTGAGGTGGTGTTGATGGTGCGGGAGTTGTCGGGGTTGATGTAACGGTAAGGGCTGGCGGTGTCGATGACGTCATATTGAAGCTTGCACAGACCCAGGTACCGTTAAAAGGATCGCAGTCAACGCGCTCTAAATCACATTGATTGGCGTAATTATTTCTTGCTTGTGAAAGTGTTGCACCAGATGTGACGCAGGTCTCTTGCGCTATTGCCAGCTCAGCTGTTAGAGACATTGCAGGGAGAAGGAACAGTGCAACAAAGCTACTGATTTTACTAGTCAACGGTTGGTTCCTGTGAAAGCTATTTAGAGTAGCGCAGCGACAAAAAGCAGTGTGCGCTGAAAGGCTGCATAAGCTATCACAGTTAGGTTATGCGTGGGGGGATTGGTACGCATTGTTAAAGAGAGTTTGTTATAAATTTGCCTCTTATGAAAATTGGTTGCCTACACCTTTAACAAAGTGGTTTTTTTTATCACATCGTTAAATGCTTCAACAAAAAATTCATGCTCTGCATCAGTCCCGAGTCCAACACGAATGTACTGGCTGAGCGGTTCCACCCCCGGCATTCGCATAAACACTTGCCTGTGGCTGAGTTCTGTAATCATCTGCTTTGCAGCGGCCGATGATCCGAGGTTAAGTGCTACAAAGTTGGTGTTCGACGGCAGTGTGGCCAGACCATGACCGCTGGCAAATTCGACAACTCTCTCACGCCCGGCGGATGCGGCCGCTCGAACTTTCTCAAGAAAGGTATCGTCTTTTAGAGAAGCGAGTGCGCCTTGCTGTGCGATTCTGTTTATGCCGAAATGATTGCGTATTTTATTGAAACCTGTGATCAGATCTTTGTGCGCAATGACATAGCCGACTCGTTGACCCGCCATGCCGTAGGCCTTCGAGAAAGTGCGGTAGCGAATAACCTGCGGATTGCTGGTATCAATTGGCGGTGCAATCGGCTCTGCGGCAAACTCGATATAAGCTTCATCTAGCGCCAGCACACAATTGTCCGGCACGCTGTTGATCATTTGAGTGATTGTCTCTTCGCCGTGCCAGGTGCCCATTGGATTGTCCGGGTTGGAAAGGTAGACCAGTTTCGCATTGTGCTCACTCGAGGCTTTAACCAGCGCTTGCGGATCTTCGTGGCAGTTGTTGTAGGGTACCGCGTGCAGCTTTGCTCCGAATCCCGCAACATGATAGTTGAGCGTGGGATAAGCGCCGTGCGAGGTCACGACAACCTGTCCCGGCTCCAGTAGCATTCTGACGGTCAGGCCGAGCAGTGAATCAATGCCTGCATCAACACAAATTTCATCGATAGCGACGTTATGTTTCTGCGCCAGCTCCTCCCTTAATTCATAACTTTCAGGGTCAGAGTAATAGTGACTTTGCCCGATGGCGTCGCGCATAGCGCTGGCCGCGAGCGGAGAAATACCAAACGCACTCTCATTTGCGCCGATGCGCGCACGGAAGAGTTTGCCGGATTGTCTTTCCAGCGTTTCGGGGCCTACGAACGGCGTACTCGCAGGCAGGTTTTGTACGATCGTGGTAAAGGGTATTGGCACTTGAGGATTTCCCCTTATCTACTGTTCTGTTTTGTTAATCGGGTCTGTTGTTAGTCTGTTTGTCCGGCCTGTTAAAGGCTAAGCGTGTTGTCAATCTGTTCTGCGATTGCCAGTGAAGCAGTCAGTCCCGGTGACTCGATGCCGAACAGATTAACAAGCCCCGGAATAGCATGATGTTGTTCAGTGCTGATTTCAAAGTCAATGTCGGCGTTGTTATTCCAGGTGATTTTGGGGCGCACACCAGCATAGTCGGGTGACAGGGAATCATCTGGTAAGTCGGGCCAGTAACGCCTGATAGCGGCGTAGAAATCCTGCAACCGTTGTGGATTAACCTGATACTCAAAGTCGTTTGGGTTTTCACCGGTTAGCCACTCAACATCCGGTCCGAAACGTTTCTGGCCCGCGAGGTCGATTGTCAGATGTATACCTAAACCACCGGTGACAGGTGCCGGATAAATCAATTTTGAAAACGGTGCGCGCGCGGCAAGTCTGAAGTAGTTGCCTTTGGCGTATTGTGCATTGGGAATTGTGTTGTTGTTAAGCGCTTTAAACCGGCCTGCCAAAGGCACGCTGTGCAAGCCTGTACTGTTAACCAGATTTTTAGCAGTGATAGTTGCGCCGTCCGCCATAGTGATATTGAAAAGCTGATTGCTGTGATCAATGGCTGTTACTTCTGTTTGGCAGACAACATCACCATGATGAGTTTCAAGCTCTGCCTGCAAGCTCAGCATCAACGAATGACTGTCTACAATTCCAGTAGAGGGTGAGTGCAAGGCAGCAACGCAATGCAGACCGGGTTGCTTTGCCATCGCATCACTCGCTGACATCTCCGTTATATCATCAACACCATTTTGAAGGGCCTTTTGTTTAAGCATCCCGAGTGTTTCGATTTCGTTTTTTTCTGTTGCAACAATAAACTTGCCAAGGCGTTTACACGGGATACTGCGTTCTTCACAGTACTTATAAAGCAGTTCCCGGCCGCGTACGCACAGCTTTGCTTTGCGTGAGCCAGGTGTGTAGTAGATGCCTGCGTGGATAACTTCCGAGTTGCGTGAGCTAATACCCTGGCCAATAAGTTTTTCGCGTTCAAGCACCACCACGTTGTGACCTGCCCGGGCAAGAGTTGCCGCAGTCGCGAGCCCGACAACACCCGCACCGATAACCAGCGTTTCAATATCTGCGGTTGCAACTGCTGCGGACATTAGTGGGAAACCGACGCCATAAAATTGCGGTACAACAACTCTGAATTGGCGGCAAAAGATTCAAGCTCACTGGTGGCATCGTTAAGCAAGCCGGGTAGTGCATCCTCACCCAGTGTGTTGATTAATGCAGATCGGTAGGCGGGTATTTTCGCCCAGTTGTCTACAGTATCGGGTTCTACCTCGACGTGGTATTGCATAGACCAGGCATTTTCCCCAACCCGCATTGCCTGATTTGCACACGCGGGTGATTGGGCGAGTATGGTGCAATTGTCCGGTGTTTCGGTGACTTGTACCGAGTGCCATTGTAAGGCGCGTTGCTGTGCGGGCATGTCACGAAAAATTGGATCGGCAATACCTGCGTCGGTTAGTTTGATGTCCAGTACACCAATCTCCGGTGGCTGTAGCTTTTCGCATTTGCCGCCGAGTGCATCGGCTAGCAGTTGATGGCCGAGACAGAGTCCCAGGTAGGGGCGCTTGAGTTCTAACACCCATTCGCGAATTGCCCGTTTTTCTGCAACAAGCCACGGATGCTCGTCGGTGTCCCAGACATCCATCGGACCACCCATAACCCACATGGCATCGAACTTTTCCAGCTCGGGAATCGGCTCACCTTCGTCGAGTTCTACCGCCTGCCAGTTAACGCTATCGCGTTGTAGATACTCGCGTAACTGCCCAGGATGTTCACAGGCTATATGTTGCAATACTAACAAATTCATTAATCTCTCCCGACGCTGGTAATGCCACTATACCGGCGAGGCCGGAGTTTGTGATTTTTGATTTTCGAAGCAGGGCGCTGGAGCCGACAGTCCGGTAATGCAGGCAGTTTTTCCACGTGCTTGTGCTATGTTATCTTTCTCGCGCGATCTCGCGTCGAGCCCATCCTCCCACCCGGATCAATCCTCCGGAAGAACTCTGCCCTTTATGCTGCAACCGTTTGAACTTTTTGTCGGGCTTCGCTACACGCGCGCAAAGCGTCGCAATCACTTTATCTCTTTTATCTCTTTGCTTTCAATTCTCGGTATTGCGCTGGGGGTGACCGCACTCATTACAGTAATGGCAGTCATGAACGGCTTCGAGAAGGAGTTGCGAGAGAGAATTCTGGGCGCGGCCTCCCACGCGACGATTACACTTTACGACGAGCCGATGGTCGAATGGAAACAGTTGGCCGTGGCTGCAGTCGAACATCCGGAGGTCAAAGGAGCCGCGCCTTATGTCGAAGGCCAGGTCATGGTGGTTAAGGGTAAGCAAGTGACTGGCATTGTGGTTCGCGGGGTATTGCCGGATCAGGAGCCCAATGTCTCTGATATTGATCGAAAGATGGTCGCAGGCGAACTTGATGAGTTGCAGAGCGGCTCTTTTGAGATTGTGCTCGGTAGTGCATTGGCTGATTTTTTAGGTGCTGTGGTCGGCGATAAAATCACGGTAATCACACCGGAAGCGAGTGTAACTCCGGTGGGTGTGTTGCCGCGAATGAAGCGATTTACCGTGCGCGGTATCTTTGAGATAGGAATGTTTGAGTACGATCGTAACTTTGCCCTGATGCACGCAGACGACGCTTCGACATTGTTACGTTTGAACAAAGGCTACACCGGTGTGCGTTTACAGCTTGAAGATATGTTTGCAGCGCGTATGGTTGCCCGTGATCTCGCGACGGAAGTCGGCGAGGACTACTGGGTCAGTGACTGGACGCAGCGGCACGCCAATTTTTTTCGGGCAGTTCGAACGGAAAAAACAGTGATGTTTGTAATCCTTGCGCTTATTGTCGCGGTTGCTGCGTTCAATATTGTAAGTACGCTTGTTATGGTGGTTACTGACAAGCAATCAGCGATTGCAATTATGCGAACAATGGGCGCATCGCCTAAGTCGATCATGTTTGTATTTTTAATACAGGGCGCGTTAATCGGAATAATAGGGACGGTTCTGGGTGTTGTTGGTGGTGTGTTGCTTGCCAGTAACGTAGAGACGCTGGTGCCGGCTATTGAACGCCTGTTCAAGACCCGCTTTCTCGATCCGAGTGTGTACTATATAAGTGTACTGCCGTCAGAACTCGACTATGCCGATGTCTGGAAGGTGGCGACACTCGCGATCATTTTAACCTTATTGGCAACCATCTATCCTGCATGGCGGGCAGCACGTACTGAACCTGCTGAGGCGCTTGCTTATGAATAAGTTGCTTATTAATGATTGGTTTATGAGTAGCAGCGCTTATACAGGTGGTTATCGCAGCGCTCGACGTCCTGTTTGGCTTATGGAAGCATCGGTAAATGAGTGACTATCAGCCAGTACTGGAAGCCACCGGTGTTGAAAAGATCTATAAGCAAAACGTTGAGCATCTCACCGTGCTGCGCGGGCTTGATCTACGTATTGATGTGGCGGAACAGATTGCAATCATCGGCTCATCCGGTTGTGGCAAGAGCACGCTTTTACACGTGTTGGCCGGGTTGGATACGCCGGATGCCGGGGCAGTCTCTATTGATGGTCAGAATCTCTATCAACTCTCTGCTGCCGCCCGTGGTTTTCTGCGTGCCGAAAAACTAGGCTTCGTCTACCAGTTTCATCATCTGTTGGCCGAGTTTACCGCGGTAGAAAATGTCGCTATGCCTTTGTTGATTGCACGCAAGCCCGCGTCACAGGCACGCAGGGCTGCTGCTGATTTGCTAACTAAAGTAGGATTGGGTGATCGTTTACAACACAAGCCGGCAGAGCTGTCCGGAGGTGAGCGACAGCGGGCTGCAATTGCCAGGGCATTGATTAACCGGCCAAAGCTTGTGGTTGCCGATGAGCCCACCGGTAACCTCGACGAAGAGACTGCAACCTATGTGTATGATCAGATGCTTGAGCTCAATCGGGAGTTAGGTACGGCGTTTTTGATTGTAACTCACGACACCAGACTGGCCGCCCGTATGCGATCGGTATATCGGTTGCGCGGTGGGCGCCTACATCCTGAAACACTGTGATTAACGCGCATTAGTCTCTGCTTCGAACCTTTTTGGCCTGGCTCATTCCGGTAAGCACATGCCACAGTAGTCCGTGCTAGCATAGAGACGAAGATGTAAACGAAGTTCGCTGTGTTAGTAAACTCCCTCTCGCTGTTGTTGTCGCTTTGCCTTGTCGCTTCTCTTGCTGCGCTTCCGACGTGGCCGCAGTTATTTGCTGCCGCACCCTTTTTGGTTATGTGTTTTTTGTTGCGTCGTGCTCTCGGGTCGGTGTTTGTACCGCTTGTTCTGTTTGTTAGCGGGGTTGTCTATGGTTGTCTGGTAGCGTCGAGCATTATGTCACAAAGACTGCCTGCGGAACTGCTTGGCGTTGAGGTAGAGATTGTTGCGACGATCGTGGAGTTGCCAAATCGTGATGAAAGAAGGCTGCGGTTTATAGTCGAGCTCGAATCTATACGGCCGTTGGAAAGTGAACCGGTGCCAGCTACGTATTCACTGTCTCGTACCGGGCGTATTCGGTTGAGCTGGTATGGAAGTAATGCACCGGATTTAAAAGCAGGCGAGAAAGTCCGATTGGTTGTTAAGCTTAAAACACCTTCCGGTTTTATGAACCCCGGTGGCTTTGATATTGAAAAGTGGTTTGCTCGCAATAAAATTATTGCAACCGGTTATGTTCGCGAAAAATCTTTTGACGTTAGCGAAAGCGTTATAGATCGCAATAGCGCGCCCTTGTCTGCTGCGCGAAACATGCTTCAACGCAAGCTTCTTCAAGCGAGTGACTCGTATCAATCCAGCGGCGTTATTCTGGCTCTGGCAGTGGGAGACAGGAGTGGCATAACACAAGAGCGCTGGCAAAGTTTTATCAGCACTGGCACCAACCATCTGCTCGCGATTTCAGGCTTACATATCAGTCTGGTTGCAGGTGCGTTCGGGCTGTTAGCGCAATTGCTTTGGCGCTATGTCGGGCTTACTGATCGCAGTACGCGTAAGGGTTGCTCACTGCTTGTAGCATTGGGCGCTGCGTTTTGTTATGCCGCGATGGCGGGTTTCAGCGTGCCGACCTTACGCGCGTTGATGATGTTTATGGTGCTGGTAGGTTTGCTATTGGTGCGCAGACACCAGCGACGAACGCAGAGTCTTGCTATCGCACTGATCGCTGTTTGCATAGTCGACCCGTTAAGTGTTTTGTCTCCCGGTTTCTGGATGTCTTTTGCGGCGGTAGCCGTGTTATTTCTTGTGTTCTCAAATGCGCAATCGCAAAGCAGGATGGCATTGCTCGCCAGAGTGCTGCGCGGTCATTTGCTGATAACCATAGGGCTGTACCCGTTGACGGTTTTGTTTTTCGGGCAGGCGTCACTCGTATCACCACTGGCAAACTTGCTTATCACGCCATTGGTCGGTGTGCTTGTGACTCCGTTGGTTTTTATTGCCTCGTTACTTGTATTTGTTAATAACTCGCTCGCATCAGACGTGTTGTTGGTTGTGGACTATCTGCTGCGATTTGCATTCAAGGTGCTTGAAATATTTTCGGACCTGCCGTTTGCGATGATCAGGCCTGGCGGGTTTTCTGCAGTGGCACTGGCGTTGGCTGCCGTGATGGCGTTGATACTGTTAGTGCCAGTGTCGCGCGGTGTTCGTGCTTTGTCACTTATCCTGATGTTACCGGTAGTACTGCCGACGCAGGCTGATGATCTGGACAACGGTGACTACCGTGTGATGTTTCTGGATGTCGGGCAGGGCACTTCTGTTGTGGTGAGAACCGCCGATCATATATTGATCTATGATACTGGAGATCAGTTCAGTAGCAGCTTCAGTGCTGCCAACGCGGTATTGATTCCCTACCTGCGTTCTAAATCGATTCACTCGATCGATACTTTGATCGTATCGCACACTGATCGTGATCATAGCGGTGGTGCTGATGAAATCTTAGATGAACTGAAGGTTGAAGTTTTGATGCAATCAGCAAAGCTTCCGCAAAGACCTGACACACCGTTTAGAGAATGCGTAGCTGGTGATACGTGGGTCTGGGATAATGTGAAATTCGCTATTCTGCATCCACAAGAGAATGTTGCGGGCTCACCGAATGATCGATCCTGTGTCTTGCTGATAGAAGCGCCCGGTGGCAGAACACTGTTACCCGGCGATATAGAATCTTCTTCAGAAAACCGGTTGCTGGCCACTGGGGAGTTGAAGCCTGTTAGCGTGCTTCTCACTCCCCATCATGGTAGTGCAACTTCTTCCGGGGAAGCATTTGTTTCAGCATTGAATCCTGAATACGTTGTGCATAGTGCAGGCTACCGGAACCGGTTTGATTTTCCACGTCCGGAGGTTGTTGAACGCTACCGGTCTATTGGTGCTACGCAGTTCACCACAGCTCACAGTGGGGCAGTTGAGATTGAGGTGACTCGTGATGGTGTGGTTGCTTCTGAGTATCGGGTGACTGCCAGGAGGTGGTGGCATCGGTTTTGATTATTGTTTTGTTTTGCTTTCTTGCAGGGGTTGTCGCTCTTGCTTAACGCTCTTGCATTGCCTGCCGGCGGCTTATCGCGCTTGCTTGCCGAGCTGGCATGCCCTGCGGGTGGCTATCGCTCTTGCGTTGCCTGCCGTCGGCTATCGTTCTGGCATGCCCTGCGGGCGGCCCTACTTTTAAAAAGACCAAAAGTAGGCAAAAGTCTTTCTTGCTGCCATTTTGCCCTGCGGGTGCCTACGGCATTTTGAATTTCATCACTCCAACAGGCACGCTCAGATAGCACATCCATGTGCAAACTTCGCTAACGCGGCGTCCTGCCGCTTTTGCCTGTCTCCGTGATGAAATTCAAAACAAAACAGAAGCGCGGGTAATTCAAAAGCAAAACCAAAAACCAAAAACCAAAAACAAAAATCCATTTTTATATATACCTGCCTGTGCCAGCTGCTGTAGATCTATCCACCCTCATCAAACAACCCAACACGACCCAACTGCCCAAGTTCTACCAAACAAAAAGGATCAAAGCGACTTAGTCGCTTTTACCGCGCTTCTGTTTTGTTTTTTGAAATACTCCGGAGTCGGGTCTTAGCGCCATGGATGGCGCGTGAGCGCCAGCGGCACACGGATGTGCCATTGGCGCGGCCCGACGGAGGAGGATTTCAAAAAATGGCGCAGCCACCCGTAGGGCAAAATGGCAGCAAGAAAGACTTTTGCCTACTTTTGGTCTT
>CALLBO010000057.1 GCA_937998875.1 uncultured Granulosicoccaceae bacterium
GAGCTTTATCAGACGCTTGTTAAGCTATTTTGTGATTATAAGGCTCAGATTCCCGTGCTCAATGAGAGCTGTGGTGAGCGGCTAATAGCTTTGGGTAATTAGGGTTTTTACGACACCCTCCCAAAGGGAGGGTGGCTTTACGAGTTCTCACTGTGCGGCTAAAACGAATGGAGTTGTTGACACAAGAGCAGGTTAAGCCTGAGGCCGGTCGTCGCATGAGTTGCTACAGAACAGACATTAGCTCCGATTGACACACTCCCGCTTGTGGCCGCTTGCGGGAGGGTCGGCGTCTAAGCGCCGGCGAAGGATCTTCGCAAGGCTTGCAGACGATAAACTGCAACCTAGTAAGCGTGTTACTGTACTTTGGCGACACCCTCCGTAGGGGCATAAGCCGAAGGCGCATCCACCAATAATGAGAGCGGATGTGCTCCTGGCTTATGCCACCCTACAAATTAAATGCGATTGATGATTTTAACTTTCCAAACGCCTAAACCATCACCTGACGGCACAGATGGATGAAAAAAATATGGAAAACTTCAAGCGCAAGGTAACTGTAGCCGCAGCTTCAATGCTTAGCGCAGTACTCGGCACCATTCACGCTTTTTCGGTTTTCATCCCACAGTGGGAAAACCTGCCACAAGCTGATCGCGCCGGTACGAGCCTTATCTATTCTCTGGCACTGATTTCATTAACCATTGCAGTGCTATTTGGCTACCGTATTTATAGTCGCGTCGCACCACCGGCAATGTTCATTGTAGTGGGCCTGATTGCCGCATTGGGCCTGGCTTTATCTGCACAGAGCTCATCTCTGATTACTTTGTATCTCACCTACGGATTAATATTCGGAGGGGCGAACGGGTTGGGATACGGCTATTCATTGCAATTGGCAGGCTTAGCAACTCCAGACCGACGTGGCCTGGCAATGGGATTAGTAACTGCCTTTTATGCGGTCGGCGCTACAGCAGCACCTATGTTGTTTGCCATTCTAATCAGGCAAGGTGGAAACTCATTGGCGCTTATAGTGATGAGTACGGTCATTTTTCTGGTATCCCTTATTGGTGCAGCTCTACTGCATTGGTCAAACGCACGCTATGAAATAGAGTCAAATTCAGAAGCTCACCACCTCACACCTAATCTTAAAAAGATTCGAGTATTAATGTGGCTTGGTTATGGTACTGCAGTGACGGCTGGGCTAATGGTAATCGGACATGCCTTTGGCATTGCAACCAGCCTGGGCTTTAAATTCGAGTTGGCAACACGCGCGACAATGGTCGTTGTATTCGGTAACATGCTTGGCGGGTTTAGTGCAGGCTTTATCGCCGATCGCTATTCCAGTTTGGTGCTAATACGATGGCTCCCCCTGTTCACTGCGTTAGGGTTAAGCCTATTGGCTTTAGTGTCAGAGACTTCGTGGCGTTTGGTATTCGCAGCACTTGGACTCGTCGGTTATTGCTACGGTGCTATTATCGCGGTGTATCCTGTTGCCGTTGCTAACATCTTTGGCTCTGTGTCTGCTGCTAAAATCTATGGGCAGATTTTTACAGCATGGGGACTGGCCGGGCTACTCGGACCATGGGTGAGCGGATGGTTGTTTGATCGAAACGGCAGCTATGCCACTGCACTGGTAGTGGCGGCTTTACTGAGTGGGGTTTCTGTGGCTGCTATCTACTATTGTGAGGCAGAATGGCGGAGCAGTTCCGAAGTATAGATACGTCTAATACTTCGCTTCGGCAATGGGATTTAATCAAGCACGCTCAAAACCACGTGCAATTTCATAGTCCGTGACTACCTGATCAAATTCTTCAATCTCCCACTCCGCTGCGCGCGCGTAGTGATCCACCACTTCATCACCAAGCGCACTACGCAGCAATGCTGATGTGTGCAAACTTTCGCGTGCATCGCGTAAAGTCCGGGGAATGCTATTCGACTCACCCTGGTAGACATCGCCAATCATCGGCTCGCTTAACTCAAGCTTCTCTTGAATACCTGCGATCCCGGCTGCCAGCATGGCCGACATGGCTAAATACGGATTGAGGTCGCTACCGCCAATACGACACTCAACGCGCACCGCCTTACTGCCGGCGCCACACAAACGAAAGCCCGCTGTGCGATTGTCAACCGACCAGATAGTGCGGGTAGGTGCAAAACTCCCCTTTTGAAATCGCTTGTAGCTGTTGATATAAGGCGCTAGAAAATAGGTATAGTCTGAAGCGTACTTGAGCAAACCCGCCATGTAGCTTTTCATTAGCGCTGACATGCCAAGCTTGTCTGTTGGATCAAAGAAAGCAGCATTGCCATCGCGCCAAAGTGACTGATGCACATGTGACGACGAACCAACACGGCTATGGTGCCATTTGGCCAGAAAGCTCGCCGCATGACCTTGCTGCCAGGCAATTTCTTTGACCGCGTGTTTAGCGATACTGTGATAGTCCGCAGTGTCCAGTGCGTTAGCGTAACGAATATTGAGCTCTTCCTGCCCGGCTTCTGCTTCACCTTTTGAGTTCTCCACAGGAATGCCCGCTGCATACAGATGATTTCTCAGCGGCCGCATTACGTGCTCTTCTTTCGTGGTCTGCAGGATGTGGTAATCCTCGTTATAGCCGGAGATAGGCGCAAGATCTCTGAATTTATCATTGCGGATCTCATCAAAACTCTTCTCGAATAGAAAGAACTCGAGTTCAGTCGCCATCATTGCTTCGTACCCCAGCCCCGTCAAACGTTCAATCTGACGTTTAAGCATTGCACGCGGTGAATGAGGAACCGGTTGATGAGTATGGTGATCAAGAACATCACACAACACCATCACGGTGCCCGGCAACCAGGGTACTTTGCGCAAGGTGGTCAGGTCAGGGCTCATCACGTAATCGCCATAACCTGATTCCCACGACGTTGCAACGTAACCATCCGGAGTAGCCATTTCCAGATCAGTGGCCAGCAGATAATTACAGCAGTGAGTCTCCTCCCACGCGCTGTCAACAAAGTGTGCAGCGTGAAAGCGTTTCCCCATCAATCTGCCCTGCATATCAACCAGACAGGCGAGCACCGTATCAACTTCGCCGTTTTTACTTAAGTCACGCAGCTCATCAAGACTCAATAGACCGGACATAATTTATTTACCTGTAATAGCCGAAGTATTCGAATTAGGCCGAACGTATTTGGGATAGCCGACTGAACCAGATGCAACAATACTATCCGTCCCACTCCACATAGAGTTCCTTCGGGCCACGAAACGTTATGTTTGGCGAATAGTCAAGTGACTGCCCCTCTACCAACCGCAAATCCGGTAACCGTTCAGATAAAGTCTGGATGGCTATCTCACCTTCAAGTCTTGCCAACCGCGCACCAAGACAAAAGTGAATCCCATAGCCAAAAGAGATGTGTTTCTTTGCATTGTCACGATGGATATCAAACTTATCCGGTGATGAAAATAACTCCGGCTCATGATTGGCGGCACCGAGACTCAAAAACACTTGCGTACCAGCCGGTACTTTAATGCCAGCAACCTCGGTATCCACATTCGTTACCCTTCTCCAGCTTGTTTGAGGTGATTCAAAACGCAAGACCTCCTCAAGCGCGTTGGGAATTAAAGACGCATCAGCGCGAATCGCATCCCAGTCATCACGACGCGGTAGCAGGCACAGCAAAGAGTTACTCATATAGTTACTAACGATTTCATGCCCGGCAAAAGATAATCCGTAGATAATGGACTCGACTTCACGATAGGCCAGCTCTTCCGGATTGGCATCGTGCGCATCAAGCAACTCAGAGGTCAGATCATCAGCACGCTCGGATTTTCGCTTGGCCACAAACTCTCTGCAGTAGCGCCAATAACGCAACATTTTGTTCGCAATATCTACCTGTTCTTCTTCATCCGGGTTGCCCCAGGTAAACGCTAGTCGATTAGAAGTCCAGCTGATGAGCTTTTCATCATCCGTTTCTGGGAAGCCGATAAATCTAAAAATCGTTTGACCCGGCAGCGGGTGACCAAAGCTACTGACAAACTCGGCTTGCGTGCCGTTGGCCATCATTGCATCGACCAGCTCATGACTGCGTTTTTTAACATACGGCTCAAGCATTTTCATACGTCGCGCAGAAAACCCGCGCATGGTGTATTTTTTAATTCGAGAATGATCGGGTTGCTGTTTGTTAGACATCACAGCAACCGGATTAAAATCCTCCGCTGCAAGTATTTCTGCGGCACGCTCACACACCGGGAACACCGGATCCTGCACATTCTCTGAGGAATAGACTTCATGATTGCCGAATATCTCGAGCAGATCCTGCATACGGGTAACCACAAGGAAGCCGAGTTTCTCTGAGTAAAAAATCGGGTGCTCTTCCCTGACCCTGGCAAGATCAGGATACGGATTGCTCAGATAGTCATCATCAAAGGTTGTAAAGTTGTGGTCAATCGGGCAACCGGAAGGTTTGGCGCGCGCAGGTGCCCTTATCTTGTGATAGGCATCATCAGTATTAGCACTCACATTATGTTCCTCGAGTTAATCTCACACATAAAGACTCGTTAAGCCGTTCTAGTGGTCAATGCCCAGACACCCGCAGCAGTCAGGAGCGTCCCACCGCTTAGATTAAATGATCTCTGCGCCTTGCAGCCGGACAACACTCTACGGGCTTTCTCCGCAAAAAAGGCATATACCGCGGCGTTCACCGTAGCGAGTACCACAAAGGTCAAGGCCAGTATCCACAACTGCCAGTTTAAGTTTTCACCGGGGCTTGTAAACTGTGGCAAAAATGCGATAAAAAATAGTATACCTTTGGGATTAAACACGGTTGCCAGATAGATATTTCTAAAGACCTTTTTACTCGATTGAGGCTTGTCGATAGCAAGCTTTGATTCACTACGTACTGCGGCATAAATCATACTCGCCCCCAGATACAACAGGTACAGACCCCCCACCCACTTTACAACCTGAAACCAGAAGGATGAATGCGCCAGCAACGCGCCCAACCCGACTATTGATAACGCCAATGCAGTAGCATCACCGGCCGCCACCGCGAGAATAGCAGGTACTCGTACCCGGCTACCTTCAGACAAAGAATAACTCAGCACCGCCAGAATCGTCGGGCCTGGAATCACCAGTATTACGATACAAGCCACTACATAAGCCAGCCAGACATCGAGAGTCATGATCGCTTATCCATCGCTATGCAAACTGAAATACTCATCAATGCACCGTCTCGAAATAGTTACTCATCGCAATCTCTGCTTCTGTAATAAAACGCTCATTACGTTCAACACCACCCGGCTCATCCATTCGTGTGATATTCCACCCAACGTAGGTACACGCCCGTAACGCTTCAAATAGAGGAAGAGACTTGTAATCGAGCGGCCGTTGCGTCTGATAGCCCGCAACCACAGCAGTGGCCAGCGCTCCGGAACCCTGTACGCGCCTGCTGCGAAGAGTGACCGTGGCAACATCAAATAGCCGGTATCCGAATCCACTATCGTCAAAGTCGATCGGGTGCAACTTACCGCCATTATACAAAACGTTATCCGGTACTAGATCCGCGTGTATCAAACCTTGATCCGGTTGCTGCAAATTTTCCAGTGCTGCCCGGGCGCTATCTCTAAAGTGCAGCAACGTTGATTTCTGTTCGTCTGTGAGATGCGGATTCTCCCAGAATCTACCCCACGTCGGCGTATTACCAACCAAATTCCAGGTCGGACGCTCAAATGATTCCGGCAAGGGCCATGCATCTGCCAGCTCATGCATGCGTGCCATCAGCACCCCCAGATCATGGTGCGATTTCTCTGCGGGTTCGATCTGTTTTAGCGACTGACCTTCTACCCAGCTCAGCATATCCACGACAACATCATCGACAACTACAATACTGTCACCATTGCTTGTAGCCACCGGCTTTGGTACTGATACATCGTTGTCTTCAAGCATACTCATCCACAATAATTCTGAACGGATCTCAGCTATACTGCGATAACCTTTGCGATGCAGTCTTAACGCAAATAATTCACTTCCTGATTCAACTCGATAAACCAGATTTTCCCGCGCGGCGACAAGCGTTACAGTTGCATCAACGAGACTCCAGCATTCCCGAGCTTTATCAATGATAGATGTAATTTTCCTGTCGCTAGCGCTCTTCATTCGGGGAACGCAACCTATCTGTCTCTAATCGAAACGAATTTCAACAGAACCGAAGCTGCCGAAGTCTGCTTTGATTTTAGATTCCGGTGGACACTCCACAGGTCTTATAAAACTGCCGGATAATATGACCTGCCCCGGCTCGATACTCTGACCGTACTGCGCCATACGCCGCGCAAGCCAGACAACACTTTCCACCGGGTTATCTAACACACCAGCGCCCAGTCCGGTTTCTTCCAGCTCTTGATTGCAGTAGGCCAGTGCCCCGACCCATCGCAAGTCAAAGGCATCGATTGCGTGTTGCTCTTTGCCCAATACGATGCCGGCGTTTGCGGCGTTATCACTGATGGTGTCGAATATAACCCGCGATTTTCCAGTTGCAGGATCAGCGCGCACTATGCGCGTATCCAGAATTTCAATCGATGGCACCACATAGTCAGTTGCATCAATAACATCTGCCTGCGTAACATCTGCACCTGCAAGTGATTTCTTCATCACAAACGCGATCTCTGCTTCTATACGCGGCTGGATAAATCGACCTGCCGGTATCGTATCACCACTCTGAAACAGCATGTCATCAAACAGGATACCGCTATCCGGTATGTCAATATTGAGCGCGCTTTGCATCGCTTTGGATGTCAGGCCGATCTTCCAGCCGATAACACGACGACCCTGCTCGAGCTTGGCCCGGTATATAGCATTTTGAATTTCGTAGGCATCGTCCATTGCGATATCGGGATACTGCAGACTCAGTAAACCAATCTGTTTGCCGGTTGCTTCGGCATTTAGCAGATCACTGGCAGCACGTGCATGATCTTCAGGCGTCATACAACTTCATCCTCAACACCATTGCGAAGTGTTCCAATACCTTCTACCTCAACCTCTACCACATCACCCGGCTTCAGATACTTTGGTGGATCAAAGCGAGCGCCGGCACCTGTGGGTGTTCCCGTCACGATCATATCCCCCGGTTTTAGCGTCATAAAGGTAGAAATATATTCTATCTCTCTACTGACCGGGAACATCATACGAGACAATACATCGTCCTGCCTTACCTCACCATTAACGCGCGTAATGATATGCGCATCGTCGATTTGCCTGGGGTCTTTAAATGGTACAAGCCACGGACCCATCGCACCGGAACGATCCCAGTTCTTGCCCTGGGTAACATTAAACTTCGCATGCCGCACCCAGTCACGGATAGTACCTTCATTGCAGAGCGTAAGGGCTGCTATGTGATCGTAAGCATTTTCTTTTTTTATACGACGGCCTTCTTTGCCTATTACCACAACCACCTCACCCTCATAATCCAGTGTGTGATTTTCTGGCGGACGCACCAGATTACATTCATGCCCGGTAAAACCCGATGAGAAGCGCGGGAACAAAGACATATACTTTGGCTGTTCAGTACCGTCCTTGTATTCGGCGTTTCGATCGGGGAAGTTCACACCAACACAGAGAATACGCGGCGCATTGGGCATGACCATTTCATACTTGAAGTCTGCATGGGTAGCGCTTTTCGATTCTGCTACAGGGGCGAGTTGGTCAAGCCCGTCCGCCTGAATCACATCCAACAATGTGGGCCATTGCGGAAAGTCAGGACTCAGTGCAATCATGCCATCGTCAGTTGCCGCTCCGTAGAAAGTCTCTCCATTCATTGAGTAAGTTGAATAACGCATAGCTGCAATGCCCTGATTAAAGAGTATGTTTATAGTTGTGTATTAAGGTGCAATGATCGGTGTTGCATTAAGTGCTGCATCTTTGGTTTCAACACCAACGAAATTAGTACCGTGCTCAAACCAGCTACGCGGAGCTGCAGCACCCCAGAGTGTCTGTCGCTGTGGATCTGTGAGATCCCATTTAATCGGCTCCATATCCGGATCAACCGTCTGGTAGTCAGAACAGTAGATTTCTATGCGATGACCATCGGGGTCCAGAATGTATAAAAAGAACGCATTGGAAATTCCGTGACGCCCCGGGCCCCGCTCGATATTGCTTACATAACCGCTGGTAGACATCAGGTCGAGTAAATCAATAATATTAAGCGGCGTCGGCACCCAGAATGCTATGTGGTGCATACGTGGTCCGTTGCCATTGGTAAATGCCATATCATGCACACCCCCTTTGCGGTGCATCCACGCCGCCCAGAGTTTTTTGCTGTCTTCGTCTTCAGTGTATTCGGTGACTCGAAAGCCAATATCGCTGTAGAACGCCACTGACTCATCCACGTCTGTGGAAAAGCAATTGAAGTGATCTATACGCAACGGTTTAACACCACGGTATAGCGAATACTTTTGGTGAATAGGCTCCAGCCGGTCCATCTTGTGATAGAACTCAAGTGGTATACCGAGGTTGTCAGAAGTGAGTAAGGTACGCCCCTGATACTCTCGCTCCACCCATTCGGTCGGTCGACCCTTAGCGCTAAACCAGGCTTCTGCCTTATCGAGATCCTGCTCGTCATATGTCTTAAAGCCCATGGCCTCAACCGTACCTGGCTGGTCTGACTTCTGTAATACCACACAATGATGACCCCGCTCTTCCATGGCCCTCAGGTAAATATGGCTTGGGGTTTCTGCTGTAACCTGCAGACCCAGTATCTCGGTATAAAACTTTTTTGAAGCAGCCAGATCACTAACATTCAGATAGGCATGCGATAAGCGGATGGTGTTGAAATCCGGATACAGATTAGGAGCTGGAACTGGCATTTCCTGTATGTCCTCTATTGAACGCCGAGTCTTGAAATTTTGTGTTGTCCTGTCGCAAAGCCGATGTGCTTTTGTTCCATATAAAACTCAAAAGACCAGTCACCACCGTCACGACCAATACCACTGGCTTTCACTCCACCGAATGGTGTGGGCAAATGTCGAACGTTTTCAGAGTTCACCCAGATCATGCCCGCCTCAAGTTTTTCTGTGAAACGCAGCGCGCGAGTCAGATCGTTCGTCCAGACATAGCCTGTAAGCCCATATAGCGTATCGTTAGCGATGCTCAACGCCTCCTCTTCAGTACTGAAAGGAATTGATGTCAGCACAGGTCCAAAAATCTCTTCCTGAGCAATACGCATTTTATTATTCGCATTAGTAAAAAGGGTTGGTTTTACAAAGTAACCCTGATCACCGATAGTTTCACCACCCACTGCAATGGTCGCGTTATCTTCTTTGGCTATTTCAAAATAGCTGGTAACTTTCTTAAAATGCTCTTCGTTGATTAACGGCCCGACTTCCGTG
The DNA here is from genome assembly GCA_937998875.1 of uncultured Granulosicoccaceae bacterium. Classification (GTDB taxonomy): domain Bacteria; phylum Pseudomonadota; class Gammaproteobacteria; order Granulosicoccales; family Granulosicoccaceae. Next base: position 9,344 of record CALLBO010000057.1, read on the forward strand.
GCCGGATCTAGAGGATGACCCACCTTGATGTTTCTGACCCGCGCTATAAGCTTTGATTCAAACTCTTCGCGAATGGTGTCCTGCACCAGAAGCCTTGATGACGATGTGCAACGCTCACCATTTATGGAGTAAATCATGAAGATTACTGCATCAAGAGCACGCTCAAGGTCAGCATCGTCGAATACCACAACCGGGTTTTTGCCACCCAATTCCAGGTGATTGCGTTTTAAAGTATCAGCCCCCTGCTTTGTTATCATGCTACCGGTACGACTCTCTCCGACGAACGCTATTGCTTTGATTAACGGATGTTCGCACAACGCTTTACCGACCTCTTCACCAAAGCCATTGACTGTGTTCAATACCCCTGCGGGCAGACCCGCTTTTTCAGCTATCTCGACGAGTAATCGAGCTGTTAAAGGTGATGACTCTGCAGGCTTGTGAACAACCGTGCACCCTGCAGCCAGGGCCGGTGCTATCTTCCATGTGGAGAGCATGAACGGTGTATTCCATGGCGTGATAACACCCACCGGCCCAATAGGTACGCGGCTGGTCACATTCATCAGTGTCGGAGATTTTAAATGCTGACCATCACGTGCCTGCACTACCTGATCTGCAAAGTAGCGAAAATTCTCCGCACCACGCAATGCCGCCTTGGACATAAAACGATAAGCCTGGCCAGTATCCCAACACTCACACAAGGCTATCTCTTCCGCCCGCGCTTCTATACCTTCAGCAACCCTGATTAGTATTTTGCGGCGTTCGGTGGCAGGCATATCGCGCCATTCAGCAAAGTGCTTCGCCGCAGACCGCGCGGCCGCATCAATGTCTTCTGCTGTGCCATGTGCAACATCACAGATAACGCTGTTGTCGACCGGCGAGGTTGATTCGAACACACCACCACCGCCCGACACATCTTTACCATCGACCCGATTCAACACACCGGATGCCTTGAATTGCGATAAAAATCCGTTGAGCTTTTCAATATTCTGGTCGAGATCGGTCACCCGTAATTCTCCGCAGGTTACTTGTTCGGCCAGACAACTGGACAGCAAAACCGCCGCCTTCAATGCCGGTAATTCTTGTCTATTAGCCGATGATATTTAATTCACATGTTAAATAATTTCACCGCTAACTTCAAGGAAGCAAAACGGCCATGATGTTAGAATTACACCATCAGAATAACCCCATGCAAAATGACAAAAAAGCTGCCATCCACGGCCAGATCGCTGCCGATTGCCCTGATTCGGGCGAGAGAGGGCATCATGCCACCTATTCGCGAGATGCTGGCGGAGACCGGTATCACCGAACAGCAGTGGCGCGTGCTTCGTGTGCTGGCTGAATACGGACCCCAAAGTTCTTCCACTCTGGCAAGCCGTGCATCACTGCTGTTCCCGAGCCTGACCCGCATTGCGCAGACAATGCATGCCAAAGGTTTGATCACTCTCTCGCGCGACGAAGACGATCGCCGCCGTCAGATGATTGCTATCACGAATGATGGTCAGAAGATAATTGATGAAAAGGCCGACCGGGCTTTAGAAATTGTTGCCGAAGTTAAGCAACGCATTGGTGAAGATAAATACGAAGTATTACTTGATATATTGGCCCAGCTTGATCCCGACCATGCTGAAGGTGCATAGTGGATAATCGTGGGTAACTAATGTCAGTGCAATTGTTTGTGATGCGAATGGTGGATGCGCCTTGAGACCGTTTAAGCATTAGCGGTGTGCGCATGTATTGGCTATAGGGCACGCCTGGCGTTGAGTGCGCTTATCCCCCCTACGTACAACCTGCGCGAGGGGTTGCAGTATACGTAGCACAAACACGTAGGGGGGATAAGCTAATCTGCAATTAAGACAGACTCACAACCTCAAGTTTGGCTGGTGTCAGTTTTTGCACTGATGTCAACGCGCATCCACCAAAGCCGCGCTCGTCAGATTGAGCACGTTCTCAACGGAGCCACCGGCAAGCTATCGGACCCCGTAACGGGCACGATAGTCTTCTATAGCAGCCACTGTGTCTGCACGATCCGGTTGCATTTTTAGATATTCAATGAGAGTAGCAAGCTGTGCGATAGTCACGACCTGAACATTGTGGTCTTGTTCGATCTCCTGAATAGCAGAACGTTCGTGTTGGCCTTTTTCCTGTCGATCTATGCTGACACACACCGCCGCCAGACTGGCATCAGACGCATTGATAAGCTCTAGACTTTCACGAATCGCGGTGCCTGCAGTAATCACATCATCGATAACCAGCACACGCCCGGTAAGATCTGCACCAACCAGATCGCCACCTTCGCCATGTTGTTTTGCCTCTTTGCGATTAAACACCCACGGCTTATCCATACCATGTTGCTCACTGAGTGCAATAGAGACCGCACTTACCAGCGGAATGCCCTTGTAAGCAGGGCCAAATAATGTGTCAAACTCGATGCCGGAACTGACAATGGCATCAGCGTAGAACTGCCCAAGCCTCGCCAATCTGGCACCGGTATTGAACAAGCCGGCGTTAAAAAAATACGGGCTCTGACGGCCTGATTTAAGCGTAAACTCGCCGAACTTCAACACATCTGATTCAATCGAAAACTGGATGAAATCTCGTTGGTAGTCGCGCATATTCCAAAGCTCTGCCGCAAATGACCGGATTATTACACAACATAGTTACGTATAACTCTATAATTGTCTTTGGAATTATATTGCACGCTAAAGATGCGATCAAAGCCCGTTGCCGAATAACGACAAACATGACGACTGAAAAGACAAACATAACCGGCCTGTTGCAAAAATCCTGGGGCTACGTCAAACGAGGCAATGACTACTGGGAAGAAAAAACCCAGCCATTGCTGGGTCGTAGCATGGAGGAAAAACTCTCAGAACTGCAGACATACTTCAAACTGAATTCCAAACAACAAACGGAATTGCAAAAAGTCGAAGCTGAGGACAAAGGCAGCGATTTTATCAAGCGCAAAGTCGATGACGTTAATCGCAATGCCAGCCACCGCACTGCTTTTCTGGCCAATGCACTGATTCAGCTGCTACTGGTAAACCTCAGCACCCTGCCCCTATTGGGCTATATACCCGATTCATGGTTTAAGGGTTTACTGATCGGCACAAATCTGTTTGTTGCATTCATCGCGTGGAGGAGAATACGCAACAGCAAAAGCCAGGTACTGAAAGGCCCGGGTGATGAACCGGACTGGACGTTCTGGGGAATGTTCAGAAGCAACCGTCGCCGTCACAACAAACATATAAAAGATTTGGCAGAACCACATAAGGTTCGCATGCGAGACGAGCGATTGTTCTCGATCATGTATCTGGTTAACGCTGTAACACTTATATTTGCAAGCCAGTTAATATTAACAGGCTATTTGCCATCACTCATTCGTGCGCTGGTTAACTTCCCGCTTTTTATCTTGACTATCCCGCTCGCTATTGCGAATGCCTATTGGGCTTTTAAGGCAAACAATCAGGTGGTGAAAGCCGCTACCGAACGCGGCAAGACATTGGACAAACTAAAAATTTAGTCTGTGCGATTTTTCCTGTCGCCTTCATCACCCCTCCATTGATATTCGACCCCATTGATATTCAACATCTGGCATCGACTCAGGTGCCGGGCTCACACCATAACCCACCGGTGCAAAGCCCCGTTTCTCGTAAAACGCGCACGCACGTAAATTTTGTTGGTGAGTCTTCAGACTCAACCCGGTCGGATACAGTTCTTTTGCGTGATCAACAAGTTTTGAACCGACCCCCTTACCCTGATGTTCCGGTGCAACATACAGACGATCAATATAGCATTTATGCATTGCCATAAAGCCGACTATCTCGTTTTCTATTTCATACACCCAGATCCTGCAGGTATCCTGAATAACACGACGAAACACCTCTAACGCTTTCTTCTCATCCAATTTCTGAAATGCATCCAGGTAGTCATACTCAGCCTGCCCGGAGCGAAGCCATACACGAGCGGAACTGACTGAGTCAGCTTTGGTATATTCGCGTATCATTGATTTAGTAAATCCGGTTCCTGACGCTGCGACTAACCCATATGCCTATAATGTAAGCTATAGCTTCTGACACAGTACAGACAACGTTTTGCGATAACGCTGCTCTATGTTTTCGCGTTCTATGTGCCTGCCGTTTTTCACCAGATGTTTACCTGCAGCCCACACATCAGTGATCAGTCTATCGTCACTGGCAAACATCCATGCATCAAGCCATTGATCTTTCTCCACAGCAATAAAGCTTGAAGAATTAGCATTAAGTGCCAAGATATCCGCACTCTGTCCGACGCTAATTTGTCCGGTTTTACGCTGCAACGCCTGCGCACCTCCAGCCGTAGCTTTGTCAAAAAGCACCCGTCCGGTCGATCGATGCTCATCCGCTAATATCGCGCGTCCCTTGTTCTTCAATCGAAGCGAATACTCCAGTGTTCGCAATTCCTCACTCAGTGAAATACGCACGTTTGAATCTGTGCCTACTCCCCACGCGCCTGCATGCTGCTGATAAGCAACTCCGTCAAATATGCCATCACCCAGATTAGATTCGGTAATCGGGCACAGCCCTGCCACTGCCTTAGAGCGAGCAAGGTTTTCAGTTTCATGCTTCTGCATCTGCGTTGCATGAATCAAACACCAGCTTGCATCAACCGGTTGATTATCCAGCAACCACTCAACCGGCCTCGCGTTCCATGCGTCCAACACCTCTTCAACTTCGGCATCCTGCTCGGCGATATGGATATGAAATGGATTGCCCTCTGCGAGTAACACGGCAGCACTTAAAGACGATTGACTCACCGCCCTTAACGAGTGCGGTGCTATGCCGATATTCATATTAGGCTGGTCGACAATCAGTTGTCGGGCGTCAGTGTAGAGTCGACTGAATTCATCAATCGAGTTGCCGAATCTTTTTTGCCCGCCCGTCAAAGCGCGTCCATCACATCCACCATGTTCGTATAGAACCGGCAATAAAGTCAGGCCGATCCCGCTGCTGTTGGCTGCCGCCACAATCCGCTCACACATCTCAGCGCAGTTCGTATAAGACAGGCCACCAGGCTGGCGATGCAGATAATGAAACTCACCGACAGACGCATAACCCGACTCGAGCATCTCTATTTGTCCGAACGCTGCAATTGCCTCCGCGTCATCCGGAGTAAGGTGCTGTAAAAACCCGTACATCAGCTTGCGCCAGGTCCAGAACGAATCCCGCGGATCCGGCCCTCGTTGCTCTGTCATACCCGCCATAGCGCGTTGAAACGCATGACTGTGCAGATTAGCGACTGCAGGAAGAAGTATTCCGGTACGGATTCCTGCGGCTGGCTGTCCAGCCTGCACCGAAGAAATTTTACCATCAGCATCAATAGTTACTAACACATTTGACTTCCAGCCATCTTCCGTCAGCGCATGCTGCGCCCATATGGTGGGGTCTTCGATTGTTGAACTCGCCGTCATCTCTCTATTGACTCCTATAAAGATGCACATACCACTATTAATAGGTATGCTCACCTTGTCAACCGCTCACTGTATCAGGAACAACTGATGCTCAATCGTGTCTTCTACAATGCAACCGTTGCCACCTGCGATGCAGGTATTGAATCTTACGGCTTAATAAATAACGGCGCTGTTGCAACAGAAAATGGTGTGATCAGTTGGTGTGGTGCTAACAACAAGCTGCCGGAGAAATTCAAAAAGCTTGCAGCACTTGATTGTGCAGGCGGTTTACTTACCCCTTCTTTTATCGATTGCCATACCCACATCGTCCATGGTGGTCACCGTGCTACTGAATTTGAACAGCGTCTGCAGGGTGCGAGTTATGCAGAGATATCAGCGGCGGGCGGCGGTATCGTCTCAACCATGACGGCAACCCGCGCCGCAAGTGTTGATTCACTGGTTGCAACAGCACTACCCCGTGTTGACTCACTACTTGCTGAAGGGGTGTCTGTGATCGAGATTAAATCCGGCTATGGACTGGATATCGATACCGAACTGAATATGCTGCGCGCAGCACGAAAAATTCAAACTTTAAGACCCATCATTGTTAGAACCAGTTTCCTCGGCGCACATGCGCTTCCAACCGATTACAACGGTACTAAAGATTCCTACGTTGATGATGTTTGTATTGTAGCCCTTGAACAGGCTCGCGCAGAAAACCTGGTTGACGCCGTTGATGGTTTTTGCGAGTCCATTGCATTCACACCAGATCAGATTGAGCGGGTATTCATAAAAGCACAGGCATTAGGTTTACCGGTGAAGCTGCATGCAGAGCAACTCACCCTATCAGGTGGTGCCGCATTAGCCGCACGGTATGGTGCTCTCTCTGCAGATCATCTTGAATACTTGGATGAGAGCGGCGTAATTGCAATGGCAGAATCCGGCACCGTCGCCGTACTGTTGCCAGGAGCCTTCTACACACTACACGAAACACAACATCCACCGGTTGATTTTTTACGCAAACATGCAGTCCCCATTGCAATCGCCACGGACTGCAACCCCGGCTCATCGCCACTCACCTCTTTATTGTTGACCATGAACATGGCGTGCACATTATTTAAACTCACGCCGGAAGAAGCACTCATGGGCGTCACTCGCCATGCTGCGCTGGCACTTGGATTAACAGACCGGGGCACATTAGCACCGGGTATGACGGCAGATATTTCATTGTGGAATGTTGAACACCCTTCTGAGCTTTGTTATCGCATAGGCTTCAATCCACTGAGTGAGCGGTTTCAACCGAATCAACCTCAACCGGACCAAGCTTATGAGTGAACCCGATAGCAAGCCGGGAAAACTAATACTGACACCGGGCAAAGCAACGCTTAACGAATTATTCCAGATAATCGAAAACGATCAACTGCACATCTCGCTTAATCGAGAGTGCAAACCCGCAGTAAATCGTGCAGCTGATGTGGTAGCCGCTGTAGTCAAAGCAGATGACGCGGTTTACGGTGTCAACACTGGCTTTGGCAAGCTTGCAAGCGTCAGAATTGCCGTAGAAGATACCACCACGCTACAACGCAACCTGATCTTGTCTCACTGTGCAGGTGTCGGTGAAATAACCGATCACACCACCGTTCGAATGATGATGGCGTTAAAGCTGTTGTCGCTGGGTCGTGGCGCATCCGGTGTACGCTGGACATTAATTATAGCCATTGAAAATCTGTTGATCCATGGCATAACACCTGTTGTACCGTCGCAAGGATCAGTCGGCGCTTCGGGCGATCTTGCACCATTGGCACATTTCGCAGCGGTCCTGATGGGTGAAGGCGAAGTGTTTTACAACGGTACCCGGCAGGCCACCAAAAGTGCATTCAAAACTACTGGACTACAGGCTATTGAACTTATTGCCAAAGAAGGTCTGGCACTCATCAATGGTACTCAATTCTCAACTGCTGCCGCCCTTATCGCTTTGCACACCAGCTGGCAACTCGCCAGTACAGCAATAGTTACCGGTGCTATGTCTACCGATGCCATTATGGGATCTACCGCACCGCTTCAACCTGCTATCCATGCGTTGCGCGGGCATCAGGGCCAGATTGATGTTGCGGCGACGATGCGGAGTTTGATGACCGGGTCCGAAATACGCGATAGTCATAGAGATGACGATACCCGCGTACAAGATCCCTACTGCATACGATGCCAACCGCAGGTTACCGGCGCGTGCATTGAGCTGCTAAGACAGACTGCTAAAACCTTACAGGTCGAGGCTAATGCGGTAACAGACAACCCGCTAGTAATACCGGATAACAAACACCCTAACGGTGGACAAATACTGTCAGGCGGTAACTTCCATGCCGAACCGGTTGCTTTTGCGGCTGATCAGATTGCCCTGGCAATTGCAGAAGTCGGTGCCATCGCTCAGCGTCGGGTAGCCCTGATGGTAGACCCCGCGCTGTCTTTCGATCTGCCACCATTTCTAACTCCCGCACCTGGATTAAATTCCGGCTTTATGGTTGCAGAGATCACCACGGCGGCCCTGATGAGTGAAAACAAACATCTGGCCAACCCTTGTTCTACAGATTCCACCCCGACAAGCGCCAATCAGGAAGATCACGTGTCGATGGCAGCCCATGGTGCAATTCGACTAACCCGCATGAACAACAATCTGCTGCATATTCTGGCTGTAGAGTTACTATGCGCGGCACGCGGGATTGAGTTTCGCAGTCCGTTAACTACCAGTGAAAGCCTGGCTACCGTTATTGCGACCCTGCGCGGTGAGGTAAGCCGCCTTGAAGAAGACAGATTTATCGCAACAGATATCGCCACAGCGGCAAGTTTGATCACTAGTGGACTGGTTAAGCGTGCACAGCTCGATATCCCCATGCCCGCGCTTAGCTAGCCCAATTCAATCTATAACGCACCAATCACAAAAGTAGATTACCCCATGACTGACTCCGGCAGATCACGCAAAAATACAAGAACGGTTATGCCTGCGACCGGACCTGACTTTACGGCGAAGAGCTGGCTGACCGAAGCACCCAAACGCATGCTAATGAACAACCTGCACCCTGATGTTGCAGAGAATCCGCAGGAGCTCGTTGTCTATGGCGGCATTGGTCGTGCTGCTCGCAGCTGGGAAGATTTTGATGCGATTGTTGCCAGTCTGGATACACTCACCGATGAAGAGACATTGTTAGTGCAGTCCGGTAAACCGGTGGGTGTATTTAAAACTCACAGCGATGCACCGCGAGTGCTGATTGCCAATTCAAATCTGGTTCCGCACTGGGCCACCTGGGATCACTTTAACGAACTCGATAAGCAGGGGTTGATGATGTATGGGCAGATGACTGCCGGTTCATGGATTTACATCGGCACGCAGGGCATTGTACAAGGCACTTACGAGACCTTTGTTGAAGCGGGCAGACAACACTACAACGGTGATCTTTCAGGTCGCTGGATTTTAACTGCCGGCCTTGGCGGTATGGGAGGTGCGCAACCACTGGCTGCAGTCATGGCAGGAGCCTGCTGTCTGGCCGTAGAGTGTGATCCCGAACGCATCGATATGCGTCTACGTACCCGCTATCTCGATGAAAAGGCAGACTCACTCGATGAAGCACTCGATAAGATCCAACGCTGGACCAAAGCCGGTGAGGCAAAGTCCGTCGGGTTATTAGGCAACGCCGCCGACATCTTCCCCGAACTGATCAGTCGCGGTGTTAAGCCAGATATGGTTACCGATCAAACCTCGGCACATGATCCTGTTCACGGCTATTTGCCCACCGGCTGGACAGTCGCTCAATGGCGCGATGCACAGGAGAGAGATCCAAAATCAGTTGAAGCCGCCGCACGTGCTTCAATGAAAACCCATGTTGCGGCGATGGTTGATTTCTGGAATCAGGGTATTCCCACTTTAGACTACGGCAATAACATCCGACAGGTTGCAAAAGAAGAAGGCTTAGAAAACGCCTTTGCGTTTCCAGGGTTTGTACCAGCCTACATTCGCCCGTTGTTCTGCCGTGGCGTGGGACCATTCAGATGGGTCGCGTTATCCGGTAATCCTGAAGATATCTATAAAACAGATGCAAAGGTCAAAGAGCTTATCCCCGACGATGCGCACTTGCATAAGTGGCTTGATATGGCTCGTGAACGGATCGAGTTCCAGGGGTTACCGGCGCGTATCTGCTGGGCGGGCCTTGGTCAACGCCATCGTTTGGGATTAGCGTTTAACGAAATGGTTAAAAACGGTGAGCTTGAAGCCCCCGTTGTAATCGGTCGTGATCACCTGGATTCCGGTTCTGTTGCGTCCCCCAATCGCGAAACAGAATCAATGAAAGACGGATCCGACGCAGTATCGGACTGGCCACTCCTGAATGCCCTACTCAACTGTGCCTCCGGTGCAACCTGGGTATCTCTGCATCATGGCGGTGGTGTGGGCATGGGTTTCTCACAGCACTCAGGCATGGTGATTTGTGCAGACGGTACCGACGATGCAGCGCGTCGTCTTGAGCGAGTGTTATGGAATGATCCGGCAACGGGAGTGATGCGCCATGCAGATGCAGGATACGAAGACGCCATCAACTGTGCTAAAGAGCAGGGTTTGCATTTACCCGGGATTTTAAATGTGAAAATCGATATTTGATTAACTACTTGCATCAGACCCTCCACGTGAGGGTGTCGTAAAAACCCTAATTACCCAAAGCTATTAGCCGCTCACCACAGCTCTCATTGAGCACGGGAATCTGAGCCTTATAATCACAAAATAGCTTAACAAGCGTCTGATAAAGCTCAGTAAGAGCTGACGAAGAGCA
>CALLBO010000058.1 GCA_937998875.1 uncultured Granulosicoccaceae bacterium
CAATCCCAGCTAGTCCATCAAACAACTTACGCTTGACTCATCGTGACCGCCCGCGTTAGTTTTTTAACTCCAGTGAGTTGGCTAGAAAAAACCGGTCACGTTCGCGCGGAATCGACGGTCACGTTCGCCGGAATACGCACAAGCTGCGCAAGGCGATAGAATCCGATTTGTCGGGGGTCATCGAGACGCTGAAAACGGCGGCGCTGAATGGCGATGTGCAGGCGGCGAAGGTGCTACTCGATAAGGTGCTGCCGTCGTTAAAACCGGTCCAGCTCGCGCAACCAGTAGCCGGTGACGGCGACTTACTCGAACGCGGTCAGGCGATCCTTCAAGCAATGCAAAAAGGTGAGTTATCTGGAGAGGTTGGAAAGCAAATGATTGACGCTCTATCGGCTCAAGCCAAATTGGTGGAGCACATCGAGTTCGATCAAAGATTGCAGGTACTTGAGCAGGCCCAGGGCGATGAATAAACACCACCGAATAGAAAGGCACAGCAGCATAGAGTTCGCAGCCTTACCGTTGCCGTTGTACTACAGCGATTGGCAAGAAGTTAAAGCGTTTAAGCGTGATCATGCACAGGTATTAGCCGCAATGGTTGGCGTTAAAAACCACAACGGTGTGAGCGTATGAGGGATATTCACGCCAGACTAATACGGCTCGAAGGCCGGCGCGAGGAAGTCAAACCGCCGATTTTTATGTACCGCCACGATCAGCCGTTTCCCGATTATTTTATGTCGATGTCGCACCACCCGTTTTTGACGTTTGAGCGCAAGTGCGGCGAATCAGACGAATCATTCAAGCGGCGCATGACTCGGGCGGCACGATCCGCTTATCAGCAACCTGCACTCATAGTTGAATCGACTTTGAGTTGGTTGCCCTCCTAAATGGCCCCTTTTGACAGCTGCCGCCCGTTAGATTTTCATTGGCCGGTGTATTCTCACTCACATCGAGTTTTTGAAAGTGCGTGGTGCGCGAGGCTGGCAGGCTCATGAGGTAACAGTACTTGAAGCAGTAGCCTGAAAATTGCCTAATTAGCGTCACTGGCTGAGTTATTTTATCTTCAGCATTCTCTTGCAGGTTTTAATATCTACTAGTGTCGCTTGTCCGAGCCAGTCCAAACACTTTTCCAGTTGTTCCTCTATTTTGATTTTTGCAATTGGGTCTTTGGTTTTTTTTCTAGAAAGTTTAAGAGCTAATCCAATCATTGCTAACACTGTTAAATTATACCGCTCTCTAATTAAGACTGATTCAGGAGAGTTTATTTTTAGGCCATCAATCGTAATCTTTCCATTGGGTGAATTTGATTCCACCACAGCTTCGTTATATCGAAGATGGTGTGACATAACATGATCGCAAGGATTGACAATTCTTTCTGATGGCACATCAGACCAATAATCGCCTTTGAAATTGTTACAGCAGCTACAAGATAGGTATAGATTTGAATAACTAGTGGATAACTTGGTGAATTTCGATTCGGGTCGGTAATGATCGATTTGCAACGTACCTTTATCGTCAGGCAGTATCGGGCGCCTGCAGTAAACACACTTACGCCCAAACTCCTTCAACAACGCTGGGAGGTACGACTGATATCTCTTATACTGACGTGGGTTTTGGGTTCGTTTGTGTATTTTGGATGGGTACTTGAACGGGTCAAGCTTTTTTGCATACTTCGAATCTTCAGCCACTGGCTTACAAGTCTTCTAATAAATCCGCACTTTCTTGAAGAAGAGATTCTGCTTCTTTCAGAAAATCAACATCCCTTTCGCTAAATCTTGGGTTAAGGGCCATCAACTCTTCTTCCAGTAATCTTAATCGAGCTACGTACTCTTCCGGCAGGTTGTTGTCTACATAGAGCCGACATTGGATAGTCCATCGGTCTTTATTTTTTAGTCGAAATCCCTCACTAATGGCTGGCCTTCTTTGATTTGGGGCTTCGGTCTCCGGCGGCGGTGGAAAAATCAATGGAGTAAAATCGATTTCGGGTTGGTCAGGAATACTACTTTGGACGTATGCTTGGGGCGTACGGACGAAGTCGTCTAGAGCGTGTTGGGCATTCCAATCATCGAAGTGCTCGAGATTATCCATCAATCGGCTACCACATTGTTTAGAAGCGTTTCTTTTGTTTTTTCGCCAAGAGTCCACCAAAAAAAATTAAAGTGGGTTTTATGAAACCGTGTCAGTGTGTCGGTAACGGCATTACTATCAATATCAGTCACGTAATAATCGAAATCGAGAAGTATTGAAGTGCCAGATCCACCGCTTTTTGCGTGATCCGGCTCCAAACCATATTGAAATGTGTAGTTCCCAGCTGTTTCCAATCCGCCTTCAACTGTGGTTCGATGGCGCATAACTGGCCCCAGTACGCGGGCTTCAATTAAACCAGAAAGATGATCATTGACTCGTCCGTTCAGGTCTGAATGCGAATTTCCGATATTAATTCTGTTCACATACCTGAGACCTAAACGGGTGAAAAAATTGGTTTCGAGTAAAGGGAGTATTGCAACCAGTACTTCGTTAATTTCATTCAAGAATATGTCAAAATTTTTGTAAGCATTGGTGCTATACGAGAGGCTAGTTGCTGTAAGCCCGACCCAACTTTCACGATGACGTTTGGAAAAGGTGTAATTAGCCGTTGGGGTGGTGGGGCCAGCAGGTGTTAAGGTGGCTGTTTGCCCTGGTTGATATATCGGAAACTTTGAACGCAATTTGCTTGCAAACTCCGTGGGTTTTTCTGTTTCCAAATGCAGTAGTGCTGGAAACCTGAGCTCGCAAACAACGGTGTCGAGGAGGTTGGATTTGAATTCTAAGTCCTTAGCATCTGGTGGATCTAGATATGAATTTTCAAGGACATCTACCCCCTGACTCATGGACACATTCTCGCAACCGTCGGTCAACCTTGATTCTCACTCTAACATACTTCATGCCTGACAATACTAGCATGCACAGATTAGGACGACCGACAGCGCAGTCGAGGCGCTGGTCGTTATTGATCTAGCGACCACATGCCGAAATGGTGTACCTGTGGTGTACGGAAGGACTTAGAGGGGGAGGGGGTTACGGCTTGAGATCGCGTAACCCCTTGATATATTTGGCTCCCCGAGACGGGCTCGAACCGCCGACCCAGTGATTAACAGTCACTTGCTCTACCAACTGAGCTATCGGGGAAGACAGCGGAGAAGTGTAGCTGTGACGGCGCAAATCGTCAAGCGGCAAGGTTTGCGACTGCGCGGGAGAAGCTCTGCTATTGAGAAAGACAGGAGTGTTATTTCTAATAACAGGCTAAATTGCTACTAAACTCTATAAATACAGGCTCTTACTTTAAACTGGTTGGTCGCCTCATGAATAATGCAGGCTAGGCATTGAGTAAATCGCCCATGCGCTGCATGGCTTTTTCGAGATTCTCCATGCTGGTGGCGTATGACAATCTCACATGCCCCTCGGTACCGAAGGCGGAGCCCGGCACGATGGCAACGCCGGCCTGGTCGAGCACCCACGATGAAAACTCCACGTCATTTTTAACGTTCGGGTTGCCGTCGATAGCAGCTTGCACATTTGGGAACGTATAGAACGTACCATCACTCTCAATGCAGGAGGTACCGTTCATCTGGTTGAGGGATTTGACGACGAAGTCATGTCGGTCCTTGAAGGCGGCAAGCATGGGAGCAATACATTCGTTGCCACCGGTTAGTGCGGCTGCAGATGCCCACTGTGAAATTGATGTCGGGTTGCTGGTGCTTTGAGACTGTATCTTGCGCATGGCGGCGATAATCGGTTCCGGACCACCGGCATACCCGATGCGCCAGCCCGTCATCGCGTAGGCTTTTGATACGCCGTTCATGACAACTGTGCGCTCCTGCAGGTCGGGGCAGGCATTTAAAATGTTGCTGAAACCTTCCTCTGTCCAGACGATGTGCTCATACATATCATCTGTGGCGATAATCGCATTAGGATAGTTCACCAGAACTTCACCCAGTGCTTTCATCTCTGATTTACTGTATAGCTTGCCACTGGGGTTTGACGGGCTGTTGATTACGACGATACGGGTATTTTCGGTCAATGCATCATCGAGCTGCTCAGGGGTCATTTTGAAAGACTGTGCCTGCGTGGTCTCAACAAATACCGGTGTACCGCCGGCCAGTAGCACGATGTCCGGGTAGGACACCCAGTAAGGCGCCGGAATAACAACTTCATCGCCAGCATCCAGTATTGCCTGGGCAAGGTTGTAAAAGCTGTGTTTGCCACCGCACGACACCAGAATTTCACCCGGCTGAAAATCCAGGTTGTTATCGTTTTTGAACTTACCGACGATGGCATTCTTGAGTTCTGCAATACCGTCAACCACCGTGTATTTGGTTTGGCCGCTGTTGATTGCTTCGATGGCGGCGTTCTTGATGTGCTCCGGGGTATCGAAATCCGGTTCACCCGCACCGAGGCCAATCACATCACGGCCTTGTGCCCGCAACTCCGCTGCAAGGGCGGTGACCGCCATGGTTGGGGAGGGTTTTACCTGTGAAAGCTTTGCGGATGTTTTGATCGCCATTTTGGTCGCCATTTTGGTCGCCAGGGACTTGCCTGAGAGATACTTGAAGATGGATGGTATCGGCGTTGCCAGGTGTTGTCCAAGGGTTAGGCGATTCCAGCTAAACACCAGATCAACTGCGGTTACTATCGTGGTAAGTTAGGGGCAGGTATTCGGGTATTTTCAATGGCCAAAGCATTCAAAATTAACAGTCAATTCAAACCGGCCGGTGATCAGCCAGCGGCGATAGCGGGACTGATAGAGGGGCTGGATTCCGGCCTTGCATTCCAGACATTGCTCGGTGTTACCGGATCCGGCAAGACGTTTTCTATCGCGCACGTGATTGAACAGCAACAGCGGCCGGCAATTGTGCTTGCGCCAAACAAAACACTGGCGGCACAACTTTATGGCGAGATGAAAGAGTTCTTTCCCGGTAATGCTGTGGAGTACTTTGTCTCGTACTACGACTACTATCAGCCGGAAGCGTATGTTGTTGCTTCAGATACTTTTATAGAAAAAGATGCATCAGTTAACGATCATATTGAACAAATGCGTCTGTCTGCAACCAAGGCATTGTTTGAGCGTCGCGATGTAATTATTGTGGCGACTGTTTCATCGATTTATGGTCTTGGTGATCCGCAGTCTTATCACAAGATGGTGTTGCACCTTGAGCGTGGCAACATTATTGATCAACGTGAGTTGCTGCGACGCCTCGCGGAATTGCAGTACACACGCAATGATATGGAACTAAAGCGTGGTACCTACCGTGTACGCGGTGAGGTGATAGACATCCATGCGGCTGAATCAGACCGTGAGGCTATTCGGGTTGAGTTGTTTGATGAAGAAATAGAAAACCTGAGCTTTTTCGATCCGTTAACCGGGGAGGTCATTAACCGGGTACCGCGACTGACAATCTATCCGAAAACGCACTATGTAACACCCCGTGAAATCATCATGGCCGCAGTGGATGAAATCAAAGTCGAGCTGAAAGATCGGGTAGAGGAATTTAGGGAAGCTCACAAATTGCTGGAAGCGCAGCGGGTAGAGCAACGAACACTGTTTGATATCGAGATGATTAACGAGATCGGCTACTGTTCTGGTATCGAGAATTATTCTCGCTACCTGTCAGGTCGTGCGCCGGGTGAGCCGCCTCCCTGTTTATTTGACTATATACCGCAGGACGCGATTTTATTCATAGATGAAAGCCATGTGACCGTGCCACAGCTGGGTGGCATGTATAAAGGCGACCGTGCGCGTAAAGAGAATCTGGTTGGTTATGGTTTTAGACTGCCCTCTGCACTGGATAATCGCCCGCTTCGCTTTGATGAGTTTGAGGCGTTGTCACCGCAGACTATTTTTGTGTCAGCAACACCGGGTGACTATGAAAAACAGCATGCTGGCAATGTGGTAGAGCAGGTGGTGCGGCCCACCGGTCTGGTTGATCCACAGATTGAAGTACGTGATGTTGCAACCCAGGTAGATGATCTCCTGTCTGAAATTAGTCTGCGAGTGGAAGAAAACGAACGGGTACTGGTTACCACGTTAACAAAGCGTATGGCGGAAGATCTAACTGACTATCTTGGTGATCATAACGTCAGGGTTCGGTATCTTCATTCAGATGTAGACACAGTTGAACGCTCAGAAATTATTCGCGATCTGCGCCTTGGTGAGTTTGATGTATTGGTCGGTATAAATTTGTTGCGTGAAGGATTGGACATGCCAGAGGTTTCTTTAGTGGCGATTCTTGATGCCGACAAAGAAGGTTTCCTGCGATCAGACAGATCTTTGATTCAAACAATAGGTCGCGCCGCACGTAATGTTCGTGGTAAGGCAATTATGTATGCCGCATCGGTTACCGGTTCAATGCAACGTGCAATTGATGAAACCAACCGGCGTCGTGAAAAGCAGGAAGCTCACAATCAGGAGCAAGGCATCACGCCTACGTCAGTTAAAACGAAAGTGCTGGATGTGATGGAGGCGGGTGCCGCTCCAACACCGAAGGGTCGCAAGAGCAAGAAGGAAGCACAGGAACAACTTGAGCAAATGGAGTATGCGAAGCTCACGCCATCAGATGCGGCAAAGAAGATTAAGAAGATGGAAAAGCAAATGTTTGAGCACGCGCGTGATCTGGAGTTTGAGCAGGCAGCAGCAGTGCGGGACAAGATTGAAATGTTGAAGAACATGTCCCTCGGTCCCGGGGTCCCGGAGATCGGTTGATACGCAGGTGTTTCGATGATGCGTTCAGCGCCATTGACGGATCGGTGCTCGACCACAATCGTGATGCTGCAACATGGGGTTTGGACTAGAGTCGCAAGCGAACAAAATAGACTCGAACCGGTCAAATCACGGGCCGTATGGCCGTTACAAACTATACGAGACCCCGGAATTGTCACGGCTGTTACCTATGGAGTATTTGGTAACGGGTCTCTCGGTCTGAAATCACCTCTGTTATAATGGAGGGCTGTTCTGCATGGCGATTAATTTTGCCTGCTGAGAAAGCGAAATAATGTTGAAATTCAAGGATTTCGACTATAAATACCGTTTGACTTTGAAAGTACATTTACAGCGTGTCGCGATCCAGTGCGGTTGCTGAACTCGCTCTAAAAAGTCAGCCAACAACTAAAATTGCCCAGAGGTGTGTATGAGTGCCTATTCCAGCTACATAGAAGAAGTGTCGAGTCGTGAGAAGGATGGACTGCATCCGAAGCCTATCGAAACCGCCGACCTGACCGCTGAAATCATTTCCCAGATCAAAGATACCGGGCATGAGCACCGCGAAGATTCACTGAAATACTTCATCTATAACACCTTGCCCGGCACCACGGATGCGGCGGGAGTCAAGGCGGCATTTCTAAAAGAAATTATCCTCGGCGATGCAAGCGTTGAAGAGATCACACCCACCTTCGCCTTCGAGTTGCTGTCACATATGAAGGGCGGCCCGTCGGTCTCGGTGTTGCTGGATCTGGCTTTGGGCGATAACGCAGACGTGGCAAAGCCTGCCGCTGAAGTACTCAAGACTCAGGTCTTTCTGTACGAGGCAGATATGGCCCGTCTTGAGGAAGGCTTCAAGGCCGGTAACCCACTGGCTAAAGATATACTAGAAAGTTATGCAAAAGCGGAGTTCTTTACCAAGCTTCCGGAAGTTGAAGAAGAAATTCACGTGGTTGCCTACATTGCAGGTGAGGGCGATATCTCTACCGATTTGTTATCACCGGGTAAAGAGGCGCACTCGCGCGCAGATCGTGAGTTGCACGGCCAGTGCCTGATGGACAAGGCATCGCAGGCTGAAATTACAAAGCTCAAGGAGCAACACCCCGACAAGCGAGTCATGTTGATTGCTGAAAAGGGCACTATGGGTGTGGGTTCTTCCAGAATGTCTGGTGTGAATAACGTTGCCTTGTGGACGGGTGTACCTGCGAGCCCGTATGTACCGTTCGTTAATATCGCGCCAGTGGTGGCGGGTACCAATGGCATCTCACCTATTTTTCTCACCACCGTCGGTGTGACGGGTGGTATCGGTCTGGATCTAAAAAACTGGAAGAAAAAACGCGATGCAGACGGCAACGTGGTTGTTGATAAAGATGGCGATCCCGTGCTTGAGCAGATCTATGCCGTAGATACCGGCACTGTGCTGACTATCAATACTAAAACCAAGAAACTCTACAACGGCACTACCGAGCTTGCGGACATTTCTCCTGCGTTGACCGCACAGAAAGTTGAGTTTATTAAGGCGGGTGGATCATATGCTGTGGTCTTTGGTAAGAAGCTTCAGACATTTGCCTCTAAAACACTTGGTGTACCGGTCACGCCTGTATACGCGCCAGCACGTGAGGTAACGAATGAAGGCCAGGGTCTGACTGCTGTTGAAAAAATATTCAACCGCAACGCAGTGGGTGTTGAAGAGGGTAAGGTGCTGTACGCAGGTTCCGATATGCGTGTCGAAGTTAATATTGTCGGCTCGCAGGACACCACAGGCTTGATGACCTCACAGGAACTCGAGGCAATGGCCGCGACGGTGATTTCTCCTATAGTGGACGGCGGTTATCAATCCGGTTGTCACACTGCATCGGTGTGGGACAAAAAAGCTCAGGAAAACGTGCCGAAGCTGATGAACTTTATGAGTCGCTTCGGATTGATTACCGGGCGTGATCCCAACGGCAAATACCATGCGATGACTGATGTAATTCACAAGGTACTGAACGATATCACTGTTGATGAATGGTCTGTTATTGTCGGTGGTGACTCACATACCCGTATGTCTAAGGGTGTGGCATTCGGGGCAGATTCAGGCACCGTTGCGTTGGCGCTTGCCACTGGCGAACTGAGTGTGCAAATTCCCGAGTCTGTCAAAGTCACCTTTAAAGGTAAAATGAAGGACTATATGGACTTCCGCGATGTTGTCCATGCCACGCAGCTGCAAATGCTTGAGCAGTTTGGCGACAATGTGTTCCAGGGCCGGATTATTGAAGTACACCTGGGCACCTTGTTAGCGGATCAGGCTTTCACATTTACAGACTGGACGGCAGAGATGAAGGCCAAAGCGTCTATCTGTATATCGCAGGACGATAAGCTGATCGAATCTCTTGAGATTGCCAAAAGCCGTATCAGCATAATGATCGACAAGGGCATGGACAACGAAACAAAAGTACTTGCAGGTCTGGTGGCAATTGCTGATAAGCGTATTGCAGATATCAAGTCCGGTGCAGTGCCTGCACTGAAGCCTGACGACAACGCAGTGTATGCGGCGGAGGTTGTGGTAGATCTCGATTTGATTGATGAGCCGATGATAGCCGACCCTGATGTGAACAACGATGATGTCTCCAGACGCTATACCCACGACGTCATTCGTGAGCTTTCCCACTACGAGGGCAGCAAAGAGGTTGACCTTGGTTTTGTCGGTTCCTGCATGGTGCACAAGGGTGATCTAAAAATCATCGCACAGATGTTCCGTAATCTGGAATCAGACCACGGTGGTATTGAATTCAAAGCACCGCTGGTTGTTGCGGCTCCGACTTACAACATCATCGATGAACTCAAAGCAGAAGGCGACTGGGATGTACTGCAGAAGTACTCGGGTTTTGAGTTTAATGATGACGCGCCAAAACAGTCGGCGCGACTCGAATATGAAAACATGATGTATCTGGAGCGTCCGGGTTGCAACCTTTGCATGGGTAACCAGGAAAAGGCTGAAAAAGGCGATACCGT
>CALLBO010000059.1 GCA_937998875.1 uncultured Granulosicoccaceae bacterium
TTTGAATTTCATCGCTCCAACAGGCACGCTCAGATAGCACATCCATGTGCAAACTTCGCTAACGCGGCGTCCTGCCGCTTTTACCTGTCTCCACGATGAAATCCAAAACAAAAACAGAAGCGCGGGTACTGCAAAAACAAACCAACAAAAACAATAAAACATAAGACCATGATTAGATGTCACTGAGATGCACTAGCTTCTTATGCAGTGGGTACGCGAATAGAAAAACCCAACACTTCCGCCTTACCCAGTGCCAAACAGTATGCAATGCATCAAAGCGACTTAGTCGCTTTTACCGTGCTTCTGTTTTGTTTTTTTGAAACCTTCCGGAGTCGGTCTAAGCGGGATGGATGCCACGTGAGCGCTAGTGGCACAGGGATGTGCCATTAGCGCGGCCTGACGGACTAGGATTTACAAAAATGGCGCATTAGCGAGAGATCAGTGGCTAATTTTTCTCGAAGTCTCTTATGATTTGAACCATTAGTTCGATTTCTTCAGCGCTGTAAGCCTCACCCCAGGCGGGCATGACTACAGATAGTCCCATTGCCTGGCCGCCTTTTTCGAGGACTTCATAGAGGTACTCATCCGACTTCGATTTTTGCCAGCCTGAATCGGTAAAATCAGGCATGCTAATGCCGAGCTGGTCGGCTACTTTTTCGTCACCCATGCCCGTTAAGGCGTGGCAGCGTGCGCAGTCTGATCGATAGTTGCTTTCTACGCCTGCTTTTGTGATCGCGGGTACTGGTGCCACTGTTGCTTCGCTGTCTGAATCGGATGGTTTTTCTTCGGTCACCTTGAGAATAATGCCGGTATCGGCGTCTTTTCGACCCAGCGTTACAATCAAAATGTCACCTTCCGGAGACAAGGAAAAACCTGCCAGGCCGAGCTGGCCGAGTTGATCAATAAATGCGAACTCTTCTGCTTCCAGGTCACTGCCTTCTATGGGTATTGAGAGAAGGCGTCCAGAGCCATTGTCGCCAAACAGATACTTGCCCTGAAGCATCGGGTATCGGTCATTGCGGTAAACCAGACCGCCGATTACGGCTCGATCAACAGCGGTGTGCTTGTATGCATAATGTGGCGGTGTCTCGTTGCCAACAATATTGAAATTGTCCCGATCACCCATTTCAAAGCCTTCGGCGAATGGCCATTGAAAGTTATTTCCGCCACTGGTTGCAACGTTGACTTCTTCATAGAACGAATCTCCCACTTCGCCTATCCACATTGCGCCGGTTTGAGGATCGAATGAAAAACGGAAGGGATTACGCAAGCCCATCGCCCAGTACTCTTCGAGAGTGTCTGGTCGGTCGACAAATGGGTTATCCGACGGTATGAAATAGTGATCGGTACTGGCTGCATCCGGTGTGCGCCTGATCGGATGGCTGATATCGCCACCTTTTTTATCCACATCCAGGCGCAGGATACCCGCCGCGAAGTGCCGCGACACAGGGTGTTCGTAGTCAATGTCGGACAAATCACCGATAGCAAGATACAGAAAACCATCGCTGCCAAATTCCACTTCACCGCCGTTGTGGAATCCGTTTGATAGTTGTCGGCGCTGTTTTATTAATTGAACAGCGTCAGTAATTCGGGTAGTCGCATCACCGCTGGAAAGATCGGCTCGCATCAGTATATTGTGCGTCGCACCGTCTTCTTCCAGTGTGTAGTATATAAATACCCAACCTTTGGCAGGGCTTGAGCTCTGGCCGAATTCTGGATGCAGTGCAAATCCAAGTGTGCCATTTTCAAACTCCTGTGAAATATCCTGGTCGGTAAAATCCAGCACTGTTTCGCGTTGATTGCCGTCTGGCCAGGACACTTTCAGCAGCTTGCCATGACGTTCAAGGACGTAGGCATAACCTGGATCGCCATCGGAGAATTTTATTGCCATAGGTTGGCGAAAACTTCCTTGATCGAACGCGTTAGTGGTATAGAGGCTATGAGTTTGATCTGCAGTTGCCGTTCTTCTAAGTAAGTTGATCGCGTTAGTAAATTTAGGATCCAGCTTGTACACCACCATCAGTATGCCTGGCGTAATGCCAACCAGCACTGCCAGCAGCGGTAATGGTTTTATAAGTGCGCTGAAGACTTTGCCAACAACCCCGAAAGTCAGGCGTTTGCCAGAGCGAATGACAAAGTTGTCGACCAAGTGAAGGACGATTACAAATGCTGCTCCGATTAGTAGCTTCCATGCGAAATAGCTGGCTTCGAATGGAATATTGGTGAATAAAAACACACATGAAGTACAAATTCCCCATACCGCAAACCATGAATATAAACCTCGTACCAGGCGTGTGTTAGCGTTTTCCTCGGCACGATTCAGCCAGAGCTGAAGCAACATGGCGATGATGAACACTGGCGCAAAAATTCGCATGGTTTGCAACGCATCGTCGATTGTGAATCCTGTCGGCGATACGTTAATGAACAGCTGCACAATAGCGTGTGATTCTGCGAGTCGCTGGCAGAGTATTGGCAGCGCCAGCAAAAACAAAACACTTGCTGCAACGTTTAGCAGATTGCGAGTCATAAAAGTCCTGGGAATTTAAATCGGTGGTTTGGGCCTAACCGGCCACCCGTTTCGGTGGAGGAGGATTATGCCTGTTGCACATCGAGCGTGTTGAGACGAGCGCCTAAACATCTACTAACGAATGTCCAGAGTCTGATAGCACATATATCAATGACCCGCAATGTAGATGACGCAAAATATCCACTAAACCACTGAATTTTATGGAAATAGGTTTCTGTCTGTGACGGCCGTCACATAGAGACGAACGTCGACGGTAGAGTGACTGCTTTCATGTTTGGTAAAGCGTAAGTCGCCTCAGTTTCTGTCGGGCTCAAGACAATGCAACTACTATGCACGGCATGGTGATTCGAAAACACCGGCAGGCCGGAATGATCGATCAGCTGGAAGGCTGTATTTAATTGGCTGAATGAAAAAAAATTCGATAAAGCAATTCAGATCAGGAAGGTGAAGGTGAGGTACAGCAGAAATGTATCAGGCAGAGATCAGACGAATACAATTGTTCTCGCAACATTTTTGCGACGACGGTTTTTTAGGGGAGGCTAATCGGGATTCCGATATAGAGTACGATTTCGGGATTTGCAGCATTCAGATGCTGGAGGTGGTCTGCTTACCTTGCACAGCATTATTCATTAATTCGACGTAACGGAACAACCCACCGGAATAGAGCATTAAAAACACAGGTAGCGGCCAATGCATGGCCGCTACCTCTCATCATTATCTACTGAACTTTCAGCTGACCGCCTGTACCAAGGCCACCTTCGACCTCCTGCGTTTTATAGTTGCGCAGTGATTTAACCATCTGGTTGTAGGAGTCGACGAACGCTGCTGTAACGATTTTACCTTCCGGTGTATTGCTGAAGCCGCCTGCACCTGCAAAGCCACCTTTGAACAGTCCGCCAAATAGCCTGAAGTCAAAGTTCTTTGCACTGCCGGTGGCAGCAGAAACCTGCACGCCGCTACGATTGTCGATTAACAGTATGGTGGTAGCCGCTTCGTTACTTTTCAGGCTGCCAGCTAGTGCCGAGCCGACACTTCCAAGCAAGCTTCCCACAACGGCACCACCTATTCCGCCGGTGCCTTTCTTTGAGAATTGCACAGACGGGGATGCGGTGTAGTCTGCTGACACAAGTTGACCCTGGCCGAAGTTGCTGGATTCGCGCAGCTCACCGCTGTTGGCGAGTTCGCGTTCTCTGTTGATAGCTTCGAAAGCCTTACCGCGTTCAACGACTACAAAGCAATTGGACTGCTGAATCATCAGGCGCAGAACCGGTAGTGTGCTGCCAAGTTGAGGGTAATCAGAAAAGTATCGATTCCACCAGGGGAGTGTTTTGTCTTCAAACAGTGACATTGTGCCCAGTGGTGCGTCGCAGGATTCAAGCGCTGTATTCTGGCCTTGTGCATTCGCACCACCGGCGCTGCCGGAAATCAGATTGTCAGACGAGCCTCCGAGCTTCGGGGCGGTAGAGACGCAACCGCTGAGTGCAATGGTAAGTACGGATGCGAAAAGTCCGGTTTTCAATCGCGATTGTGGTTTAGTAGATGGCGCTGCATTGCCAATGGTACGGCTAAAAATCATTCAGGGTATCCTCGTAATTCTCCGGGGTGCAGGAGATATCGTACTTAACTATTTGCGTAGAGTACATCCTGTCTTGTCTGAGAATTAATGTCAACGGGAATAAAATCACACTGAGACGCTGTGAGCATCTTTAAGTCAGGTTTGTAGCGATTTAAGAACCTCAGTTGGCTTGTTGTTGGTCAGTGATGCAATTGCTTGGGGGAGTGCATTGCACTGCGCTTGGCCGTTGCTTTGCCGGTCGCGGGGCCAAGCCCGAAAGGTGCTGCGAATATACCTGAATCTGAGCGGCGTTACCGCGCTGCCGCTCAGATTTGCAACGTGGGTTAAGCGCTTTGGTCCGACATTTTTTCGGTATCTTGCTTTTGGCCTTTTTGCTTATTGCCTTTGCCTTTGCGACCTTTGCGCTCACTTTTTATTTCTTCGAATCCTGCTCGCTCGGCTTCAGACACGGTACCGTCACCATTGACGTCGAGCTGCACGTCGATCTCAGCCTTGCGAGCGTCTTTGGCAGCACGTCTCTCGTCACGTGATAGTTCGCCGTCACCGTCAGAATCGAACGCTGCGATCATAGCTGCGCGCCGTGCCTGCTTGGCTGTCTTTCGCTCCGCGCGTGACAGTTCGCCATCGCCGTCTGTGTCAAATTGTGCTAATCGCTGTGCCTTTGCTGCTTCGCGAATTTCTCGGATCTCATCAGCAGAGATGACACCGTCACCGTTGGTGTCGGTCAGGTTAGCGGGCGAGAAAGCCCAGGCCGGTATCGCAATCAGGCCAGCCAGTGCGACTGCGATAGTGATGTTGTGTGTTTGCTTTTTTGTGTTCATTTATAAGTACCTTGGTTTTAAGTTGTCTGGTCAGTTTGTCTGCCAGACGGAGCGCTGTTTTGCTCTAAGGTAATTATCGGAAGAGACTGTGCAGCAAAAATGCAACAACGAAGGAGACTTTATTCACAAGACTCGATAAGCAAGGCTCGAACAACAAGACTTACGTGTTTTCCTCAAACTTATAGCCGATGCCGTAAACAGAGTGAATGTACTCGGCATCGTTGTCGAGTTGTTTGAGCTTTTGCCTGAGCTTTTTAACATGGCTATCTACTGTGCGGTCACTGACCACACGGTTGTCTGAGTAAATACGATCTATCAACTGTTGTCGGTTATAGATTCTACCCGGATGTGCCATCATGGTTTTTAGTAAACCAAGCTCCACCTGGGTGAGCTCACAGGATCTGGTGTTGAGTTTAACCATAGCCTCGTGTTCTACGAGTTCGAATCCGATTGTAGATGGGCTCTGAGAAGGCTGAGTGCGTCTTAGTACAGCTTTGGTACGTGCTACAAGTTCTCTTGGGCTGTAGGGTTTGCAAATGTAATCATCTGCCCCTATCTCCAGACCGAGCAACCGGTCTATCTCTTCAACGCGTGCGGTCATCATAATGATTGGTACTGCCGAGGTTTTTCTGATCTCACGACAGATCGTCATGCCGTCTGTACCCGGCAGCATTAAGTCAAGCAGGATAAGATCGGGTGGGTCCTGCTGCAGTGCTTCCAGCGCGGCTGTACCGTCTGTGTAGTGGGTGGTTTCGTAGCCTTCCTCCAGGAGGTAGTCCGTAAGCAATGACGCCAGCTTTTGTTCGTCTTCTACAATTGCTACTTTCATTTATACCAGTCCCGCTGCGGGCAGAGTGATTGTGATTTTCAGCCCTCCTAGCTCGGAGTGCTGCGCGTTACAGGTACCGTGATGAGCATCTACGATCTTGCGAACAATTGATAGCCCGAGACCGGATCCTCCATGTGCGCGGTTTCTGGAATGCTCGGTTCTGAATAACGGGTCGAATAGCTTATCCAGTGCGTCGGTTGATACTCCGGGAGCCGAGTCCTTCCAGACGAGTGAGATGTTACTATTGTCAGTGCTCAATGTAATTTCAAGTTTACCTGGCAGGTTGGTGTATCTTGCTGTGTTTTGAAAAAGATTGTCCAGTAGCTGTTGCAATCGCTGCGGATCACCATTAACCAGTAGCTCATCATCTGGTGAATGAATTTGGATGCTAAGATCCGGGTTTGTCTGCCGATGTCTTTCAATCTGCGCATATACACACTTTTTTATGTCTACCGGTTGCATTTGATAATCAAGTGCACCTGCGTCAGCTTGAGAAAGTGTTTGTAGGTCTTCAATCAGATGACTCAGTCTTAAAGTCTCTGCATGTAGTGAGTCTACTGCTGATTGATCAAGTGGTCGAATGCCGTCCTGCAGGGCTTCAAGTTCGGCCTGAAGCACACCCACCGGAGTGCGTAACTCGTGCGATATTTCTGCAAAGTGTCGCTGACGGGAATTTTTATTGCTCTCAAGTGTTGCGCCGAGTTTGTTGATGTCGCTTGAAAGATCTCCGATTTCATCGCGCCTGCTGGTGTTTATGCGATCGTTGAAGTTACCGTCGCTAAGTTCGGCTACGGTTCTCTTTACTTTTAGTATCGGTTTTACAATTCTTGAGGCTAGTGGTGCGGCGAGTAGTGCAGAAAGCAGTACCATCGCAAGACCTGCCACAGCAAAACTCTTTCTCTGCTGCTGTTCGAACGCGCGGTCGTGTTTATTGTGGAGTTTTTTTAACTTGTTGATGCCAATATAGCCGACGACAGTTTCCTTGTTGGTTATCGGGTGCCAGGCGATTTTACTGGTGGTGTTAATCTGACCGATCAATACCTCTTTGTTTTCATTTGCCAGTATCAGACGTTCCTGCAATCGCTTTAACGGAGGAGGCGGGTGCGGCTTCTTTTTAAGATCCTTATTATGCTTCGAGGCGCGTTTTTGATTTAGCTCCGATTTACTTTCCCGTGGGGGATTGCCCGGACGTGATCGGCGGCCTTCACTCGATCTTAGAAGTGACAGGAACAGCCTTGGGTTGTTGGAGGTGTTGTTCCAGCTACCGTCCGTTGCATATTGTTGTTCCAGCTCAGCTACCAGCGTTTGAACCCGTTGTTCTTCGCCGCTGTTTATATAACTTAAAAAGCCGCGGCTGAAACTGAGGCTGCTTACGGTAAACATTAAGGCTACCAGCAATGCGCTGGCAACTAGTAGTGCGATGAAAAGTTGATATTTCAGGCGCATTGTTCAGAATCGTTGTTGAACTTGTCGTGTGGATATTCCGGCGGTCAGAAGTCCAAATTCGACTGATGGATTTGTGTGTGTACCAGTATCGGCGGGCATTGTGCAAAAAGAGTGGAATTCGTTTGATATTAAGCCATAGAATGAGAATCTACGCATAGATTGAGAGTGTAACCATGAGCGCCTTACCAAACTCGGTTGAAGGTCGGGATATCGCCGCCCACTTGCACGGCTACACCAATGCCCTGACACACAGTGATGTTGGTCCGCTGATTATCGAGAACGGTAAAGGCGTGCATGTCTGGGATAACTCAGGTAACCAGTACATCGAAGCTATGGCCGGACTCTGGAGTACGGCACTGGGATTCAGTGAACAAAGACTTGTGGATGTCGCCACGAAGCAAATGCAAAAACTGCCGTATTACCACACGTTTGCGCACAAGGGACACGGGCCGGTGGCAGAACTTGCTTACAAGCTGATCGAGATAGCGCCTGCATCTATGAGTAAGGCATTTTTTACCAATTCCGGCTCTGAAGCAATCGATACGGCTATAAAGCTTTGCTGGTATCGATCAAATGCTCTCGGTAAGCCTGAAAAGAAAAAAATTATTTCCCGTAACCGTGGTTACCATGGCGTGACCACTGCCGGCGCATGTCTGACCGGGTTGCCAGCTAATCAGGCATCGTTTGATTGTCTGGTGCCGGTTGTGCGTGTCACCTGCCCACACCACTGGCGGGAAGGGCACAATGGTGAAAGTGAAGAAGACTTTGCCACTAGGTTAGCCGAGGAGTTGGACTCAACTATTCAAGCAGAGGGGCCCGATACGGTTGCAGCGTTTTTTGCAGAGCCGGTGCAGGGTGCCGGTGGTGTAGTTGTTCCGCCAAAAACTTACTGGCAGAAGATACAAGCAGTTCTAAATAAATACGACATCCTGTTGGTGGCTGACGAAGTTATCTGCGGATTTGGCCGTACTGGGAATATGTTTGGTAGTCAAACCTATGATATCGAGCCGGATATGATGACGCTGTCAAAACAACTGACATCTTCGTACTTGCCAGGCTCTGCGTTACTAATTAATGACCGTGTTTTTGAGCCGATCGCGGATGAAAGTAATAAAGTGGGTGTGCTTGGTCACGGGTTTACCGGGGGTGGACATCCAGTGGTTTGTGCAGTTGCGAGTGAAACGATTAAAATAATTGAAGAAGAAAGTCTTGTCGAGCATGCAGCTAATGTAGGTGCCCATATGCTCAGTGGCTTGAAGCAATACGAGTCGCATCCGTTAGTAGCCGAGGTCAGAGGTGTTGGTTTGATTGGAGCGATTGAACTTGTCACAAACAAAGAGACTAAAGCGGCACTCGAGAAGCCGGGCCAGTTGGGTGCGATTGCCAACGCCAAGTCGATGGAAGCCGGTTTCTTTACTCGCAACATGGCAGACGCCATAGCATTTTGTCCGCCATTGATAATTACCAAATCAGAGGTGGATGATCTGGTTGCAAGAGTAGGCAAGGCGCTTGATGCGACTCTGGCTGAGCTACCTGCGGGTACGGTGAGTTAGCGGGAACTTTTTTAACGCTTAAGTATTTTACCGGAGCAGTTATGCAGGATTTTCTGATCACCTCTTTGATAGCATCCGTGGTGCTAACGATACTGATCAATGTATTGCCGATGCTTTTTCCAAAATCATCGGAAAAGGTTGAACGTAAGGTTCAAGAGAAGATTAATGAATCTATCGCTCGGCAGCAGGAAGGTAATCAACCTCGGGTGCGAGTGTTTTTTCCGTGGAAAGCGATGCTGATTGCATCGCTTGTGTTGACAGTTGTGGTGAACCTGATTGGTTTTTTTGCTTCGCGTTAATGCCAGAGCGAAACGCTTTATGCCTCCCGGAGGAAGGTCTGTTTTACTTCATTCCCGTTATGTACTTGCCGCCTCAGCAGTCGCCAACTTAATACAACAGGCCACAATCTCCATAGCAAGCTCTACCTCTTCCACTGGTGGTCTGGTTGGCGCCAATCGAATATTGCGATTCTCAGGGTCGGTACCGTTTGGAAAAGTGGCACCGGTGGGGGTCAGTGCCAACCCGGCATCCTTAGCCAGTTCAACTACGCGGCTTGCAATAGGTTGTACGGTGTCCAGACTTACAAAGTAACCACCCTTTGGGTCTGTCCAGGTGGCGAGATTGTGGTTGCCCAGCTCACGATTTAAGACTTCCTGCACTTTGTCGAATTTCGGTTTTAGAATTTTTGCATGTTCCTGCATTAAGCCTGTTAAGCCACCCGGGTAGTTACGCAGGAATAGTACATGCCGCCATTGCTCTGCTTTGTTCGGGCCTATGCTGCCTGTGCTCATCGCCTTTGACCAGTACGCGATATTGTCTGTACTCATGCCGGCCAGGCCGACACCACCGCTGGCAAAAGTTACCTTCGAGGTAGAACCGAACAAAATGACGCGATTTGCCACCCCGGCGTCTTTTGCAATTTGCAGCAGGTTAGGCGCAGGTGTCGGGTTGGCCTGCAGGTGATGAACCGAATATGCATCATCTGCAAAGATAGTGAAATCCCCGGCTGCGGCTTTGACGTTGATCAGCCGTTCTGCGTATGCTTGTGAAATGGTGTCGCCAGTCGGGTTGCTATAAGTAGGAACGAAATATATGCCTTTTATCGCAGCATCACTGGCGACGAGCTTCTCGACCTCATTCATGTCCGGACCGTTGCCGGTCATCTTCACGGCGACAAGCTCAAAACCGAGCTCGCGAGCAAGTAGAAAGTGTCTGTCATAGCCCGGCACTGTAACAATCAGTTTGGGTGACTCATTTACCCAGCCCTGACTACTGCCGTTGACTCCGCGCAAAAGTGCCCAGGTTAGAAAGCGGCTCATCATTTCCAGGCTGGCGTTGTTGCCCAGCATGATCTCATCGGGCCCGACATTCAGCTGTTCGCAAAAAAGCTCTCGAGCTTCCCTAAGGCCCAGAATGCCGCCTGGGTAGTTGCGAATATCTACGCCGTTGTCAGTGGTATAATTACTTGCATCGACCGCGCTCAAAATCGGCAGGCTCAGGTCAAAATTTGCGTCTGCTGGCTGGCCGCGTTCCATGTTCAGAGATAGATTGCGCGACTTGAAGTCCTGATATTGTTTCTGTACGGCGTCGTGGTCGGTCATTTGTATGCTCTTCAATTAGTCGTTGCGGTGCTGTGTCAGACAGCTGTGCATTATGCAACAATTAGCTGATTGAATGGCAGGACTTGTGTCTGCAAGGGCTGCTAGTTATCGAATTGATTAAACTTCCAGAATAAATAAAGCTTAAGGGGTGGTGATGAGTAAAATCGGATTTATAGGTGTCGGGTTAATGGGCGCTGCAATGGCTCACCGTTTGTTGGACAAAGGGCACGAGCTGCAGATTCTCGGCAACCGCAATCGGGAGAATATCACTGCTCTTATTGATCGCGGTGCGAGCGAGGCCGCTACTGCTAAAGATCTTGCAAGTGCCAGCGAGATAGTTATGTTGTGTGTTGGTACCTCGGATCAGGTAGAAAGTCGTATGCGTGGCGACGACGGTGTTATTGCCGGGCTTCAAGCGGATTCTGTGGTGATAGATTTCGGTACCTCGCTGCCGGCTTCTACCAGAACCCTGGGGGGTGAGGTCGCAGCTGCGGGTGGACAGTATCTTGATGCACCGCTAGGCAGAACTCCGGCTCATGCAAAAGACGGCTTACTGAATATTATGTGTGCCGGTGATGAAGCTGCGTATAACAAGGTGTTGCCAGCACTAAAAGATCTAGGCGAAAACGTATTTCATCTCGGTACGCTCGGTTCAGGGCATACCGTCAAGCTGATAAATAATTTCTTTGGAATGACCGTCGCTAATGCGATGGCCGAAGCGTTTGCAATGGCCGATGTTCAGGGGGTGGACAGACAAGCTGTCTACGATGTGATGGCAGCCGGGCCACTGCATAGTGGCATGATGGATTTCGTCAAAGGTTATGGGGTAGATGGTGATCCTGCACAATTGGCCTTTGCGATAAAAAACGCAACCAAAGATGTAGGGTACTACGCCGAAATGGCGAAGCAGGCTGGTGTGAAGAGTGTGATGTCTGTGTCTACACTTGGTGCGCTGACTGATGCAACTGAGAGCGGCAAAGGTGATGAAATGGTATCGCAAATGGTCGATTACTACGCTGCGAAACTGAAAGCCTAAACCTTAGCCTGGGCTTAAGTCCGGGTATAAGTCTGGCATTGGTCAGAACTTTGAGCTGGTTGGCAAAATAATCAACCAGCTTTAACCCGCTTTTCCGGTCTGCTGCGATTAAGTAAATACGTAGCATCGGGAGGGCGGGTATGGATCCGCGTAATTATCAGATAGCGGCACTCGGTACGTTTGTACTGATTGGTGTAACTCACCTTGGTTTTCAAATCGATTGGGTAAATGCGCTCGTTATTATAGCGACTGCTCTGTTCACTCAAGCCTGCCTGTTTTCCCCTTGTTTCATTAGCTCTTGTTTTTCTACGAGCGGGCAATGGAAAAGTGCATTGATCTCGTCAATGTCACTGGTATTGCTGTTACGTACCGACGTAGTCGCGATTGCCGCGCTGGCATCTTTCATCGCTATTGCCAGTAAGCGTTTCATACGTTTTGATGGCAATCATATCTTTAATCCCTCTGCGCTCGCGCTGGTTCTGGTTACCGGGTTGTCGTCGCATGCCTATATCTCCCCCGGGCAGTGGGGGGCTCTGGGTCTTGTCGCTTTTCTAGTGCTTGGCATCGGTTTACTGGTAGTGACCCGTGCGCACCGGCTGGATGTTGCACTGGCTTTTCTACTCTGTTTCGCGTCTGTTGTGCTGCTGCGCGGTATGTATCTGGGTGATCCGATAGCAATTGCCTTGCATCAGCTGCAGAGCGGTGCGTTGTTATTGTTTGCGTTCTTCATGATCACTGACCCTAAAACCACACCAGCGCATCGTGCAGCACGAATAGTTTTTGGGGTCACGGTCGCGGTAGTTGCTGCCATTCTTCAATTCAAATTTTATCTTTCAACGGCAGCGATCTACGCGCTGGTTGCGTTAGCACCGTTGGTTCCTCTTTTTAATACCTACACCAGGAGTTTGTTCCATGTTAATAAATCCATTCGTCTTCGAAAAACCATTGTCGGTGTCAAGGCAAGTGTTGAAGCCGGCGTTGTCGATTCTGACCAAAGCCGCTCTGTTTACGGCATTTCTAAGCGTTAGCAATAGTGCAATGGCGTTCTGCGGGTTTTATGTAGCAAAGGCCGATACCGATCTGTTCAATAGCGCCTCTCAGGTAGTGATGGTTCGTGATCAGGACAGGACTGTTATTACCATGGCTAATGACTTTCAAGGTGACGTTGCAGACTTTGCGATGGTCGTACCCGTGCCGACGTTTATTGAAAGGGAGCAGATAAACGTCGCAACCCAGGGATTGATAGATCACCTTGATGCCTATACCGCACCTCGTTTAGTGGAGTACTTTGATGAAGATCCCTGTCAGCAACGCAGAATGGTCGCAGAGTCAGCGCTTGCGATGGCAGATGGTAATGTGCAGCTCAAATCCACACGCCAGGATGAAGACTTAGGAGTGACAATCGAAGCAAAATATACTGTTGGCGAATATGATATTTTGATCCTGTCTGCCGAGGAAAGCAGCGGTCTTATAGAATGGTTGGATGGCAACGATTACAAGTTACCAGAAGGTGCTGAGGAGGTGGTTGGAAGTTATCTCAAGCAAGGCATGCGATTTTTTGTTGCCAAGGTGAATTTGGAAGCGCAGCAGGAGAGTGGTTACTCAAACTTAAGGCCTTTGCAAGTGGCATTTGAGAGTCCGAAGTTTATGTTGCCAATCCGGTTGGGTACATTGAACGCGGATGGTCAGCAGGAGTTGTTTGTTTATGCGTTGACTCGCAGTGGCAGAGTAGAGACTTCAAACTACAGAACTGTACGTATGCCGTCCAATGTAGAGATTCCGGGGTTTGTTAAGAATCGCTTTGCTGATTTTTATCGAGATATGTTTACCACTCAGACCGAAAAGGAAAACGGCAAGGCGGTATTTCTAGAGTATGCCTGGGATATGGCCTGGTGTGACCCTTGTGCCGCTGACCCTTTATCAACTACTCAGCTAAAAAATCTGGGTGCGTATTGGCTGGATGACGGAAATACAGGAGCCAATCAAAATAGTAGTCGCGTGCAACAGCGCCCACAGGATGTTTTTGTTACCCGGTTGCACCTGCGGTATGACGGAGAAACTTTTCCGGATGATTTAAAGTTTATAGAGACCGGTGATCGAACCAACTATCAAGGGCGTTATATCATGCGTCATGCATGGGAAGGTGAGGCAAACTGTGCTGCGGCGACGGACTATTTTAAGATGGTGGAAGATCGAAATATTATTGCCGGTAACCATCTTGCCAACCTGACTGGCTGGAACCGTCAGGAAATTGCAAGTTCGATGGGGGTAGTGGAAATACCCGAACAGAAGTGGTGGAAGAGGTTATGGAAATAATTGGGTAGTTAACTAGCTTGCATTAGCCAGAGTGGTTAGCTGGGTTACATAAGAAAGGCCCGTATCGGCGAGGTCGATACGAGCCTACTGTTACATTGAAAAACTATTGACGCGAAATCTCGATGCGCATAATTGCATCCGTACCGGCGAAGTCAAAGTTTCCAACGCCAGTTTGGCCTGGATGTGCCGCTGTAACTCCACCCTCGTCTGTATGCAGGTTATCACCGGAACCACCACACGGTGGTACCCAGTAATCAGCATTGAGCTCGTTCACTTCGGTGCCTGCATCGTATGGCAGTACTTCAACGCTTACCGCTTCGTCTCCGGTAGGTAACGCCAGGGAGTTGGTTCCAGTGAAGCCGTCATTTGTACAAACAACCATTGCCACAGCACTGAACACCTGGCCGGCCGCATCTGTTGTGAGAGTAACGGTCGCAGTTTCACCAGGCTGTACGGGACCAGGATTGGCCGCATCAACCAGCGCGGCACCGGCTGCAGTAACTTCCGATAGCGAATTTGCTAACTCAACCATTGGTGTGTTATTTCCGTTTTCCGCAATTTCCTGCAGTTGAGTGCTCGCCGCGGTGCCGATTTCAAAAAGAGAAACTGCAGGATCGTGAATGGCTGCAACCGGAGGGGTCATTGGTTGGCCAATACTCAAATTTGTGAACGAAATACTGTAAGTGCCTGCTGTTTCAATAACCGCGTTGTTGTTGTCGTCGCTGTCACAAGCGATGAGTGTGGTGCAAGCTGCTGCAAGCGCCAGTGCTGTGAATCTTTTGCGCGCGAATATTTTCTTGTTCATTGTATCTCCCGGATACTGGTGTTGAGTTGAATTGAATCGTTCAGCTTGAAATGGCAGTCGTTATTGAAATCGATGGAGTTGTGATCATCGATAGAGCGCTAATCAAGTGAAGACTCTGACAATCCAGGAAGATTAAGTTGTCACGAAACTATCACGAAAATATTTATAAATGATGACTATGGAGATTCACATGGATGGGATACCTCGTTGCATCAATTGCCGCCGGTGTCTGCGGCGTGGATTATTTTTGTAATCGAAGCGAGTCCTTCGGTCAGCGCTGCAGGACCGGGTTGTAGAATAATCGGTGATTTGATCTCATGGAGTTCATTGTTTTGGACAGCATTGATCTTTTGCCATCCAGGTCTGGCTGCTACTTTTTCGGGTCTGAATTTTTTGCCACACCACGAACCGATGATGATGTCCGGATTTGCATCGATTACTGATTGCGGATCTTTGATTATCCGTTGTGCTCCACCGCTACATTTCGCCAAATGTGGAAAGCAGTCATCTCCACCTGCGATCGTTATCAGTTCCGATACCCAGCGGATTGCTGAAATCATTGGATCATCCCACTCTTCAAAGTAGACGCGAGGACGTTTTCTGAGCTGTTTGCTGCGATTCGCGCAGGCCTGCATTTCACCAATGTACTTGTCGACAAGGTGCCGGCCTTTGTCTGTGGAGCCGGTTATGGCCGCCAGTTGCAGAATCATGCCGAGTATTTCGTTGACAGAGCGGTGGTTCAACAGCAGGACGTTAGCGCCCAGTTTGATCAAATCGCGGGCTATATCTGCCTGCAGATCTGAAAATCCGATGACCAGATCGGGTCTCAGATCCATTATCTTGTCAATTTTGGCAGTGGTGAACGCAGAGACCCGGGGTTTTTCCCGCCGTGCCTGTGGTGGCCTCACAGTAAATCCGGAAATACCAACGATGCGATCCTGTTCTCCCAACAGGTATAATGTCTCGGTGGTTTCCTCAGTGAGGCAGACAATCCGTTCAGGGTATTTTGCGTAAAAATCCAACGGTGTGAGACCTCTGTTTTGATAACGTTTCAAAAGGGCGCCAGTTTAGCAAACGCATCGAGCCGACATTCTTCGGATAGATAGTTTTAAAGTCGAATGGCGTCGCCTAAGTTACACCAGAATAATGCAGCGGTTAATTAAGAATAAATGAATACAGATGTAGATACATCGAGGCGTACCAGCGAACTTGTTGGTTTGCAAAAATATGGCATGCTATTGATGGGGATATTTCTTGTCATTTTGGCAGGGGGTAGATTTGTTACTCCTTCGGCGGCTTTTCTAGCGCCGGTATTTTTGCTCCGCTACACCCGAAACACTTCGGTCAAAACTGGTATGGTGGTGCTTTACGTACTGCTGTTTCTCAGTCTGTTGGTTCGGCTGCATGATTATTTAGCCGTTGCCCGCCCCATAAATCTTTTTCTAATTGCGGGTATAGCGATAATTGAGTTATTGCCTTTTATTGCTGATAGAACGCTACGAGAGTATCTACCTACCTTTCTCAGACCGCTGGTATTGCCAACAGTCTTCGTTGTATTGGGATTTACATTTTCGCAGTTGATGCCGTTTGGCACGATGGGCGAAAAAGCCTATACCCAGGTCGGTAACAATGAGCTAATGCAATTGCTTAGTGTGACGGGTACTCACGGAATTACATTCGTTATTTTCTGGTTTGCGGCAACAATGGCGTCGTTTTGGGACTCCGGCTTTGTTTGGCAACGCAATCGCAGCCAGCTAATGCCGCTGGCATTGTGCTTGATGATTGTTTTTGTTGCCGGTGGCTTTCGAATAATCTTTGATGAGAATGAGGCCCCGACAGTTCGTATCGCAGGAGTGATAGCCGATCAAACCCCGCTCTGGCAATCGTTAGAGGGAGCGGGTGTAGTGCGTGAGACTCCGGCACTGTCCGGTAGTTTCTTTGCGGCCGGTTTTGATCGTGAAATAGTTGATGCTGCATTTGCTGAGCAACTGCGGGTACTAGCGACGCATACCACACAACTGGCAAAAGCGGGCGCGTCGATAGTCTCATGGGCCGAGGCAAGCGCCGTGGCTTTCAAGAGTGGTGAGATGCAATTCAATGCAACTGCCTCCGAGCTCGCCAGGCAGAATAATATCTATTTAATTGCAACTATTGCCCTGATCGAAGATCCTCCGAATAAAATACTAGAGCCGATCGAAAACAAACTGGTTGTGTTTGCACCTACCGGCGATAAGCTCGGTCAATATGTGAAAGCTAAACCCTTGTGGAACGAAAATATTATCAAGGGTGATGGCCTGCCTTTGGTGATCGATACACCGCATGGCAAGCTGGCTTTTACCATAGGGTTTGATATGGATTTTCCAGCACTGCTACGTCAGGCAGGAAATGCGGATATTGTTATTGCCCCAGCCGCAGACTGGAGAACCCTCGCGCCGCATCACAGCTTAATGGCAACTTACCGCGGGGTAGAAAACGGGTTGTCTGTATTCAGGCCCACTTATAAAGGTGTGTCGCTCGCAAGCGATTCACACGGACGCGTACTGGCTCGTACCGATCACTTCAGATCAAGTGCACAAAACTTTATTGCCGATGTGCCTACGGCGGGTGTGAATACGTTTTACACCCGCGCCGGAGACTGGTTTGCATGGCTGGTTATGTTAATTCTGTTTGTTCTTTTGCTAACCGCCTATCTCGCAGCGCGTAAAAGAAAAAAGCGTGAATTGCAGGGCGGGGGCGGCCCATCAAGCCCTGACGATGTGCGTGACCGTAGCAGAATTACGGCCATACAATGGCGTGAAGCGGAAAGGGATAACAACTTACATCGTAATAACTGAAACAAAATCCTGTTTAAAGCGGGTATCGTTTCTTCTAAAAGCAATAAGCCTCTTGATGCTTTGAGGAATTATTAAACCCTCCCACCTGTGCCCACTTGTGGGAGGGTCATGCGCGCTACGAGGATAAGATTCGCACTTGTCTCCGCTGCTTACCTCACAGCAGCTTTTACGGCCATGCTCAGTAAGTCATCCCACATTGATCCGTCCTTATCAGCATCCAGAAAGGTTTCAAGCATGCCACGGTTTTTATTGGCAGCAACTCCGGTACCGAATATATCGCTGTTGTTGGTTTTACTACCACCGAAAATACCACCGCTGTTGTTACCTTTACCGAGCAGCTTCTTACTCAAAGCACTCAAAACCAGAGGTGCGAGAATAGGCAGGGCCTTTTTCATCAAGGTTGACGTTAATCCTGCTTGATTAGCGCCGTAGTTTGCGACATTGCGGCTAACATCTTTGCTGCCGAAAATGTGACCAAGAATTGAGTTGCCGTCTTTTATGGTGTTGGTCTGCCCGAGAGACGACAGGTTATCGAGGTAGTTGTGGTGATTGCCTTCCTGTAGCGCATTAACAAGGCTGGATAAACCGGCGTCTGTCGATGCGTTATTTTTTAATCCTCGCGACAGGGCCGGTATGAGCTGCCCTGCTGCAGCACGTGCCTGGTTTTCATCAACACCGAGCTGCCGTGCGAGTTCTTTCACCACGCCGGAATTTTGGTCGCCGATCAGTGATTCTAAGATATTCATGATTATTTCCTGTGTCGGCAGGTTACTGCCGGTGAGCTTCTTTTTGCGAGACTACCGCAAATGTGTATGGCAATAGTCTAGCGCAAACCGGCGTGTCAGATCGCTGGCCAGCTAGAGTTGTTCGAGGATTTTTTCTGCCGAGCTGACCTCGTAGGTGGGGCCCTCTTCGACATTCAGATGAGTCACCGTACCGTTATCAACAATCATTGAAAAGCGCTGGGATCGGATGCCCAGTCCTCGCTCCATCAAATCGAGCTCCAGACCGAGCGCGCGGGTGTAGGCGGCACTGCCATCGGCGGCCATAAGGATCTCATCGGCGTTCTGCGATTTCCCCCACGCGCTCATGACGAAAGGATCGTTGACCGACATGCAGACGATGCGGTCTACGCCTTTGGCTTTTATTTTATCGGCGTTAGCGACAAAGCTTGGCAAGTGGGATTCAGAGCAAGTCGGGGTAAAAGCACCCGGCACTGCAAAGAGAACGACTTTCTTGCCATTGAAGAGTTCTTCGGTGGAGATTGATTCAGGGCCTTTTTCGCCCATGTGGCCCAGCGCACCTGCCGGAACGGCATCGCCTACTTTGATCGTCATGTTTGTCGCCTTTCGAATGAGTTGTGGTGGCATGGAAACATACACACATGCTCACGTAAAGGGTGATCGCGAATGACCTGCATAGTGGGAGGAATTATGAAAAGGCCCGGCTACAAAATAAAACAGCTAGAGCTCGAGTAGTTCCTGGAGTTTTTCACGCTGGGCGTAGCCGTCGTTATAGCCAAGCTCGATCAGATCGCGTGCAAAGTTGGAGTCAAATAGCAGGTAACTCGTGAGCGGTCGCCCCTCTTTGGTCATCGCGCCCAGGCCGCTTAACAGAATGCGCATAGACCGCGGGAATCGGCCGACATGTTTGGCGACGATGTCTCTGATATCAACGCTGGGCGAGATGACCAGAAAGTCTACCGGGCGCAGGATTGAATCGTTGTGTTTGAATGTCACTTGCTTTGCCTGAGACAGGGCGAAGTTAATGCGTTTGAGTCTTTCGATATCGGAATCGAGGCGATCCATGAACAAGGTATCGAACATATAACCTGCGACAAAACCCAGATTTGGATAGCTTGCAGTGGTGTTGCGAGGATCGTATTCGGTCTGCGGATTTCGCACACTGATAATCAGTAGCTTATTTGCGCCAAGGTGTAACGCCGGGCTCAAAGGTGCCGACTCCCGCATAGAACCGTCGCCATGGTATTCGTTGTCAATTTTTACTGCTGGAAAAACCACGGGTATCGCAATAGATGCCATGAAGTGGTCAACCGCCAGACGTGTTGGCAGACCGAAGCGGCGAGTGCGCTCCCAGGGCTGGAGTTCTTCCTGGCCTTCGTAGTACGTGAGCGATGCGCCTCTACCGTACGATGACGCGGTGATCCCCAGTGCGCGCAAATGTCCGCTGTGAATGCACTGGCGCATGCGTGCGAGGTTGACGTGATTTTCAATCAGTGATCGGAGCGGGGTGTTGTCAAGGAGTGAATCCGGTTGCGAGTTGCCACCCCCACCGCTGGCAAATGACCACAGCCATCTGGCTCCAATTTTGGCCGAACTCTTCGTGTCGGTTCGAACGACCATATCCATCTGCAGGTTTTCCCACATGCCGAGCAGTCGCTCAATACCATCACTGAAATCCATCGACCTGCTGGCGATCATACCGGCATTAAGTGAGCCGGCCGAAGTACCGGTGACCACCGGGAAGGGAGAAGGGTTTTTTGCAGCAACCAGCTCTTCAACTGCTTTTAACACACCCACTTGATAAGCGTTGCGCGCACCACCACCCGGCAAGATTAACCCGAGGGTTTGTTGCTCTTGTGTTTGCTTTTTTGAAAACCAGTGGATGCCCATGCTGCTCTTTGCTGCCGGAGGGGTAATGGATCAAGCCCGTAAGCATAACAATAGACACGCCAGAAATACGTAAAATAAAATGTATTAGTTATTGCCGTCGTAGTGATGGGACCTGCTGCTCGCGACTGATACGCTCCTGCAGGCTGAGGTGCAACTCGCGCTTGGCACCTTCCACTTCCATTAGCGCGGTGCTGACATGGTGCCAGTCAATTGTCGCGTCGTGTTGCTTCTTTTTATAATTCAGCCCGGCTGTCCAGATAACTGCAGCAGCAACTACCAGACTGGCAACGACTTTTCGCGATGTTCGCTTTGAATCAGCTGTCTGCATAGTTTACAAACTCCTCTCTGCCGATCTCTGAAACGATTGCGTCCACCTCTCGCCAACTGGCGGCGAGGTCAATTAGTGAGTTTTCTATCGCACCGAGTGACTGAAGATCCTGCAACGCCAGTCGGACATTTCGTCTTAGTTGCGCGGTGTTAGCCGCTTCGCGGTATACCTGTGCATTCTTTTCGAGTACAAAAAGAACGAAATCCACGCGCTCTGTGCTCGCTGTAAAAGTTGTCATCAAGCGTGACTGTGAATCTGCAAATCGTTCCCAGATCAGTTTTTGTGCGTCGAGGGAATTGAGCACGCTTTGATTCGAGCTGATAATAATGCGGTTTTTATCCCGTTGCAGGTCTGTGGTATTGACAGCCGTTTGCGCACGATTCAGTTCTGCCTGCGTCTGTTGGATGCGGCGGTTGATTTCATCAATTGCGTTCTGCGTTTCGCGGTGCTTGCGAGCCATGATGGCGTTGCTGGCTTCAGTATTCTTGCCATATTCGACGCGCAGCTTAGCGGCTTTTTCAAAGTTACCGGCAATAACGTCGAGTTCAGTCGCCAGCTCTTCTATGACGTCATCCATGTGAAGCGCCTGGTTTACTCTCGTGCTTAGTGATCTGAACGCGGTTAGATTCTCTGCGAGCAGTCGGTAGGTGGTGGCAGCTCCTACCCGCTGAGACTCAGATACGGTTTCGAGTACAGTCTGTTTGATCTGGTTGAATTGCTCGGGCAAACGAGTTTGCGCAGCAATACCGGCAGAGCTGCAGGATAACGTCAGTAATCCGGCCGCAAGGCAATTTATCAGGCAGACCCGTGCCGTCATCATGTACTCCGATCTCGCGCCGGTTATTAACAGAGTTACGGCAAAGTGCCGTATTCGAAGAGCAGGGTATCGACTGGTTTTAGTTTTACTTGAGTTTTGACCAGCATTTTTGACCGGACGACCACCGCACGAATCAACGCAGTCTGAACGGATCAAAATGAAGACTTCTGCTGTATTTGAATTACAATTGGTCTGTTCCCCTGCATCCCGGTAGCACTGTCGATGAAACTCCTGTCTGAAATACAAATGCGATTTTTGCCCGCGCTTGAATCGCTTGTGGATGAGGCGGAGCAGGTGGACGCACTGCTCGGTATGATCAAACCAACGCAGGACGACAAGTTTGGCGATTATCAAGTCAACTGTGCGATGGCGCTGGGCAAGAAGCTCGGCAAGCCGCCACGCGACGTTGCTGCGGAATTGCTGAAGGCGGTATCGCTCGACGATATCTGTGACAGCGTTGAACTTGCGGGCCCGGGGTTTATCAATCTGACCTTCAAAGACAGTTGGATCACCTCGCAGCTGAGCCTCGCTAACTCGGGGGAGAAGCTGGGTGTGGAACAGGTGGCAAAGCCTCGTACCGTGGTCATCGATCTTTCATCGCCAAATGTCGCCAAACCAATGCACGTGGGCCATATCAGATCAACCGTTATTGGTGATGCGCTGGCAAATATACACCGGTTTATCGGTCATAAAGTGATTACGGATAATCATCTTGGTGACTGGGGAACGCAGTTCGGCATGATCATCTATGGCTATAAGAATTTTGTCGATCGCGCAGCTTACGATAAGAATCCAGTGCAGGAGCTCAGCCGACTGTATAAATATGTGCGCGTGCTGATGGACTATCACAGTGCTGTGAAAAAGCTGCCGGAGGCAGAAGCGCTGAAGCAGAAGCAGCTGGATGCAGTTGAACGTATAGAGGCTGAAGACCATGGTAATAACAAGGGCAAACTTAAGCAGCAGAAAAAAGATCTGCAGCGTTTAGCAGAAAAGCTTGCAGTGCAGGATGAGCTGATACAGTCGTACAAATCCGCTGTTGAAGATTGTGATCCCGAAGTTGCTGAGGTGGCAAAGAAGCATGCCAGCATCGGGCAGCAGGTTCTTGAGGAAACCGCGAAGCTTCACGCGGGTGGAAATGAAAATAAAGCTTTGTGGGATGAATTTCTGCCTTACTGTCTTGAAGACATACAGCGTATCTATGACAGGCTTAATATTAAATTCGACCACATTCTTGGAGAAAGTTATTACCAGAATCAACTGGAGGGCATTGTAAAAGAGCTGACTGCAAACGGTCTGGCCACTGAAAGCGACGGTGCCATTTGTGTTTTTCTGGATGGATTTGAAGCACCAATGATCATTCGCAAGAAAGATGGTGCGTTTCTCTACCCGACTACTGATCTTGCAACTATCAAGCATCGAGTAGAGCAGTGGCAGGCAGATAGTATGCTCTATGTTGTTGATCATCGTCAGCATGATCATTTCGATAAGCTGTTTGCAGCGTCGAAACTGTGGGGCTATAAAGATGTTGAAATGACGCATGTCAGTTTTGGTACTGTGATGGGTGATGACGGCAAGCCTTTTAAAACCCGTGCCGGTGACACCGTTGGGCTTGAAGGATTGCTGGATGAAGCAGAAAGTCGAGCACTTGCAGTTGCGAAAGAACAGAATCCGAATCTTGAAGACAGCCGACAACAGGAGATCGGTCGGGTAGTGGGTCTGGGTGCGCTGAAATACGCAGATTTGTCGCAGAACAGAACCTCCGACTATAAATTCAGCTACGACAAAATGCTTGCGTTGCGGGGCAATACCGCAACCTACCTTCAGTACGCCAATGCCCGTGTGCACGGGATTTTACGTAAGCTCGATACCGACACTGAAAGACTAAAGGCTGCAGGTGATGAAGTTGTATTTACTGAATTGGTTGAACGACAGCTTGCAATGCAGCTGCTGCGCTTCGATGAAGTGATCTATGACGTGCTTGTAGAATATAAACCCAACCTTTTGTGCAACTATCTGTTTGACCTTGCCCAGTTGTTTGCCA
The DNA here is from genome assembly GCA_937998875.1 of uncultured Granulosicoccaceae bacterium. Lineage (GTDB taxonomy): Bacteria > Pseudomonadota > Gammaproteobacteria > Granulosicoccales > Granulosicoccaceae. The sequence goes on from CALLBO010000059.1 coordinate 23,164, forward strand.
GGTTTTTTGATCAGTGCTCCGTACGCGATGCCGAAACCGATGCAATACAGAAAAGCCGTTTGCAATTGTGCGGGCTCACGTCTCGAACTTTAACCTGTGGTTTGAGCTTATTGGGTATTGAGTCGCTGGAGCGGATTTAGTCTTAGTTTCTTTATTCCAGCGAACTAAATATCTGCAGACTTCTTTCTAATCCAGAACAGAAGCGATAAGATCAGGACACATCGAAGGAGAACTATAGTGTCAGATCAAACGAAATATCTACTTACCGAAAAAGACATTCCGAAGTTCTGGTACAACATTCAGGCAGATTTGCCTAAACCGTTGCCACCGGTATTGAACCCCGGTACCGGCCAGCCGATCGGCCCGGACGATCTTGCTCCGTTGTTTCCGATGGAGCTCATCATGCAGGAGGTCAGTCAGGAGCGGGAGATTGAAATCCCGCAGCCTGTCAGGAGTGCTTATCAGCAGTGGCGACCAACACCATTGTATCGTGCGCATAGACTCGAGAAAGCTCTAGATACACCAGCCAGGATTTACTACAAGTACGAAGGCGTGAGTCCGTCCGGTAGTCACAAGCCTAATACTGCTATCCCACAGGCTTTCTATAACAAAGCTCAGGGCATTAATCGTATTGCGACTGAAACCGGAGCCGGGCAGTGGGGATCATCCCTCGCCTATGCGGCGGCTTTGTTTGATCTTGAAGTTCAGGTCTTTATGGTTAAGGTTAGCTTTAATCAAAAGCCTTATCGCAAAGCGATGATGGAAACTTTTGGTGCCAGCTGCGTTGCCAGCCCGAGTGAACTGACCAATGCGGGGCGGGCAATTCTTGAAAAGACACCGGACAGCACCGGGAGCCTGGGCATCGCAATCAGTGAAGCGGTTGAGGTAGCAGCGACTAACGACGATACCAAGTACGCGCTGGGGAGTGTGCTCAACCATGTATTGATGCATCAGACTGTAATTGGTCAGGAAGCGATGCGGCAGATGGAAATGGCGGGTGACTACCCTGACGTTGTTGTCGGTTGCTCAGGTGGTGGAAGTAACTTTGCCGGCATTGCATTGCCGTTTCTAGGTGAGAAACTGCGTGGTGGGCAGGATGTGCGGTTGGTTGCTATCGAGCCTGCTGCCTGTCCATCGCTAACACGTGGCAAGTACGCTTATGACTTCGGCGATACCGGGCAATCAACACCGTTGATGCAAATGCATACTCTGGGCTCGAGCTTTGTACCGTCAGGGTTTCATGCTGGCGGACTTCGCTATCATGGGATGGCACCTATTCTAAGTCATCTGTATGAGTTGGGTCTGTCTGAAGCCAAAGCCCTTGATCAACTAGAATGCTTTGAGGCAGGTGTCCTGTTCGGTAGAACCGAAAGTATTATTCCAGCACCAGAGGCGACACATGCCGTTCGCGGTGCAATCATCGAAGCGTTGCGATGCAAAGAAGAAGGCAAGAGTGAGACTATTCTGTTTAACCTGTGTGGTCACGGCCACTTTGATATGCAGGCTTATACTGATTTCTTTGCCGGTAAGCTAGACAACCAAACCTATGATGAGTCCGAGCTTGCGATGGCACTCGCTGGTTTGCCCTCTGTGGCTGCGGGCTGATAACCCGGATTTCAACCGAGCTATTTCCATAAGCTGCTTTGCGCAATGCATTGCAGCTGCAACCCGGCATTAGCCAGGTGGCTGCTTGATTGACTTTGCAAGAGACTGAGTCACCGCACCTCTCGCTGTATGCCGGGGTGACTGACAACTGAGTAACTCAGGTATTACCGTTTCCTCACCGGCTGCTATATATAGTGTGTAGATCCGTGTTTTTTTGGCCAAAGCATCCCGGTAGTTTGCCCTGAAATTCTTAAGTGAATGATATACAAATGTTTTTGGCCATTGGTATTGTCAGCCTCTGGTGCTAAGTAGTTTATGAAATCCGATCCGCCTGTTGATTTGCTGTTTGAATGTTTGCGTCATATCGCGTTGCGAAGTGACCGTAAGCTGGACAAGCAGTCTGTGTTTTCATCGTTGCCGGTTGACGCTCATCAGGGTGTAACGCCAGCGCTCTTTCCGCGTGTGGCTGCCCGCGCCGGATTTAAAGCGACTCTCTGTAAAGAGGCGCTGCAACAGCTTGGCTGTCATATTGGCCCGCTGATCGTGCTGCTTCAGGGTAATCAGGTTGGCGTGATTTTCAGCAATCCAGGCGCGGCGTCCAACGAATATTTTGTTCTCGATGCTAATTCAGAGCTACGGTCGACCACGGTTGACGTAATAAATCGTCAATACACTGGTTATGCATTCACACTAACTAATGTAAACGCTGCTCAGGAAATGGACAGCGCTGCGGATATGGACATTGCTGCCAACAGGCAGCGGTGGTTCTGGCGTACTTTATGGCGATACCGCGCCTACTATCTGCAAATGCTGCCAGCCTCGCTACTGGTAAATCTGTTTGCGTTATCGATGCCGTTTTTCGTGATGATAGTGTACGACAAAGTGGTGCCGAATCATGCGGTGGAAACTCTATGGGTACTCGCAATTGGCGTAACCCTGGTTTACCTTTTCGACCTGCTTATTCGGCTGGTTCGAGGAGCACTACTCGAAAAAGCCGGACGTGAGATGGATTTTGAACTCGCCGGTGTATTGTTTGAACAAGTCCTTTCCCTTTCTTTGCGCTCAATTCCGACGTCTTCCGGCGAGTTGGCAAACAGGGTTAAGGCCTATGAAACATTGCGAGAGTTTTTTGTATCAGCTGCGATGCTCGCTCTTGCAGATCTGCCATTCTCGCTGTTAATGATCGGTGTAATCTTTTTTGTGGCGGGCCCGGTTGGCTGGCTACTGCTACTGGCGGTTGCGATCGGAATTGCAATTAACATTGCCCTGCAGGTGCCACTCTATAAATCAGTAAAAAATGCCACTGCTTCCAGTATTGAGAGACAGACACTGATTGGTGAAAGCGTCGCAAGCCTTGAGTCGGTAAAAGCTAATAATGCCGAAGGTTACCTTCTGCGACGCATGAACAAACTTCTGGAAAGTTCGGCCATGAGTGGTGTTAAATCTCACTGGTACGCATTGGTGGGTAACTCGGCGACGACATCCCTGATAAACCTTACTTCGGTGGCTGTTATTGTGGCAGGTGTTTACCTGGTAAACGCAGGACAGCTGTCGATGGGAGGGTTGATTGCCACAGTCATGCTGACCAGTCGATGTATGGCACCATTAGCGATGGTTTCAGGGCTGATGACACGTCTGCAGCAAACCTTGCAGTCGCTTGATTCGTTAAATGATGTCATGCAGATGGAAACCGAGGTGGACCATCGACGCCAGTATGTAACAAGCGAGTCATTCAAAGCGGACTTTCACTTTGATAGTACAGTGTTTTCTTATCCTGGTTTTCCAACGCCGGCGCTGGATGTGAAGCAGCTGAATATTGATTCGAAAGAAAGCGTCGCTTTGCTAGGGAGGATAGGATGCGGTAAAAGCACCATGCTAAAGATCATGGCGGGTTTACTACCGCCGGATAAAGGTACGATACTGATTAATGGTATAGACGTTACCCAATATCATCCGGCAGTGCTGCGACAACAGGTTGGATATGTGCCTCAGGAAGTTGCCCTGTTTAATGGGTCCCTACGTGACAACATTAAGCTGGGTGATGCACAAATCACTGATCAAAAAATAATGAAGGCAGTGATGGGTGTCGGGCTGCATGAGTATATCAACAGTCATCCACAAGGCTTGAACGCTGAAGTTGGCGAACGAGGTGCTTTGCTATCCGGTGGTCAGCGTCGTGCCGTGGCATTGGTGCGCTGTCTGGTGCGAAACTATCCGGTACTGTTGTTAGATGAGCCAACTTCCAACCTGGATCCTCAAACGGAAAAAACAGTAATCGAAACCCTTCGGCAGTTAAAGCAGAGTGGCCGGGTAAATCTTATTATTGCTACTCATAAGAAAGGTGTTCTACAGCTTGTCGACCGCGCCATTGTGATGGAGAAAGGGCGGGTTGTAGCCGATGGCCCGCCGGCAGCGGTACCGGGTGTTGATCAACGCCAGAGAAATAAAGCAGAGATCACAGTCAGTAAAAAGAGCGCTGCACCCGTATGAGTGTAAAAAAGAAAAGTAGTGCGGCTGACACGAAACCTGTAGTGGCAAAAACTGCAAAGAAACCCGGTTGGGATCTGGCGGAACTTGACCACCTTGGACTGGTGAAATCGGAGGAGCCGGTAACTACCGGGGAAACGGATAAAGCAAAGCAAACGGCATTCGCCGACATGAAAGTACAGGTACCAGTAGCAACCTCTGCACTGGAGCTACACAGTGAAGGAGCCGGATTGCAGAAAAAAGTGGTGCACATGAAATCCAGATGGGTGCCAATGGTCTGTCTTGCGTGTGTAGCTTGTCTGGTGTTGTGGGCATCATATGCAAAGATTGATCAGGTAACCAGGGGAAGCGGTAAGGTAATTCCAAGTAGCAAAGTACAGACAATACAAAGTCTTGATGACGGTATTGTCGTTGCGATACCTGTAAAAGAGGGCGATATTGTTGAGAAAGGCCAGGCGGTATTGAGTCTTGATGACACTGTCGCAACTGCGAATTACAACGAAACAATCGCCCGTCGCGATCTTGTTATTGCCCGGATGAGCCGTCTGCAGGCAGAGGCCGACAACTTCTCTGATCCCGTTTATCCAGACGCCATTGACTCCGGTTCTGTAACAACTGAAAACGAACTGTTTATGGCGCGCCGCGCGGATTACAATACAAAGAAAAGCAGTGCTGAAAAACTGTTGGGTCATGCCAACAGCGAGCTCAAAGTACTACAGCTCGGCCAGAAGTCTATGACTAAACTCGATATGATCCGTGCTCGACGTGATGTCGATATGTTGCAGGGAAATCTTAATACACTGATTAGCGAAACCAGTAGAAATGCACTTGACGCACATGATGCTCTGCGTACGGAGCTTGCAACGCTGAACAGTGCACTTGACCGTTCTTATGATGCGCTTAAAAGGAAGACGCTACTTTCACCAACACATGGCACTGTCAACAAGATTCATATTGCAGGCGAAGGTGGCGTAATACGCGGCGGTGAAAGTGTGATGGAAATTGTTCCGATCAACGACACGCTGCTGGTTGAAGCCAATATCCGCCCGGAAGACATTGGTTTCATTCACTCAGATCAAAAGGCAACCGTTAAATTTACTGCCTACGACTTTACGATTTACGGCGGAATGGACGGGGTAGTCGAATACATTGGTGTTGATACAGTCAGCAATGAGAAGGGCGAAACCTACTATCCGGTGCGTATCAGAACCGAGTCTACAACCATGGGTTCAAAAGATGGACGCGAACTCACTATCATTCCCGGTATGGTCGCAGAGATAGATGTACTGGCCGGGCAAAAATCCGTGCTTCAGTATTTGTTGACGCCGTTGAACAGAGCTCGCGAGAAAGCGCTTACCGAGCAGTAGTTAAGCAAGTAGGCTTTTTTTATTCAAATATACAGCCTGTAATGCTTCTCTGCCAAGTGCTTCAACCTAGCCCGCTGTTTAGCGACGCTTCTTCTACGGTGCAATAACCTCGCGGATTGTAACGAAGGCTCGCCGCACCGACCTGGATCGGGAGGAATACCAGCAGCTGACTGTCACTGCAAAAAATGTGAACCGATTCACATTAGCACGAGCTGGAAGACGCACTGCCCTGAATCAGTGGAACGCATCATGCCTCGCAGGTAGCTCCGATACAAATTGTATTCAGCGAACTACTCAGAGGTAAAACCAATGGCCGATCCAGCGATAACCGATTTATCTATTCAAAAATCAGCTGACGATTACACACCGCAGTTGGGTCAGGAAGTCACATGGACAATAACCGTATCGAACATCGGTGAGTCTTTCGCTGAGAATGTGCGTGTTGACGATTTGCTGCCTGAAGGAATGGAGTTTCGTTCAGGAAATGCATCGTCGGGCAATTTAGAAGTTTCAGAGGGTCTGTGGACGATTGGTGGGCTGGAAGTCGGTCAGACAGCTACGGCATCTGTGACCATGGTAGTCACGGACGTTGATGACTACATTAACAACTACGCTACTGTTAGTACTGACACGCACGACTGTAATCCTTCGAACGACACCAATACCATTGCAGTCGATCCCTGGGAGCCGACTAATGCTGACCTTTCTCTAACTAAAACAGTCAGTAATCCGGAGCCCGAAGTGGGTGAAGTTGTGGAGTGGGTTGTTACTGTAACTAATTCGGGGCCGGACACAGCATGGCATTCGAAGGTTAGTGAAGCATTACCTGACGGGTTGACCTTTGTTGGAGCTCGCGCATCATCGGGTGCTTATGTGTTTGAGTCCGGTGTGTGGAATGTGGGTCATCTGGCGGATGGGGAATCGGCAGAAATGACCATCAGCACCCGGGTTGATACCGAAGCCGGGGCGCAATACGTAAACACTGCTGTTGCCTCTAGTAACACAGCAGACAACGATCAATCCAATAACGCTGCAGAGGCTGTTGTCACGGTAGCGGAAACCACTGTAATTGTTTCAACTGAAACCGAATCTGAGGCCGGTATCGATGGCGCGACATGTGTGGCGTGCTTATGTGCTTGTGAGCATCAGGTAGAATCCGGTGCTGATCTACAGATAGTAAAGCTGGTCGATAACCCGACCCCGAACCTTAACGGGGAGGTGGTTTGGACGATAATGGTGACCAACAATGGTCCTGACGATGCTGAAAAGGTTGTTGTGAACGACAATCTTCCAGGTGGAGTGGAATACGTTTCAGACTCAACCACGCTGGGCGAATTCGACGACGCAGCAGGTAGTTGGCAAATAGGTGATCTGGCAAATGGTGAAAGCGCTTTGTTGCAGATTACAACCATCGCAACGGATGCTGCAGCTGTACAGACCAATATCGCGCTTGTTACCAGCGATACTGAAGACTCCAATCCTGAAAACAATATTGCCGTCGCCAGCATAGATGCGGTCGATGCTGATCTTGCGATTTCCAAAACTGTCGATGAGCCAGCGCCGAATCTGGGTGATGAGGTGGTATGGACGATAGAGGTTGTAAACAACGGGCCGGATACTGCGGAAAACGTAGTTTTGAAGGACGCCTTGCCGGAAGGTACAACATTTGTGTCATCCAGTAATACGGAACTTAGTGCTGAAGGTGAAGTCGCTCTTGGTAATCTCGCATCTGGTGAATCGGTCAGTCTGGACATTACGGTGACCGTTGATGATGCGGATGGTGCTCGTACCAATACTGCATCTGTGACCAGCGATACCTATGACAGCAACCTGGCTAACAATGAAGATAGCGCGGTTGTAGACGCTATTGCGGCGGATCTGATGATAGAAAAGTCGGTGAGTGATCCGACACCGGATCTTGGCAGTGAAGTGGTATGGACCATCGTCGTAACCAACAACGGCCCTGATACGGCGGAGAATGTATCAGTGCGCGATGTGCAGCCTGTAGGAACCACGTTTATCAGCTCGAGTGATGATCGTTTTGTGCCTGAAACTGGTGAAATTGACCTCGGAGACCTGGATAGTGGTGAATCAGTTTCTATTGATATCGTGGTGAAGGTTGATGATGCTGAAGGGGCAAGGGTAAACACCGCATCAGTCACGAGTGATACCTACGATAACGATGACAGCAACAATGAAGATGATGCTGAGGTAGATGCAATCGCGGCAGATCTAATGATAGAAAAGTCGGTGAATGATCCGGCACCTGATCTTGGTAGTGAAGTGGTTTGGACAATCATTGTTACCAATAATGGCCCTGATGCGGCAGAGAATGTGTCAGTCCGTGATCTGCAACCTGCGGGAACCACGTTTATCAACTCGAGTGATGATCGCTACGTGCCTGAAACGGGTGAAATTGCACTCGGTGATCTGGATAGTGGTGAATCCGTTACCCTGGAAATCACCGTGAAAGTCGATGATGCCGAGGGCGCGAGAGTAAATACGGCGTCAGTCTCTAGTGATACCTTCGACAATGATGACAGCAATAATGAAGATGATGCTGAGGTCGATGCCATCGCAGCAGACTTAATGATAGAAAAATCGGCGAGCGATCCAGCACCGGATCTTGGTAGTGAAGTGGTCTGGACCATCGTTGTTACCAATAATGGGCCCGACGCTGCAGAGAGCGTTGTGGTTACAGACGCGCTGCCGTCAGGAACGACGTTTGTTAAATCCAATGATGTGCGTTTTGACCCTGTAAAAGGTGAAATCGCACTTGGCAATCTGGCATCTGGTGACTCAGTGAGTTTTGAAGTTACTGTCACTGTTGATGAAGTTGCACCCCAGGTCAATACGGCGACCGTTACAAGCGCTACTTATGACAATGATTCCACCAACAATGAGGATGAAGCAACAATAGATGCAGTTGCTGCCGATCTTGAGCTGGTGAAAGAGGTGGTTCCGCAAACTGCTGCGCCTGGAGAAAGTGTTGAGTGGACACTGACAGTAGTCAATAAAGGGCCGGATGCCGCCACTGGTGTAGCAGTGAAAGATGTACTGCCAGATGGAGTTTCCTATCTTGGGAACAGCACCGATGGTGATGTCACACACCTATCATTTCTCGGTGATAGCTGGATGGTTGATAGTCGATCCGGGTCTATTGTAGATCCGGTTACAGAATATTTTGAATCAACACAAGGTAGCGTAACATCTGATACTTTCGCAATCAGCGGTCACACGGTTGCAGAGATGCTGGCTGAGAGTGACTGGCAACCGGCACTTGAGGGAACGGTAGCAGACACCGTTATTACTGCGTTTGGTGTAAACGAATACATTGCTGGTACAACACCGGCTGACTATCAGGCAGATCTGGAAGAACTGTTTGGCGTAATCGCAGGTCTTTCACCAACAACCGATATTGTGTTTCTAATTCCTGCTGAAACTGAGGTGAATGATCCCGTAGCTCCGTGGGGTGAGTATGTTGATGCAGCGATAGCCGCGACAACAACAGCGCAAGTGACGGCAATTAATCTGGGTGAATTCATTCAACCATACGCGCAAGATCCTACACTTTGGGAAGACACGCATCACATTGGTGAGCAGGCTGGTGCGGTTGTCGCTCAAGCTGTGTCTGAGGGATATGTGCTGGCAGAACCGGAGTTTAATGCGTCGGAAGGAGTCTGGACCATCGGGGATCTCGCTGTTAATGAAACTGCAACGCTGACAATAGAGGCAGAAGTTGTAGACACTGGTGAGCTTACCAATCTGGCTCAGGTAGTTGCGGCAGATCAGGTTGATCCGGATTCAACAGTCAATAATAACGATGGTGATCGTACCGGCGATCAACTGGAAGATGATGAAGACAGCGTTGTACTGACAGTGCCTGAGACCATAGATCTTGAACTCGAACAGTTGATCACGGACGGCAATTCAACCATTGAGTCAGCGATTGCAGGTGATACGGTGGCTTATACGATTACTGTCACAAATGTCAGTGCGGTACCCGCTAGTGGTGTGAGCGTCTCGACGCAACTGGCAGATCTTTTCTCCAGTGGTGATCTGGATTATGTATCTTCTAACGGGGATTTTAATCCAGATACCGGTGTATGGATAATCGATGACGAAGATCTGAAACCGGGAGATTCCATCACACTGGCAGTAAGTGCGGTTGTCAATACACCTGGCACGCTCGAGAATATTGCGCAGGTTGCAACGGCGGATCAGGAAGATATCGATTCAACTCCGGGTAACGATATCGCCGAAGAGGATGATCAGGCGGTTGTGAGCCTGGAGGTAGTCGAGCCGGTACCCGTATTTGCTGCAAATCCAAATGAGCTTACTGTAGAAGGTAGTGGAGGTGCATCTATCAATGCGGTTGTTGTGATAGATCGCTCGAGCAGTATGAAAGAGCCAATCGAAATTGATGGTGTAACACAAACCAGATTGGAATGGAATATACAGGCTGTTGAAGACTTTGCTGCAAGACCGGAAGTAAAAGCTGTTAAGGTAATTGCATTTGATGCTCAGGTAACAGATGAGGGAGTCACCACTTATAATGGTGGTGCTTCAAATGCGGTAGATAAAAATCACATACCAAGCGATGAAGTATCTGACTGGTTGGACCTTTCAACTCCAGAAGGTGTAAATTCACTGGAAGAATTTTTGGCTGATCTGGCCCCGTATGGAAGTGGTACCAACTACCAGGCTGCGATAGATGCAACGATGGCGCAAACAGATGTGCCACCTGTTGGGGCCGAAGAAACAAACTACTACTTCTTTTCAGATGGAAAGCCAACTCAGGGAGGGTTGACGGACACCCATAGGATCACAAACGAGCAAGAGTGGCAAGCCTTCGCAGAAGCGAACTTTGATAATACCTATGCGGTAGGCTTCGGTGGGGCAATTTCGGTGCGAGATGCGCTTGAGCAGATTGCACATGTTAACGGCGAACCGGATGACTCATCGGTGGCTGATGATCCAAACCTCCTGCTTGTAAGCGAGATAGATGCTGTTCCTAGTGTACTATCAAATTTTGCTTCTACCAGTGTCACTGGTAATGCAATTGTCGATGATATTTCGGAAACTGATATCAGCATCACTAGCATGGTGTTTGACGGTGTTACTTATACTTATGCTGAGGGAGAAATCAGTGAGTCCGGTCCTTCACAGGATGCCTTCCTGACTAAGAGTTTTGTTGTTGTTGACTCTGTGCAGGAAGGATCTCTGCAGTTTGATTTCGAAACCGGTGATTTTACCTACTTTTCTCCAACTACCGACACTGACATTACGGAAGCTTTTGAGTATACGATTATTGATGCTGAAGGTGCGGAAAGCTCTGCAACCGTGACTATCAACGTTACTCCGTCTCCTGATGCTGTGACACCGATAATGCCGGCTCTGGCAGATCCCAATCCCGTAACAGTGACATCACTGCTGTCGGATGATGACGATGAGATGTTTGCCTCAGACTCTATGGCATCAGTAGAATTACCAGAGCCCGTTGCCAAAGAGTGGGCCGGTGACAGCACTCAGTATCACGCTGAACTGTATGACGTTCTATCTCTGGTGGTGTAGCAGACGAGTTTTATAATTAGTTGTGTATAAAGGGCTGCGATCGCAGCCCTGTTTCTGATTTTAGTGCCGTAGACTTAACGTGGCTCATCAGTAGTCATTCGCCGCTCGAGCCACCGCACCCCGGCAGATACAATCAATATCAGCACAAGGTATTCGAGCAGTAATACCGTGTAGATCTCTAATGGTCGATACTCTGTTACTACCAGTTCGTTGGCTTTGCGCGTTAACTCCTGCATGCCAATGACAGAGACCAGTGATGACATCTTCAGCATGTAAACCAGTTGATTGCCGAGAGCCGGAAGTATTCGCTTGATAGCCTGCGGTAGGATAATGAACCGCATTGTATCCATGTAGCCGAGTGCAACCGTATGTGACGCTTCGTACTGACCTTTGTCAATTGACTGAATACCAGCCCTGAATATCTCGGCTTCAAATGCGCTGTCTGAAAGTGCCAGTGCGATAACCCCGGCCCAGAAAACAGTTATGGTGATGCCCATTAACTGAGGTAGTCCGTAGTAGACCCACAAAATCATCACCAGTATCGGGACGGCACGAACCAACTCTACGTAAACCCGGTTAAATCCTTTAAGCAGCCGGTTGGAAGATAAGCCGGGCAGGGCGACAAGTAAGCCGATGATAATTGAGATGACGATCGCAGTGAGTGACAACAGTACGGTATAACCAAGACCACTCAGCAGGAACTTGAGGTTGGTCATGCCCTTCGGTGTAGCAGGATTAACGACGTACCAACCCCATTCACCGGAGCAGGCAGACAGCAATACTGCCGTGCAAAAGACTATTAGAATCCTGATCATGTTATTGGGGATAGATCAATGTGGCAGAATTTGTTGTAGAAACGCCTGACATCTTTCACTGTCAGGAGCTTCAAAGAATTTGGTCGTGTTTGTCATTTCTACAATTTCTCCGTGATCCATAAACACCATGGTGTCGGCAACTTTTCTGGCAAACCCCATCTCATGCGTCACACAGATCATCGTCATGCCGCTTTCCGCCAGCTCTACCATGACATCCAAAACCTCGTTGATCATCTCGGGGTCCAGTGCGGAAGTTGGTTCATCAAACAACATGATTTTTGGCTCCATGCACAGTGATCGTGCAATAGCCACACGTTGTTGTTGTCCACCGGAAAGTTGAGTCGGGTACTTTTCGGCCTGCTCTGGAATTCGAACACGCTCGAGATATTGCATTGCCAGTTTGCGTGCGTTGTGCTTGCTGACACCTCGTGAACGGATCGGACCGAGCGTCAGGTTCTCCAGAACGCTTAGATGAGGGAACAGATTGAATTGCTGAAACACCATACCGACGTTGTCATGAATTACCTGAAGACTTTGCTTTTTGCGATCAAGTTTGTGGCCATCGATGGTGATGGTTCCTTCATCGTGTTTTTCGAGCTGGTTGATGCAGCGTATCAGCGTTGACTTGCCAGACCCGGATGGGCCGCACACCACAACCCGCTCACCGAGATTTACATCGATGGACACCCTCTTAAGTGCTTGAAATGTTCCGAAGAACTTTGATACCGATTGCATCCGGATGATCGGGGTATCGCGGTGTTGAACATCCGTCTTGTTGGACATAGCGGGTCTGGCGGGCACGAAAATCAACGAATAACTTACCAGATTTGCGTGGATCTTGTGTGAATTTCCGTGGTTGATTGCAATGTCCCATTGCAATGTTTTTGGGTCCATGCAACGATGATGTTTTGACCGCTTCTAAAGGATAATCATGAAATTAATCAAGGCAATCGCAGCCGCCGCTTTGGTCTGCATTACCACCACGCCCGTAATGGCGCAATCTGCGCTGAAAGATATTCTCAACAACGGCGTTCTGAAGGTTGGCACCACTGGTGACTGGAACCCGATGACCGTGAAGGATCCCGCCAACAATAAATATGAAGGCTACGACATTGACGTGATGACTGAGCTCGCTGCAGACCTCGGTGTCGAGCTTGAGTTTGTGCCTACTGACTGGAAAACTCTGGTCAACGGTGTTGTTGCCGGTAATTATCACATGACAGGTTCTGCCTCTATTAGTCCAGCTCGTATGAAAGCTGCGGGTTACTCGGAAAGTTATATTGCTGTTGAAATTCAGCCTTACACCACAGCAGATAAAGCAGATCGTTTTGATGGATGGGATTCAATCAATCAGGCCGATGTCAAAGTTGCCGCGACACTCGGAACCACTTTTGAAAAACTGGTTAAGGAATGGTTCCCTGATTCTGAAATCAAAGCGATCGAAGCACCGGCGCTTCAACATCAGGAAGTACTGTCCGGACGCTCGGATGTATTCGTAACGTCGAATATCGAAGGTGCGACGCTGACCAAGAAGTTCGACAAGATAGTACCAATTGCAGTGGACGCAGCGCGTGCACCAACCCCTATCGCTATGCTGTTGCCACAGGATGATCAGGTGTGGATCAACTATGTGAACAACTGGATCAAGATAAAGAAGGCGCGTGGATTTTTCGCTGAAACCGCAGCTAAGTGGGGTTTGTAAGTAGTATTTACCATGAGCGGGCTCTGCTACAGTTTTTCTCTAGCGTCAATAGAGCCCGCCTTCACTTCTCTGTACCGTTATCTACTCAACAATTGGTTTAGAGCTGTTTTACCCACGCCAGCGGATGCTCACTCGTTATGCCCTCGGCCGTGCCGGTAATCGATATTGATCTTGTAGCCTTTAATGCCGATCCCTATCCTGTGCTTGCGTCAATGCGAAAGAGCACACCTGTGTGTTTTGTGCCGCAGCTGCAAGCGACGCTCCTGACTCGTCATAAAGATATTGTCGAGTGTGAGAAGAATGTAGCGGTGTTTTCCTCCGTGCAGCCGGGCGGGCTCATGAATGTCCTGATGGGCGAAAACATGATGCGCAAAGATGGTGCTCAGCATGTTGTTGAAAGAAGACAATCGATGCCGGCATTGTCACCTGGAACCGTCAAGCGGGTCTGGAGACAACAATTCGAGTTCTACACTGACCAGATCATAGAGCGATTAAAATCGAAAAGCCGCTGTAATCTGGTTGTGGACTATGCAATGCCCGTCGCGGCAAATGCGCTGCGATGCATTACCGGTTTAACGAACATGACACCGCAGCAACTTGATCGTTGTTCGCAGAATATGATTGACGGCATTGCAAATTATGCAGGCGATAAATCTGTAGAGAAGCGATGTATCGATTCCACTGCCTTCATAGATCAGTGTATAGATCAAATGCTTGAACCGGGTTCTGATCTGGCACCTGAGTCACTGCTGCAGGTGCTGGTATCAGTTGGCCAGCCCATGGAGAGCGTCAGGGCAAACGTAAAGCTTGCGATCAGCGGTGGACAGAACGAGCCGCGAGATGCAATTGCCGGTTGTGTCTGGGCTCTGTTAAATCACCCGGAACAACTTGCTAGTGTTTTAAAGGGTGGTGCAAGCTGGCGCCAGGTTTTCGAGGAGTATGCGCGCTGGATATCACCCATTGGTATGTCGCCCAGGCGGATCGCTGAACCGTACACAAGAGGTAACGTGCAGTTTGAGCCCGAAGGCAGAGCTTTTTTAATGTTTAGCAGTGCGAATCGGGATGAAGCAATCTTCAGTGATGCAGAGTGTTTTGATGTTCACCGCAATACTTCGTCAGCTGTAAGTTTTGGAGCAGGTCCGCATTTTTGTGCAGGTGCTGCGGCTGCAAGATCGTTAATCGCTGAGGTGGCACTGCCAAAATTGTTTCAGGCGTT